>CADABZ010000010.1 GCA_902786355.1 uncultured Eubacteriales bacterium
CGACTACCCAGTCAGCTGCAGCGACACCCTGGTTAGGGTCGGAGAAGCAGAGCTGGAATACGTTGTCCTTACCCTCTGTAACTGCTACCTGGGAAGCGGAAGGTGTGAGTGTGAATACTCTGTCTTCGAATGCCTTCTCGGAAGCTGCTACGCAGGAACCGGATGTTGTTGATCCGATGAACACCTTCATTCCGTCGTCCATCAGCTTGTTGTAAGCGTTAACAGCCTTCTCGCCGTCAGCCTCGTCGTCCTCTGCCTGCCATGCAAGCTGGAGGCCGTCCGGATTAGCTGCGTTGATCTCGTCAACTGCGAGCTGTCCGCCGTTCTTTACTGCGTTACCGTAGATAGCTGCAGGTCCTGTGAGAGGTCCTGTGTTACCGAGCAGAACTGCTCCTGCGTCTCCTGCATCGCTTCCGCCGCCGCCACATGCTGCCAGCATGAATGCCATCATGCAGGAGAGTGCTACAACTACGACCTTTGTCCATGTCTTCTTCATTTTCTTTCTCCCTTTCTCTTCTGATTATTGGATCTGACTGAGATATAGTTGATTATAGTTGCCTGTTTGCCTTTGCCCGGGCATTTAATAAGCCCGCATTGCTGCGGGCTCCCAAGCTCAGGTTTATGACCTTCGTACTCAATCGCCCTACAGCATAACATCGCCCTCTACCAGTCTTACGACCAGAAGGACGCCGATAATGCCGATGACGATAATGCTTGAACTAAAGTACATATGGTCTCCTTTTGTGCACAGGTTTTGTGTACAGTGCGATTATAGTATTGTGAAGATTTTGTGTCAACCTTTTTGTGAAAAAAATCAATTTTCGAGCCCTAATTTGTGTACATTATACAAAACAATCGGTTTTTGTATAAAAAAGCACAAAAAACCTCCCAAAAAGGGAGGTCAAATTGCTTTGTTTTTGTTCTGTCAAACTATTGCACGATCTATTGCGGTGTACCGTCCGAATTGAAGAGAGGCAGATACTCGAGGAAGGTGATGTCGGTGCGGTCAGCAGCTTCACCCTCAGCGAGGACAGTGAACTTGCCTACGATCTCTCCGCCGACGGTCTCTACCAGAGTCTCGAGCGCGGCGAGGGACTCTCCTGTGCTGATGACGTCATCGATGATCAGTGTGCGCTTGCCCTGGATCTGTTCTCTCTCATCTCTTCCGAGGCAAAGTGTCTGTACATGGTCTGTAGTGATCGAATTTACCTGGACCTTAACGACATCCTGCATGTAAAGCTTTGCGCCCTTGCGTGCTACGATATAAGGCTTGCCTGACTGACGTGCCATTTCATAGCACAGCGGAATACCCTTGCTCTCTGCGGTGATGAGAACGTCAAACTCCGGTGCCTGTTTCAGAAGCTCGCGTGCTGCAGCCTCAGTTACCTCTACATCATTGAACATAATGAAACCTGCGATATACAGGTCGTCTGTGACCTTGCAAAGCGGCAGATGCCTCTCGAGGCCTGCGATAGTCATCTTATAATCCATGATCGTTTCCTTTCGATTATCACATTACCAACAGAAAAATTTTATCACATCACACAATGCTTTTGTAGTTTTTTTGTTTCCACGGGTCTGTTAATTCTGCGGAACCATCCTGCATGCGATTATGTAGCGGGCATCCTCGAACTCGTATGCGCATGTGGAGAGCATCACCAACCTGTCCTCAGTTGTTACATTGACATCCGTCGTATAATCCGCAAGATTCTCTGTCAGATCCAGATACGCCTGTTTGTTTTCCTCGCCCTCTATATTAGTAGTATAGATTTTGCTGTCCGCCGGTTCGTTGAGGAATGCCCAGATCTCGAGATCGAACCTGCCTTCAGGCGTACTGAGCTCGAGCTTCGGGTGCTCTTTGCAGTATTCGGGATCTCTGAGCTCCTTCAGGCATGCGAACATGGTGCCGTCCTTCATGTGATGTCCGTATACTATTGTATTGAACTGCTTAAAAGGCGCTTCGGTTATGCAGTCCGCAAAGAGCGTGCCGCAGCCTCCCCATGTGCGGTCGAAGAGCATGCTGAGGTAGACTTCGTTGTTCTCGCCCTGTACGACCGGATAATCGATGACAGTATCTTCATAATACAGCCAGCCGATAACATCCGGATTGATCTCTCTGAGAGCATCAAAATCGATGCTGTCCTCATCATCACCAGCTTCCTCAGAGATCTTTTCGTATACCGACCGGTCAGCCTGATAGCCTCTCCAAATCGTAAACAGCTTCCACCCGGATACCAGCATGATGCCTGCGAGGCAGATCATTATGATATTGACAGCCGTGCGTCTTATCCTTTTGTCTTTTGATGGTGTTTTTTTCGGTGTTCCTTCCATTACTCTACCGCATCTCACGGCCCTGCATCAGGCTTCAGGGATCTCTATCTCCTTATAGCCTTTCATGAAATCATAGATGGCAGCCATTGCTTTATCTGTGCCTCCCGGAGTATCCGACTCAACGTTGAGCGCCATCACAGGATCGTGAAGCGACATCCTCAGCAGGAACCATCCCCTGCAGCCGTCTATGTCGTAGTTGACCCTCACCCCTTCATAGTTTGGCTCTACCACCTCGAGTCTGTTCGAGTACTCAGCCCATTTGCCGAAGTCTTCGAGCACGCCCGTACCGTATTTCCTGAAATCTTCTGCTTTTATCTTAAATCTGAATTCCTTAGACTCAGCCGGCGACTTCAGGCCGTCAAGAAGAGCCATGATATCCTTTCCCTGAGCTTTGAGCTTTGCCGCGTTGATGACTATCTGGACCGCAAGGAAAGCTCCGTCGTCAAGGTAGTAGTTATCGGAATAGGCGGCATGTCCGGATGTCTCAATCGCAAGGAAAGCCTGTTCCCCCGCAGCATTGAGTTCCTTCGCCTTGTTGATGACGTTCTTGTATCCTCTCTTGAATCTCAGGTGCTTGAGTCCGAGCTTGCCCTCAAGGAATTCGTGAAGTTCATTGGAAGTGACGCTGTCGGTTACGACCGTGCCTCCCGGATAGTCATCAGCCGCAAGTGCAGCAGCAAGAGCAACGATCTCATTGCGCGCGATCGGGATGCCTCCCGGTCCTACGGCCGCGGATCTGTCGCCGTCTGTATCGAATATTATTCCGAGGTCGGCATTATTGTCCTTTACCGCCTTGCATATTGCAGCCATGGCTTCGGCGTTCTCAGGATTTGCCGGATGGTTCGGGAAAGTGCCGTCAGGTTCGAGATAAAGGCTGCCGCTTACGTCGGCCCCCATCCTTTCAAGCACTTCCTTTGCAAAGAAGCCCGCGGCTCCGTTGCCGGCATCGACTACGATATGCATTCCCTTCAGATATCCTGGCACCTCTCTCAGGCCTTGTGAGATCATCTGCCGTAGATATGCCGCATACATCATGCTGACGTTTGTATCCATCTTCTCATAGACTCCGCCGATGAAGTTGTAACGGCTGGCAAGTCTGAGTATCTCTGCGATATCTTCCTTCTCAGGCCCGCCCTCGGCAGTGAAGAATTTGAAACCGTTTCGTTCATACGGCAGATGGCTTGCCGTGATCATTATGGCGCCGTCGAATTCAAACTGTGGCATTACTGTCGACATGAACATCGCAGGCGTGGTTGAAAGACCTGCGTCATAACCTTCTGCGCCCCAGAGAGCTATCGCCTCAAGCACGCCCTCTTTAAGCATGTCGCCGGATATACGCGAGTCCTGACCCACGCACACCTTGAGCATCACAGGGTTCTTCTGCACCTTCTTTGAAAGCCAGTATATATATGCGCCGGTGATCCGCCCTGCTGTTTCTTTAGTGAGATTCGGTTCAGGACCGCCTTCAGTCTGTATTGCAACTCCGCGGATATCGCTTCCGTTCTGCAGCTTCGTAAAATCGATCATATGATACCTCCCTGATTAATACATCCCTATTTTAGCATAAGAAAGTATCGTTGTATTAATCATTTACCGCTGATAACAGCTGACAAAAAAGCAGGGGCGAAATGCCCCCGCTTCAGGTTTTGAATTATTGTTTATATATTGGCTTAGCCTGCACTGTTGAGCAGCAGCAGTCCGAATACCAGTGTGAAGAGCGCTACTGTCTCTACGATACCGATAACGATGAAGTAGTTAGCAGTACCTTTTCCTGTTGCACCAAGAGCATCGGATGCAGCAGCTGCGCATCTGCCCTGGAAGAGGGCTGACATGCCGATTGCAAGTCCTCCGAAGAGACCAACACCGAGAGCCATTCCGGCATCACAGTTTGCACCGTTGATGAAGTTCATCAGCAGGAATCCGTAAATGGTCTGTGTAAGAGGAGCACCTGTGAAAGCGATCATAATGAACGGAGCTGGCTTTCCGGCAGCATAGCATTTCTTCCATGCGCCTACCGAGGACATACCGGCAAATCCGGCACCGAATGCAGAACCAGCAGCAGATAAACCAAGGGCCGCAGCCATACCTATAAATGCAAGATTCATAATAATTTCTCCTTTTCTTATTTGTTTACTTTCTTAAATGGTTCATATGGCAGTCCTGTCCACTCGAGGCCTACCTGACCCGAGAACTCGAGTACGTTCAGACGCACGCCGTGAACGACTACCGACAGGAAACACATTATTATGTTGAGTGCATGGCCTATAAGTACGACCACTCGAGTACGTTCAGACGCACGCCGTGAACGACTACCGACAGGAAACACATTATTATGTTGAGTGCATGGCCAATTAGTACAACCACTACACCTAGGATGATCAGAGGGCCGTGCATTCCTGCAGCGATCCCGTTAAAGCTCTGGGAGATCGCTACGCCGGCCATACCGACTGCAAACAGTCTAATGTAACTCATTACATTTCCGAAGCAGCTTATCGTATCCAGGAAGTCCGTAAAGGCATTGGCCAGACCGGCTTTCAATCCTTGTCCGAAAGTCAGGTCAGGCGACATGCCGCCGAACAGCAGTACAAGTACGAATGCAACTCCGATGAGGGCGAATACCGGTTTAAGGCTGATGTTTTCATGGATGACCAGGTTGAGAGCCAGCAGGTACATCGCCACTACAGCGATCGCCCATCCGGCGTTAGCCACCCACGAAAGATCTTTCTTAGCGATCTTCTCCTTGATTGCAAGGATAGAACCGAGCACCATCTGTACCGCACCGATCGAGAACGAGAACTTCATTATAGCGTTCTGTGTCTCTGTCGAGGTGAGTCCGAAGTAATCCGGATAAGTAGCCAGGCTCGGTATCACGAGGCCCTTGAGGAATGGCACCTTCATGGCACTTTCCATTCCGAACCAGGTTCCTGTGACTGCGCCCCATATGATAGTTGCTATCGACAGTACGAAGAGAAGGAATGTTACTGTGCTTCCCTTCTTCTGTTTGATCCTGAGTGCGAGTGTTCCGAGAAGGATCAGTACACCATAGCCGCCGTCGCCTATGATCATGGCGAAGAACAGTGTGAAGAACAGGAAGAACCAGAGCGATACATCCTGCTCTCTGTAGCCAGGCAGTACACCGAGAATGTCGAATACCGGCTCGATGAGCTTGGATACCTTGTTATAGCGAAGCTTGGTAGGTATCTGTTCATCATCATCGGCAACATCCTCTGCTGCCCACGCACATTTCTTCTCGGAAGCCATGATCCTGACTTTGTCGATTTCGACCTCAGGAACATACCCCGATATCCATACGAAGTCTTTGTCACCCTGCGCAGTTGCGCTTGCCGATGAGTAGTTGACCTCATTCTGCAGTTTGAGCATCTGACTCTTAAAGCTTGCATCATATACAGATGCTGCCTTAAGTGTGCTGTCGCACTCTTCTATGCCCTGATTTGCATCTTCGATCTTCTGCTTCAGCTCGCTTAAACTGTTTTCTCCAGGAATAAACTCAGTTGCCTGAATGGTGTCCGGAAGTGTTCCGAATACAGCTACCGCATCCTGTTTGTCCACAGGAGCCAGACGGATGAAGCGTACATCTTCTTCAGCCTGCAGTGCCTGGAACTCTTTGCTGCCCATACGGTAGAAGTGGAAATCATATCCGAGTTCTTTCAGCTCTTTGAGTTCCGCCGGTGAAAAGTCACCCCATGCAGCGATCCTGTCGATCTCTGTGTTGGCAGCACTGATATCCTGTCCCAGAGCAGCTCTGCGGTCCATCGCATCGAGCACTCCGTTATACATTTTGTTGAATTCATCGTCCGTGAGGATCTCTTTTGCCGGTTCCTGCTTCTTCTCGGCATAGTCCTTGAGGGCCATTTCCGTTCTTGACATTGTCTGGAACCGTTCGGTCACATCACGATCCGCACTTTGTTTTTCTGCGAGATGCATTACGCCGATATCTCTGAGGCCTTTGAGCATCTCGTCTTTAGCAGAGGCAGATGTGACGATGTGTACCATTTTCATTTTTTCTACCATCGCTATACCTCCACTAATTTCTTCTTCGAGATCTTGCCGCGGACTACGGCCGCTGTCTGCTGGTCACCAAGGTATACCTGAATGACCCTTATGTTCTCCTTGGCTTCCGGGATCTTGACCTTCTCGAAAAGGTTGACCCTCTGTGAAGTTGTACGGAGTTCCGCTTCCAGAAGCTCTGTCTGTTTGCGGAGTGTCGAGACTATTGCGTCCAGTCTGGCGATCTCACGAAGTTTGAAGACTGCAGTATCTACCCAGAGCGGATAGTCGTCCACATCGTAATTGATATCCTTGAACGTGAGCTCTTCGAAGGCCGGGATAGTAACACCCGCGATGTTCTCGTTCTTAGTAACGACCTTGTCCGGCTGAACGATCCGGTCAAGTTTTTTCTCTTCTTCGAAGATCTCGTTTTCAGCGAATACAGCTATCCAGTCATCAAGGTCACCAATCATCTGAATGCGTTCGGCTTCCTTACGCTCGAGCTCCTGGCGTATACCCATGATCACCGACTGCAGCTGCTGTTTCTTGAGCTGAAGTGTCGGAAGATAGCGCTGGAACTGCTTAAGGTTGTCCTTCTGCTTCTTCAGTTCATTCTTAGTTAGTTTGATAGCCATGACCCGCTCCTTTTGTTATTTCAACGCATCTCTGTTAGGCCATCTCTCCTCGATCAGACTTGTCTTCATTCCTGTCTCTACAGGGTCGAAGCATTCTGCAAGGATATCCCAGCCAAGGTCAAGCGCTTCTTCAAGCGGGATGTTCACGGACAGATCCATCATCTTGCTCTCGAACATCTCACCATACTTAAGGAGCTTGTCATCCCACTCAGTCATCATGAATCCCATGGATTTCTTCTCAAGAGATTCTTTGTACTGAGCATAAAGCTTGATCATGCCGTCCATCAGAGCACGGTGGTCATTTCTTGTCTTGCCGTTTACGTTCTGTTTCAGACGTGAAAGCGATCCGAACGGCTCGATACGGCCGCCCTTCAGATAGTACTGACCCTCCGTGATATATCCGGTGTTGTCAGGTACCGGGTGAGTTACGTCATCACCAGGCATCGTTGTGACACCAAGGATGGTGATCGAACCGGCGCCCTCGATATCTACAGCCTTTTCGTAACGTGATGCGAGCGAGCTGTACAGGTCTCCAGGATATCCACGATTGGACGGTACCTGCTCCATCGTGATCGCCATTTCCTTCTGTGCATCGGCGAAGTTGGTCATGTCAGTCAGGAGAACGAGTACTCTCTTTCCTGTCAGAGCGAACTGCTCTGCAACTGCCAGAGACATGTCAGGAACCAGTGTGCACTCTACGATAGGGTCCGCAGCTGTATGGATGAACATTACGGTGTGGCTCATAGCTCCGCCCTTTTCAAGGGTATCACGGAATTCCATGTAGTCATCGTACTTGAGTCCCATACCGCCGAGGATGATGACATCTACCTCAGCCTGCATCGCGATCCTTGAGAGGAGCTGGTTGTAAGGCTCACCTGAGATCGAGAAGATAGGGAGCTTCTGGCTCTCTACCAGTGTGTTGAATACGTCGATCATCGGGATACCTGTACGTACCATCTTGTTAGGAAGGATACGCTTAGCCGGGTTGAATGACGGTCCGCCGATCGGGATCATGTTCTCTGTCAGGGCCGGGCCGTTGTCTCTCGGAACTCCTGCACCGTCGAATATACGGCCGAGCAGGTGATCGGAGAAGGAAACCATCATAGGTCTGCCGAGGAATCTTACAGGGTCAGTTGTGCTGACGCCCTGCGCACCTGCGAATACCTGGAGTGAAACCAGGTCCTTATCCAGTTTGATTACATTCGCGTAACTGTCACCTACAAGAGCAAGGTCGCCGTTCTTGACGCCAGGCGCACGTACGGTTACTACGTTACCGACTATGGATTCTATTTTCGTATATACTTTTTGCATGTTCTGCGACCTCCTACTCTACGACTCTTGCCATGTAAAAGTCTGAGATCTTTTTCTCCTGCGCTTCGAACTCCGGAGTCTCGAATTCTGTACCATGCCAGTCAAGGAATTCCTGTCTGAGCTGGTTGAAGAATGCACGGATCTCTCTCTTGTCTGTCATATCGTATGTTTTTGTCAACGCATCATAGAGTCTGCCGAATTCCCTGCGCTGTCTCTCAGGTACACAGGCCTCATCGATCGGGTCGAAGGAGTTCTGCTGCAGATATACAGCATCAAGAAGTTCACCTTTCTGATAGATCGTGTAGTCCTCGGATGAAGTACCTTCTTCTCCGACTACCTTCATCATCTGGTTGACTTCTGTACTTCTGATGAGGATAGCTCTTGCCCTGTTGACGAGATCTGTGTCTACAACGCCTTTGTACTTAGACCATGAATCTACCGGGTGGATCGCAGGGTATTTACGTGCATCGGAACGCTCTCTTGCAAGTCCGTGGAACGCTCCTACTACCTTCAGAGTAGCCTGTGTTACAGGTTCTTCGAAGTTACCGCCGGCCGGTGATACTGTTCCGCCGATGGTGATCGATGCCTTGGAACCGTCATAAAGACGGACAACTCCGGCTCTCTCATAGAATGCTGCGATAGTGGACTCGAGGTAAGCAGGGAACGCTTCCTCTCCAGGGATTTCCTCAAGACGTCCTGACATCTCACGCATCGCCTGAGCCCAGCGGCTTGTGGAGTCAGCGAGCAGCAGTACGTCAAGTCCCATCTGTCTGTAGTACTCTGCCAGAGTTACTGCAGTATAGCAGGAAGCTTCACGGGCAGCTACCGGCATTGACGATGTGTTGCAGATGATGATAGTTCTCTCCATCAGTGAACGGCCTGTCTTAGGGTCGATCAGTTCAGGGAACTCTTTAAGTACTTCTACTACCTCGCCGGCACGCTCTCCGCAGGCAGCTACGATTACAACGTCTGCCTCAGAGTTCTTGGCCTGCATGTGCTGAAGTACTGTCTTGCCTGCTCCGAAAGGTCCCGGTGTACAGAATGTTCCGCCCTTAGCTACAGGGAGGAAAGAGTCGATACAGCGGATCTTCGTTACAAGCGGTTCTGAAGGACGCAGCTTCTCAGTGTAGCATTTTACTGCCTGCTTGATAGGCTGTGTGAACACCATGGTGAGGTCTCTTGTTTCACCCTTTGCATTCTCGATCGTTGCGATCGTCGATCTTACATTGTAGGTACCGGCCTTGTTGACCGACTTGACGACCCAGTCATTTCCCTTCAGAGTGAACGGAACCATGATGTGGTGTGTGAACAGACCTTCCGGAACTGTACCGATCGTGCTTCCGGCTTTTACATGGTCACCGATCTTGGCAACCGGTGTAAAATCCCAGTCACGATCAGGAATAGCGTCGAGGTATACTCCTCTGTCGAGGAAGAAGCCGCACTGCTCAGCAAGCTTTGGCAGCGGGTTCTGAAGACCGTCGAATACCTGTGTCAGCAGTCCCGGACCCAGATCTACGCTCATCAGCTCACCGGTAAATTCTACAGGATCTCCTACCTTGATACCGTTGGTCATTTCGTAGATCTGCATACTTACTTCCCCGTTGTTGATACGGATGACCTCTCCTTTGAGGCGCTTATCATCAACGAGGATATAACCTACTTCATTCTTTCGAACGGAGCCATCGAAGTCTACCTTGATAAGGTTTCCGTTGACTCCGGATACATATCCTGTTTGTGTTTTCATATAGCACTCCTGTTAAATTCCGAGTGGAGATCTCAGCGCTTGCGTGCATGAGACGGAGCGAAAGGATTCAGCCCCTTCCTCACCCGGCTACAAACTGTAAACGCGCTGCTGTATCCCTTCGAAGAGGGAATTGAACTCAGCCTTGCCCTTCGTCTGTTCGAAACAACTCAGACGTTCAAGCAATTTCAACTTGATCGCATAGCCGAACAGCACATAATCATCGAACATATGCAGTCCAACAAGTGAATCCAGATTTTCAAATTCGTATTCCAGCAGGACTTTCTCTGCTTCCAGAGGATTCTTCGCTGACAGGGCTGCTGTCGCCACCTGGGCGATCATGCCGTCCTTATCATATGCGGATGAGTAACTCTTTCCCAGGCTCATGCTTCTCTGATAGTTCAGTTCCTTGGTAAGCATTCCGTAGAACTGCGACCATTCTTTGACGAGCGGCCCTTCTGTGGAAGAAAGTGTCAGATCCTTCAGAAGCTGATAAGTGGATTCACTTACATTTGACTGGCAGCATGACAGGAATTCGCTGTAGGTCAGAGGCATATCCCCATCTGCTCTTAGCTCAGGCAGGCTTGCAATCAGATAATAATATGAAGCCATTCTGTGCCTCCTTCTCTACTGGAAGTCCAGATCTCTGAAGTATGGCATCAGCATCTCCATGATTCCATCATCTGAACAGTCAAAATAACCGGAACCGTCCTTAGCAGCAAGACGGAATCCATTCTGTACGTTCTTGCCAGGTCTGATTTCCAGTCCGTTCTTGATCTCTTCTGCAAGTTCGCTCTTGAGCACTGCGCTTACATCTGATACTTCTGCAGCATAATTAGCTACATCTTCACCGGCTACAGCTGCACGAATCAGTTTGCCGAGAGATTCTCCCGAAAATTCCTTTCTGATGTCTGCAGCAAGGATCTTCTGAAACTCTTCCTGGATCTCTGACTTGAATGCCAGAACCGCATCCCTCTTCGCCTGTTCAGCACTGACTGCAGCGCTTTCTCTGAGGATCGAGATCTCCTTTTCTGAAGCATCCTTGAACTGCTGCGCCTCAGCCTTTGCAACGGCAACGATAGATTCGGCTTTCTTTTTTGCTTCTGCAATAATAGATTCCGCCTCTGTGTTTGCCGCCTCTATCCCTTCTTTGCGGATAGAGGAAACCAGGTCTTGAATCTGTAATTCCATAGGCACCTCCTATTCCTGAAACAACATCTTCCTTGTCCTCTGCGCGGTATTGGTAGGTTATCTAAACGCTGTCTGCAAAATGTTACGAAACAGCCCGAAATCTCCTGTTTTGCGCAAAATCCTAGATATATTTATTATAATATCCGCATCATTATCCATCAAATAAAACAATTAGTTGACAATAGTTAACGCCTCAAAAATGCAGTAATATCAAGGCTTGTAGATGCGTTATTTATTTAACAAAATTCAGAAAATACAATCGAACCGCGGTCGATAACGCGGTCTAGAGCCGAAAAGCCCTATAAAATCAAGCCTTTCGTGGTTTTTATTTTGAAACTTATTAATTAATTTTCATCTTATTTTCTGCATCTTCAGCAACATTCTGGCCACGCATCAATTATCTTTTGAGCCCATCCTTGTTATTAAATTGTCAGCAATCAGGCATTTTTTCCAAAAATGTCCTCTGTGATATCCTGCTGCCTCTTTCGCCCTGCTTCAGCTTTCTTAGCGCACGAAAAAACAGCCTTGCGGCTGCTCTGCTGTGTTTAGTCGAAGAAGAAAACTCCGGAAGCGAGGAAGGTGGTCACTATCATTGCGACGGCTACGAGTATAGCCATGATCTTGGCTCCGGTATTGAGCCGCGCCCTCTGCTCCTCATATTTCTGCATGCTCTTTTCTTCTGCATGTTTCTGTGAATTGTTGCTCTTGCTGTATCTGTTAGCCATGTTGCGCCTCTCTGTGTATATATATGATTATCATTCCTGTTTATGATAACGGGTCTTTATCGATGATAATAAGTACTATTTGTGATATGCCTCGCCGGCATTGATCTTGAATGCTCTGTATATCTGCTCAAGGAGGACGACCCTCGCAAGCTGATGCGGCAGCGTGATCTTTCCGAAGCTCATCCGCAGGTCAGCTCTGCGCTTTACCTCATCTGACAGGCCCAGACTTCCTCCTATTATAAAACTGATCCGCGAATAGTCAAAGGATATTTCGGCGATCTTAGCGGCCATCTCTTCTGAAGAAAGCTCCCGTCCCTGTATGTCCAGGGCGATCACATAATCCCCGTTTCCGATCTTTCCAAGGATATCTCTGCCCTCAGTTTCGATCACTTTCCGCTCGTCGGCAGCGGATGCATTTGCCGGCAGCCTGGCTTCTTTCACCTCGATTACTTCAGGACTGCAGTAGCCCCTGAGCCTCTTGAGATATTCAGCATAGGCCGCATCCCAGTATTTCTCTTTTGACTTTCCGACACATATGACCCTGATGTTAAGCATTTTGAATCCTCCGCCGTGATTATACATATTCACGGACAATAATGGTATAATATTCGCGAAATTATCACAAAGCCGGGACAGTCCGGCACACAGGAAAGAGGAAAAAGTGATGAAGCAGGCTCTTGTGGGCATGAGCGGCGGCGTCGATTCGAGTGTCGCAGCTTACCTGGTGCGTGAAGCCGGCTATGAAGTGACCGGCGCGACCATGAGACTTTTTGATAACGAGACGATCGGTGTCACCGACAAAACCTGTTGTTCGCTGAGCAGCATAGAGGACGCCTGCGCGGTTGCCAACAAGCTCGGCATCAACTATGTCGTCTATGATATGAGGCCGGATTTCAGGCGCGAAGTTATCGACAGGTTCGTCAGCGCATATGAGCGCGGCGAGACGCCGAATCCTTGCGTTGCATGCAACAAGTATCTCAAGTTCGACAGACTTTACGAGCTAAGCGCAGCTGACCTGCTACAGACGGAAGAGTTAAGTGCAGATTCTCTGAGCGGCAGCGAAGCCGGCGGGCAGAACGCAAGTGACGCTGCCCTTGACATACCGCCGCTCAGCATAGCGACCGGTCATTATGCCGTCATCGAAAGATCTCCATCCGGAAGGTTCATGCTCCGCAAAGGCAGTGATCCGGGAAAGGATCAGAGCTACTTTCTGTATGATCTGACTCAGGAACAGCTTTCGCGTACACTCTTCCCTCTCGGCTCTATGTCCAAGCCCGAGGTCAGAGAAATCGCAGCATCGCTTGGCCTTGTCACAGCGAAAAAGCGAGAGAGCCAGGATATCTGTTTTGTTCCGGGAGGCGACTACTCGTCATTCATCTGCGGCTACACAGGGCATGAATATCCGCCGGGCGATTTTGTCAGCACAGACGGCACGGTGATGGGCAGGCACAAGGGGATAATCAACTATACGATCGGCCAGCGCAAAGGTCTCGGCCTTGCCCTTAAGAAGCCTGCATATGTCCTGGACATTGATGTCGCAGGTAACCGCGTCATACTCGGGGATAACGAGGAGCTTTTTACAAGTGAGCTTACTGCATCAGATTTCAACTGGGTCTCAATGGCCCCTGCTAAGAGCGATATCCGGGCATCTGCGAGGATCAGATACAGGCATCATGAAGCACCTGCAACAGTGATCCCTCTCGCCGAAGATCGTGTGAAGATCATCTTCGACGAACCTCAGCGGGCTATCACGCGCGGCCAGTCGGTCGTCGTGTACGATGGCGATTATGTAATAGGCGGAGGAATAATATCATGGGAAGATTAAGACCTCTTATAGATAAGCTAAAAGATGAGCACGCACTGACGCACGACGAGTATGTGCAGCTTTTTGTTCAGCGCAATCCGGAAGACAGCGAATACATGAGAGCCCTTGCGCAGGAGACTGCTGTAGCCAATTACGGACACGATATATATCTGCGCGGGCTGATCGAATTCACCAACTACTGCAGGAATGACTGCTACTACTGCGGTATTAGGCGCTCCAACGACAAAGCTGAACGGTACCGTCTGACGAATGAAGAGATACTCCAGTGCTGCGATATCGGATACGGCTTCGGTCTCAGGACCTTTGTCCTGCAGGGCGGAGAGGATATGACATACACAGATGACGCTTTCTGCGCCCTTATACGGGAAATCAAGGCAAAGCATCCCGACTGCGCAGTCACTCTGTCAGTCGGAGAACGCTCGCGCAAAACATACGAGGCATACTATGAGGCTGGCGCCGACAGGTATCTTCTGCGGCACGAGACCTCCTCGCCTGAGCATTATGCAAAGCTCCATCCTTCTGAGCTGTCTATTGAAAACAGAAAGAGATGTCTGAGAGATCTCAAGGACATTGGTTTTCAGATAGGTGCGGGCTTCATGGTCGGCTCACCATACCAGACTTACGATTATCTTGCAGAAGACTTCGAATATCTCAGAGAGCTTGAGCCGCATATGATCGGCATAGGACCTTTCATCCATCACAAGGATACGCCTTTTGCCGAAATGCCTGACGGTGGCTATGAGGAGACGCTCTACTGTCTTTCGATACTCAGGCTGATGTTCCCGAAAGTTCTCCTTCCGGCGACCACCGCGCTCGGGACTATCGATCCGCTCGGAAGAGAGGAGGGCATAAAGCATGGTGCTAATGTAATAATGCCGAGCCTTTCGCCAAAAGACGTTCGCCAGAAGTACCTGCTCTACGATGGAAAGATCTGCACGGGCGAAGAGGCTGCAGAATGCCATGCATGCCTTGAAGGACGCATCGCGCGCATAGGCTACAGAGCAGTATCATCGCGCGGCGACTACGCAGGCTGGGAGAGAAAATAACCGGTCCGAACTTCAGCCACGGCCGTTTAGCCGTGACCGGTTAGCCGCGGCCGTTTATCGGTCCGGACCGAAACATACTATTAAAAACAGAAGGCCCTGGCCGTCACTTCATGACGGTCAGGGTCTCTTTTGCAGCTATGCATAGTTTGTAGTGTTTACCGCGGATGAATCCGCTTTCCTTAAGTGCCGCTTCGACAGCCTGCCCAGCATAAAGCGGCAGGTTGTTGTGCTCGCTGAGGTGGGCAAGCATTATCGATACCGCATCTGATCCGGCACCCTCTGCTGCTTCCGCTGCAGATTCTTCGGCAAGATCATCTTCCAGATCTATATACTCATCACTGAGCCTTCCCTCGTAGATCCCGGTCTGCGGATGTATGCTTTCGTAGTAATGACTCAGAAGCCTTGCCAGCACGGCACCCGCGTAGTCATTGGAGAGATGTCCGTGGTCGCTTTTGATGCGCTGCTTGAGCATGTACGGATATTCCCCGAACATCAGCAGGTGCTCATCGTGGTTCGACTCGAATATAAGCTTGTTGGCATCGGCAGCCGCCCTGAAGATCTCTTCAGTCACAGTTCCTGTATCCGTAACGGCGGCAAGCTTGTCTCTGCCGCATCTGACAGTGAAGCCAACCGGTTCCCTTGCGTCGTGGCTCAGCGGAAAAACGCTTACTATGACATCCGGCTGAGCTGAGCCTCCCGCGGCATCCTCGCTATCCCGGCCTGCCGGTCTGACGACGAAGGAATCCCCGGCTTTAACAACCTTCACCCTTTCCTCCGGCACGTATATGAAATTGCCTGTGCCGGCGATCGTTCCCCTGCTTGCATAGAACACAGCATTCGGGCATTTGCGGCTGATTGCTCTGACGCTTTTGGAATGATCCGTATGCTCGTGTGTGATAAGTACTGCATCGATCGTCTCAGGATCAATGTCAAAATGCTCGAGAGCGCCGAGTATCCGTTTTGCTGTCAGTCCGACATCGAGCAGTATCGTCCTGCTGCCGGCCATTATTATGTATGAATTTCCGGAGCTGCTGCTCCCTATCGATATAACTTCTATCGCCATCAGTTGTACGGTCTGTATATCCTTTCTTCCTGATCTGCCGCTATGCAGCGCTCTGCGGGTCAGGCTTCTTTGCTTTTATCTTCTTTCGGTTCCGGCCCTATCTCGCGGGCGGTATTCTTTGTATATTCGCGGTCACGCCTGCACACCGGCTTGTAGCTGCAGTAGGTGCATGCAAGCTTTCCGGCGCCCTCTCTGAACGGATGGATACCGATATCACCACGCATAATCCCTGCTGCAGTCTCTTCTATTCTCTTGAGGACATCGTGCCTCAGGCTCTCGTAGTCCTCGCGGCTGATGCTTCTGTCCTTGGCGCTTCTTCCGCCCGCCAGCATTTCCGCAGGCATCGCTCCGAGCACTCCCGGATCATCGATGTATTTTCCTCTCAGCTTGTAAGTGTCCCCCGGCTCTCTGCCGGCGATCTCTGCCGCAGCCTTCGCGGTTTTGCCGTCGATACCTTCGATCGGATCCTTGATATTGGAATAAAACAGTCCTGCCGGCTCGAGGTCTCCCGACGAGGCCGAGATCATGTAAATCATGAGCTGCATCTTGTAGCCGTTGCGCATCTTCCACACATTGAGGCTGTCGCTGCCCGTCTTGTAATCTATGATGCGCACGCGTTTCTGTCCTTCGACATTGAGTATGTCAGAGCGGTCGATCTTGCCCTCGACATACACCTTCTGGCCGTCGACCTCAAGGGTCACAGGCTCGAAGCCGCCTTTTCTGTTGAAATCCTCTTCAAATACAGCATCGATCACGCTGTCAGCTGAGAGCTGATCTGCCATCGCTCTCGCCGCTCCGGTGCATATCTCACGTATGCGGTCCATCCTGTATTTCTCGCTTCCGGCTGAGACGAACAGGCCGCCCTGATAATCCGCAGCTATCCGCGACAGCTCTTCGTCGACCATCCTGGCTATGAGAGCGTATACATCTCCTTCACTCCCGGCTGCGCTGCCTGCCTCTGATCCGTCAGTATCGCTGATCTCTGGTCCGTCCGCACCGCCGCTTTGCTCTGCTCTTGCCCTTCTCGCTTCTGCTACTGCATCCAGGATCTTCCTGTCGCCGAGCAGACGTCTGGCGACTCCCATCAGGCACTCGTGATACGCATCTCCTATCGACCGCGGATCGCTGGAAAAATCTCTCTCCTCCTGCGGCCTGAGGCCTCTTTCCACGAAGTAGCGAAACGGGCATTCAAAATAACTGTTAATGGAGCTCGCGCTGAGTACGAGTGATCCGTCTGATCTTCCGAAGAGTTTCCCGGAGATATTCCTGCCAAGGAGTTCCTGCTCATTCTCATCGGCGGCTGCGGCCAGCATCCTGCCAAGATCGCCTCTGCGCTTAGCATCATACCAGGCGATCATAGCGCGCATCAGAGAATCAGCCTTCTCCGGTGCATTCCTGTCTTTGATCCTTCCGATGAGATGCCTCATGGACTCTTCAGGTGTGTTCACTGTATCGCCTGCAGTCATCTGAGCCGCACCTGCAGAAGAAGCTGCAGCAGAAGTGATCTGCGCGCTGCCCCAGCCGGCGCTTACAACGTCCTTGAGGACTTCTGCATCCGGATAGAGCGTCCTGAGCGATTCTATCACAGTCGACGGAAGAGCCTCTCCTCCGTCCGCGTCAGTCAGCGACCAGCTGATATACAGTTTTTCCGATGGTTTTGACATCATCCTGTACATCGCGGCGTTCTCTTCGCTCTGTTTTATCTTCATAAGGGAGCCGAGCTCGAAGCCTTTCTCCTCGAAATACCTTGCCTCGTCTACTGAGAAAAGCCCTTCAGGTGAATGCTGCATAGGCAGGGTCCCTTCATTGGCCCCGAGTATGACTGCCGCACGGATAGGGCGCGGACGGGTTCTTATCATAGTTCCCACAGAAAGGCCGTCTGCGGTCGGCGGTATTACGCCTACCTCTACATTGGTGAGGCCGGCGGTATATATATCCGTGAACTCTGCAAGATCGAGCTTCGTATCGCCCATGATCTCAGTGATCTGGTCAAGAAGCTCCATCGCTTTGTCGTAACTCTCGGAAGTCCTCTGAGCCTCATCTACAAAACCGAGGGCTTCCTCTTCATCCGCCATGCGGGTGACCTCTGCAGTGAGATCCCATACAGTATCCAGGTACCGCCTGAAGGCCGAGGTGAATTCTCTGACATCAAAGCTGCCGCCTGACGTCATGTCCCGGAGACCTTTTATACGCGCTGACAGCTCAGCTCTCAGCGAATTGAGCTCCCTGAACGCCTCTGCACCCAGAGACTCCTCTCCGTATCTGAAATCACGGTCCCACATCGTTCCCTTTATATGATAGCTCCTGACATAATTCTCAAGAGCTTCTGTCTCCTCATCGGACACGCCTGCAAGCCCGGTCTTGAGCATCGCGAACATGTACTGCGAGTTGTTGTTGTATATGAGGAACCACAGCAGGTTGACTATGAAGCTGACCGGAGCTGTGTCGGTTATATTTCTTGCCGAATCCATGAAAACAGGCAGGCCGTATTCATCGAAGACTCTCCTGATTATAGGATGCATCGCTCCTTCGTCATTGGCGATGACCTGTATATCCCTCATTCTGTATCCGAGGTCTCTGACAAGGTGCCATATGTAAGCAGCAGCGCTTTCCGCCTCACAATAAGGATTGGCTGCGCATACCATCGTCAGATCCTCCGGTACAAAATCCGCGCTTTCCGGTACATTGGTGAAGAGCCTCTCCTCGATGGTCTGTACAGTCCTGCTCTTTTTCGACGTGTATTCATCGCCTATCTCTATGCAGTCAAAATCTATTCCCTGCTCGCCGCACTGTCTGCGGAACATCGATTCTATCGATTCATCGAGGAACTCTTCACTTCTGTTGAGGATGAAATTGACAGATGCGGCCGATTTCGCAAGTTCAAGGCATGCTCTCGCGAATTTTGGTGTTATGCTGTCATACCCGTATATCCATATGGATCTGCCTTTGAGCAACGACGACTCCGCCATCGCCGAGATGTAATCATCGATATACTCTTCTGAATCCATGTACTTGCCGGATGCCGCTTCCTCATATGCATCCATCACATTCATGACCTCGCGCAGCTTGGACCGAAGCAGCGGATCCGCCTCCTCGTCCTCGAGTATCTCCGTAACGCCGGCGCGCGTGCATTCATTTTGCCTGAATTCAGATATGAAGTCGCTGAGCATATTGGTAAAGGTCTGCTTTCCGGCTGATCTTCTGAAAAGCTCGAATTCATCCATATGCTCTCTTATTATCTTCGTGAGGAGCATGAACCTTCCGAATCTGTCGAGCATGTTGACGGATTCCCTTCCCTGCTCGGTCAGAAGCCTCAGGCCCAGGCGGTTCATCGACATTATCTCTATGTCGAACAGACAGTCCCTGCCTGTTATCTTCAGCGCCTGCTCTTCGGCGACCAGGGTATACTGATTAGGCACTATAACAATGGCTTCACCTTCTATATTGCTGTAGATGAAGCGCTCCTTGTCTATATTCTCTCTGCCTGCGTAAAGTCTGAGCAATTCATTTCCTCCGGAAGCATTCTCAGTTATTATACCCGGAAACACCGCACATCGGCCGGGCATATCTGCACGATCCCCAGCCGAATGTATTCTCAGATATTATATCAGAGCAAACCAGCCTTCTCAATCAGCCACCACAGAGTCTATGCAGTATCATCCAGAAGGGACTTTTTCGAAAAAGTCTACAAAATCAGAGCAATTTTATAATATATGTAGAAAATTTGCGTGATTCACCAGCACACATTTTTATACATCGATACAAGGTCGTCGCACTAGTTGATCACCGGCACTGGCGAAACGGCGAAAGACTTGAAAATACAGGCTTTCAGGCATCCATCCTTTTTCCTGGGAGACTGATGCGATAATGCTATCGAGCAGCGCGTTCATGACTTCAGATGTATGCCTTTTATTTTTCTACATATATCGCAAAATTGATTCAGTTTTGTATACTTTTTGAAAAAACTCCTCACAGCAAGCTCATACAGCATATCTGATGGCGAATAACTATGCCTGCATATGTATAATCATTTATTTCGGCAAAAAACATGTTATCTCCCGGAAACTTCAGAGTCGTTTTTAATCGGGCTTTAACAAAGCAGCCACACCAACAGTAAGCTTTCTTGTATTCCTCCCCTCATCCAGACAAATCGTGTAAATAATGCTGATAGCCAGCGCCTCGTCTTGATTTCCAGCTTCAAACACCCCATTGTTGCGGGATATGTTTTCAGCTATAATATAGCGCATGGGTAAGAAATTTTTTATTTTTGATTTTGACGGGACTTTAGTCAACACCAACGATATAATCGTTGAATCATGGCAGGCGGTCTTCGAGCGTTACCTGGGTCACACTGTTCCAAGGCGCAGGATAGAAGCGACTTTTGGAGAGATCCTTGCATACTCCATCAGCCAGCTGATACCTGATGCTCCGGTGAGCGAGGTCGTGGATTATTACCGCGCATATCAGGATGCTCATCAGGGCGGCAAAGTTTATGTGTTCGATGGTATCAGGGAGCTGCTGACCTCTCTCAGAGAGCGCGGCTGCATGATAGGAGTGGCGACATCGAGGACTTCATACAGCTACGGCAACTACATGCGTCAGCTTGGCCTCGAGGATCTGGTCGATGCTTCGGTCACCATGAATGATGTGACAAAACACAAGCCTGATCCTGAGACTCTTACAGCTACTCTCAGGAAACTCGCCGGTCTCCCGGACACAGCAGAGGAGCTGCCGGCTCAGCTTCTCAGCGAGGCTGTCATGATAGGCGATACCAAGTATGACGTCGGGTGTGCGAACAATGCAGGCGTAGACAGCGTTCTCGTCGGCTGGAGCCACTATATCGACGAAGAAGATATGGCAGCTTGCGGTTTTGCACCGACACACAAGGTGAAGGATCCGGCCGAGCTGCTGGATCTCGTATAAACAGCAAGGCGATCCGGAAATCGCCGGATCCCGAATAAACAGCAAGGCGATCCGGAAATATGTGCCGGATCTCATATAACCAAGGAGGAAACATGTTACAGCTTGATGAAATCAGAAGCCAGCTTCCTGCTATGCGCGAGCAGATCGAGGAAGTGGGAGGTTATCTTTGACCCGGCGGGTCTTGCTAAAAGGATAAAAGAGCTTGAGGACGAAAGTCTGAAGCCGGGATTCTGGGATGATCAGAAGAGCGCTCAGAAGGTCCTCAAGGAGAAGAAATCTCTCGAGGACAGACTCGGGACTTATACCAGACTCTCTGAAGAGCTTGAAGAGATCCCTGAGCTTATTGAGATCGCGGAAGAGCTCGAAGATGAAGATGAAGCAAAGACAGTCATTAAGAGCTTTGACAATATCCGCGATGAGCTTGAGGAACTCAAGACAAGGATGCTTCTGTCCGGCAAGTACGACGGCAAGGATGCCATCCTCAGCATCCACTCAGGCACCGGCGGAGTCGATGCCAACGACTGGGCGGAAATGCTCGAGAGGATGTATCTCAGATATTGCGAGAAGAAGGGCTTTAAGACAAAGATACTCGACAGACAGGATGATGTGGATTACGGCATCAAGAGTTCCACGATCCTCGTGACCGGAGACAACGCCTATGGTTTTCTCAAGTCAGAGACAGGCGTTCACAGACTTGTGCGTATATCGCCTTTCAACGCCATGGGCAAAAGGCAGACGTCTTTTGCTGCAGTTGAGGTCGTTCCGGACATCGGTGATGACATTGAGGTCAACATCAATCCGTCTGATCTCAAGATCGACACTTACAGGTCGGGCGGCGCCGGCGGACAGCACGTCAACACTACAGACTCCGCTGTCAGGATCACGCATCTGCCGACAGGTATCGTTGTCACCTGCCAGAACGAGCGCTCTCAGATCATGAACCGCGAGGTAGCCATGAAGATCCTCGTCTCCAAGCTTACCAAGATAGCCGAGGAAGCTCACAAAGAGAACCTCAACGAGATCAAGGGCGATCAGTCAATGGCAACATGGGGTTCGCAGATCAGAAACTATGTGTTCCAGCCATATACCATGGTCAAGGATACCAGGACAGGCGCCGAGGTCGGCAATGTAGACGCTGTCATGGACGGTGATCTCGATGTCTTCATAAGAGCCAAGCTCTCTCAGGACGCAGCCGCAAAAACCCAGGGTTAATATCCGCATTGATCATGGTCAGCCGCCAGCGGAATGAACGGCGAACGGCCCTCTTAACCGAATAAACCGAAAGCAAAACGCTTCAGTTGAGATCTTAGACTCGCACTGAAGCGTTTTTGATGTTCAATATTGTGATTTCATACCAGCAGTATGTGGCTTTGCTGGTTGCGATATTGTGATTTCGCAACAGCGGCATATGTCTTAGCTGGCTGCGCTGTTTCTACCAGCCGCCGCCTCCGCCACCGCCGGCGCCGCCGCCGGAGAAGCCGCCGCCACTGAAGCCGCCACCGCCGCTCCAGCCGCCAGAGCTGCTGCCGCCTCCGCCGCTGCCTCCGAAGAAGCCGCCGGAGCTGCTCTCAGGTATGACGATATTGTTTCTGACACTTGCTGAGCAGTCGCTCATCATGCGTCCCATCATGTAGTAATCCCATCTGTCGAGGGATGATCCGCTTCTGAGCCACTGCGGCTGTACTACAGGGATGTCTTCGAATCTCTTGATCCATCTGTTGCTCAGTCCGAATACATAAGCGTACGGCATGATGTGATAGAAGTATTCAGGATCATCGTCAACGAGTTCTTTGAGCTGGTCAAGCTCTGCAGTCCTGATGAAATCCTTGAACCCGAGTATCCTTCCGAGGAGAGCTGTGTACTCGCTCTTTCTAGCGATAGATATTACGCTGAAGAATATCGAAATAATAGTTCCGAGTATCAGGCATACGACGATCACAGTGGCTTTGACCTTGCTCACATAGGTCAGTGCATCTGACATGAAAGGTAGAGCGCATACACCGGCTGTGAAGAACCATACCGCCGCAAGGCTCTTGAACACAGTCTTGACCTTGGAAGTCGTGCGGATCTTATCATATACCGAATACATCAGCGCAAGAGTGAATATGATGTGGAATACAGCCCATATCGTTCCGAACAGGCCGAAGTCATCGCCGTTGAAGAATGCCCATAAGCCAAAAGCGACCGAAGGCATGACTGCCGCGAATCCGCCTGCTATCCTTGCAGCAAGCGATACAGGTGTGTTGATTGATCTGCTTCCGCTGTACATATTCTTCAGCTCGTCTCTTGCCTGTTCGTATTTTCTGCCGAAATTCACACCGAGCTTAAGGCTGCTTTTCTTCCTGGTGTTCCCATGGAAGATGCCTTTGTAGATCGTGCGTACGTATTTCGGCTCATCTTCTCCCGGCTCCTGCAGTGCAGTGAACATGAATTCACGCCTGCTGAGCTCGTTGATGGTCATATAGCCTTTGTCGGCAAGATATACGATAGTCGAGATGATATCCTTCTGATCCGCGTTGCCGTCTATTATGTAGCCGATCTCGCCAGGAGTCAGTCCTTCAGGAGGATAAAATTCAACCGTCTTCGTCATGTGATCATCTCTGCCGTAGAGGTACCACAGCAGGAATGCTCCGACCGGTCCGAGCGCGAACAGTATAATATTCAGAAAACTTACCTTTCCGAATTCTGCTGCTCCGACCCAGTATCCCTGCGGCAGCTCGAGTGTCATGGTGACACCGTGATGAGCAGGAATATTGCTTGTCGTGATAGTGATCGTCTTTCCGTCATCGGATGTCTCGATCACTGAATTGTCCTCATTGCCTTCAGTACCGTATGGCCCTGAGTAGACCTGGACCTTGCTGAGGTCAGCTTCCTTCGGGAGATTGATGATGCAGACTGAGCTTTCGATATCTGTCTCCCAGTCTGTAGGGACCAGATTGAGCAGGAGCATATCTTTTTCCTGATTCTGATCTTCGTACATCATGATGTCGTACGTGATGTCATAAGGATTCTTCCCGGTAAGGGTGTAGCTTCCGCTCCCTATCTTGACCACCCTGTAGCCGCTCTGCGAGTAGGTCTCGAAGTCATAGCCAGGCACTCTGATATTGCTGATCTTGTAGCCCTGCATCGGTATATATCTGTAGATACCGTGATGCGGAGTAATATAGTTCATATCGAGATGCTCATGGTATGCATATGTGTTGTCCTCTCCGACATCGACAACTATGTCATAGTTCTCTGTCGTCATCGTATTGTCTGCAGCATGGACATCACCCAGCGATACCGGAAGCATCATAATGATCAGCGCCGCGATGCCAAGCACCGCCGCAGCCCTGGCTCTGAATGATCTGTGGTAGGTATCTCTGTTCATTTCAGCCTCCGTTAGAGTCCTTCATCAAACTCGTCTGTATGCATCTTAGGGAAGTTGAACATATTAGCTACAATGCTGGTAGGAAAACTCTCCACCTTGTTGTTGTAATCCCTGAGGACAGCTGTCAGATATTTTCTGGCTTTATCGATATCCTCCGGAGTGCCGGATTCCTCATATTTCATGAGTTCCTGCTCTGCAACTTCGATGCGGTTCTTCGCCTTGACCAGCGAATTAAAGGTAAGTGCCACAAAGGCAACTACAATAATTACAAAGATTGCGATCAGCGTCATAGTTCCACCTCCTGTCTACGCGTTTCTGCCACAGCAATTCTTATATTTTTTGCCGGAGCCGCAAGGACATGGATCGTTTCTGCCGACCTTAGGCATATCGCGCCTTATAGTCTCCTGCTTTCCGGTTTTCTCTGCTTTCGGTGCAGCTCCCGGTAGGCTGCCACCGCCGTTTCTGCCGGACGGCTGGCTGTCGTCTTTGTACTCTTCTTTGGCTGCCGAAGTCCTGCCGCTTACGACGTTCCTTCTCTCAGTCTTGGTTGTGACAGTCACGTTGTAGCAATACTTGACTGTCTCTTCTCTGATATCTGCAACGAGCTCCTCGAACATCGCGAAGCCTTCCTGAGCGTATGCTACAGCAGGGTCCTGCTGTCCGATACCTCTGAGTCCGATACCGTCCTTGAGCTGATCCATCGCGTCGATGTGATCCATCCAGCGGTTGTCGACTACTCTGAGGAGGATCATTCTCTCGACCTCTCTCATCTGTTCAGTGCCGATCTCTTCTTCCTTCTCAGCATAAAGCTCATCGAATACAGCCTTGACATCGTCTCTGAGCTTCTCCTCATCGAGTCCATTGATGTACTCAGGATCGTCGAAGCGCAGTCTGCCTCTTACGTTAGGAGTGATCTGCTCAAGTCCGTCAGATACTCTCTTGAGATCCCACTCTTCCGGATATCTGGATTCGAGGACTACAGGATCGATGATACCGTCGATCAGCTCATATGTCATGTTCTGGATATAGCCGCTGACATCCTCTCCGTCGAGAACCATACGCCTCTGTCCGTAGATGATCTCACGCTGCTTGTTCATGACATTGTCGTACTGCAGGACGTATTTTCTGATACTGAAGTTCTTGCCCTCGACCTTCTTCTGCGCGCCTTCGATCGATCTTGAGAGCATTCCTGCTTCGAGCGGTTCATCATCATCGAGTCCGACTCTCTCCATGACACGCTGCATCCTCTCTCCTCCGAAGAGTCTCATCAGATCATCCTCGAGTGAAATGAAGAACTGTGTCGTACCAGGGTCTCCCTGACGTCCGGAACGTCCTCTCAGCTGATTGTCTATACGTCTTGATTCGTGTCTCTCAGTACCTACGATGCACAGTCCGCCGAGTGCTCTGACCTTCTCCTGCTCAGCAGCCCTCTCAGCCTTAATCTCGCTGTGCAGCTCATTGTATCTCTGTCTTGCGACTATCATATCCGGATCATCGGACTTCTCGAATCCTGTTGCAAAAGCGATCTGCTCCGGTGTGTATTCTTCCTTTCTCATGACACGGCGGGCCTCGAAGTCAGGGTTTCCGCCGAGGATGATATCGGTACCACGTCCGGCCATGTTGGTCGCGATAGTGACCGCCCCGAGGCGGCCTGCCTCAGCGACGATCTCAGCTTCCTGCTCATGGTGCTTGGCGTTGAGCACGTTATGCTTGACACCGCGTTTCTTCAGCATATTGCTTATGAGCTCGGATATCTCAATCGATATCGTACCTACCAGTACAGGCTGCCCTGTCTCGTGAGCCTCAACGACCTTGTTGACGATCGCTTTGTACTTGCCGCTCTGGTGAGCATATACCGCGTCTTCCTTGTCCACTCTTACAACAGGTCTGTTGGTCGGGATGACTACTACGTCCATGTTGTAGATATCTCTGAACTCGTCTTCCTCAGTCTTGGCAGTACCTGTCATACCTGACAGCTTCTGATACATCCTGAAATAGTTCTGGAGAGTGATCGTAGCGAGGGTCTTGGACTCGGATCTTACCTTGACGCCTTCCTTAGCCTCGATAGCCTGGTGCAGACCGTTGGAGAAACGGCGTCCGTACATAAGACGTCCGGTGAACTCATCGACGATCAGGATCTCTCCGTCCTTGACGATATAGTCAACGTCCCTCTTCATGAGGTAGTTGGCGCGGAGTGCCTGCTGGACGTAATGGTTGAGCTCCATGTTGTCCGGGTCGGAGAAGTTGTCTATGCCGAAGTACTGCTCACAGATCTTGACACCCTGATCGGTAAGAGCGATCTGGTTGTCCTTCTCTTCGATCTTGTAGTCTCCAGGGCTGTCTTCCTTCTCCTCGACAAGAGTCTTAACGAAGGAGTTGGCATTTCTGTACATAGCACTTGAGTCCACGCCTCTGCCCGAAATGATGAGCGGAGTTCTCGCCTCATCGATAAGGATCGAGTCGACCTCGTCGACGATGGCAAAATTCAGTTCTCTCTGTGTCAGCTGCTCCTCATATGTGACCATGTTGTCACGCAGATAGTCAAAACCGAATTCGTTATTGGTTCCGTAAGTGATGTCCGCCATATACTGCTCATGACGCTTAGGACCTTCAACAGCATGAATGACGCATCCGACTGTCAGGCCGAGGAATGTGTAGAGCTTGCCCATCCACTCAGCGTCTCGCTTTGCCAGGTAATCATTGACGGTAACTACATGAACACCCTTGCCCTCAAGAGCATTGAGGTATGCGGCAAGAGTAGCAACCAGAGTCTTACCTTCACCGGTCTTCATCTCGGCAATACGTCCCTGATGCAGAACGACACCACCGATGAGCTGTACTCTGAAGTGCTTCATCCCGAGGCTTCTCCATGCACCTTCACGGCATACGGCAAAAGCTTCAGGCAGGATGTCATCGAGAGTCTCGCCGTCAGCGAGCCTGTCTTTGAATTCCTGGGTCTTGCCTCTCAGCTCGTCATCAGACAGCGCCTGCATCTCTTCATCATAGGCCTCGATGCGGTCGACTATCTTTTCTATTTTCTTCACCTCTTTGGCATTAAGGTCGCCAAAGATCTTTTCCATTAAGCCCATAGTTATAACTTCCCTTCTTTATTTTTAGATTCCGTCATGAATCGTAATTATCAGCTGTCTTCTTCTGCCTTATCCTCCACGGATATCCTTGTCATGAGTGCTCTTCTCGCGTCTGCCTTTGTGACTCTCACATGGAAGACCTTGTGCTTTGACTCGTAGTCGAAGATGTCGCCCTCCTTAGGAAGCCGGTCGAGTTCTATCATGACCCATCCGTTGACAGTGTTGGCATCGGCTTCTATCTCTTCATCAAAGATCTCGAAGAAGTCCTCAAGGTCTGCACTTCCCGCCACGAGGTAGGTGTTGTCCCCTGCAGGTCTGACTTCCTTGGACGAAACTGTGTCGTGCTCGTCATAGATATCGCCGACGATCTCCTCGATGATGTCTTCGAGAGTGACAAGTCCAGTCGTTCCGCCGTACTCATCTACGACAATAGCGATGTGAGTCTTCTTGGCCTGCATCTTCTTGAGAAGGACCGCAGCCTTGATGGTCTCAGCCACATAAGCGACAGGCTTGATTATCTTCTCGACGTCTTTGATCGATCTGACATTCTTGTTGTAGAAATCCTTCTGGTTGATGACTCCGATTATATTGTCAAGGTCATCCTCATACACAGGAAGCCTCGAAAGGCCGGAGTCGCGGAAAACCTGCTTGATTTCCGCAACAGGTGTCCCTTTTTCTATTGCAACGATATCCACCCTCGGTGTGAGTATGTCCATCGCCTCGACATCGTTGAATTCGATCGCATTGGAGATGAGCTCGCTCTGCTCTTCTCCTATGGCTCCGCCCGCTTCTGCCTCTTCAACGATGGTCAGAAGCTCGTCCTCAGAGAATTCCGGCCCTGTTTTCTTACCGAACATCTTCTTGAGGAGGACTTTGAGTCCCATGAATATGAAAGTAAGCGGTGTAAGTATGACTATCAGGGCTTTGACAAAAGGTGCCAGGAACAGTGATACTTCCTCTGCGTATTCTCTCGCTATGATCTTAGGAGAGATCTCGCCGAGCACGAGTACCAGGATAGTGACAAGTACTGTCGCTATCGTCGGGCCTATCTTCGAGCCCCATACTGAAATACCGTATACTGTTGCCACGGTAGTCATCGCTATATTGGAGATCGTGTTGCCGACGAGGATCGTAGTAATGAGCTTGTCAAAATTCTCTGTCAGTTCAAGCACGAGCTCCGCTCTCTTGTTGTCATCCGCCGCAAGATTCTTCATCTTGATCTTGTTGACGGACGAAAACGCGGTCTCTGTGCCCGAGAAGAATGTCGAGCACAGGACCAGCGCTATAATTGCTGCTAAATAGCCGTTCATTGATTATATCTTTTCTTTCTATCTGTCGCTGTCCGCTGATACGATTGCCCAGTCGATGGTCGTATCGATCTCAGGAGCATTGTAGTTCTCGCTGTCATATGTCAGATATGCCTTGGCTGTATATGTTCCGACAGCGATCGCCTTGTTGTCCCTGTATCTGACGTCTATTGACTTAGGCACGTTGCGCAGTACGATGCTCTTCTCATATGCATCGTAGACGAAAGGCTTGTCATAGCTCCAGTGTACATGTTCGGTATCGTAGTTCGCTTTGTTGATCTTCCACTTGAGATCAGCGATCTCCTCTGCCTCGCAGTTCCTGGTGTCGTATGTAAGTCTTGCCCTTGCTGTGTATGTGCCTGCATTGATCTTGACGTTGTCAACGTAGACGACTTCAGCATCCTTAGGAAGGCCGATGAGGGAGACTTTCTTAGGTTTCTCGTCGAACACGAAGAGTGTGCTCTCGTCGTAATCCCATCTTACTGCGGATGTGTTGATCTTTTTCTTCTGGATCCTCCACTTGAGATTGCCGATGGCCGGCTCTTCATAGTTGTCCTTGTTGCTGTAGTCGAGAATTGCTTCTGCGATATATGTTCCGGCATCGATAGCTGTATTGCCTCTGTATGCAGCAACTCTGACTCCTTCAGGAAGTCCGACTACGCTGACGCTCTTCTCTTCTCCGCTGTAGATCAGATCATCGCTGTAAGCCCAGCCTGCTCCTGACATATCGTATCTGGCTTTGTTGATCTTCCACCAGCAGCCTTTTACCGGCTCAGGTGTCTCGAAGTTGACAGGATCTGCCGCTTCGATCTCAGCCATAGCTTCATATTCGCCTGCTGCAGCTGCCGAGTTGCCTGTATAGGTGACGACAACGTTCTCAGGAAGTCCCTGAAGCTTAACTGTCTTCTCCTCGCCGTCATATGTGAACGCGCCGGTGTAATCCCAGCGGACGTCTGACATATCTATGCCAGCCTTGCGGATCTCCCATCTGCACTCAGGAAGCACGACTTCTCTGTAGTTGGTATCCTGCGGATTGACGAGTTTCGCCTTGGCATAATATACGCCGGCATCTGTTGCTGTGTTGTCTTCGTATACTACGTCGAAGCCTTCAGGTACACCTTCGAGCTCCATTACCGGCTTCTTGCCGCGCAGTCTGTCGAGGAAGCCCTGTTCTACTTCTTTCTCAGCAAGAGCTACGCTCTTAGGAGTTCCGTCATATACGAAAGGTCCTTCGTAGTTCCATCTGATGCTGCTTATATCCACAGGTGCATCTGCCATTCCTATGCGCCATCTGACTGAACCGAATTCAGGCTTGTAGTAGTTCCTCTCGTCATATGTGAACTCTGCCGATGCCTCATACTCTCCGGCATTGATACCGGTGTTGCCTGTATAGGCTGCGGTGACTCCTGCCGGAAGTCCTTTGAGGCTGATGCTTCTCTCAGCTCCGTTGTATGTGAAGCTGTCGCTATAGTCCCATGCAACATCCGACATATCATATACGGCCTTGTCGATCCTCCAGCTCATGCTGCTGACGGATGGCTTGATGTAGTTGTGCTCGTCATATTCGAGATCTGCGCTTGCGGTATAGATTCCTGCTTCTGTCGCAGCATTGTCTGTATAGACCGGTGTCACTCCTTCAGGCAGACCTGTGAGGAAGATGGATTTCTCTGTTCCATCGTATACATACCTCATATCTCCGGTCCATCTCGCATCTGACATATCGTACTCTGCCTTGACGATCTCCCACTTGCAGTCAGCGATCGAAGGAACATTGTAGTTGTCCGGGTTGACCGGCATGAGGTCTGCATGAGCAGTGTATGAGCCTACGATGTCCGCACTGTTGCCTGTATAGGATACGGTCAGAGTCTCAGGAACACCTGCAAGCTCTACTGTCCATGGCTTGCCGTTATATACGAACGGCTGCGAGTAATCCCATCTGAGTCTGCGGATATCCGGCTCTGCCTTTCTGATAGTCCATGTGCAGCTCATCGGTTCAGGAACATCGTAGTTTCCGGTGTTGGTCCTGAATGTCGCAACTGCTGTATATGTACCTGCATCTGTCGCGGTGTTGTTCTCATAGTCGACGCTGATGCCCTCAGGGATGCCTGTGACCTCTACTCTCTTAGGAGTGCCGTCATATACGAACTCTCTGGAGTAATCCCAGCTTGCTCCGGACATATCGTACTCTGCCTTGCCGATGCTCCACGGGAAAGTGATGCTCTCAGGCGAATTGAAGTTGGCATCGGATGTACGGAAGGATGCTGTTGCGAGGTATTCTCCTGCAAGGAATCCTGTATTGCCCTCGTATGATGCTGTAACGTTCTCAGGGAGGTTGTACAGCTCGACTTTCTTCCTCTCGCCGTCATAAGTGAATGAACCCGGCTGGTAATCCCACTCTGCTCCTGACATGTCGTAGTCGGCCTTGATGATCTCCCAGTCGCAGTCCTGTACGCTCGGCACGTTGAAGTTAGCCTCGTCAGAAACTCTGAGTATGGCCTTTGCTGTGTACTTTCCTGCAGCAGTTGCTTCGTTGTTCCTGTAGTCAGCGCTGACGCCGTTAGGCAGCTGCTCGAGCATTACACTCTGTGTCCTGCCGTTGTATACCTTGGCATCTGTGTAATCCCATCTCACTGCTGACATCTCATAGTCTGCCTTGACTATCTGCCATCTGCAGCTGTCTACCGAAGGCTTGTTGTAATTGCTCTGGTCGAACGGGATCAGATCTGCTGTGGCTTCATATACCCCAGTCTCTGCAGCAGCGTTGCCTGAATATACAGCTCTTACTCCTTCCGGAAGTCCTCTGAGCTCTACTTCATGCATCCTGCCGGTATAACTGAACTCTCCGCTGTAGTTCCACTGTACGGAAGACATATCGTAGTCTGCCTTGGAGATAGTCCACTTGCAGCTGTCGAATTCAGGTACTTTGTAGTTTCTCTCATCTGCCGCTCTGAATGTGACGCTTGCCTCATATGTGCCTGCGTCTGTCGCGGTGTTGTTTCTGTATGCCGGAGTCACTCCCTCAGGAAGTCCCTTGAGGACGACTCTGTGCTCAGTTCCGTCATATGTGAATGGCCTCTCATAATCCCAGTATGCGTGGGACATGTCATAGCTGCCCTTGCCTATCCTCCATGTGACATTCTCAAGTCTTGACGGTGTGTAGTTCTCTGTATCCTCAGGTCTGATCTCTACAGTTCCGACATATGTGCCTGCGTTGCTGGCCCTTGAGTTGCTGTATACAGCATAGCAGCCCTCCGGAACGCCCTGAGCGTATACGACCTTCTCGGTGCCGTCATAGACAAAAGGTTTCTCGTAGTTCCAGGTGATGCCTGTGACATCTACAGCTGCCTTATCGATGATCCAGCTGCACTCGCGGAACTCAGGTCTCTCGTAATTCTTCTCGTCGAATGCAAAAGCTGCCTCTGCCATGTAGACGCCCGCTGCAGTGGCTCTGTTTCCGCTGTAAACCGGTTCAAGTCCGTCCGGAAGTCCGGTGATCACAACTGACTTCTCTTCGCCGTCATATGTGAAGCGTCTCTCCTCCTGCCACTTGGCATCTCTGAGGTCATATTCAGCCTTCTCGATACTCCAGTCGAGTGTCATGTCAGGAATGCTTGTGTTGAAGTTGGCTGTGTCTGAAACACTGAACTTCGCAATAGCTGTATAGTCGCCTGCATCTGATGCTGATGCGTTTGTGTATGTCACGTGGACACCTTCCGGAACGCCGACGAGTTTTACGCTCTTCTTAGTCCCGTCATATGTGAACGCGCTTGTATAATCCCATACTGCTCCTGTGATGTCCGGATCAGCCTTGCCTATGCTCCATGAATATCCGAGCGGCTTCGGCGGCAGATAGTTGTCGGCATCGACAGGTGTGAACAGTGCCTTGGCATAATATCTGCCTGCATTGCGGTACTTGTTGAATGCGTACTCAACATATACATCGTCTCCGAGATCGCTGATGATCTCTACCGTCTTGTCTGTTCCGTCGTAGACAAAATCCGAGCAGTCTGTCCACTCGATGTCTGTCTTCTCGATCGGTGCTCTGTTGATAGCCCATGTGCAGCCGCTCATCTCAGGGACCTCGTAGTTGAGAGGATCGCTCGGGCTGAGCTCTGCGGTAGCTATGTACTTGCCAGCGTCGATCTTGTGGTTGTCCTGGTATTCTACGTTGAGGCCTTCAGGCAGTCCTGCAAGGTAGATGCTGTGTTCTCTGCCGTCATATGTAAAAGCTTTGTCGTAGTCCCAGTATACGCCGGAGATGTCCAGTCTCTGCTTGTTGATCTTCCACTGACAGTCAGCCGGCTGGCGTGCGTACATGTTGTCTGAATCATATTCAAGCACAGCATGAGCATTATATACACCTGCATTGAATGCGCTTGCATTCTCATAGTCGACATGGATGCCTTCAGGCAGTCCTGTCAGCTCTACTTTCTTATTCTGGCCGTCATAAGTGAACGCGCCTGTATAGTCCCATCTGACTCCGGACATATCCAGAACCTTCTTCCTGATCGTCCAGTTCAGAGTCATATCTTCAGGTGTGAAGTAGTTATGTGTATCCGGGTTGATGAACAGTGCAGATGCCTGATAATCTCCTGCGGATATGCCGCTCTGGTTGCGGTATCTGACCTCGAGCTCCTCAGGTACTCCTGTGAGCTCTACTGTATGAGTCTCTCTGTCAAACTCAAACGGCTTGTCGTATACCCATCTGACAAGGCCCATATCATATGATGCCTTGATGATCTCCCATTCATACTCAACAGGGCCTGAAGCCTTGTAGTTTCCTATTATGGATGCTCTTGCAAGATACTTGCCTGCAGGTGTCTCGGAAGCTCCGTCATACTCGACCTCGGCATCTTCCGGGAGATTGAGTATGCGTACAGACTTAGGCTGACCGTCGTATACGAACTTGTCATACTCTGACCACTCGAGCATCAGAGGGTCTATGACAGCTCTCTCGATCTCCCACACACAAGGTGTGATGTCTGCCGGCTTCTCATAATTGACAGCATCATAGCCAAGAGATGCGGATGCTGTATATATACCTGCGTTGACAGCGCTGTTGTTCTCATAGCTAGCGGTTACGCCTTCAGGCAGGCCGGTGAGCCTGACTTCCTTGGCCTCTCCGTCGTAGACGAACTCACCCTGGTAATCCCAGCGTGCTTTTGACATATCGTATACGGCCTTCTTGACAGACCACTCGTACTCTCTCTGAAGCGTCGGCTCGCTGAAATTGTCCTTGTCATAGCTGAGTGTGACTCTGGCTGTATATGTGCCTGCTTCGACTGCAGAGTTGCCTTCGTATTCTGCGGTGACTCCTGCTGGAAGTCCTTCGAGCCATACGTGCTTAGCGCTGCCGTCATATGTCATATCCGGTTCTTCCGACCAGCGGACTCCGGACATGTCCTTGGCTGCTTTCTTGATATGCAGAGTTACAGGATTGGAGTAGGACTTGCCTACGCTGTTGGCCGCACAAAGTCTGACGAGCCAGCCATCGCATGTTGCAGGCAGGATCGTGTCATGGCTTATCGCCTTCCATGTGCCTTCTCCGCCGTCAGGGCTGATCTCGAGAAAACCTGTTACGTTAGGATCTCCTGCGGAAACGATCTCAGGCAGCTCAAAAGGTATCGGCTGTCCGTATGCGAACTCGTCGACCGGACGCACCTCACCGATCTCAGGCGCACTTGCCCAGATGGCGTAGAGGTCGAGGTCTTCGTCGATGCTGTTGAGTTCCTGCTCCGGCTTGAACATTCTGCCTGTTCCGTCGGCCTCTGTATTCCATCCGAGGAATACGAGATTCTCTCCCGGGACATCGTACATGAGATTCTCGATGACATATCTGAAGTCCGGAACGCTCTTTCTCTCTACAGAAGCTTCTCTGCCGGCGTTCTCATGATATCTGACAATGCATCCCTCTGCGGAGATGACTCTTGCTCTCTTGTACTTTCCGGCTTCCTTGACAGCCAGTCTGTCGCAGGAAGTAGTTCCGTCGCCCTTCAGGCTGAAGTTCTCGCCGAGCAGTATGTCCGTTAGCCTTGCGCACTTCGCGAACATCCTGTTCATGTCAGTGCATGAACGTGTGTCAAAAGAAGATATGTCCAGCTCTCTGAGTCTGGTGCAGCCCTCGAACATCGAGTGCATATCCGTTACGCCTGTCGTGTCCATTCCGCTGAGATCTGCTGCCTCAAGGCCTTTGCAGCCCTTGAAGAGCTCAGCAAGAGATGCGCCTTCCGGGAATGTGACCTCGCCGATGACTGCTGCCTCGGTGATCAGTCCTCTGTAGCTCTCCCACGGGATGCTCCTGCCTTCAAGGCTCTCTGCCTGCCCGCCGTTGATGAAGAGTCTGCCGGTCTCATCGATCCCCCACAGACATTCTCCCCACTTGTCTACTTTGATGAAATTCTTCTCCATATCTGTTGTCCTTATCTATTGATAATGTGCCGCTGCCCGCGGCCATAGGTAACATAAATATACATAGTAGATTATATAATAACAGCTTCACAAAATGAAGAGAAAATACAACTGCGAAAAGGGCTTTGCAGACAAAAAACAAACGGGCGGGGCTTTGCAGCCCCGCCCGCGCGGTTGGTTTGTTTGGCAGGAAGCCGGTCTTATGTGACCGTGGCTTCCTGCCTTTCTCTCTTAGTTTACCCCCGACTATTTTGCAATGCTATTGAGGTATATGGCTTCTGATCAGAACTTTGCCTGAACTGCGCCCTTGAACTGCTCGTCGATGAATGCTTTTACCTCATCTGTCTGAACCGCTGCTACGAGAGCCTTGGTCTTCTCGCTTTCCTCATTGCCTGCATTAACAACGATGACATTTACATAGGTCTCAGCTGCTTCTGAATCTCCGGCCTCATATGCGATTGCGTCATCTGTTGTAAGTCCTGCTCCGAGCGCGTAGTTGGCGTTGATTACTCCGATGGCCAGGTCAGGAAGTGATGCTGGGATTGTTGCTGCTTCGAGCTCTACGATTTCTACGTTCTTAGGGTTATCAACGATATCTGCTACGGTAGCTTCGAGTCCTACGCCGTCCTTGAGTGTGAGTACTCCGTTGGCAGCAAGGAGCTGGAGTGCTCTGGCTTCATTGGTTACGTCGTTAGGAACACCGATCTTGTCTCCTTCAGCAAGCTCATCGAAGGATGCCTTGGATCCCTTGTATGCACCCATTGCTTCATAGTGTACGTTTCCTACAGCTACGAGATTCGTTCCGTTTTCGCTGTTGTACTGATCGAGATATGGAATGTGCTGGAAGTAGTTGGCATCTACGTCACCTTCTGTTGTAGCTACGTTAGGCTGTACATAGTCATCGAACTCGACTACTTCGAGTGTCCATCCTTCCTCAGCGAGCTTGTCTTTTACTGAATTGAGGATCTCTGCATGTGGTGTAGGGGATGCTGCGACCTTGATCGTCTTATCCTCTCCGCCGGCTTCTGTGCTTTCTCCTCCGCCGGAGCCGCCGCAGGCAGTGAATGCGAATACAAGTGCGAGTACGAGTGCGAGTACGCTTAATTTTCTGAGATTCTTCATGGTTGGTTCTCCTTTCCCTTTTTACCTTAGACTTTTATATCTGAGTTATTTGTATCAATTGTTATCTGCAGGTATGCGTCCCTCTCTGCTCCGATCAGCTGATGCGGTTATCCAGCTTTGAGGCTATCCTTATGCCTGCTTCCTGCATTACCTGCACGAGTATGACGAGAATGATGATCGTTATCCACATTATTGCAGGCTGGAATCTGTAAAGTCCGTATCTTATCGCCACGTCGCCGAGGCCTCCGCCTCCGACTGTCCCTGCCATGGCTGAATACCCGAGGATGTTGATCATTGCTACAGCAGCCCCGTTGAGAAGTGATGGCCTGCCTTCAAGCAGGAGGACTTTCCATATGATCTGGAAAGTGCCGGCTCCCATTGCCTGGGCTGCTTCGATCACTCCCGGATCGACTTCCATCAGGGACTGCTCCACGAGCCTCGCTACGAACGGTGCTGCCGCTACTATCAGGGCTGCCGTTATAGCTTTTGGCCCTATACCTGTCCCGATCACTTTGCGGATGTATGGCATGAGAGCTATCATCAGGATCAGGAACGGTACCGATCTTATAACGTTCACTATGAAGCCCATCACCTTGTTGTAGAGTCCCATAGGTTTGATCCCGTTAGGCGATGTGATGATCAGTGAAACTCCGATCGGGAGGCCTATAAGATACGATACAAGAGTTCCGACCAGAGTCATCAGCAGTGTCTTGACGGTCTCTTCGCCGAGCAGTGTGATAAGTGTGTGCGTATCCATATTACTCTGTCACCTCCTCGCTGAATCCGTGCAGTGGATAGTCGTAGTAATCTGACTCCTCGGGGATCTCTGTAAAATCCACTCCTTCCCGTATCAGGTATGCTTTCTGCCTCTCCGCCGCATCCTTGTCATCTGACAGGCAGATGACCATCTGGCCTTTCTGCTCATCGAGAAGCGCATCCAGGTTGGCGTACAGCAGATTGACCGGCGCTCCTGTTTCGAGGATCATGTTGGATATGATCGGCTTGTAAGCTGTCTTCTCGTTGAACGCGAGCCTCAGCCTGTTTCTCGTAGCCGTTTTGATCCCCGGTGTCTCCCTTTCCTCACTGGCAGGGAAGAAAAGCTTCCTCGCTGCTCGAGTCTTAGGCTTTGCGAAGATCTCCTGCACATCACCGCGCTCTACGATCTCGCCATTCTCTATCACTGCGACCTTGTTGCAGAGCTGCTTGATGACATTCATCTCATGGGTGATCACTACCAGGGTGATGCCGCGTTCTTCGTTGATCTGCCTCAGAAGCTTCAGTATAGACCTTGTAGTCTTGGGGTCGAGAGCCGATGTAGCTTCGTCGCAGAGTATCACCTCGGGGTCTGATGCCAGAGCTCTTGCGATCGCTACTCTCTGTTTCTGTCCGCCTGATAGCTGTGACGGATACGAGTGCGCTCTGTCCTCAAGGTCTACTACCTTGAGAAGTTCTTCGGCCTTGGCTCTCGCCTCTGCCCTGGGGACTCCTGCGATCTCCATCGGGAAACAGATGTTGCCGATCGCGTCCCTCTGCATCAGCAGGTTGAACTGCTGGAATATCATCGAGATCTTGCGCCGCTGGATATTGAGGTCTTTGCTCCTGATCCCCGTCAGGACATTGCCGTCGAATATCACTTTGCCTTCTGTCGGCTGCTCAAGCAGGTTGATCGTCCTTACAAGGGTCGACTTGCCGGCTCCTGACAGACCGATGATCCCGTATGAATCGCCTCTGCTTATATCCAGGTCTATACCCCGAAGAGCAACGACTTTACCGTTCTTGGTGTCGAATTCTTTGGTCACTCCCTGAAGACTGATTATATGATCACTCAATTCTGCTGTCCTCCAATAAAAACAGGGGCCCGGTCCTAACGACCTGCCCCTGGTATACTGCATGAGAAAACTCATAGTATTGGCTTCGTTATGACCTCATCCTATGCTATCCATCGGCTCTGCACATGCACATGCCCATCATTCCCATGTTCATCATCATGCTCTGTCTATTCATGTGAATGTGCTCCTTTCATAGAATGAGTTTGCGGATCAGCTCCGCTTGACTGATAATATAAGCCTATTTGCACACATTGTCAACAATAACCGGATAATTTTTTGTTGTTTTTCACAAAGTACAAGTGTGACTAGTTCTGCCCGGTCGATCCTCCGCAAGCTTCAACGCGCTCTTTGAGCCACTTGTTGAACTCTTTCATCTCGGACATGTTCTTGAATGCGTGAAGAGGTATCGGCATGATCATCGTATCGCTTAGCCAGGTGTATATAGCCTTGTCCGTCAGATCCACGAGTTTTACATCCTTATAGTCGAAATGCTGCTCATCCCCGGCTGCATATGTCGTGAAGCCTTCTTCATCGAATCTGATCCTGTTGTTGGCAGCGTGCACTCTCTCTGCACTGTTCTCCGTTGCTGCGATCACCTTATCCTGCTGTCTGAGCACTATCGACTCAGCGAAAAAGATGCCGACTACCACCATTGCAGCCGCAATGATGTACATGAGGATAGTGAACGTTTTATCTACATGGAAAACCGTGAAAAGGCCTGCCATAAGCGCACCGGAAATGATGTAAGTCAGTCTCTGCCTTCTTACCATCCTGTGGCCCTGATCGGTATACAGTATCCTGTAGCGTCCGAACATCTTGAAATCTTCGTCATTGAGAGTGAATTGCACCTCTCTGCTCTTCTTGCCTGCAGCCATTTTGATCTGCCCCTCCTTATGTTATATATTCCCTATATATTCCCTGAATTCATCAGTGATGGTCTTGTCAAATGTCTCGCTGATGCTTCCGCTTCTGAGTCTCGGGATCAGGATCTCCATGCAGATACCGAGCATCTGCCGGTCTCCCTCGCGCCACATATTCTCTCCAAAACCGCAGAATTTGCGGACCATCACGCTCTTCTCTCCCGATGCGGCCAACTCTGCGAAGTGATCTGCCGCGTGTGCAAAATACGCTTTCGCATCGAAGGCTTCGTCTCCTCCGTACTCGCGGTAGTCGTCGTATGCGCCGGAATAGATGGTGGAAAGTGATTTTACAAAAGCCTTAGCTCCCTTGGTGCCTATACCCTTGCGCTTTGCCGGAGCCGCCTTGATCCCGTCAAACTCGAATTTCTCCATCCACGGATACTTCTCATATCTGATCGCGGCCGGCGGCGTGATGATCAGGCCTTCGCGCGGGATCCACACCCGCCCGAGCACAGTTTCTTCTATAATATACTTCCCGTCAGGCTTTTCGGAATCTTTTGCCCCGGTGGCTCCTGCACAACTCCCGCCTGTGCCTTCGCGGCGGTCTGCATTCAGATCCACTGTCCCGTCAGTAAAACTTACCGACACCTCCATCCTCGGAGGATCGCATCAGGTCGTGAACTTCTCAGCCATCAGCACCGCGTCGCGAAAGCCAAGCCTGTTCATATATTCTATTGCGTTCTGATTAAGATTTATAAGCATTTTGACATATTTTGAGCCTGCAACGAATAAAAACTCGTCAGGCCGCATATCTATTCACTGCCATGCTCTCATCGCTCCTGAATGAGGAGGAGTTTTTTCTGAAACTATACAATTTCTATGCAAATTTTTGATATATGTAGAGTTTTCCAGAGCTGCTTTTCGAAATCACGACCCCTCCGTCTGCAGTCTCTTCGCGGGAAAAATAAGCACGTGATGATGTAACTGTAAAACGCCGTGTTTTCAAGGCTTTTTTCGAATCATCAATATCGATCGTTATACGATTGTCTTAGCTCCAGTGATGAATAAAAATAACGATCGAAATGCAGCTCATTTTTTCTACATATATTTCCGAATTGATTAGTTTTTGTATAGTTTTTGAAAAAAGTCATTTTCTCGAACATCGAACGCGTCTTGCCGTATGAGCGCACTGTCCAAAGCCAATCGTTTCGACCGTATCCTGGGCTCCTACTTCATTGGCACGACCCTGAAGCCTGTCTTTCCGACCGGTTTCCAGGATTGCGGCGCTCCGTCGATCAGCCTGATCTCATAGCCCGTCCCCGGCTGAGGCGTCCAGTCCCACAGATTGGAATATGTGCCCGGGAAAAAGCTGTCAAGTATATGAGCGATGACGCCTCCGTGTATGACGACGATCATGGTATCGTCACCGCGGCCGGCTGACTCGTCGATCACATTGCGTATGCCCTGCTCAACTCTTCTTGCAAAACCGCTCATGCTGTCACCGCCTTCGAACTGCGGATCCTGCAGCCGTCCCTCCAGCCAGGCCTTTCCGCGTTCATCCGAAAGCACCTCGCTGACGGTCTTCATCTCGAAACTGCCGAGATTGATCTCGCGGAGCAGCGGCTCGGTCATGTGCGGCACACGGCAGAGCGAATCCATCTTCGCGGCCGCGGATTTTACATTATCCGTCCGCTCCGGGTATATCTCTTCCATGCTGACAAAAGCACTGTCCGGATCGGCTCCGTACATGACTGCAAGGGTCTGAAGCGCCCTGACCATTCCGGAAGTGTATACAGCTGCGCCCTCCGGATCCGGATAGATCCCCTGCGCAGCAAAATCAGCGACTTCGCTTAGGCCTTCATATGTGACCGGAAGCTCAGTGTTGCCGTACATAAGCTCGCTCTGAGTTCCCATGGTATGCCCGTGTCTTACAAGATATAAAGTCTGCTCCATGCCAGATATTGTACCACAACAGCACTGCACATAACCAGTTATATGGCCGTGCCCGTTCATGCTTATGCAGACTCTTGCTGAAGATGCACGCTGTTCCCATCCTGCCATTGTCTCTCTGCCGAAAAGAATGTATAATTGCGGCGAGCTGCTATCAGCTTTCTGGCACGCAATACGGAGAACCGTCATCAGCTCTCTGGCACACAATACAGAGAACCGTCATCAGCTCTCTGAAGCACTAACACATATACTCATATTGACACATATATAAAATACAACAAGGAGAATTACACCATGGCAACAGTAACCTTCATCGGCGCAGGCAGCTTCGGCACTGCTCTTTCGACCATCGTCGCAGCAAAAGGCTGCAGAGTCAACATCTTCGACATCGACAAGGCCCATCTTGACCGCATGGAGTCCGCAATGGAGAACGTCGACTATCTGCCAGGCGTAAAACTCAGCGGCGACTATCATTTTTACACAGATAACCAGGCTGCACTTGAAGATGCGGACGTGATCGTTTTCTCACTTCCGGCACAGCATTTCCGCAGCGCTCTTAAGGCTGCAATGCCTTTTATCAAAAAAGACGCTCTGGCTATGAATATCGCCAAGGGCATCGAGCAGAAGACGCTTATGCGCATGTCTGAGGTAGCCGAGGAAGTCGGTTTTGACATGAACAGGTACGCATGCATCTCCGGACCTTCGCACGCTGAAGAAGTCGGCATCGGCGTTCCGACCGCTGTTTCCGTCTCGTCGAGAGATCCGCGCACCGCAAGATCCATAAGCGACCTTTTCTCCACGAACAGATTCAGGATCTACACCAACACAGACATGCTCGGAATGGAGCTCGCAGGATCCGTCAAAAACGTCATGGCTGTCGGTTCGGGCATCATTGACGGAATGGGCTTCGGCGACAACACCAGAGCAGCTATGATGACTCGCGGCATCGCAGAGATGACAAGACTCGGAATAGCCCTCGGCGCAAAATTTGAGACTTTTGCAGGTCTCTCCGGTGTCGGCGACATGATCGTTACCTGCACCAGCATGCACTCGAGAAATTTCAGGTGCGGACGCCTTATCGGCCAGGGCATGGATCCTGAAGAAGCCCGCAAGTCGATCGGAATGGTCGTTGAGGGAATGTTCACAGCAGAAGCTGCTTACGAACTGTCAAAACGCGCAGGCGTCGAAATGCCTATCACAGAAGCGATCTACAACGTCATCCAGGGCACGATCAAAGTCGAGGACGCTCTCGAGGCCCTCATGGGACGCCCGCGCAAAGACGAGTACAAGAAACAGTGAGCTGACTACAAGGAGCGAGCTGCATACAAGAAACAACATGCTGTCCTGATTGGCAGCAACATATCAGCATTGCGACACACCCCGCCATCCGGACCAATCCTCCAGAGGCGGGGTTTTACCATACTGAGTATGCGCAACTCGCAGCTTCCATCTTTTCCGCATCATTATTTCTATAAACAACTGTTAGGAATGTCAGGAGGACAGACGGAAGAAGAATGATTATTCAATGATTCTTGACTAGATAGCGTCACAAGTGTAAATTTAGTAGAGCGTTTCGAACAGACAAATGAGACACGCTATTATTAATAAAATGAGACGTGCAGTTGTTTTTACGAGAAGCAAAACTTAGTAATTTCAACAACTTCATGAATCAGTTATATGCGCGCGTAGCTCAGTGGATAGAGTGTCTCACTCCGAATGAGAAGGCCGCGGGTTCGATCCCCGCCGCGCGCACCAGCAAAACAAATCGCTGAAGCCCTTGCAATTACTGCGTTACAGGGTTTCAGTTTTTCATTTGACGACAATTTTGACGACAGTTTGACGACAGTTTTTGTCGCACATTTTTTCTCGCATAATTGGCTGGTCACACATACGAAAAACCGTATAACCCTTGCAAATACTGCGTTTCAGGATCAATGCAAATGTGCGATTTTTGAGGAAAAAACGCCTCAAAAGCCTAGAAAAACGTTGACGACAATTATGTAAGTCTGTACAAGGCCTAAATTGGTCTGTATGGGTTTTCGGACGATTTACGAAAACCTACATTTCCCATCAGATGTTGATTCTACGGCATATCATCAAATCTTCGATCCACGTCATCCAAGCCGGGATCGAAACTCCGAGCTTCGAGCATGTAAAAAGCCGGGCGTTACCCGCTAAGGTAATACCCGGCCATATAATGTCTTCCAGAATACCAATCGCATCTATCCATATCCGGACAAACAACAGGAATAGTTTCTAGAGGCCGAGAGCGACCTCTGCAGCTCCATGAGTTGCTCTAAGTACAAAGCCTGCCTCTACTGCGTCTCCTATGACATGGACTTCAACTTTATCCTTTAATTCTGCTTCCAAAGGATTGTTCGCTTTTCTGCCCATTGCCAAAACAACAGTGTCGTATCCGGTGTATTCCACTTTCTCTCCATTGCACTCGCAAATAGCTCCATCATCAGTGAACTCAATTACTTTAGTTCCCGGATGTATGCCGATTTTATTCTGTTCCATCCTTCGCATCATATTGATCTTGACCATGGTATTAACTTCTGTGCCAATCTCTGGAATCATATCTATAACATCTACTTTTCTACCATAGTCTCCAAGATAGTCTGCTGTTTCGAGACCTACCAGGCCGCCTCCGACAACCAGGACCTTTCTTCCTGCAACAGCCTTGCCCTCAAGGATGTCAGTTGCTTCGGCAAATGCAGGATTGTCGATACCCTTGATTCTAGGTTTTAATGCAACTGCACCTGTAGCGAGTATGACTGCATCCGGCTTTCCTTCAAGTATAGATTCTGCTGTCATTTCTGAGCCGAGATGGATCCTGACACCATTTTTTTCACACTTGTTGATATAAAAACGAATCGCTTTAGCAAGGTCTCCTTTGGTTGGCGGGAGGGCTGCAATACGATACTGTCCGCCCAATACTTCAGATTTCTCATAAAGTTCAACCTCATGTCCGCGCTCTGTCAGAAGCCATGCGGCAGCAAGTCCTCCAGGACCGCCTCCAACAACGGTAACCTTTTTCTTTGTTTCAGCAGGAACGATTCTTCTCGAACCTGTGTATCCACCGGCTGTCGGATTCGCAATACATGTGATGCAGTTTCCAAGCAGCATCTCCTGCGAACATCCCTGATGGCATCCCACGCATGGAATAATCTCATCAAGCTTACCGGCGTAAGCCTTGTTAGGAAATGCCGGGTCAGCTATGGACTGTCTGCCTATAGATACCATGTCAACTCTGCCGGAAGCAACAAGCTCTTCAGCAATATAAGGATCATTGATGCGCCCTACAGCGATAACTGGAATACTGACAGATTTCTTAACTTCTTCTGCAAACTTTGCCATATATGCCAGAGGAGAGTCATAGCATCCCCAGATCCATTCAAGGCTCCCGTACGCACCCGCTGCAACGTGCATTGCATTTACGCCTGCTTCTTCCATAACCCGGGCCACTGCACGAGACTCAGCGATTCCTCTGCCTGCAGGGGTCTTCTCTTCTCCACTCATACGGAATATGATTGGAAAATCATTTCCAAGCCTCTCACGGATTCCTTCCACAATCAGTCTCGGAAATCTCATTCGGTTTTCAAAGCTGCCTCCAAACTCATCTGTTCTGCGGTTTGAATAGACCGACATAAATTCTGCTATCAGATATCCATGTGCACCGTGAACTTCTACCGCGTCTGCTCCCGCTTTTTTTGCTCGCTCAGCAGCATCAACGAAATTTCGGATCATCTCATATGTTTCTTCCGTTGTCAATTCATGAGGGATTTCCTGGCAGAAAGGGCATGGAAGAGGCGATGGAGCGACAGGTTGCTGGCCGCCAATCACAGCTGACATTGTCTGACGTCCTGCATGATGCAGCTGTACTGACATCTTGGCGCCGTGAGCATGTATCGAGTCTGCCAGTTTGCGGTAACCATCAATGAACCTGTCATCATAGAGACCTGGCTGTCGAATGATGGCATTTCCTGTAGGTGATACAGCCGTGACCTCAATGGTTATGAGTCCAAATCCACCCTTTGCTGCCTCTGTATAGTAATCGATCATGCGCTGTCCGACTGAGCAGTCATCCTCAGCAGTGTTCGATCCCATTGGCGGCTTAACAAAACGATTGCGTACTGTCATTGATCCAATTTGAATTGGTTGAAATAAACTTGGAAATTTCATCTTACACCTCCCTTACGATAATGAGTCCTGGATTGTATATGTCAAATAGTCATATCCACGTAATTATTCTAATGAAGATGAAGCTGCTTTAGTATGTTCCAGACAATTAAATAAATGATTGTGGTTGTATCATCAATAACAAGAAGTATTTTTCTTTTGTTCTGCCGGCACAATTATGCTCCCTGCATTGTATTAGCAGCACAATGCAGGGAGCAGACGGCTTGTTATATAATGTAGTATAGTAATTAAAAAAATATATTAGGAAGAGCGTATTATATGAATTGTGTAAATGAAATTTTGCTTCATACCAGTGGTTTTTCCCCTATCGTTTTGACAGGAGATGTTAATAACTACCAATATAGTACTGTGCAAAAAATACAAAGCAATACAAAGTTCGAACCAAATGTCCTTTATTATGGCATGGAATCTCAAGTCCAGACAACGCTTCAGTATCTGAGCAACACTGTACTGGTTCTTATTCGCGACATTGATCATTTTTACATCCCTGATGATTCGAATAATTGCATCATTGAATATCCGAAAGAGACATCATTTGACCAGCTTGAACTCGCAGTTATCGGAACCGTTCCGAGTACAGGGAATATGCTTCTTAACGATTCTTTCCAGTTGTTTCATTCTGTCCTTTATAAAAGCAATTTGTCTGAGATCCTTAATGATGCAGCACAGCTGATCCATAATCCTCTGATCGTCATCGACATCAGTTACAATATTATCGCTTACTCCACATGTTTCGATGTCAATGACGAGCAATGGCGCAAAAACATTGAGCGTGGTTATTGCTCGTTCGAATATATTGCAGGCTTTAACGAAATTGAGGGAGTTCGTAATGCACCTGACTCAGATGAGCCCTTCAAGATTCATTGCAATACCAGTCCGCTCCGCAGATGTTTATCCAAACTTTATTTTAACGGAAAGCACCTTGGATATTTGATTGCAATCGAAGCACTGTATTCCTTTGAAAGCATGAACCTTCAGCTTTATCGCCTGATCAGCAGATCTGTTGCAAAGGAACTGGAAACAGCCAACCGGATCAATCGCAGCAACGCACAAAGTATATTTGATGGTATTCTCATTGATTTACTGGAGAAGAAAATCATCTCACCTGAACACCTGCGTGCAAGGCTGGCACAGACAAACACAACTATCTTCTCTTCATATCAGGTTATGGTATTCAATATCATGTCATATACAAACTATGACTATAACAGTGAGTTCCTCCGGTCTCATATTATGAGTATGTTCCCGTTCTCCAGAATAGCAAGTTACAAGGGGGACGTGATCGTAGTTGTAGACACTTCAATGACAAGAGAGCCCATCAGAGAGATTCTGGAGCGAAACAAAAGCGTTCTGAGCGACTTTTCCATACATATCGGGATCAGTGATGAAGGTCATTCATTTTATGACATTTTGAAATACTACAATCAGTGTCTGTCTGCGTTGCATATCTCTGCCAAATTAGATCCGAAGCAATGCTATGCGTTCTACAATCAATACAAATTCTACATTGCAATGCTGGACAATGACATTACATCGCACCCAGAGGATTACTACAGCAAAGAATTCCTGTTATTGCTCAAGTATGATTCAGAAAACAGCACACAATATGTAGAAACATTGAAAAGCTATATTTGTCACCATTACAAACCCGACGGCGTTGCTGAAGATCTGTTTATCCATAGAAATACAGCTTCATACCGTATCAATCGAATCAAAGATATCTTTGACTTCGATATTAAAGATTCTGAGTTCACTTTTAATTATCTGTACTCTTACAAGCTATACAGAATGATTCAGCTTGGACTGTTTTGAGTTGCCAGTGATCCGCACCTGGCTGTGCAGCAGCATTGCTTCGTAGTTGCTAGCCAGGAAATCAATCTTCTTAATAAGGTCCCGTGACTTATGCTCGCTGATGATCTCCGGCGTTGTAAGATAATGATTATCGTCACTCTCTCCTACTTCATACCTGCAGCTTTATCCATTGCGTCATCATAAGCTAGCATCCGCTGCATCGACAGGAATCGCGGTTATGAAAAATGGTCATAATTCCCGGAATAATAGTCCTCACTTCCGTCAACTCTATATTTTTTTGACGACAATTGCGTTCCTTGTTCCGACTATTGAAAGGATCTGTATTCCCCTGTGTTCATCGTTCCGATTTTTGCCTGTTTTTTCAAATCTCTGAAGCGCTTGATTTCACTACGTTACAGCGGTTTCAGGGTTCAACCGGGCGCACCAGCAAAGCTAATCGCTGAAGCCCTTGCAATCACTGCGTTACAGGGTTTCAGTTTTTCATTTGACGACACTTTTGGCGACAGTTAAACCGTAATGACGCTTTCCAGCAGTTTGCGTGTGTAGTCAGATGATGGTTCAGAAATGACCTTTGCGGTTTCTCCATTGTCAACAACTATTCCGTCTTTCATTACCATTATCCGGTCGCAGATCATGCTTACAAGCGCCAGATCATGCGAAACGAGCACGATGGAAATCCGCTCTTTATCTCTGATCTCCATGAGCAGTTTGATCACCTGGGCCTGTGTCGTCACATCCAGTGCGCTGGTTATCTCATCGCACAGCAGCACTCCTGCGTGAGAGAGAAGAGCTCTTGCTATCGACATTCTCTGGCACTGCCCACCTGAAAGGTGACGCGGACGGCGGCCCAGCAGCCCTTCGGTCAGTCCGACCTCGCCTATCACTCTTAGTATCTCTTCACGGCTCTCATCAGAACCTTCTTTCAGCGATCTTTCCATACTCATTCTCGGATCGAAAGACCCATACGCGTCCTGGAATATCATCTGCAGGAATTTCCCTGTCTTTTCAGGACCCTGCCCCGTATATTCTTTCCCCATATGATAAAGCTTGCCGCTGTCAGGCTTCTCAATGCCGCTGATCACCTTGAGCAGGGTGCTCTTGCCGCTCCCGCTCTCGCCGACTATGCCGAGTATCTCCCCCTGATTCAGCTCAAAGTCCACATGCTGAAGAGGCCTGACACTGCGGTCACGGTTTACGTATTCTTTATTCAGATCTTTCCCTGACAATATGGTCATTTTTTCAGTCTCGGAACATCCCTTATCAGCTTTCGCGTATACTCATTTTCCGGCGCGTCGAATATTTTCTCTGTATTTCCATATTCGATCAGTCTGCCGTCTTTCATTATCCCTATATTATCAGCCATTCTCCTGGCTATACCAAGATGGTGTGTAACCAGAAGTATTGCCGTACCTCTTGATTCGCGTATTTTCAGGAGCTCATCCACTACCGCTCCTGCCGTAGTTACATCGAGCGCACTAGTGGCCTCATCGCACAGGAGAAGTCTTGGCTCAAAGAGCATGGCCGCAGCTATCGCTATTCTCTGGTTCATTCCGCCTGACAATTCAAATGGTCTGTTTCCCAGAACCGCTTTACCCTGCTGAAGGCCTATCTTCTTCAGCAACCCGTCTATCCTGTCCTCATCATACGCCATTCCGTGACCCGCCATGGCTTCACGGAACTGTGCGCTCAGCTTTCTTATCGGGTTGAACGACGAGCCCGGATCCTGCGGAATAAGCCCGATTTCCGACCCCATCAGTTTCTTCCTTTCCTTCACGGTCAGGGAAGATATTTCTTCATTGCCGAAAAAGATGCTGCCGCCTGTGATCCTGAGCTCACTCATGCCGTGAATGGCCTTGATCAGCGTAGATTTTCCGCTGCCGCTCTCACCAACGATGCACACTATCTCGCCAGGCGTGATCCCGCAGCTCACATCTTTGACGATATCGTCATCTCCGTACGATGCGCTGAGTCTGTCTATCTTAAGCAAATACTCACTCATGGCTGCACCCCTATTCCGCGTTGCGGTATTCCATTACCGCGTCGCCAAGATAGTTGAAGACGACTATCGTAATTACAGTAGCAGCCGCCGGGAACAGGACTGCCCATGGAGCGATCTGTATGTATGCCCTCGCTTCGCTGATCATCGACCCCCATTCTGCCTGGGGAGCAACTACACCGAGCCCCAGGAAGGAAAGTCCGGAAATGCCGATCATCGTAGTACCGATCTGAGTCAGTGCGTTGATCAGCACCGGTTCAAGGATATTAGGCATTATATGTGTCATCATAATCTGCAGCCCGCTCTTCCCCTGGAGTCTGGCCGCAGTTATGTAAGGTTCGTTTTTGATAGATAAAGTGTGGCTTCTCGCCAGTCGCGCAAAAGAAGTCCACATCGTGATCCCAAGCGCGATCATGGCTCCTCCGAGCCCTCCTCCGAGGATACCCGCAACTGCAATGGCGACTACCATCTGCGGAAAAGCGAGCATGAGATCGGCTATTCGCATAAGTATGTCATCAACGATACCGCCGTAAAAACCGCACAGCATACCAACGACAATGCCTATAAGAAAAGAAACAGCAACAAGGAAGAAGGTCGAAGCTATAGTTGTCCTTGCACCGATAAGGACACGCGAAAATACGCACCGCCCGAGATTGTCGGTACCGAACAGGTATGCCGCTGACGGCGCCTGTCTGATCAGCTCAGAGTTTGTGGCATACGGGTCATTCGGCGCCAGCACTCCGGAAAATGTTGCGATCAGAACAAGTATCGCAGCGAATACCACAGCTATTATTACGCGTTTTCTGAGTTTTGCTTTTTTCTTCTTCACTCTTTTACACTCTCGGATCCAGCACGTGATACAGCACGTCGGAAATAAAGTTGATCACTACATATATCGTACCCATTATAAGCACGAATCCCATTATCGTCGGATAGTCCCTGGCGTTAATTGAGTCCATCACCAGCTTGCCGATGCCGGGCCACCTGAATATCGTCTCGATCACGACACTTCCGCCCATAAGAGTTCCTATCTGAAGGGCGACTATCGTGAATATATGCCCTGAAGCATTATGGAAAACATTATGTATCAGGATGTCCTTTTCTCTGACGCCCCTCGTACGCAGGCCTGTTACATACTCCTGTTCAAGCTGCTCCATCGTTTCCGTTCTTATCTGACGGGTGAATCTTCCGGCCATCGGTATGGCCAGTGACAGAGCAGGCAGGCACAGCCCCTGTACACTTCCGCTCGCCACTACAGGGAAAAGATTGAGCTGTATGCACAGGAAGTACATGAGCAGAACGGATATGAGGAAATTAGGGAGCGCGTTGCCAATGAAGGACAGCAGCCTGACTATGTGATCGAGTATGCTGTTCTTCTTCACAGCCGAGGCTATCCCCAGCGGGACAGAAACGATCAGCGAGATGATAAGACTGGCAAGAGCCAGAATAGTCGTATTCTTAAGTCCTGCTGCGAGCTTTGGTGCAACAGGCATGTCATCTTTAAAAGAGACTCCCCAGTCTCCGTGCAGGATGCCGCCGAACCATTCTCCGTAGCGCACCATAAACGGGCGGAGCAGTCCCATTCTCTCCTGCTCTGCCTGCAGCACTTCCTTGGTAACGGCAACGCCCTGCGAAGAAAGCCTTTTCTCCGCAGGGTCTCCCGGTGCCAGATACATCAATAAAAATGTAAGGAAGCTCAGAACTATCAGTATCACTATAAGTTCCGCTATTCTTTTAGCTATCTGTTTTTTCATGCTCACTGATGTAAGGCTTTACTGCTTCCTTTCTGTCTGATGGTGTTTATTTTACTGTATTCGCGTCTATTCCGTAGAAGTCGAACGGGATCTTCTCGGCAAATCCGCTGACTCCCGGTTTCATTACTGTTGTGTGGTTGAAAAGGCCGACATAACCGAATGCGTTGTCGTCAATCGCGATCTGGATTATCTTGTTGGCGAGATCAGCTCTCTTGTCAGGATCGACCTCTGTCCTGAGCTGCTGTATCATTTCTTCGCACTCAGCGCTTTCAAATCCGCCTACATTGTAGTATGCGCCATCTGCAAGCGTGGAATCGATGAAGTACTGCGGGTCACCGCATTTATCGGAGATCATGCAGTACAGAGCGATGTCAAAGTCTGCTGTAGCAATATATGTCGAGTCAGGATCTTCCTCAACTGTCAGATAAGAATCAATGCCAACTGCCTTAAGCTGCTCCTGCATGAGTACAGCCAGAGTGTCGAGTGAACGTGCTGCATAGTACGCAATGTTGACCTTGAGCGGCTGTCCGTCCTTCTCATAAATGCCCTCAGAGTTGAGTGTGTATCCGTCTTCCTCAAGCAGTTTCTTAGCCTTCTCTGTGTCAACTGCAGGAATGCTGACTTTGCTGTATGCCGTACTGTCAGGGTACGGTGAGTTAGCTGCGCTGACTGTTCCCTTGAGATAGTCTGCGATTGCTTCCTTGTCCACTGTCAGGTTGATCGCCTCTCTTACGGCATCATCGAGTCTGTTCTCATTGAGGATGTAGTACTGAAGCCTTGTACCGGCAACGGATTCAACATGATATTTGTCAGGGTCCTTCTCGTATACTTCGAGAGCTCCGGAGGATACGCTGTTGTAGCAGTCGATCTCACCACTCTGCATAGCCATGAGCTTAGGATCATCTTCCTGCATGTAGTAGAAGACCGCTCCGTCCAGTTTGACATCTCCACCCCAGTATTTATCATTGCGGGCCACCGTTACATCGCCTTCAGGGTTGAACTCTGTGATGACGAACGGACCTGTGCAGATGGGATCTTTGTCAAAATCTGTAGTCGCGTCGAGGTCGATCATTCCGCATTCCGGGCTGGCAAGGTCGTTCTTGAGCATCGGATATACATCTTTGCCTGTATTTACCACGATCTTATTGTCTCCGTCTGCCTTCCAGTCAAAGTCGCCCATGTAAGCAAATCTTTCGTTAACTTTTGCAAGCCTCTGGATATTCTTGATTACCATGTCCGGCGTGAGCGGATCTCCATTTGAGAAGCAAACACCGTCTTTAAGTGTGATCGTCCATGTAGTCCCGTCCGCTACAGCGTCCTCTGCCAGACAGTCTACCGCAACGGCGTTCTCATCGAACTTGAACAGTGCTTCAGAGAGTCCGTAGATCGATGTATACCATCCATAATACTCTTTATGCACATCAAGGCTAGGATAAGCGAAAGATGCGGCTGTTCTCAGGATGTTGTCTCCCGAGCCGCTCCCGTCTGCCGATCCGCCGTCCTTGCTTCCGCATGCCGCCATAGACAGGGTCATGCATATAGCTAAGAAAAGCACTACCAGTTTCTTCTTCATTTTGATTGACCTCCAATGATAGTTGTTTATTATCAGCCGGAAAGCCTTCCGGTTAATACGACGTTACTTGACCGCTCTGATACAGAACATCCTGTCCGGCATGTAAAACTCATCTTTTACCGCATACAGCCGGTCGCCAGCTGCTCTGTCGGCCTCCACTTCGCGGAAGCCTATGTCATTAAGTATCTGAATGTCCCACTGCGGTCTGTCGAGGGTGCTGACTGACAGCATGTGATATATGTCGTGGCACTCTTCAACCAGAGCGTCATCCACCTTCTCATGCGCCAGATTCTCCTTCTGGTCATATTTGTGGAACCCTTTGGCGTACTCAGCATCATAGTTCAGGAGTACGCCTCCGGGTTTCAGCACACGGTGCCATTCTCTATATGCTTCACCAGGGAGAGGGAGCGTCCAGGTGAGGTTGCGTGAAATGACAGCGTCAAAGAATCCATCAGGAAAATCCGGATGCTCGGCATCCATAACATAGAATTCAGCTGTTGATGCGTGATGTCTTCCGCAAAGCTGCTTTGCCTGCGAAATCATATCAGGCGTCAGGTCGATGCCTGTCACCCTGTATCCGCAAGGTGCCAGCACCATCTCGAAGAAGCCTGCACCACAGCCAACATCAAGTATTCTGAGGCCATCTCCTTCAGGCAGTCTTTCCGTAAGCTCACGTCTCCACAAATCCGCCTTGTAACTGTGAGCTTCATCATGCTTATGTGCAGAAAAAGAGCCGGCCCTCTTCGACCAGTACGAAGTTACTGCAGTCTTGATGTTTCCGGATTCACTTTCAAATGGAATACTGGACAATACACTCATGATTTATCCTTCCTGAAATCATTTCATTACATTAATAGATTAAGACCGTTAAAAGTCTCTAACAAGCCGGGTGGGGGGATATCTGCGGGATTTTTTTCACAAAAAATCCGCTGCATATCCCCCTCCGGGGCTTATGATCAACCACTGTCTTTGCTATTTTTTAAATATGAGTATCAGAAAAATCGCAGGACACGATCTTGCTCCGGGCAGGATCATAAAAGATCATATTCACGTTGACGGGACTGAGATCCATGTCCCTCATGTCATCATTTCGGGTGCGGCGGACGGCCCTGTTTTGCTTGTTACGGCAGGCATTCACAATGCAGAATATGTCGGCATCCAGGCCGCTATTGAATTGTCTTCTGAAATAGATCCGGAATATCTTGCCGGAACTCTGATCATAGTTCCGCTCGCTAATACGTCCGGCTTTGAGAACAGGACCATGAGCATGGTGTACGAAGACGGCAAGAACCTGAACCGTGTATTCCCGGGTGATGAAAACGGGACAGCCTCAGACCGGCTGGCGCATCTGATTTTCAATACCTTTATCAGACATGCAGATGCATTTATCGATCTTCACAGCGGGGATGGTTATGAGGAGCTTTTTCCGTATGTATATTTCTTAGGTGATACCGCATGCGAAGAGAAATCTGCAGCAATGGCGTCTTGTGTCAATACTGAGTTTGTCGTCAGATCACGCTGCAGGACAGGCGGCGCATATAATATGGCATCCGTCAACGGTATTCCGAGTGTTCTGATCGAGCGCGGACAGCTTTCACAGTATCCACGTGAGGAAATCGATGCCGACAAGGCTGATGTGATCAATATAATGAAATATCTGGGGATGCTGAAAGGCGTCCACACGGCATATACCAAGACACCCCTTTTTGAACGTGAACTATTCTCCCCTGCTACAGGATGCTGGTATCCTGAGTATCATGCAGGTGATACATTCTTCAGCGGAGAGCTGCTTGGAACTATACGGGATTATTTTGGCAATACAATTCACGAAATTAAGGCGGAAGAAACCGGGATAATCATCCATCAGTGCGCTTCACTGAATATTCTGAAAAACGGTCCGATGATCTCATATGGGGTTTTTTAACTAGATGGCAATGATTGATAATATTAGTTTGTTTGAAAAGAACCGCTCATACTGGTCACAGAGGTCTGTGAGTTATTCTGATGTAAATAAGGAAGAATTATCAGGTGAGAGCCGGCACAAGTGGTCGGCTGTTTTGCGGGAAGCGATCGAATCCCATTTCCCGAACAGACCTGCAGAAGATATAAGCGTGCTGGATATCGGCACAGGTCCGGGATTCTTCGCGATACTGCTTGCGGAAATGGGTTATAAAGTAACCGCTGTGGACCTGTCTCCGGCAATGCTTGCAGAAGCTGTGAACAACGCCGGAGATCTGGCGAAAAAAATCGATTTCAGAGAGATGAGTGCCGAGTGCCTTGACTTTCAGTCCGAGTCACACGATGTTGCTGTTTCACGCAATCTCACCTGGAATCTGCCTCATCCTGAGTCTGCATATTCAGAATGGTGCAGGATGCTGCGCTCCGGAGGACTATTACTGAATTTTGATTCCAACTGGTACAACTACCTGTTTGACGATTCAGCAAAAACAAAATATGAATCTGACCGTCTAAGGAGCGCTGAACTCGGTCTTGGCGACCAGAATATTGGTGAAAACTTTGATCTCATGGAAGATATAGCGCGCAGACTTCCCCTGTCGTCTCTGACAAGGCCTGCATGGGACGAAGCTGTACTATCTGAGCTTGGCATGGATGTCAGAGTCAATGCGGATATATGGAAAAAGGTCTGGACCTTGCAGGAACAGACCAATTTCTCCTCGACGCCAATGTTTATGATAACTGCTTTCAAATAGTTTTTGACGACAATTGCGTTCCTTGTTCCGGCAACTGAAAGAATTTGAATTCCCCGGTTCAACCGGGCGCACCATGATGACCTATCCCGCCGATTGCCGAGCACGAAGTGCGACGGCAGAGGCGCCGGAAGGTCATATACACAGTACGCCCGCGACTGGCAAGCACGAAGTGCGAAGACAGAGCGGCTGCGTAGATCAGTTGAGTATCTCTTCCAGCGCGCGCTTATTCCTCACTGTGATCTTTCTGCCTTCAACAGTTATCAGACCGTCATTCTGCATTCTCATAAGTTCTCTTGAAAGAGATGGTCTTGCAGTATTAAGGAAGTCTGCCATTTCCTGTCTGCTCATGGAAACCGACATGGATGATTTGTCCCCGATACTGAACAATATCATCTTCGCTATTTTCTGTCTCAGAGTACTGCACGACATTATCTCAAGCCGCTCGTTGAGAGTCAGTGATTTCTGCGCCATCAGCTGCAGCATGTTCGAGATCAAATTTGAATGAAAGCCGCAGTTCTTCTCACATGTCCCTACAAGAAAATCTTTCGGCATCATAAGTATATGTGATTTTGTCTGCGCCTGCGCATAAACTCCGTATTTACTTTGTCCTATGAGGATAAACTCATGACCGAAAACATCACCCTTGTTCTCAAAAATAGCGATGATTTTTCTTTTCCCGTCGTAGAAATCCATCCCAAGAGTAACAGAACCGCTGATCAGTACAGGTAGAGAAACCGGATAATCCTCTTCCGAGAATATCATTTCTCCTTTTTCATAGATGATGCTTTCTGCCTTACTGCATACAAGACAGCTCTGTATTTCTTCTTCGCTCAGATTCGTAAAAAGCGCCGTGCCCTTCAGTACCGACTTAAGACTTTCATCATTCTTAGCAAGTATTTTTACTGACATTTTTATTCTTACCTTATTTTTCTTTTGAGGCAAAATGATACGGCAGGGCGACAAACAAAATCGCTCCGATCATGTTGCCCAAAGTTACAACAATAAGATTGAACCAGTATCCGCCCATGCTGATCGCTTCATTACCACCGTTGTTGATAAGTGCCAGTGTCAGCAATGTCATGTTTGCAATACTATGCTCAAACCCTGTTGCAAAGAATGCCAGCAGGCACCAGAAAACCATCAGCAGCTTACCGGCGTCCGATTTAGCTCTGAAACCGCACCATACCGCCAGACATACCAGAGTATTACACAGCATGCCTCTTGTCAGAAGCGGTATGAAACCTGCCGTCATTTTTGCTGCTGCAGCGCCTGTCATAGCGCCCAAAGTCGCATCGCTGTAGAGTCCTGTCAGGCTGAATACCAACGCCAGCAACGCTGAGCCGGCAAGGTTTCCGAGCCAGCAGACTCCCCATAGCTTCAAAGCATCCGCAACGGTGACAGTCTTGCGAAGTAAGCCGGCAGTCATCACCAGATTATTACCTGTAAATAATTCTGCCCCCGCTATCACCACAAGACTCAGCGCAACGCCGAAACAGCAGCCCATCACAAGTTTAGTATATGGTGCTCCGGCAAGGGCTCCGTTTAATGTAAACACAAGAAGGATACCAAAGCCGATATATGCACCTGCCAGCATTGACAGCAAAAAGTATCCGGCCGGATTTTTCTTCAGAAGAGCAGTTTTTGCGGCTGCTCCTCTGGAAGCCGCCGTGAATTCTTCATTAAACATATCAGGATCCTTTCTGTCAGTTTCTGACTACTCTTCTCTTTCGGAGAAACGGAACATTGACTGTCTGAGCTCATTGCCCTGATCATAGCGCTTGCCGCCCCAGTATATGCGTCCCTGGATCTCGCACTTCGGATTCGGAGTGACATCCTTCATGATGTATTTCAGGAATTCCTCAAATCCTGTACGGTCTACGATGTAGCCGATATGTTCCTTGCTCTCAACTGCTGCTTTATCCAGATATTCATCAAGATACGCATAAACATTGCAGATGACCTTTTTCACAGTATCGTGATCAGCCCATCTCATAAAGTCTTCTGCCATGCGCGGATTCTTCTTGCCGGTACGCCCAAGCAGCACGACACGGAAGTATTCTTCCTTGCTTCTTGTCCACGCTCTTGTCGGGCAGTAGTTGACACAGAGCGCGCATCCTACGCATTTATTGGCATCGCGCTCAATTTTGCCGTTTACGACTTTGAGGGCTCCGACCGATCTCTTTTTGCAGTACTTAACGCACTGCTCACATCCGACACACCGGTCCTTATTGTACTGAGGTTCGCTCATGCCTATGATGCCAAAGTCATTGAGACGTGTGTGCGCGCAGTCATTCGAGCAGCCCGTGAAGGCGATCTTTACGTGATGATCGTTCGGGAATATAGCCTTATCTATCTCTTGCGCGAATTTCTTTGTATCAAAGTTGGCGAACGGGCAGAGCTGTTTGCCCGGACAAGCCACGACATTACGTGTTCCGGAAGCAGGATATCCGCCGTTATACTCCTCCTGATTGACGCCTCTGTTCTCGATTATCAGCTGAAGAGCCTTGTTTACTTCTTCTACATCAGCCAGATCGATTCCTGGGATCTCAAAGCCCTGACGGTTGGTGATGTTTACCATGCCCTTGCCGTATTTTCTGGCGATATCGACGACACGCTGAAGCGAATCAACATCGATCTCTCCGCCCGGGCAGCGCACACGGGAAGCGGTTTCGCCTCTGACCTTGGATACACGGAAGGCATTTTTCTTCAGTTTCTTTAAGTTAGTATCTAAACTCGTCTTGTTCATGATTCCACCTCCCGCTAGTCGATCAGTGTCTTGTGTTCAGAGAACTTGAATACAGGGCCATCGATGCAGACATACTTGTCATTAATGCGGCAGTGTCCGCACTTTCCGATCCCGCAGCTCATTCTTCTCGAATCCGAGATCCATACGTTATCTTCACTGAGGCCTCTCTTGACGAGTTCGATCATGGAGAACCTGATCATCGGAGGCGGGCCTACTACAATGGCCTTGCACCTGCTGATGTCTCTGATCGGGATGTCCGGAATATATTTTGTGACCAGACCGACCTTGCCTTCATATCCTTCAGGCGCGCCGTCGACAGTAAGTGTCAGGTCGATCTTCTCAGCCCAGTCCTTAAGGTCTGCCTTGAACATGATCTCTCCCGGATCCTTGAATCCTGCGATCATGTGTACATCTTTCGCACTTTCAGTCTCACACAGATACTGAACTACGCCTCTTACTGGCGAAACAGCCGTACCGCCGACAACGATAATCAGCTCTCCGCCTTCAAACTCATGCACATCAAAGCCATTGCCGTAAGGTCCGCGGAGGAAGAGGCTGTCGCCTGCCTTGAAGTTTTCAAATAGATAATCCGTAACTTTTCCTACAGCTCGCAGCGTCAGGTCTACGTAATCAGGTCCGATTCCGCTGACCGAAATAGGGCATTCTCCGACTTTAGGGATCGAGATCTGGAAAAACTGTCCCGGTTTTACATCCCCAACGTAAGTAAATCTGAAAGTCCATTCCTGAGCCGTGTGTTTTATAATATCCTGAAGCTTTGAAGGAACAGGTGTATATTCATTCTTTCCGCAGTTACACATTCTCTGTCACCTCCTTCACTCTCGCGTTAAGTTTGTTGATGCAGTTCGCAAACGAGATGTACTCAGGGCATACAGTATCGCAACGTCCGCAGCCTACGCACATATCGTATCCAAAGCGTTTTCTGAAATCGTACACCTTGTGGAGCACCTTGAATCTCATTCTCTCGCCGTTCTTCTTTCTCATTACCAGACCACCGGCCACATCAGTGTATCCGTCTACCATGCAGGAAGCATTCACGCGGCGGCGCTCGCCGACCCTGCCGTTATCCGTATAGAAAATATCCTGAATGGTAAAGCATGTGCATGTCGGGCATACGAAGTTGCAACGGCCGCAGTTGACGCAGCGCCTGGTATATTCATCCCACATCGGATCCTTGAACAACTCGACCGGAACTTCTTCAGGTCTTTCAACCCTGAACTCCGCCTCTGTAACATAGCGAGGAGAGACATCCTCTTTTGTTCCTCCGGCACTTTCAAAAGCTGCCATCAGCTCATCATCCCTGACATCGCAGTACACCTTACCGTCTGCCATATCAATCGAGAAAACATACTCATCTGTCTTATTGCTTCCCATGTCCACGCAGAAGCTGTTCGGGCACGCCTTTCCGCATCCGATCAGAGCAAATTTCACTCTGTCTCTGAGCCTCTCGTAGAACCAGTCATTAGCCGGCCCGTTTCCTGTATACATCTGATCGAGCCTCTTCACCGCGTGGATATCGCAGCTTCTCATCAGCACGATCACAGGACGGGCATCATAGTCTGCCTCTTTGATCTCATCCTCAGTGAAATAGAACATAGTCTCTGAAAGAGGTATCAGGATCTCCTTAAAGGAGTAATCCGAACGTTCCTCCAGCTCTGCATCTTCGATGCGGCTGATGTAGTCGTAACGGATCACATCGGTGTTCGAGGACTTTGTTGAACTCTTCAGTCTTGTAAACAAACCCCATCGTATCCCTCCGTTTCTTCAGCAATCTACAAATCTGCACATTATTACATATATATACAAAATCGGGGCGCGTCATTTTACGAGAAACGTCCGCACCCTATTTGATTATATATTCATTATTTTTTGTTTTCCGTAACCATGGTTACGTACTGGGTTTGTATATAAAAAATCCATAGTACTTCATATGTTCCGGCGAAAAAGCTAATCCAGGATCCTTCCGTCTCTTGAGATCGTGACCACCTGCCACGGTATGAATTTTCTGCTGTTACGCAGCGCGTTCTCCGCTGCTCTCTGTAACCCTCCGCAGCACGGAACTTCCATGCGTACTATAGTCACGCTCTTTATATCGTTGTTCCTGATAATGTCTGTAAGCTTCTCGCTGTAATCTATCGCATCGAGCTTAGGGCATCCTATGACAGTGATCTTTCCCTTCATGAAATCCTCATGCATGTTAGCATAAGCATAGGCTGTGCAGTCTGCAGCTATCAGCAACTTTGCTCCATCGAAGAACGGTGCCTCTGCCGGCAGGAGCTTGATCTGGCAAGGCCACTGTCCGAGCCTCGAAACAGGTTTCATACAGGCCTGGCTCTGCTCCTGCTTTACCGCCTGATCATCATAAGCAGGCGCCTCTCTTTCTTCAAAAGTGATCGCACCTGTCGGGCAGTTAGGCAGGCAGTCGCCCAGGCCATCGCAGAAGTGCTCTCTCACCAGCTTTGCCTTGCCGTCAATAATATCTATCGCCCCTTCGTGGCAAGCCTCTGCGCACAGTCCGCAGCCATTGCATTTCTCCTCATCTATATGGATTATCTTCCTTATCATCACAGCATCCTCCTTATTGCCTGTCTCTTGTTTATCCAATGTCAGTATAGTAAAGTGTGTACTATAAGTATGTGGTTATAACCACATTTTACGAACTTTGCCGGAGGTTTTATGGATAAGGAAAAACTTAAGAAAACCGTCGTATTCCGCGGCATGGAGGATGATGAGCTTGATGCTGCTCTGGCCGCGCTGGGTGCAGCAGAGAGAAAATATGCAAAGGATGAGGTGATCCTGCACGCGGGAAGCACGACTGATATGATGGGACTGGTTCTGGAAGGAAGTGTACGCATTGAAAGCAATGACATATGGGGCAACCGAACCATACTGAGTCATATTGCCCCGGGCCAGGTATTTGCTGAGACATATGCGATCGTTGAAAATGCGGCCCTTCTTGTCGATGCTGTGGCTAACCGGGAGAGCAAAGTCCTGATGCTCGGAATAGGTTCAGCAGCTATCTTAGGACACGATGCCTCCCTCTGGCGGCTAAAGCTGACAGCTAACATGCTGAGCATATCAATGCAAAAAAATCTGATGCTCTCAGGGAGGAGTTTTCACACCTCTCCGAAAAGCATCAGAGGAAGAGTCATGGCTTATCTGAGTTCTGTATCACTGCAGACCGGATCTGACGAATTCGATATCCCCTTTGACCGGCAGCAGCTGGCCGACTATCTGAACGTAGAACGGACGGCTCTTTCCAAGGAGATCGGTAAAATGAAGCAGGACGGGATGCTGACCGCAAGAAAAAATCATTTCAATATCTTAAAAAGCGGAACTTCTTTATAGATTTTGCTTCCCAATCGGGCGCACCACATTATTCTTACTGCCACCGGTATTGGCAAATCGTCATTTCCGCTTGACCACCGGAAAAGACCTCTAATAAATCTGTGCCATTACTATCCGAACTGTCTGATCAGTGCATCTTTGATTCTGCGGAAATCTATGACGCATTCTCCGCCTGATATGCCGACGGGCACTGCGTCGTCGAAAGTATAGTGGAGCGGATAGACTTCGCTCTGGAAATCGTAGGCTGTAACAGTCTCACTGTAGGGATCCACTATCCAGTATTCCCTGACGCCCGCGTTCATGTATTTGTTCAGCTTAATTGTAGTGTCTGTTCTTCGCGAAGATTTTGATATTATCTCGACCACGAACTCCGGAGCTCCGTGCACATATCTGTCATCCCTGTCTTCATGACATAGCACAAGTACATCGGGCTGCAGCATAGTCTTATCGTCATTATCGAGATTGACATCCACCGGGGCTATTTGTGGCAAACATCTATGGTTATTGGCAAATGCGTAAGTAAGCAAATCCGCATGTATTATTCCTGCAATCAGCTGATGTTTTCTGTTCGGTGCGGCAAGAAAAAATATATAACCATCTATCAGCTCAGTGCGGATATCCTCAGGCAGAGCATCACGATCTGACACAGTGAACTCCCCCTGTCTCTTTCCAAGGGTCAGCTCGAAATAATCAAGTTCTTCCGCAGAACTCTCAGGTGGTACATATCTATGTGAGTCATGAGCATATAGTTTTTCCTCAGGCATTTCATTGAGATACTTCAATGAAAGATCAACAAAGAATTCATCAAGTTTAACCAATGTATTGAATCTTGGATTGGCTGTCTCTCCGGTGAATATCTTCTGTACGGTCCCGAAAGGTATATTCGTTTTCTCAGATATCTCTCTCGCTGATATTCCGAAATTCTTCTTGATTGTCTTCATTTGTTCAAGTGTCATAAAACCTCCTATATGCAGAAAAAGAGGGTTATCTTCGGTTGTTATATGGTTAATTATATATTCCGTCCGCACTTTGTACAACCGTTTTTCGCCCGTTTTGAGGTCGATGTTTCATCTGTTATTCTCCTCCGTCAAAGGGACCGGTTAGCCAAGAGCAAGCGCGCATATAAGTGCTGCTATCGCAATAAATCCGGCAACTGCAGCAATTACTATGCCGATCTCTTTGATGCCGAACTTCTTCTCCTCATGGTCGTATTTCTCTTCCGGATCATAATCTGTCAATCCGAGTTTCGTTGATGAATTTACAAGCATGCGGTCATCAAGATGCCTCAGTAAGCTTTTCTCCGGACTCTTCTGTTCATTATTCTTAGTTTCTTCTGCGTTCATTAGTTCTTCCTTTTTATTATCCAATGCAAAAGGAGACTGAGCATATGCGTCCAGTCCCCGTTCCCTCAGAAGTATACCACAGTTGCGGGACCCTTTCTGCCCTTATGAATTATGCCCTTATGAATTAATAAATAATTTTTTCCGAATGATGTGATTTTTGTAACCCGGGAATCGTATCCTATATGTAAGCGTCAAAACAAACGGATCCCGGGGTCCGTATCACATATACAGAGGAGCTGACAGCTTTGCAGGACAGAGAAAGAATCAAGGAAATATACGACCGGCAGGTCGACAGGGTGTACAGAACGGCGATGGTTTTCATGAAGAACAGCCAGGACGCCGAGGATATTGTGCAAAGTGTATTCCTGACACTGATCGAGAAAGGCATACAGTTTGATACACCCGAACACGAAAAAGCATGGTTCATCGTGACCACAAGAAACCGGTGCAAGGACATACTCAAAAGCTACTGGCGAAAGAGCGTGGATTTTGTAGATGAAGGAATGAACGAGACGGCGGACATCGTCAGTACGGATCCGCCGGACAGCGATATCAGGGCCGAGGCACTGGATATCATCATGAGCCTTCCCGAGGATCAGAGAGAAATGATCCTGCTGCACTACTATGAAGGCTACACGGTGAACGAGACAGCAGATATGCTGAAACTCAGCGAGAGCAAAGTCAGGTCGCAGATCGCTTCTGCCAGAAGAGCTCTCAGCAAACTTACACGGAGGTAACGATATGGACGAGAACAAGATTATTAAAGAAGCTTTGGATTCGCTCATACCTGATGATCAGCAGAAGGACGACATCTGGCAGAGGATCGAAGCCTGCACTGATGTATACAAACTGGATAAGGCAGCAAGAACAGAAGTCACAGCTAAGAAATCTTCAAAGAAGAGCAGCAGGCCATCCGGCTCCATGGCAGCAAGGATCGTAGCAATAGCGGCAGCGTTTGTTCTGGTATTCGGAGGCATCGCATGGTTCTCTTCGACGACAGAAGAACTCCCGCAGAGCCTTTCCGGATACGTTTACGCAGCAGAAAGCAGGGCAACAGACATGACAGCAAATGAAGTGCTCGTGTTTACAGGTGATCCGGCCGCCCATAAGGATCTTGATGTATATGCGCCGGCTATCTATTATCTGGATTCAGATATGCTGATATTCGGTAACGGTACCGGCCTTGTCATATACGATCTGGCAGAATCCAGAGTGGACGGTCTTGTGGACATGCAGGCGATCTGCAGCGGATATTACAATACGGATACGATAAGGACTCATGTGCTTGTTCAGGACGACAAGCTCATCGTATACAACACCAAGTCGAGCGGAGGAAAGCTGACCGCGAATGCAGGAGATGATTTTGAAAACACTGAAGAATCCCTCGAGCCGTGGGGATACTATCACGTATTTGATCTCAGCCGGACCGGGACTGATGTGTCACTGATGGAATGCATCGAATCTGGTGATGACAAGGACAAGATCAATGGATTCATCGAAGCAGGCAGTGCATATGAACACGAACACCTGCTGGATGCATTTGAACACATGGCGTACATACAGTCGAATGAAATGGACGATATAGTCGGATACGGCCTCGGATCGTACAGCGAAAAAGCCTTCGTTTCCGGTTCGGACGAGAAGACGCTTGCCAAAAGCGTTCTGGTCTGCCGCAGCAAAGACGCTCATGCATATGAGCTTTGCACTGAGACAGGCAAGAAGGGATCTGAACCCGTATTCACACAGCTCAACCTCGGCATCACAGATGCTATGAGAGATGAAGTCGATGAGCTGAACAGGCTGCCTGAATATAAATACAACGATGATGATCCGGCCATCGGTGTCATCTGCGAATATCTGGCAGGCGAGTATTCTCAGGAGAATTACGATGCCGGCAAGAACGTTGCTATCCCGGCTCCGACCATTTACAGACAGGAGCAGGTAAGCGGAGAACTGCTTGTCTTCGGATACTTCTGGACAGACACTTACTGCAAGAACGGCAACACGCTTATATCAGTCAGCGGCGGGGCTGTTCCGGGATGCTTCCACCTTGTCAAAGACGGGGACACATATAAGATCGCAAGCATAGATGCCGCCGAAGACGGAGATAAATATGAAGAGAGCATCAGAAAGATGACCGAAGGATTCCCGGGTCTCTACGAGAAGTACTTTGCAGGCGACGGCATTGATGAAAAGGTCAGAAAAGAAGCGATCAACGATTACGTACTCAGCAACGGACTCGGCATTGATTATTACAAAGACTACGGCTGGGATCCTGTAGCACTTAATTAACGGAATATGATCCGGAAAAGGCACCTGCCGCCCATCGATGCGGCAAGTGCCTTTTCATCTTATCCTTTTTTTACGAATACAGCTCATCCCACAATTCATTTTCATATCCAGCGCATCTCACGAATATATCTTTCAGCATCTTTGCCGTTTCAAGGCTGATGCCCTGCGTTTCGCGGTCGAGAACGTCGATCCACATCTGATTTGCTTCAAGATACTCCCTGCATGTGTATGCGTCAAACCAGAACTTATACGGAGAAGCTGCTATGCTGTCCGCATGTTCTGAAACAACCTTTTCACATATGTATGCATACAGCCATGAGCACTGAAGGAGGGCCGTAAGCCCGGCGATCAGCCCGTGATCATGCACCTGTCTCTGCATATAGCCGATGTACTCAGATATCACCGGCAGCCTGGCAGCGCAGCTGATTTCCTCGTCGCTTACGCCGAGCTGCTTCATGTGCGGGACGTGGACACGGTACGTCTCGTTCTCCGTCTCCGCGATCACTGCATCCATGAAAGCTGTCATCTCCGCATCATCGGTCCTGCTCTGTATCAGTCTCAGGGTATCGATGTAGTCGAACAGATACAGATAATCCTGGATCATATAACGGCGGAAAAGCCCCTCATCGAGGGACCCTTCCGCCATTTCTCTTACAAAAGATTTTTCTGCCGCTTCGCCCCACAGATCCTGTGCGGCCTCATACAGCATATCAGAGATTTTCATTGCTTTGATCCTATAGCCTTTTCTGCAATTCCTACTACAACACATATTAGTATAGTTGCGGCTATATCTACAAGTGTACTCCCGATCGGAAGATCTATCGTCATCATCTTTCTGTAAAGAAGGAATCCGGCGAACCAGATGATCAGGTTCTTCACGCATACCGTCTCCCCGTTATGATCCCTCCTGAGGATGAAAAAGTCTGCTATCATGACAGCGATCATCGGAGCAAACACCGATCCTATGAGATACAGAAAGTCTGTAAAGTTGTCCATCGGGAATATTATAGCAGCTGCTGTTCCTATAGCGGCTGCAGCTATCGCGACCTTACGTCCGTCTACCTTCTCCGAAAACAGTTCACTGGAGATACCGGCTGAATAAGCATCGAGGAACGTAGTCGTCACAGTTGACAAAACGATGATTATCAGGCCTGCTATCCCAAGACCCGCGCTCAGCATTATCTCAGCGATATCCGAAGTGCCCGCCAGCAAAGCGGATCCCAGTCCGATTATGTACATCCAGCAGCTGACAACTCCGTATACCACTGCCGAACAGGCTGATGCAGCGACAGGTTTCTCCGCCTCTCTGGTGTAATCGCTTATGAGCGGAAGCCATGACAGCGGCATGGCCACATTGAGCTCGATGGCCGCTCCGAACGACAGGCCTCCCTCCGCGGCAGCAGACAGATCGCCTCTGCGGAATATGAGGAACGAGAGCACGACAGTAAGTATGAACAATGCACTCATCGCTATGAGATTCACCTTGCCGAGACTCTTGATGCCTATGATGAGCCAGACCATGATCAGTCCGCCTATGACGACCGCCCAGATCCAGTGACCGCATGGCAATGCTCCGTTTGCGGCAAGGGCTCCGTCATATATCATGATCGCAGTCCACCCGACAAGCTGAAGAACATTCAGCATTGCGAAAAGGAACGCTCCCTTGCTACCAAAGCTCAGCGTAACAGTCTCCATGGCGCTCATTCGCCTTTTGCCACCCATACATCCCGCAAGAAACAGCAGGAAGCATCCTATGACATGACCTATGATTATCGACAGCAATCCCTGGGAGAAGCCGAGCGGCGCCAGGAAGGTCCCTGTCATTATTTCGGCCAGACTAACACCCGCGCCAAACCATATCAGCGCGTTCTCAAATACCGAAGTCCTTTTCCCGGTCATAATTACACCTCCCTTATGAACTCTTCAGGAAGGGCGTAATTATGCATCAGCGGTCCGGATCCCTTGCCGAGATCTAGCATCGCTCCCAAAGCACCTGAAAGGTATGCCTTGGCGCGCTCTACAGACTCTGTGAGGCTGCAGCCTTTGGCAAGATTGGACGCTATCGCACTGGAAAGAGTGCATCCTGTTCCATGCGTATTAGGATTGTCTATTCTTCTGCCCATGAACCACACAGCTTCCCCGCTCTCAGCGCAGAAAAGGACATCGTTGGCATCATTGATGCTGTGTCCTCCCTTGACAAGAGCAGCGCATCCGTAGCGCTCAAAGAGTGTCTTTGCAGCCTTCTCCATGTCAGCCTCAGTCCTGATAGTCATATCCGCCAGGATCTCAGCCTCAGGAATGTTAGGTGTGATGACTGTTGCAAGAGGAAGCAGTCTGGCCTTAAGGGTATCTATCGCAGTATCCTCTATCAGGCGGGCTCCGCTTGTAGCCACCATGACAGGGTCAACGACAATATTGACTGCTTTGTATTCCGTAAGGCAGTCCGCGATGACCCCGATAAGTTCGGATGAGGAGACCATTCCTATCTTGACTGCGTCAGGGAAAATGTCCTCAAACACTGCATCTAGCTGTTTCCTGAGAAACTCCGGTGATGCTTCAAGTATACCTGTCACGCCGGTGGTATTCTGCGCCGTGAGTGCCGTGATCGCGCTCATTGCGTATACCCCATTCATGGTCATCGTTTTGATGTCTGCCTGAATACCGGCGCCTCCGCAGGAATCCGACCCTGCGATTGTCAATGCTTTTCTCATCTTTTCTCCTTTCTGCTGAAAGCATTCACTTTTATATAGCGACATCGAGTGGTGCCCCCGGGATGCCGCTTATTCAGTTTTTATTGAAAAAGTGCAGTTATTTCGCACAGTTCGTGTATATATATTTCTGCTGATCCTCTCAGCCCTTCCTGATCGCTCTCACCCTTGCTGTCGAACACACCCACAGTGTGGTATCCGGCAGCTGCCGCTGTCCTGAGGGCATAGAGAGAATCCTCGAATACGCAGGTTTCTCCCGGCGCTGTCCCCATGTGGCCGGCGGCCGCATCATATATATCCGGAGAGTGCTTGCTCTTTCCGATCTCGGCATTTGTAAACATCCTGTCCACATAGCTGAGAAGACCGTTCCTTTCAAGAGCTCTCTCTATATGTTCACGGGGGCTTGAGGTCGCCGCGGTGATCTTTATGCCTGCCCCGCTTACTGCCTGCAGCAGCTGCTTCGCACCAGGCTTGGCCTGGACTTCATAGTAGTAGAAGTCGCGAAGCATCTCCTGCAGGCCGCTGCCTATCTCCTCTACGGTCAGGTCGATGGAGTAATGCTCCCTGAGGTACTCCGTACCCTGCTCCATGCTCATTGAGAAAAGTATCTCCTCAAGGCCTTCCTCAGGTGTCTTTCCAATGCTCACCAGATATCTGGCTCCGAGGTCCGTCCAGATCCCCATCGAATCCAGCAGGACCCCGTCAACATCGAAGATCACCCCTTTTATATCCCGTCTGAAGTTCTTCATGCCCTGACCATTTCCTCAGTTACTTTCTTCAGCGAAGCGGTTGCTTCGTAAATGTTTTTCTGTCCGTAGATGGCACTGATCACGGCTATGCCGCAGATACCGCTGCCGGCAAGCTCAGGAGTGTTCTTCTCTGTGATGCCGCCTATGGCAACGACCGGTATCGACACGGCTTCGCATATGGCCTTAAGTGTTTCGAAGGAAACATCGTCCGCATCATCCTTGGAACTGGTAGGGAAAACAGCACCGACTCCGAGGTAGTCAGCTCCGCGCTTCTCTGCGAGCACTGCCTGCTCGACCGTCTGCGCTGAAACGCCGAGGATCTTGTCCGGACCGATTAGTGCGCGCACATCGCCCGCTTCCATATCGCTTTGTCCTACGTGGACGCCGTCAGCATCCATTCTTACAGCGATATCCACATTGTCGTTGACTACGAACGGAACGCCGTACTCTCTGGCCATTGCCTGGAGTTCGACCGCTTCCTGATAGAACTTCTCATCGTCAAGGTCCTTCTCTCTCAGCTGCAGGAATGTGACCCCGCCGTCAAGGCTTTCGCGGACCACGTCATACAGAGTCCTTTCTCCCAGCCAGTGCCTGTCTGTCACTGCGTACAGCAGCAGCGACTCTGCCAGCTTATCTCTCATGTCTGCTTTCATATGCAAAACTGCTCCTTTATCTGATCTCGTACTTTGCGCCTTCATCCAGCGTTTTGCCGTCCATGTTGAAGATGGCATCGATTATACGGTTTCTGTATGTTGAATTTCCATCGCCTTCCTGCATGCGGCTCCAGCCGATCTCTCCGGCAAGGCCCATGGTGCATACAGCTGCCGCAGCTGCATCAAGAGGTGCTTCAGGGTTGGCCACAAGGAAAGCTGTCATCATGCCTGAAAGCTGGCAGCCTGTGCCGGTGATCCTGCCCATTTCAGGTCTGCCGTTTCTGATGATATAGCATCTGTCAGCATCGGCAACCAGGTCGATAGCTCCTGTGATGGCTATGACAGAGCCGGTCTTCTTTGCCAGGTCCTTTGCGAACTTTACTGCGCTGTCAAGTGATTCCTCGGTTACTGCATCTGCTACATCGGCATCTACACCCTTGGTGGTGCCGCTTCCGAGAGCGAGAGTCTTGATCTCGGAGATGTTGCCGCGGATCACGTTAAATTTGATTTTATCCATCAGTCCCACAGCTGTATTGGTACGAAGAGCTGATGCCCCGGCACCGACAGGGTCGAGAAGAACGACATGTCCGAGCTCATTGGCTCTCTTTCCTGCGCGGTACATTCCCTCGATGCTGCTCTTGTTGAGCGTACCGATGTTGATGTTGAGTCCGCCGCAGATAGTCGTGATGTCTTCAACGTCTTCCGGCTCGTCCGACATAATAGGACTCCCCCCGCATGCAAGCAGCACGTTAGCTACGTCGTTTACCGTCACATAGTTAGTGATGTTGTGGACCAGCGGTACATTCTTTCTCACATTCTCAATACACGTTCCAAGCATATTCTCCTCCTTGTACAAACTAAAAAGCAGATATGCCTGTAGGTCATATCTGCCTTAATTACTTGCTTATACAAAGCGGCTATGTATATCCCTACGTTGGCATTATCCAAATCAGGTTATGGGTCCGGGACGCACCTCCCGTTCTCAGCCTGCCTACGCAAGCTCCCCTTTTGTCTATATTAGATTACTCTACACCGTGTATGTATGCAAGACGTTTTTAATTATTTATTACCGGTTTACAGGACCGGCGCTGTTCCCCGCCCGTCATGCTGCATGATCAGTGCTGTGCTGTGCCTCATTTTTCCTTATGACTGTGTCGGATATAGTGATCACCGATGCGATCACCAGAAGCACGATGCCTACGATGGTGTTCCAGTACACGGTCTCATGCAGGATTATGACTGCGAATACAGGTGCGATCGCAGGCTTGATCTGATCGCCAGGAAGTAGAAGAGATAGCCGATACCTGTTACAACGATGCCGCAGTACAGTACGACCGCCAGGTTCTCAGCAAGTCCCGCAACTACCGGGTGGCCTGTCGCAGCAGTGAACACCAGCAGTATCAGTGCGCCGACTATGAAGCTGACGCTGGTCTGAGTTATAGTGCCGATCCTCTTTATCGATCTCTTGCCCATGACTGTATATGCGGCAAAAGTCACAGCTGCAAAGACCATGATGACCATTCCGAGAGCGGTATTTCCTTCCTGTACATCCCAAGGTCTGATCATAAATATTGCTGCTACTACACCGAGCGCAAAAGCTATCCACTTGCGGGTATCCATTTTTTCTGATGTAAAGATGTGCGCTATTACCATCGCGTACAGCGGATTGGTGCAGAAGAGCGGAGCTGCTGTTGCAGCATTACACCTCAGAACTCCCATCTGGAAAGCGACCATGCTGATTGCAATGCCCACGATTCCCAGGAGTGCCATCCACGCGACATCCTTCCCGTTCAGCCTGTACCCGCTCTTCCTGCATTCGAAATATGCAGCAGGCGCGAGGATCAGCCCGCCTATGAGGAACCTGACGGCAGTCAGCTGGAACGAATCCAGATTGACGCCTCCGATTTTGAGAGCTACCTCCATCGTTGCGAAGATAGTCGCGGCCATTATTATACAAGCAACAACTTTTTTCATCTCATAGCACTTCTTTCAATCAGATTCCGCCCGTAAGAGGCGGTTGACCTGTAACAGTATACTCTCTTTGCCCGTCATGTGAACGAAGTATTTTTATACATCCACCGCCCGAGCAGATAACAGGGCGGAACCGGTGCTCTGCCCTTTGCGAAACAAGAAAAACGCTGCCTCACGGCAGCGCTCTTCTCTCAAAGGATATCGATTATGACAATGACTAGTCAATGAATCCTCTCTTCTTGAGAACCTTAGCCCTCTTCTGTTCCATCGATGATCCTTCTCTGTCTCTTGGAGTCACCGATGTTCATGATCTCAACAGTACCGTCGCCGAATTCTGTATTCAGCATGTCGAGTACAGGGTTGTTGGACTTGAGTCCCATGCAGATGCATCCGTAGTCGAATTCAACCTCTTCGATCGATCCGTCCGGATTCTTTACTACGAAGCAGTCAGGCTTTACTTCCTGAAGAGCTGTGGACGGTCTCTGGTGTACGTTGTACTTATTCATCAGATCAACAATGCTGACCTTTGTGATAGGATCGAGTGCCGGTCCGACGATATACGGCAGCATCTCGATTACCGTGGTGTCCGCTCCTCTAGGCGCAAAGAATTCCACTACATCGAGTCCTACGGCGCCGGCGCCGATAACAACGACCTTCTTGCCTGTGCCGCCCTTTGCTCTGAGTCTGTAATAATTGATGTGATCGTCATTGATTCCGCCCTCCGGATCAGCGTAGTTGGTTCCCATCGGAGTCATGACTACTCTGTTCTTGAATATAGTTCTCTTGACTGTGATCGGCTCGAAAATATGTTGATAATCCTTCTTCATAATCTTTCCTCCCTGAGATTATCAATGATCGTAGGCCAAGGGTTATCTTCATTTTCTTGTGGCAATTAAATGATAATAAAAAACGAGCGGAAGAAAAATATCTTTTCCGCCCGTAATTGATACTCTGAATGCATCAATTGTCTGAAATTGATAGATACGCCCATCTATATGTGGTCATATTCTATATCTGAAGTTTCTTTCATGAAATCTATGAATCTCCTGATCGCAGGCATCTGATAGTGGTTGCGGAGCCAGACCATGTTGACATAATGTACCAGGTCGACATCAGAGACTCTGTGGATCTTTATGTTTGCTTTGGCCAGTACATTGACCATCGCAACGAGTGCGATCCCGAACTTCTCTCTGACAAGCGCCTGTATCGCATTCTCATCTGAGCACTCACATATGATATCCGGCTTGATGCCAAGATTTCTGTACAGTCTGTTCGTATATCCTCCGAGTTCTGATATCCGGTCATATCCGATAACCGGATAGTTCTCCAGTTCTCTTATTGACAGTTCCTCCTTTTCCGCAAGCGGATGATCCATGGCTGTGATGATCACCATCTCCTGTCTGAGTATCGGAACAAACTCCAGGTCCTCCTCCCCTTCAGCATATGCGCAGAACCCTACATCGAGAAGGCCCTTCTTGATGTCGCGGATGATCGATGAAGTCCTGTTCTGCGTAAAGCCGAATGTTACGCTCTCATTCCCCGGCGTATCGAGGAAGGTCCTTACCTTGTGAGGAATGTAATAATTCGCAAGAGGGAAGACATATCCGATGTCTATCCTGCCTCCTGAAGAAGACAATTCCTTCATTTTATATACAGCGATATCGCACTCTTCAATAATGCGGTTGACATAGTCGAGAAAAAGTCTGCCGCTCTTGGTAAGTGATATACCCCGGCCTGTACGTTCAAAGAGCATGACTCCCAGCTCTTTTTCAAGCGAGTCGATCGACCTGGAAAGAGATGGCTGAGATATGTAAAGCTCTTCTGCCGCCGCTCTGAAGTTCTCTGTTCTGGCTACTGTCTGAAAATAGTGAAGCTGGTTGAGTGTCATAAGTCCGTCCTTTCCGGTGCATTAAGTCTGGTCCCGGCACCTTGTTTTCCCCCCCAAACAGCAATTACAACTGTTCCTAGTAGTTTATCAGAAAAGGACCCGGATTGATACATTGAAAGCATCAATTATAAGTTAAACAGGCATTGGATTCTATCGAAGAAATAAATTAGAATTATATCAACAAATAGTTACAGTTTTAACAAAGTTATCTTCAGACTTGTGGCAGAGCTTAGAAAACAGCACTTAAAGGATTCGATAATCATTACCGGATTCATTATCCATTAACAAGGAGAAAGAACAATGGCAGAAAGAATCACAGGACACACCGAGCTTATCGGACTTATGGCTTACCCAATTCGTCACTCCAGCTCCCCTGCTATGCAGAACGAAGCTTTTGCAGAAGTAGGCGCTGACTATGCATATCTCGCATTTGAGGTAGGCGCAGACGAAATCGAAGACGCTGTAAAGGCTATCAGAACACTCAAGATGAGAGGTTCCAACGTATCGATGCCTAACAAGACTCTTGTAGGTCAGTACCTCGACGAGCTTGATCCTGCTGCAGAGCTCTGCGGCGCAGTAAACACTATCGTAAATGACAATGGCCACCTGAAGGGATACATCACAGATGGTATCGGCTTCATGGCAGCAATGAAGGACAACGATATCGATCCTATCGGCAAGAAGATGACTATCGTAGGAGCAGGCGGTGCTGCTACAGCTATCGAGATACAGGCTGCACTTGACGGAGTTGCTGAGATCTCCATCTTCAACATCAAAGATAAGTTCTACGAAGTAGGCGAAGACACAGTAAAGAAGATCAACGAGAACACAAACTGCAAGGCTAAGATGTTCGACCTCGCTGACACTGAGGCTCTCCGCGCTGAGATGGCTGACAGCTACCTCTTCGTAAACGCAACAGGCGCAGGCATGAAGCCGCTCGAGGACGTTTCCGTAGTTCCTGACAAGAGCTTCTTCAGACCTGAGCTCATCGTAGTAGACGTTCCTTACGGAACACTTCTCACCAAGATGAGAAAGATGGCCAAGGAAGTAGGCTGCAAGACAATGAACGGCCTTGGCATGATGCTCTTCCAGGGTGCTGCTGGCTTCAAGCTGTGGACCGGCAAGGAGATGCCAATCGAGCACATGAAGGAAGTCCTTGGAATTTCCTATGATGACTAAAGTTGACTTGACCTAACGAACAGATTAAGAAAGGGTTTTAATAAAAATGACTAATAAGTAATATTTACCAAGTGTCATCGTGCTCTACCTCAACTACTTCCTGCACGGTGTCGGATATTCCATCCTCGGACAGGCTGTTATCAAGGAAGCTCTTGCAGGCAGCTGGAACGTTGAAGTAATGGCTATCACTGCTATCTCCGCAGCTCTCGGACTCGGAAGACTTATCGCTCTTCCATTCGCAGGCCCTCTCTCCGACAAGCTCGGACGCCGCGTATCCGTAGTTATCGGCGGACTTTCATACGCGATCTACCTGATTGGACTCGCTATGGCATACAACGCAGGCGGCGGCGCAGGCTACAGGATCGCATACATCTGCGCAATCATCGGCGGTATCGCTAACTCCTTCCTCGACACAGGAATCTACCCTGCTGTTGCAGAGATCATCCACAAGGCTCCTGGTGTTGCTACAATGGGAATCAAGTTCGCTATCGCTATCTCCCAGATGCTGCTCCCGTTCTTCCTCGGAGTAACCGTAGCTACAACAGCTACAGGCGCAACATCATACAACAGACTGTTTTACATCTGCGGTATTTGCTATCTTGTACTTATGGTACTTATCATATTCTTCCCGCTGCCTGATTCAGACAAGAGCAAGGCTGCAGAGAAGAAAGAAGGCCTCATCGAGAGCATCAGGCACACAAAGTTCTCTGCAGGTTCAATCGCTCTGATCCTCATCGGATTCACATGCACAGGTACATTCCAGCTCTCGTTATGATCGCATCATCACTCTGCAACTACACTATCCTGACAGCTGCTGCTCAGATGACTCCATCCGGAGTAATGACAATGAACATCGTTCTGACAGCTATCGGCGTACTGCTCGGACTCTTCGTAAACAAGAACTACGCTAAGATGCTCGAGGCAGCTGAGGCTGACGCATAACAGAAAGACAACAAGCGCTGCCGTGTGCATGCATGCGGCAGCATCACCTGAACTTATAACTGAAAGGAATAAAGCTATGAATACAGTTAAAGTCAGAAATACCGTAATCGGCGAAGGAATGCCTAAGATCTGTATTCCTATCGTAGGTGTGACCAAAGAAGCTATTCTTGAAGAAGCAAAAGCTATCACAAAGCTCCCTGCTGACGTAGTTGAATGGCGTATAGACTGGTTTGAAAACGTATTTGATTTCGCTAAGCTCGAGGACGTACTCAAAGATCTCCGCGAGGTACTCGGCGACATGCCTATCCTCATGACATTCCGTACTTCCAAGGAAGGCGGCGAGAAGGCAATCGAGGATGATGTCTATGCTGACATCAACATCAAAGCTGCTCAGACAGGCTATGTTGACATGGTAGACGTTGAAGTCTTCACAGGCGACGAGATCGTCAAGAAGATCATCGACGGAGCTCATGCTGCCGGTGTTAAGGTCGTAGCTTCCAACCATGACTTCTTCAAGACTCCTGACAAGGATGACATCGTAGGACGTCTCCGCAAGATGCAGGATCTCGGAGCAGACATCCCTAAGATCGCAGTAATGCCTCAGAACAAGAAGGATGTCCTGACGCTCCTTGCTGCAACAGAAGAGATGGCAACAGAGTATGCTGACAGACCTATCATCACTATGTCGATGGCAGGCACTGGCGTTATCAGCCGTCTTGCAGGCGAAGTTTTCGGCTCCGCTCTTACATTCGGTGCCGCTGCTAAGGCTTCCGCACCTGGACAGATGGGAGTTGAGGATCTCAAGGATGTCCTCACCAAGCTTCACAATGCACTGTAACAAATAATTCTCTAACGCATGTATTTTCTCAGGGGAGTACATGCGTTAAGTACAATGGGAGATAGCCATGAAGAAAATATTGAAATGGCTGGATCATTACCTTGAAGAATACATACTGGCATTTCTGCTTCTGGGCATGGCTGTCATCATGGGAATACAGGTATTCTCCAGATTCGTTCTGAAAGAATCACTCTCATGGACAGAGGAGCTCACCCGGTATCTGTTTATCTGGGCAGGCTTTCTCAGCGTCAGCTACTGCACCAAGAGATGCATATCCATCAAGATAGAGCAGTTCGTCGCCAGATTCTCGAGACGTACCAAGGCAATACTTAAGGTGATCAATCACACCTGCGAGCTGGCATTCTTCTTCTACATGATACCGTTCGCATGGTCATATATGATGTCTGCCGTAGAGAGCGGACAGGTCAGTCCTGCACTCTCCATACCTATGTACTACGTGCAGGCGGCACCTTTCGTGTCATTTGTGCTGGTCGCATTCAGAATACTGCAGAGATGGATAATAGAGTTCCGCATCGCAAGAGGCGAGAACGTCTATGATCCGGCTCATCCGGAGAGGAATACTCCGGAATCCTTCATCGAAGCCAATCAGGCGGCTCCGGCCGCCGGTGGCGGAAAGGAGTAGGTCATGCCGGCAATAGTATTATTCATCATTTTCGTGATACTGCTAATTATCGCGATCCCGGTCGGTATAACGCTGGGAATAACGGCAGTGCTGCCAAGTGTACTCGATCCGTCCTTTACGGTCGGTGCAAAATATCTCATAAGGGCGATGTTCGGCGGTCTCGACAGCTTCCCGCTGCTGGCAGTTCCGATGTTCGTCCTCTCAGGCATCATCATGGCCAAGGGTGGCATATCCCGTAAGATATTCGATGTATTCGCATATTTCTTCGGAAGATTCACAGCGGGAATGCCATGTGCAGTCGTCATTACCTGTCTTTTCTACGGAGCGATCTCAGGATCAGCCCCGGCGACAGTTGCAGCTGTAGGCAGCATGACGATCCCTGTCCTGATAGGTCTGGGGTATGACAAGACTTTCTCCACATCACTTGTAGCCGTTGCCGGCGGACTCGGAGTCATCATTCCTCCGAGCATCCCGTTCATCATGTACGGCATGGCTTCAGGCGCATCGGTCAGCGACCTCTTCCTTGCAGGCATAATTTCGGGCTTTGTCATAGCGTTCCTGCTCATGTCTTATGCAGTCTATTACTGCAAGAGGTTCGGAGAGGACAAGGATAAGATCAACGCTGAGATCGGACTGCTCCGTGAGAAAGGTCTCGGATCGGTTCTGAAGGAGAGTTTCTGGGCACTCCTGAGTCCTGTCATCGTACTCGGATGCATATATTCCGGTATCACCTCACCGACAGAGGCAGCTGTAATATCCGTATATTATGCTCTCATAGTGAGCCTGTTCGTATATAAAGAGATCAAGATCTCCGACCTGTGGGGAATACTCGTAGAGGGTATCAAGACTTATACGCCTATACTCTTCATTCTGGCTGCGTCGACGGCATTCTCAAGAGTGCTGACGCTGATGCAGGTACCGCAGACGGTAAGCACCTTCATCCTTGAGAACTTCTCAAGCAAGGTCGTCATACTGCTCGTCATCAACATATTCCTGCTGATAGTCGGAATGGTAATGGACACGACACCTGCGATCCTGATCCTTACTCCGATCCTGCTGCCTATCGCACAGGGAATCGGAATGGATCCGATACAGTTCGGTGTCATCATGGTAGTCAATCTGGCAATAGGATTCGTTACTCCGCCTATCGGAGTCAATCTGTTCGTCGCCAGTGCGCTTACAGATGTACCTGTAATGGATATAGCGAAGAAGGCTCTGCCGATGATCGGGCTCTTCCTGATCGCGCTGCTGCTGTTCACATTCGTGCCGGCCTTCTCACTGGTGCTTCTATAAGGAGGTGGAGATATGTTCAGTAACAGCAAAAAGAAAAATATCCTCATCTCACTTCTGCTCACAGCGGTCCTTGCCGCTTCAGTCACGCTGACCGGATGCGGCAGCAAAGACGGAGAGCAGAGATATGCATACCCGCTGGCAACAGCGAGTCCTGAGGACACAGTAACTCAGATATACGCAGAGAAGTTCGCTGAAGAAGTATCGAGGCTGAGCGACGGCAGGATCAAGATCCAGGTCTATGCCAATTCGACGCTCGGCGGAGACAGAGAGCTCCTCGAGTCATGCAAGGACGGCGACATACCTTTTGTCGTACAGAACACTGCACCGCAGGTAACATTCATGCCTGACCTCGCAGTCTTCGATGTGCCATGCGCATTCGAAGATCTGGATGAATGCAGAGAGGTACTCGATGACCCTTCATTCAGCAGCCTTATAAGCGATGTGTACAAGGATGGCGGTTATCACCTCCTCGGGATCGCAGATCAGGGCTTCAGAGTCATGAGCACCAACAAGGCAGTCCGCTCAATGGCGGATTTCAAAGGCCAGAAGATACGTACGATGGAGAATCCCTACCACCTCGCATTCTGGAAATCCATCGGAGCCAACCCGACGCCGATGAGCTTTTCGGAGGTATATATCGGTCTTCAGCAGAACACTATCGATGCTCAGGAAAACCCTTATGAGGTAATCGTATCCAACAGGCTCTACGAGCAGCAGGACTATGTGGTTGAGACTAACCACCTGCCGCACCTTATCACTCTGATAATGAATGACGAGTTCTTCAATGATATGCCTGCAGAAGATCAGAAGATCATGCAGGAAGCTGCAGCGACCGCTACAGAATATGCGCGCAAGGCATCCGATGACAGAATCGCTGACAGAATAAAGACCATTGAGGACAGCGGGACAGAGATCATCACAGTAGACGAGGAGACTCACAACGAGCTGGTCGAAGCCAGCAGTTCAGTGAGAGAGTCAATAGAAAAGGCCGTTGATCCGGCTATATATAAAGCTTATATCAAATAAATACCCTCCCAAGGATACATAGCAGAAAACCGCAGGACAGACATGTGATCAGACATGCCGGCCTGCGGTTTTCCGTTATTCGGATTTTCTTTTTGATATATACGGTATTCTTACTGATTCGCCGCCTTGTTCAGATCGCCGGTGTCTTTTATATAGCTGACACTCAGTGCTGTATCCTATGTCCTCGTAATCCTGTCCTTCGAAAAATATCCTTACCGCAGACTCGCTGAATGCGCCTTTTACCCCCTGATAGCCTACCTTCATCTGACACTTACCCCCATCTCTGTCAGTCTCTCAAAGAAGTCCGGAAAGCTCTTGTTTACCGCTTCTGCTCCTTCTATAACTCCGCCTGTATGAGCGCAAATGACCGAAAGCGCCATGACTATCCGGTGATCGTTATGTCCATACAGGCACTCTGCAGGAGTTACCGCACCGCATCCGACAGTGATAGAATCCTCTTCGACATCCACGCTGACTCCGAATTTTGCGAGTTCCGCTTTTATCGAATTGCCGCGGTCGGATTCTTTGTACATCAGCCGCTTCGTCCCGGTCATTACGCATCCGTTTCTGCATGCGGCATATGCTGCGATCACCGGACCCAGATCCGGACAGTCAGTAATATCAAGCTGTGTCTGCCCCTCATCGAGTTTTCTGAAGTATTCAGTGCATATCTTGTCGCCCTGCGTGCTGCCTGCATCAAGGCCTGTTACTTCCGCTCCAAGAGCTATCAGAAATGCAGCTCCGGACCAGTCTCCTTCCACCTCTGCATCATGAGCTTTATAACTCTGTCCACCGGGAATGCTGATGATGCGGCCATCCTGCCCCCATCCTGTCCATACGCCGAAATCCCGGAGAGTCTCAATTGTCATATCTATGTACGGCCTGCTCTCTGCACGGCCTTCAATCACGATACGACTGTCGCCATCCGCAAGAGGAAGAGCGAAAAGCAGTCCGCTGATGAACTGGCTGCTGATATTGCCAGGGACCTTATATGTTCCCGAAGCAAGTCTTCCGCCGACGCGCATAGCTTCCCCGGTCCGTTCTGTCGTCATGCCCTTCTCTCTGAACAGATCATCATATACTGTCAAAGGCCGGCTCATGAGCTTGCTGCTGCCGGTCAGAATCATTTCTCTTCCGCTGAGTGCGGCAACAGGTGCCATGAATCTCAGTGTGCTCCCGCTTTCTCTGCACCTCAGCACAGCGCTGTCTGCGAATGCAGGATCCGTTCCTCTTACTCTGATAACAGCATCCTGCGCAAGCGTGATATTCTCTGTCTCTTCCCCGCCAGCATTAATCACGGTTACTTCTGCTCCGAGGGCGCGGAGACAGTCTATAGTTGCAAGAATATCTTCTGATATGTCGACCCCTCTCACCGTGCTGACGCCGGATGCAAGGCCCGCACATATAAGCATTCTGTGTGCTGCGCTCTTGGAATGCGGTGCTTTTACCGCTGCCGGCTGTCTTTCAAATTTTCTGATTTCCACCCTCATTGAAGCGCCCTCCATATAACATCAGCGGTGTGATTTTCTGTTCCTTCCACCCTGACGGTGACATCCGCTGCATCAGTATATATAGAATAACGCTCAGCATACAGCTTTCTGATCTTATCTGCGTCATTGGCAAGCGGTCTGTCGTCAGACGGGAGCAGATCCTCGAGCGGTCTGTCAAGAAATACTATCGTGCCGTTCATCCTGAGGGCATCTACATTTTCCTTTCTCAGGACTGCACCTCCGCCGGTCGATATGACTTTACCGCCGGTTGAAGCTGCTTTCAGTATCGCCTTGCTCTCAAGGTCTCTGAAATGTTTCTCTCCGTATCTGCTGAAGATCTCAGTGATAGGCATGCCTGCTTCGGCTATGACCTCATCATCCGTTTCGACCAGCTCGCGGCCCAGTCTCTCTGAAAGGATCCTGCCGAGCGTAGTCTTGCCGCTGCAAGGCATCCCGGTCAGAACTATGCTGCTCTTCTCAAAGATCAGCTCTCTGTATATCCTGTCGATCTCGTCCCTTTCGATCGATGTCCCAGTGAACAGCTCTGCTGCCAGAACAGCCTGGGCGACCAGCATGTACAGTCCGTTTACAGCAGGAATGCCTCTGTCTGCAGCATCACGGATGAAGGCTGTCATCAGCGGATTGTATACTGCATCGAGAACGCCCTCTAAGCTGTCAAAACGGCTTATGTCGAACGGTTTGCCGTCAATCTCCGGATACATGCCGACAGGTGTCGTGTTGATCAGTATGCTGGCTCCGGAATAGTTTCTGTATGCCTCATCATACGTGACAGCTCCGTCTCTGCCGCTTCGGCTGACCCTGATGATTTCAGCAGCACCGAGGTCCTTCACTACGCGCTCCGCCGTCCTGCTGGTTCCTCCGGAACCTGCGATAAGAACTGTTTTGCCCGCAGGATCAAGACCCATCCTGGTGATCAGGTACTTCATGCCGCCGACATCAGTGTTGTATCCGATGAGCTTGCCGTCTCTGTTGATGATCGTATTGACAGCACCTACATCGCGTGCAAGATCACTCAGCTCGTCAAGATACGGAATCACAGTCTGCTTGTACGGAATCGTAACGTTAAGTCCGTCAAAGCCGCGTGCCTGAAGGAATCCCCCAACTTCTTCAGGCTCAAGCTCTATGTGTCTGTACGGGTATTTGCCTATCTTCTCATGTATGTCTCTCGAGAAGCTGTGTCCCAGCCTCTGTCCGATAAGTCCGTATTTCATATGTCCCTCTCTCCCTTATAGTATACCTTTTTGCTGAATTATTCGCAGGAGCGGAATCTGTTCTAAAACTGAAAAGCGCCGGCCCAGAAGGACCGGCGCTGTCAGTATCGTATTACATCAAGGACCTGCCTTCTGGCATCACAATTTGCGACTGCTGAAGCTGCCGTACATTCATCCGAACAATACCTGTACACTCTTAATGCTGCCATCAGATCAGTGCTATCAGAACCGTTATGACTAGAGCCGGCAGCAGATTGGCAACTTTTATCATCTTCGGCCACATCAGATTGAAGCCTATGCAGAAGATCAGGATGCATCCGGTCATCGACAGCGCGTCCAGCATTGTGTCAGTCATAAACCCCGCCAGTACAGATGCAAGAGCAGTCATCGATCCCTGCAGTACAGCAACAGTGAGCGAGGAGAAAATGCAGCCTTTTCCCATAGATGACGCCATGACGATCAGAAGCACAAAATCGATAGTAGCCTTGGCTGCAAGAATGCTGTAATCGCCATATACGCCATCCTGGATGGATCCCATGATACCCATAGCTCCTATACCGCAGGTAAGCGAGGCTGTAACAAATCCGTCAATAAACCTGTTGTCTCCGTCACTGCCTGACTTGTGTCTGAGCCATGCGCCGATACGTTCAAAGAAGCCATCTATATCTATCACTTCTCCAATCAGTGCACCCAGCGCAAGGGATATAACAATATTGACCGTTCCTGTCGCAGCGAGCGATCCGTCTTCACCCACTACTATCATCTTTGAGAAAGCGCCCGATGCTCCGACAAACATTATGGATATGGCGGTCGCTTTCAGTACGATGTCCTGATACCGCTCTCTGATGAATCTTTTTCCTGTTATGCCAACCAGTCCGCCGGCGATTATTGCCAGCGCATTAATGAGAGTTCCTAGTCCTTTGATCATATTGCTCCCTGAGAATCCGTCAATTATCACTGTGCGCTATTCTAACACAATGCGGCATCAATGTGCATCACTCTGTACAGGGAGTTTCAGATTTTTTCACAGCATGCAATTTTCCGCTTTATCTTTTCATACCTAGGAAAAGTATGCTGGGCATAATGGATATTACCGGAACCGTTTCAGACTCCAACGAAGATTCAGTGGTCATGTATCTGGATACCGGAGGAAAAATAGACATATCCGGGGAAGTACAGCAGGGATGCTGGCGTACAGGAAAGATGTTCGGCATTGAACATTATGATATAATACCTGATGGCATTATCATGGGTAAGTCAGTAGACGCTTCCCTCACACTCGGATGCTTCATGGCACGTTCAGAGATAAAGGAGTTTATATAACTATGGACATGAGCAGACTTAAGATCAAGCAGCAGCTGATCGAGCAGGAAAAGATCAGTTACGCAATGGACCACATCGAGCTTCCTGAGGGAGGTATCGACTGCAGCGAGGGATGCAATCCTTATGGGTTCCCGCAGGAGTGCGCAGAGGCACTTAAGAATTTTGACCCTGCCAGACTGGCGCCTTATCCTCACAGCCAGGCGATGTATGATGCGATCAGAAAGTACTGGGCGGAGTTTATAGATGTAGAGAGAGACAACATCATACTCACTGACGGAAGCATCAGCGCTCTCTATACTGTCAACAATATTTTTGACACTCACAACGCTGTAGTTCTCGGTATATCTCCTCAGTTCACAGACTACTACATGCACGCTGAGATGATCGGCATTGAGTACGCGCCTTATCAGCTGCACAAGGAGGACAACTTCAGGTTCAACCTCGATGAGTTCCTTGCCATGCACTATGAGGAGAGCAGCGGCGATGCTGCCGGTTCAGGCAAATCCTACAACTATATATACATAGACAATCCGAACAACCCGACCGGGCAGTGCATCAGCATAGAAGATATCGAGAAGATCGTAGCTGAAGCGGTCAGGTACGACATCACTGTCATCATCGATGAAGCATACGGCGACTTCATGCCTAAGAACAACTCGGCTGTACAGCTTTTCGCCAAATATCCGAACCTTGCAGTCGTCAGGACCATGTCCAAGGGCTTTGGCCTCGCAGGCATGAGAGTCGGATACATAGTAGCGCACAAGAACCTCATAAGCTGCATGAACAAGATGACCAACCCTTACATGGTCGGAGAGCTGTCAAGGGAGATCGCAGCAGCTGCTCTCGGATGCGATTATTTCGTAGAGAAGAGCAAAGAGGATTTCAGAAAGATGAAAACTGAGATCCGCAAGGTTCTCGGCTGCAGCGAGGAGTGCCCTGCCGGCAATTCGGGACATCTGCACATGGCAGAGACGCTGGACACCAACTCCATCTGCCTGCTGTATCATGACAACAGCGATATCAACCTTCGAGAAGAGTTCTTCAGGCGCGGAGTCCTCGTGATCGACGGCTATGACTTCAAGGGCCTCGACTCGAGCGCTGCCAGAGTCAGGATGCCCCGCATCGATGAGTTCCCTAAACTCATCAGCGCGATCGATGAGATCAGCAGGCTGAACTGACAGCCTCATCCCGTCTCCTTCAGAGCGGGACATTGACTCGTATTACTATCTGCAAAAAAACTGGCGCCTCTCAAAGGCACCAGTTTTTTAAGTGATATTGTTCACGTCAGAGTTAATGACATCCTGACTGCTCCGCAGCGGGAACACCAAGTATATCTTACTCTGTAAAGAGGGCTGTGGAGTAATATCTGTCTCCGCTGTCAGGCAGAAGTGCAACTATCACCTTGCCCTTGTTCTCCGGATTCTTAGCATACTCTATAGCAGCGTGCAGCGCAGCGCCGGATGAGATACCGACTGAGATACCTTCCTTCTTCGCAAGATACTTAGCTGCGGCAAAAGCATCATCTCCGTTGGCTCTGTAGACCTCGTCATACACACCGGTATCAAGAGTGTCAGGAACGAATCCTGCACCGATGCCCTGGATCTTGTGAGGTCCTGACTTGCCCTCCGAGAGAACAGGAGAGTCTGCAGGCTCGAGTGCTACGATCTTCACTTCAGGCTTCTGCTCCTTCAGAAACTCACCGACACCTGTCAGTGTACCGCCCGTTCCTACACCTGCAATGAATATATCTACTGCACCATCTGTATCATTCCAGATCTCAGGTCCTGTCGTAGCTTTGTGAATTGCAGGATTGGCAGGATTTACAAACTGTCCCGGAATGAATCCTCCCTCTATCTCCTGTGCAAGCTCTTCAGCCTTGGCGATCGCGCCTTTCATGCCCTGAGATCCGTCTGTCAGCACGATCTCTGCGCCGTATGCCTTGAGGATGTTTCTTCTCTCAACGCTCATCGTTTCAGGCATTGTCAGTATTGCCCTGTATCCTTTTGCCGCTGCTATGGATGCAAGTCCGATTCCGGTGTTTCCGGAGGTAGGCTCGATGATAACGGAGCCTTCTTTGAGCAGACCCTTTTCTTCCGCATCTTCGATCATTGCCTTTGCGATCCTGTCCTTGACGCTGCCTGCAGGATTGAAATACTCGAGTTTTACGAGCAGTGTTGCCTCAAGTCCCAGGTCTTTCTCTATATTAGTTACCTCGACCAGTGGTGTGTTTCCTATAAGTCCCAGTGTTCCCTTGTAGATATTAGCCATTTTGTTTTCCCCTTTCTCTACTGATCCTCAGATGGATCTTTTTATCTCTTCTCAGATTCTTATCTGTATAGTTGTCATCTCTGAAGGTAAGATGTTCTGCGCTCTCTGATGGTCTGTGATCTCTGTCTATCATAAAAGCCCGGAAGCTTTATTATGCTCCCGGGCTGAATGACTTCAGAGATCCATATCCGATCTATGTCTGGAGTCTGTCACCTCAAGACAGGACTCCGGTCATACATCGTGCCCGGGAGCCTGACATCAGACAACACCACTCCATATTCATAATATAAATCCTGTCGTTGATAGTCATAATCGTTCTAACCTGTTCTCTGGTATAACTGATATGCCTATGATAGTTCTTAAAACCTACTAAGTCAATAGGTTTTTAATTTTTCTCATGTTTTTTTCCAGGTCCTCTCATGACCGGCCCGGAGAAGCAGCCTCTATGCTTCAAGGATCTTCATGAATTCCTCGCCGGTGATAGTCTCTTTCTCATAGAGGAACGCAGCGAGTTCATCGAGCTTCTCTTTGTTCTCTGTCAGGATGCTGACTGCTTTCTCATGCTGCATCTTAACAAGCTCGACTACCTTCTCATCGATCTTGGCCTGTGTCTCGGCAGAGCATGCAAGTGTTGTGTCGCCGCCAAGATACTGGTTCTGGACTGTCTCCATAGCGACCATATCAAAGTCATCGTTCATGCCGTACCTTGTTATCATCGCTCTGGCGAGCTTAGTAGCCTGCTCGATATCATTGGAAGCTCCTGTAGTGACAGATCCGAATGCTACCTCTTCAGCAGCACGGCCGCCTGTCAGCGTAGCGATCTTGTTCTCGAGCTCTTCCTTGCTCATGAGATAGTGATTTCCTTCATCCACCTGCAGTGTATAACCGAGAGCGCCGGATGTGCGAGGGATGATAGTGATCTTCTGAACAGGAGCAGAATTGGTCTGCATTGCAGCAACAAGAGCGTGTCCTATCTCGTGATAAGCTACGATCTTCTTCTCCTGATCTGTCAGTATCGAATTCTTCTTCTGGTAGCCCGCTATGACGACTTCTATACTCTCTTCGAAGTCTGTCTGGTTAGCGGCCTTTCTTCCGTCACGAACAGCTCTGAGCGCTGCTTCGTTGACTATATTGGCAAGCTCAGCACCGGACGCACCAGCTGCCATCCTGGAGATGACGCTGTAGTCGATGTTCTTCTCAGTCTTGATCTTCTTCGCATGCACTTTGAGGATCGCTTCTCTTCCCTGAAGATCCGGCAGGTCTACCGGTACTCTTCTGTCAAAACGTCCAGGTCTTGTAAGAGCAGGGTCCAGCGATTCCGGACGGTTGGTTGCCGCGAGGATGATAACGCCGCTGTTGCCTTCGAAGCCGTCCATTTCTGTAAGCAGCTGGTTGAGAGTCTGTTCTCTTTCGTCATTGCCGCCTAAATTGCCGCTGTTACGCTTCTGTCCTATAGCATCGATCTCGTCTATGAACACGATGCAAGGAGCTTTTTCCTTGGCCTGCCTGAACAGATCACGCACCTTCGATGCTCCCATACCAACGAACATCTCCACGAACTCGGATCCGGACATGGAGAAGAACGGAACGTTAGCCTCGCCGGCAACTGCTTTTGCCAGCATGGTCTTACCTGTTCCCGGAGGGCCTACAAGCAGTACGCCCTTAGGCATGGATGCTCCTATCTCGCGGTATTTCTCAGGATCGTGCAGATAGCTTACGATCTCCTGGAGATTCTCTTCTGCCTCATCAACACCCTCGACATCACTGAACTTGATACCGTCGGATGACTTGACATACACTCTGGCATTGCTCTTGCCCATGTTGAATATCATGGATCCCGGGCCGCCGCCTGCTTTGTCCATCATCTTGCGGCTCATATACTGTCCTATGAACACGAAGAGGACTATCGGAAGCACCCAGCTTATCAGGAAGCTCGTAAGAGGAGACATCTCCTCAACGATCTTGCTTGTGAATTCAGCTCCGGATTCATGCAGTCTGTTGACAAGATCAGGATCGTTCATGACTCCTGTCTTGTACACCTTGGACTTATCCTTGTTGGTGAACAGGATCTTGTTGTCTTCGATCTGAACGGATCCTATCTGATGCTTCTCTGTCATGGTCATGAAAGTACCATAGTCGACTTCCTTGATTTCCTGCTCGGCCATCTTCGGCATGATCAGGGAATTGAAGCAGAAGAGCAGCGCAAGGACTGCTAAGTAAAACAGCAGTATCGGCCTCCGCGGCCTGTTAACTTCATTCATTAATGTACCTCCTGTGTTCTATCTTACCGGCAGACCTGTCATCGCGCTGAACATCTCATCAGCCGGATCGATGACCGGGATGCTGCACAGTCTGCCAAGCTCTGCCTTGAAATACGGAAAATGTGTGCATCCGAGTATGATCGCCTCGCAGCCGCAGGCTTCCATGTATCTTACGAGCGCCTCGATCCCACACTCGCTGACTATTTCTTCCGGTGTTTTACCGGCCTCCACAGCGCTCACGATGGCCATGTTGCCTGTTCCGATCACATACATATCCGGATCGGCCTCGAGCAGAGTCTTCTCTATATTATATGCTGAGAGGTTGTGCGCCGCTATGACGCCTACCCTGCTGTATCTGCTTCCGAGATTCCTGTAGACCTGAAGCGGTGTGTAGACCTTCACGCCTTTCTCAGCAGCATAAGTTTCAAAGTCAAAAGCGCCCGAAAGCGAGTTGCAGTATATGAAGAAGTCTTCTATCCCGTCTGCTATAGCCGGATCGAAGATCTCATCAAGGCGTCTGCGCTTGTTGGCTTCATCCGTATACTGGAATTTTATCTGCGCATCGCAGTCCTCTGCCACAGGCATGTAGAGAGGATCACACACAGGAGCGCAGTATTCCCCGCTTCTGCCCTGCAGATAATCTACTCCCATTTTCGTATCTACCGGTGTTCCGGCAATGACCGCTACCCTTAGCATAACATTCCCCCTGATATCAGTCTATGATCCTGACTGCAGTGATGACCGGCTGTGCCTCCGGAGCTACTGTTCCGTTATCATCGAGCGGTTCAGCGTCAGCAGCGATCTTGTCTGCGACTTCCTGTCCCTCTGTAACATGACCAAAAGCAGCGTACTGGCCGTCAAGGAATGTCGCATCATCAACTGTGATGAAGAACTGCGAGCTTCCGCTGTCCGGGTCCTGGGCTCTTGCCATCGAAATGACACCTTTGACATGCGAGATGTTATTCTCCACACCGTTCATTGCGAATTCGCCCTTGATATTCTTATCCGATCCGCCTGTACCGTCGCCGTTAGGATCTCCTCCCTGAATCATGAATCCGTCCATGATCCTGTGGAAAGTCAGGCCGTCGTAAAACCCTGCATTAGCAAGGTCCATGAAGTTCTGTACCGTGATCGGTGCTGTGTCTCCGTCGAGCTCGAGCTTGATAGTGCCGTAGTCTGCGATCTCGATCTCCGCATGGTGGATGCCGATAGGCTCAGCAGCCGGTTCAGCTGCAGGTGCTGTTTCAGCTTCAGTTTCAGGCTCCTGGCTCTCTGCCTGCTCTTCACTTGATGAGCCGCCGCATCCTGCCATCACCATCATGAGCGATGCGATAAGCATCAGTATTCCTGCAAGTCTGATGAACTTTTTCATTATTGATATCTCCTCTCTTATCTGAAACTATTCTTTTCTGTCTGTTATTCCTTCTGCCCCAGAAGGGTCGCCGCGAAGATTATCGCTGCGCCTATGATCTCTCTTACGCTCATCATTTCATGCAGTATAAGCATGCCGAAGATCAGAGCAAAGACTGACTCAAGGCTCATGATAAGAGCTGCGGAAGATGAGTCAGTGTATTTCTGTCCCACGATCTGCAGGGTGAACCCTGTTGCCGTCGGGAAAAAAGTCATGTACAGCAGCAGTGGAAGGCCTTCAATGACCGCTCCGAGCTGCGGATGTTCGACGGCAAGCGCGATCGCGATGCCCACTATCCCGCAGAAAAACATCTGTATCACTGACAGCAGTATATCGTTGTTCCTGTCAAGGAAGCGATTTACTGCAACTATCTGGGCCGCAAAGCAGGCTGAGCTTATAAGTGTTATCCAGTCGCCTGTGCCGATGGTCCCGAGGCCGCCCTTGAGGCACATCACTCCAAAGCCTGCGATCGCCATGAGGATGCAGAATACGGATCTTCTCCTGACCTTGCTTCCCAGTATGACACTAAACAGCGGGACGAAGACTATATATATTGAAGAAATGAATCCTGATTTGCCGGCTTCAAGTGTCACAAGACCGATCTGCTGCAGCATGCTTCCTGCCATCATGAAGATACCGCATATCAGTCCTCCGATCAGAGCTTTGCGCTTTCTGAACGCGAGCTGCGAAGCTGATGCCTTGTCCTTTGAAAGGTATCCGCTCGTGTGAAGGCTCATTGCCAGTACAGGCAGCAGGACAAAGCCTGCCATTATCTGCCTTATTGAATTAAATGCCATCGGCGGTAATATCTCATTGCCGAGTCTCTGGGCCACAAAGCCGGAGCCCCATACTATTGCTGTCATCAGGAGGGCTATATTGCCCTTAGTGCGGTCTGTCATTAACTATATCTCTGCCTTCTTCTGGTTTGTTTCTGTATTGTCCTGAACGTCTGCTTCATAGGCGTTCTCCTGAGCGTCTGCTTCAGCAGCCTGCTGAGCTTCCTGTGCAAGAGCCGCTCTCTTCTCATAGCTCATCATCAGCTCTCCGAGTCTGCCGTCTCTCCTGGCAAGAAGCAGGCATGCGACTCCAAGAAGTCCATCGACGAAGAGCGCAGGAATAGCAGCTTCAACGCCGAATTCATAGCTGTATATCAGGTTGCTGATACCTGTAGCTGCATCGAGATGGAAGATCGATGCTTCAGATACGAGTCCGCTGTTAGGCAGACCGAAAATGAAATTCTGCGTGAAGTTCCACATAGTGTGGATGCCCATAACTACCCAGATGCTCCCTGTATACCAGCGGACGAGTGAATATGATATACCGCAGATGGCTATGCCTACGATAGCAAGTACGCTGACGCCCGGATTGAAGCAGTGCAGAAGTCCGAAGAAGATCCCGTTGATGATCACAGATACCCACAGAGGATAGTGGATATTGATCCTCTCATACATGAAGCCTCTGCACCAGAGTTCTTCTGATGTGCTCTGGATGAATACCATCAGCAGGGCATATAAGAATATCGGTATCATCGATGCGCTGCAGTCAAAATACAGCTTGATGTCTCCGTGGATGAGCGCGCACAGTATGCAGAAGAAATTCGTCAGGAATCCAAGCAGCAAGCCTATAAGCAGATTCCTTGCTGTGTTTTCCTGCGTCGGCTTATATGTGTCCTCGATCACTACCGGCCTGAAGTTGTTTCCCATGCCTTTCGGCAGGAATGATCTGAGGATGAATCTGTTCTTTCTGACTACTAAGCAGACGATCACAAGAGTGACTATCGCGCCGATCGTAGGCGTGTAGTACTCATTGATAAATCTCATCGCAGGCGACTGCCCCGGGCTGTAGACAAGTCCCTGTACAAATACCTCTGCGAACGACGCAAGAAACATGTACAGCAGAGTCACCAGGATCAGGATCCAGATGAGATTGTTTCCCTTGAATCTTCTTGTATCTTTTATTTCTGTCATTTTTAATGCACCTGAGGTCATGCGGGATATCCCCGCATTCATATTACAAAACGGCCTTTTCCTGTTATCGGTCCGGAATACACAGGCCGATGATCATATTTCTCGAATCGCCTACAATAATACGGCACGGAAGCCATATTTTTCAAGGAGAAACAGCGATTTTTCACCTGTTTTACACCATTTTCGCTTGACTTCATGCCATATCACTAATATACTATTCAAGTGTCTGCGCCGACTGGCGTTCAGGCATATCGGCTGCACTTCCGCAAGCGGGAGGCGGCAGTGAGGCAGGCAGCTTTTGCCGGCAGCTTCACAGCTAATAATTATTTACTAGTTATGCCGAAACAGTACAAGTACCGAGTAGGCGGACCGAACACATTTCATCTGATCACAGCGTACCCAAGGACGCAGAGCAAGTATTTGATGCAGCAGAGTACTGTAAGTATGCGGTCAGATCCGGAATCAAGTAGGTAGAAAGGAATCAAGAAATGAAGTCTTACATCGCTAAGCCATCCGATATCGACCGCAAGTGGTACGTTATCGATGCAGAAGGCAAGACTCTCGGAAAGCTCGCAGTTGAAGCAGCTATGATCCTGAGAGGAAAGAAGAAGCCGACTTACACTCCTCACATCGATACTGGTGATTATGTCATCGTTATCAACGCTGAGAAGGTAGCAGTAACAGGCAAGAAGGAAACTGACAAGATCTACAAGAGACACACTGGTTATCCGGGTGGTCTCAGAGAGACAACTCTCGGTGAGATGAGAGCTAAGAAGCCTGAAGAGATCATCATCCACGCTGTTAAGGGAATGATGCCAAAGGGCAAGCTCGGTCGTCAGATGTTCAAGAAGCTTAAGGTTTATGCAGGCCCTGAGCACCCACATGCAGCTCAGAAGCCGGAAGTATGGAATTTCTAGGAAAGGAGGAATAAGAAATGGCAAAGACTATGTATCAGGCAACAGGCAGAAGAAAGTCATCCGTAGCCAGAGTAAGACTTCTCCCGGGTGCTGGAAATATCATCATCAACAAGAGAGACATCGACACTTATTTTGGCGAGAAGGATATCGTCAAGAACGAAGTAAAGAGACCTCTCGAGCTGACAGGAACCATGGGCAGCTTCGACGTTATCGCTACAGTTAACGGCGGCGGCTTCACAGGTCAGGCAGGCGCACTCAGACACGGTATCTTACAGACCAATGCTCAAGGCAGCAGGCTTCCTGACAAGAGACCCAAGAATGAAGGAAAGAAAGAAACCTGGTCTCAAGAAGGCAAGAAGAGCAAGCCAGTTCTCCAAGAGATAATCTCCGCGGAGCGATTGCTCATCAGAAAACGAGCCAACCACAAAAAGGGGTTCCCCATTTTGGGCGAACTCCTTTTTTCATGCTCACATTTTGCACAGTGAATCGTCAGCATTCTGATGGTTCACCTTCGTCTGCGGCCTCTTCTTCCACAGGCACGCTGACCATGCTCTGTGATTCTATCATGCGTCTGTGTTCTTCTTCAGCCCTGCGAAGAGCTTCCTCAAGTCCGCCTACCGCCTGAAAAGGCGCGAACTGTTTGGCCCTCTGCTCACGCGGCATCCTGCTTCTCGGCTTTTTCCCCATTTGCCTCTCTCCTACTCTCTGTGGCCGCCTCTCTGGTGATTTCTCTCAAGCGTTGTCGCTGCTTCCTCAAGGTCCATGCCTCTGATCATGGCATCTTTGCCGTATTTCTTCCTGATAGAGTTGACCGCCTCCTGGAGGGCAGCATCTCTTCTGAGCCTGGTCTGAGTCTCGGTTATCGGATCCGAAAGACCGGCCTTTCTCTGCTCTCCTGCAGTCTTACCCTCGTCATCTGCTTCCATATCTGAAAGATCGAACAGGGTCATCTGCTTATCTTCATCGCGGTCTTTTATATCGTTGAAATTGACGAAGATACGTCTGACCGGATAATCAGGTTCAGTTATCTGCCTGTAAAGCTTTGCAACTGCCGGAATGATAACTGATGAAGCATTGGTCAGCACGGCGAAGCTGACAGATCCATGCGACATAGGCACCTTGAGCGCATTGGAATATCCGACTGCTATCGAGACGTTTTTCGTGACTTTTCTGATATCTGTCATCTCGTGGCAGATCTGCTCTGTCATCTCCTTGACTATCAGTTCGCCTTCATCATTGCTGTAATCGCGCATCAGCACCTGGCCGCGGCTCAGCGAGTGACTTTTATTCCTGTAGCCTTTGATATCTGATATCTTAGTCGGCTCTATACCATATGCGTGGTCTATGAGGAGTTCTGCATCGATCCCGAATATGCGGTACAGAAGCTCTTCATCTGCCCCCACTATATCCCGCATCGTAGTGATACCGATCTTCTCAAGCCTGCGGGCTGTGCCGGACCCTATTCTCCAGAAATCTGTCAGCGGCCTGTGATCCCAGAGCAGCTGCCTGTAAGTCTGCTCGTCAAGTACGCCTATGAAGTCCGGAGCATGTTTTGCAAGGACATCCAGCGCGATCTTGCACAGATACATATTGGTCCCGACTCCGGCGGTCGCCCTGACTCCTACCCTGCGCTGGACTTCTCCCATAAGGAGCTCTGCCATCTGCTTCGGGCTGAGACCATATCTCTTCAGATAGTGCGTGACATCGATGAAGACCTCATCAATGGAATAGACGTGCATGTCCTCAGGTGCTATGTAGTCGAGATACACCTTGTATATCTCCGCAGCGTAATCTATATACAGGTTCATCCGCGGAGGCGCCATGATGTATTCAAAGCTCTTGGGGATCTCGAACACTCTGGCACGGCTGCTGACTCCGCGCGCGCGAAGAGACGGCGAGACCGCAAGACATATGGTCTTATCGCTCCTGCTCGGGTCAGCGACTACCAGGTCTGTCGTCATCGGATCAAGCCCGCGCTCAACGCATTCCACACTTGCATAGAACGACTTGAGGTCTATGCACATGAACACATCGCCATATTCGCCATTTACGCATTGAAGATCTTCCATTTAAAGCCAGTATTACTCCGCTGTCAGCTGCAGTCCGTCGGTACTACAGGAAGCTTTTACGGTATTCTACCGGTGTCATCCCCTGTGTCTGTGTAAAATTCTTGGTAAAGTAGCTCTGGGAGCAGAACGCAAGCCTGTCAGCGATCGCTGCTACGGTCATGTCTGTCTCGCGGAGCAGCCTCTTGGCTTCGAGCATGCGCTCTCTTAAGATAAACTCGCTGATATTGATGCCGAGTTCCTCTTTGAAGATGGCCGAAGCATATGTCCTGCTGACATTGACATGCTCCGCTATGTCTGCAAGCTCGATCTTTTCGTAGAGATGATCTTCGATATATGTGACCATCCTAGAGAGCCTCGGAGATTTTTTCTTCTCCCTGAGGACGTATTTCATCTTGACTGCATAGTTGTAAGCCATGCCGTGAACCAGGTCGTACAGATCCGGCAGAGCCGAAGCATTATCAAATTCGCTGATAAATTCGTCTCTTATATCATATGCGACCATATCCAGCAATCCGCCTTCGATAGCCACAAGGCACATCTCAGAGGCAGCACACACAGACTCATAGTACATCTTGTTCATCGCCTCACTGTAGGAGCTGCATCTGTTGAACAGAGCCGTAGGATATTCATAGTTCTCCTCTGACAGTGCAGTTATGCGCTCGGCATTGCCGGCCTTTATCGCATCGAAGTACTTTTTCTTTCTGAGATACGGAAGATATATCTGATTTCTCCTGGTACGGCTCAGGATCATGTTGGTTCTTTTGCGGTCGCTCATCGTATGTATACCTCTGCATAGCCTGCTTGGCTTCTGTACAAGCAAAATGCCCATGCAAGCGGGCATTTTGCAATTTATTTACAATAATAATAACAAAATTATAACATATCAACCTGTTTTTTAATACAATAAATACACAAATGTGCTGGTTGTACAGGCTGTCAGTTCACTTCTTATTATATCTGTCAACAGCACATGTTACGTTCTTCAGTCTACGGGAAGGACGTATCAGACTCGATATGAGATAGTGCTTTGAAGAAACGACTGTGCGCATACCGATTGGGGTTCGGTTTGTTCAGAGGCGTTTTTTCATTGTGCCGGTTTTGGCGCACCCGCACATATAAGACGCAGCAGGAGGATCATTAAAAAACGGCGGGATGATATCACCCCGCCATATGCACCTCAGTGCCTGCCTTTGTATTTTGGTTCTCTTCTCCTGTTGACCGCTCCGATCACCTTTATCACTATGACCAGGACCACCAGTCCTCCGACTCCCATCGCTACATATTTTATATTATCTTTCACCGCTTTGATGACCATATCCTTGAAGCTGAGATCGTAATCATCTTCCACCTCTTCCACGGCCATCGAATCCGAATGAGCATCCGCGCCATGGTCATCGTCTTCCGCAAAGACCGCAGCCTGAGCAAACACAGTCATAATGATCGCGAAAATGAATGTTATTATCAGTAATCTTTTCTTCATGGTTTTGCTCCGATCCCTTCTCTATGATGACCAATAGATATTATGATGCAACTGCTGTTTCTTGCTGCTAGAGCTTCATGTTCAGATATCTCTGAAGAGATTTCATCGAATTCGGTCCGAAAAATCCGTCGACTGCTATATTCAGTCTCTTCTGCAGAGCCTTTGATGTACCCGGTCCCCACAGCCCGTCAGCAGCGATACCGAGCCACTTCTGAAGCCTGGTGATGGTATTCGTATCTTTGCTTCCGTACTGGATGGCCTGAAGTGATTCATTGTACTTATGGGTGCTCTTGGTCACTGTTATTTTGCCAGTCTGGCTTGCTCCGAGGAATTTCTGCAGAGCCTTAACTGTTGCAGTCCCGCCTGACCCATCAACCGCCAGTTTTCCGGAAGAAGATGATGATGCTGTTGTCGCCGAAGCAGTCGTTGTCGTCGTGGAAGCTGTTGTTCCTGTAACCGACTTGCTTCTGTTGACCTTGATGAGGTAGTCGCCCGATACATTGTTGAGCGCCTTGCCGATGACTGTGATATCTGCCGTTCCCTTCAGGGTCGAGCCGCTGTATACGCCAAGCATCATGCCTGCGCTGATAGCAGTGTTAGAAGCCACTTTCTTGCCTCTTGCATCGATGACAGCAATAGTATATGAGCTGTTATTGACCTTGAGTTTGCTGATGAGCGTTCCGGCCTTGGTACCTGCCGGCACGTTTCTGATGTAGCTTCCATAAACGTTGGTACCGATTTTATACGAACCGCCCTGAACATTGGATACTACGTTTTTGCCTACTGATGAAAGCCCGATGTGTTTGATAAAGCCGGTGCTGATCGTAATCGGCACGAGCGCATACCCGCCGTAAGCGCCTATACCCTTGATGTATGCATATGCGCCGCTCGAGCTCTTATTGACATTGTTGATTCCTCCGACTACATAGTCGGTGCCTTCCTTAAGGAGCCTGTTGTTGGCATAGATCTCAAATGTAGGTCTGACCGGCTTGCCGGTGTAGTTGAGATTAGTGTTTCCATACAGCACCGCTATCGGCTTCGGATTGGCTTTTCTCTTGAGATACCAGAAGTCCGCATCTGCATTGCCTTCACTGTCTGTCGAGTAGAACTTGATCCCGTTGACTCTGGCCGAGCTTGTATACTGCCATTTTGTGTAATTGCTAGGCGATTCGCATCTGCTGTAGTACTGTGCGCACCACAGATCAACATCTGATGCGATGCCCTTGCCGTTGGCAAGATACTTGTTGAAGAAACTCGTATTGGCATATACTCCCGGATCGTAGCCGTTGGCTCTGATAACGTCTGCAAAAGCATTGACGCTCTTGATAGCGTTGGCTCTTGTCAGTCCGTAGAGTCTTCCTCTGTTGCTTCCGCTCGAGCTGCCCGCGAACTCATAGTCCATATATACCGGAAGTTCAACGTCCTTAGGGCTTATGCCAAGGGCTTTGAGACGGTTGACAGCGTACTGCGCTTCTTTTCTCGCCTCAGATGCATTTCTTGCCTGAGAGAAAACATATATACCTCTCATGACTCCTGCTGCACGGGCTTTTCTGAAATGTGTCGCGAACTTGCTGTCTATATTGAGACTGCCGTTTCCGTATGTGGTATATGTGACTCTCAGGATCGCAAAATCGCATTTGTTTCTCTTGGCTGCGTTCCAGTCGCTTGCTGTTGACTGGAAGTATGATGCGTCCACGCCATGTACGATCAGGTTGCCGTCAAATCTGCTGTTGTGCTGATATGTCGATCTTGTATTCCTGTATGGCGATGGTGAACTCGAAGCATATGCGTCATTTCCATATGCCGCAAGGCCCGTTACGAGAGTGATCGTCAGCATCAGGACGATCGCGTGTATCGAGATCCTTGTTATCTTCTTCGAAATACTCATAGCTTCTCCTTTTATCTATGTATCTTCTTCCCTTATACCCCGGTGCTCCGTCAGAACGTTGCGACCTCAGGGCTGCAGGCTTCGCATCTTTCCAGCTTTCTGATATACAGTACAGGTCCTTTTTCCTGATAAGCCTGTGCGTACTCTACTCTTACCTTGGCTGTGATCTCTACCCAGTCTCCTACGCTGAGCTTCTCTTTACCGGAGTAGTATGCCAGCAGGCCGGCGAACTGTATGTCTGCCTCGCAGCATGTCATCACGTGTCTTCCGAACGCGAACTGTCCGTCTGGCAGTTCCTCTGACAGTGCGACTCTTCCTTTGATTATGAAGGTCTTGCCGTCATAGTTGTCTTCGTTCTCATTGATATCTCTGTACCACTCCGCGTACCAGTCATCCTCGATCCTGATCTGCGACTGATTCATGTCGTATGGCAGCGGATCGATGATGTCATCCGGCTCTATGTCATCCGGACCGTACTCATATACGATGAGGTTTTTCCTGTTGGCGATCCTGACTTCCTTGTGGAAAGGCATTTTGTCAAAACCTTTCTCGCAGCGGTTGAATACCACCATGTCAGCTGTCTGCATCTTGTTGAAGCAAAGCTGACGCATATTGCGGTTGTACATCATGAATGTCCCTGCGTCGAACAGTGCCATCTCCTGCTGTATCAGCCAGTTCCTCGGCATCGCCTGGAAAAGTTTCTGGTTCTCCCACATGCCGTTGTACTCAACGACTACTCTGTCATATGCGCCCTTGGCTGAGATCATTCTCAGGTTGGCTTCATTGAGCTCGTCGAGAGATTTGATATGCTCGACCCTGACCCCAGGTCCGACGAATTTCTCTGGTTCGTATGCTGTCTCGCCTCTCTCGCAGATCAGCAGCAGCGTTCTGCCGTCATCGCCGAACTCATGATTCTCAAGAGTCTCTTTTATGAAAGTTGTCTTACCGGATCCGAGGAAGCCGGTAAAAAGATATACGGGTTTATCGTTCATTTTGAATTGCTCTTTCTAAGTGTATTGCCGGAGGTTTTTGTCTGCCCCTCCACGGCAGATCGCTGTATGTGTCGTTCTTACCTAAGCCAGACGGAAGAGCTTGTTGATCTTGTCCTTCTTAAGGCTTGTTCCGATCACTACTATCATTCCTGTAGCTTCTGCTTCAGTCTCTCTGACTTCGCCCTCGCCAGGTACATAGTCAAACTCGAGCCATCCGCCTTCTGTATTCTCTACGATGCCCTTAGCTCTGAGTACCTCGCCGCACTCATCGAGGCTGTCAACGATCTCCTCGAGCTCTGCTCTGGAATACTTGTTGCTTGTCTGTGTTCCCACTTCCTCGAAGACCTCATCAGCATCATGTCCATGGTGGTGATGATGGTGGTGATGGTGATGGTGATGATGTTCGTGCTCGTCGTCATCATCGTCGTCATCAGGGTGATGGTGGTGATGCTCATGCTCATCGTCGTCATCGTCATCGTCGTCGTGATGATGGTGGTGGTGATGCTCATGCTCGTCTTCGTCATCATCGTGATGGTGATGATGGTGATGTCCGCAGTCGCATGAATCATCATCGCACTCGTGCTCATGCTCATGTGCTTCGAGCTCTTCATATGCTTCCTGTCTCAGTTTATCGAGCTCAGCGCTCAGAGTCTGTTTTGACTCCATGACTTCGAGGATCTTAGCGCCGCTGAGCTGATCCCAGTCAGTAGTTACTATAGTAGCCTCTGCATTGAGTGCTCTGATCGCTTTTACGACTTTGTCGAGTTCCTCGCTGCTCATGCCCTGCTGATGTGACAGGAAGATCGAGCTTGCATGCTCTACCTGGTTCTGATAGAACTCACCGAAGTTCTCCATATACATGTCGAATCTCTTGGCATCAACTACAGTAGTGAAACCGTTGAGTACTATCTTGTCATTCTTCAGGTCCTGTACCGCGATGATAACGTCTGAAAGTTTGCCTACTCCGGATGGCTCGATCAGGATCCTGTCCGGATTGTATTTCTCGATTACCTCATTGAGCGCCTTGCCGAAATCTCCGACCAGAGTGCAGCAGATGCATCCTGCTACCATCTCATTGATCTGGATCCCTGTATCTCTGAGGAATCCTGTATCAACTCCTATCTCACCAAACTCATTCTCAATGAGAACGATGTTCTTGTTCTCATAACCTTCAGCTATAAGCTTCTTGATAAGAGTTGTTTTTCCTGCTCCGAGAAAGCCGGAGAAAATATCGACTTTTGTCATTTTACGTTGCCTCTTTTCCTTATTATTTCTTACTTTTTCATGTAAAACCGTCTTTACATGCATTCTTTTAACTGTACAGTTTGCAATATAGCACTCGCAGAAGCAAGAGTAAAGTTTCCTTTACAATTATTCAGCAAAATTAACAGTCCAGGCTATGCCCAGGATCAGGTTTTTCCAGCCGAATCAGACTACTTCTCGCAGCCTTATGGACATACTGAGTATGGCAATATCGATGCGAAATAAACTGACGATGCGATATGCGCATACTTAGTATGTCAAAACTGATGCGGATAAAACCGCAGATGCGAATGGCGCATACTTATTATGGTAAAATCGCTGCGGCAGGAACGTAACTTTTGCACCGCGCATACTGACAGGCGCAAAAGAAAAAAGCGCGCGTATCCCGTGTCCGGATATGCACGCGTATTGATCTGATTCGCGCCGGCCTACTGTTTACTGTGATGCGCTACGCGTTTCGCGGCGGCTCTTTCTGTCCTCTGCCCATGCAGGTGCTAGGATAGAGATCAGTATGAGGATCGATCCGATGATCATGCTTCCGGTCATCTTCTCGTGAAGGAAGACGACACCCAGTATGGCCGCGGTAAGAGGATTGAAGACCGCAAGTATACCGGCTCTTTCCGGAGTCGTATACTTCTGGCCGAAAGGCTGGATCGTAAAACCGACGCCGCTGCATATCACAGCGAGAGCCAGAACAGCGCCCCACTCCTGACCGCTCTGCGGGAGACGTATCTCTTCGAATATAAATGCGCCTATGTATGCGAAGATCGCGATGAACAGAAGCTGGTAGATCGCAACAGTCATCAGGTCATCGTTTTTGGCAGCCTTGTCAGTAACAAGCACGGACAGGGAATACCAGACTGTGCCTCCGAGCACGAGCAGTTCACCTACAGTAAATCCCGGATGGTCTCCCTTGAGTGTCAGGAAACCGACTCCGATCATCGCTATAAGAGCCGAGAGCACCGTCATCCTGTCCGGCAGCTTTCTCTGGATCAGACAAGTAAAAAGCGGAACGAATATGACTACGGCGCCTTCAAGGAACGCCGTCACCGATGACGGGGTCGTCTGCAGGCCGTACATCTCGAACACCATCGCGAGGAAAAAGAAGATCCCGATCTCCGCACAGTGCAGCAGAGTCTTCGCATCGACCTTCGTAAGATTTTTGCGGAAGAGGATCGCGACAATCACAAAAGCGATGGTGAACCTGAGTCCTATCGTCAGGAAAGGCCCCATGGTCCTCATCGCGATCTTGCCGAACAAAAGCGAGCTTGCTCTCAGAGCAAGAGCAAGCCCGACAAGGAACTCCCCTTTCCGTTCGTTCATGTTAAGTTTCTCTTCCCAATTCATTCAGTTATCCCTCCTTCGCAAAATCATTGCAGGACTACTTTATGCGTCTTTCCAGCTTTCCCCCACAAGAACAACGCCGCCTTCCTGAACGATTATATCCATGCCGTCCTTTACATAATCGAGGAACTCATCTCCAAGAGAATCGACCACCGGCATTCTGTTGTTTTCGATCCATACATCAGCGAGGACAGTTCCTGCTGCCGCAAGTGAATCGATCGGCTTCGAGAAAAGCATGCATGCCGGCTGGCGTCCCATCGAGCAGGCGCAGTACAGAACGAGTCCGCCCGTCGTGGAGCCTATAGTCTGAGGCAGGCACAGCGCTTTTCCCGCCATCTTCTTGCCGTAGAGGTCCGGATTATTCTGGTCACCGCAGGTCGCCTCTTTGTCACCGAACTGCAGAGCCTTCTGGAAAGAAGCCAGTGTATTGAGCCCCTGGTGCGATACCAGCGCTTCAGCAGCTATTCTTCCCGGTACGACTACACGTCCTTTGAAAGATCTCATACTACCTGCCTCCTTTCTTTCTTCCGAGTGCAGGGATGCTTATCTTCCTGTCACCCTTGCCCGGAGCAGTTATCTGCTCGAGTATTTCATCATCAGTGTAATAGCGGGCCGAAGTATACGTTCTCAGCTTGTTGCTCGAAGTGATGACAGGCATCTTCTCGCTGAGAGGATTGTTCATATACATAAGCGGGCAGATATATGATGTGATGACACCTGTAGCAGCAAGTCTGTCTGCATAAGGGGTCCTGGCAAAAGCTTCGAGTACGTCAGGCGCAGCGGTGAAGACTGTCGGAACGGATACCTTCTCCGCGCCGTTTTTCCTGAGACCTTCCTCGACCTTGTCCGTCCAGTCCTTGAGCTGCTGAAGGCTCATATGCGGGCACCCCATGAAGCACAGCTTAGGCTGCGCGTCTTTGTTCTTCCAGATAACAGGATACTCTCTGTACACCCGCTCCAGCTCAGCATCATCTATGACATAGACCTGAGCATCAGGCTTTATCAGGTCTTCACCGTATCTGACAGCCTCAGGCGTCAGTCCGTCTATGTGATAGAGACCGACAGCTCCGTTGGAAGCAGTTGCAGCGCCAAAATCCTTAAGGTATGTGCAGGCCTCGTCATCGAGCTCATTGCCGAGCCACTTGTCCAGACCTTTGACGTAAGGAACGTCCTCCATGACCTTCATGCCTATGGCAGATCCGAGGAGCTGAGCTTCCGGCTTGCCGGACGTTCTGATCTCGACGATCCAGTCAGCTTTTCGGCCTTCATCGGTAAGGAGGCCGAATTTCGGCACGTATCCGATGACAGATCCCATGAGATCTATGATGCCGGAGTTGCGGTTGCATCTTGCTCCGAGAACAGAGTTGGCATAGACAACAGCCGACGACTCCGACCAGCTGAGGATCTCGCCAAAGCCCGGTTTGTTGCCGACTTCATCCATGTAGCACGTGCATGTAAAAGCATTGTCCGAAAGAAGTCCGAGCTCGCGAAGCTGCTCTTCATAGTCCTTCTGCCGGCTGTACATGAAGAATTTGAACACTATATCCTGCAGCGGACTGCTCGGAACATTTTTGTCAAGAGGCTTCGGGTCTACCGAAAACTTCTGTCCGGACGGAGCCCCTGCTGCAAGCAGCTTGTCCATAAGTTCATATACCGGACCCAGAGCCTTAAGTCCGAATGACGTCACGAGATGGTTGTATTTGCTGCTGATCGGCACCATCTCATCAGCACCGAAAAGCTCTCCGTACCGTACGAGCGATTCCATGACCTTGGCAAGAGTCTCGCCTTTCGAGCCGTCAAGTATCGCCCGCTGCTCATCAGTCAGTTTCATTTTATATTCCACTTGCTCATCCCCCTTTCCTCTTACTTCTGTAAGGTGTCACCCCCCTGCATATTACAGTCAGGGATCTGTCCTGTTGCAGATTTATCTGGTCAGTTTCAGTATAGCACAAAACAGGGTCCGCCCCTATACGAGTAGATCATCTGAGTCCCGTCTGTACTCGCTGAGGCTGTAAGGCGACAGCACCCCTCTGTCAGTCACGACTCCGGTGACCAGTTCAGGCGGAGTTATGTCGAAGGCCGGATAGTATCCGTGCACATTCTGATTAGCCGTCGGTGTTCCCATCGCCTGAAGCACGAAGGACGGCTCTCTCATTTCTATCTTTACTGTATCGATCGTCGGATGCCCTACATCCGGAGCTCCGGAAACATAGTAAGGTATATCGTGATACTTAGCCGCGATCGCGATCTGATATGTTCCGACCTTGTTGACGACATGGCCGTCTTCGCATATGACATCAGCAGCCGAGGTGAAGATGTCGATGCCTTCATTCTTCATAACGAAAGCAGGCATATTGTCAGTTATGACAGTGACATCAAAGCCCATATCATAGATGACCGATGAGGTAAGCCTCGATCCCTGGAAATACGGTCTTGTCTCCGGGCAGAAGAATCTGACATCCTTGCCCTGTGCCCTGGCTTCTCTGAGCATCATGCCGACTATTGTCTCAGCAAAACACTGTGTCATGACAGCCCCGTGCTGAGGGAACAGATCCGCAAGGTATTTTCCGGCGCGTCCGATGCGTGCGTAGCGGATATTGTTCTGCTCGACCGCGTGATCTCTGAGGAGATCGCTTACATCGCTTTTGCCCTCTGCCAGCGCAGCCTTTGCCGCTTCGAGGCTCGCCTGAGTGATCAGGACCATGCGCTTGGATGTAGTCGGACGGGCATGGGAGATCACATATGCAGCATCAGTCAGATAGCTGATCTGCTCTTCCTCACTCTTTCCTCTGCATTCATATGCTGCAAGTGCCATTCCCATAGCAGCTGCCACATACGGGCCGGCGCTCTGAGTCACCATATCTCTGATAGCCTCTGCCACCTGCCTGTGATCGGTGCAGGTCACAAATCTGACTTCTATAGGGTAGATCCTCCTGTCGAGTATTCTGACCTTTCCGTCCTCATACCAGGCGATGTTATCGAACTGCAGCATCCACGCCAGGTCTTTGTCCTGTCTTTCCATATTCTCTTCCTTTCTGTCTGTTGATTCGCAAAAGGCACCGGAAACCGGTCCGGTGCCTTCTTCAGCTGTTATCTTCTATTTTGTTTCACCGGCAGCCTCTTCCTCTGCTGCTTTTCTCTTAGCTTCTTCCTCTTCCTCAAGCACACGGTAAGCGACCTTGCCGACGAGAGTCTTAGGCAGCTCAGCGCGGAACTCTATGTCATAAGGCAGAGAGTACTTTGCAATGTGCTTTCTTGCGTAGGCCATGAGTTCCTCTTTGAGTTCATTCCTGCCCTCTTCAGTCGACGGCACACCGCCTACAGGCATGACGAACATCTTGACCTTCTGCATCCTGTAGCTGTCAGGCACTCCGATCGCGCAGCTCATCTGGACCTTCTCATGAGCATCGAAAATATTCTCAAGCTGAGCAGGATAGATGTTGTAACCGGAGGATATGATCATTCTCTTGGCTCTTCCCTTGAAATAGACGAAGCCTTCCTCGTCCATGTATCCGAGGTCGCCTGTGTATACCCAGCTGAGACCATCTTCATGTTTTCTTATAGTCTGAGCTGTCTCTTCAGGCATATCGAGATAACCGCTCATTACGGTCGGACCGGAGAGAAGGATCTCGCCTTCTTCACCATACGGGAGCTCCTTGTCTGTGCCCGGTTCTACTATCTTGTAATATGTGTCAGGGAACGGGATGCCTATGCTGCCTTCCTTGTGCATCTGAGGAGGCGTGAGGCATGAAGCTGTGACACACTCTGTAGTTCCGTAACCTTCTCTGACCTGTATCTTGCCCTTGTGGTCATAGAGGAATTTGTCGAATTTCTTCTTGAGTTCTACGGAAAGCGAATCTCCTCCCGAGAAAACACCTTTGAGGCATGAGAGGTCTGCGCCTTTCATCGACGGAAGTCTCAGAAGAGCCTCATAGAGAGTCGGAACTCCTGCGATGAAATTGCATTTGTATTTCGTGATCAGCTTAGCGTAGCTCTTAGGTGTGAACCTCGGAACAAGTACGCATCTGCCGCCTTCTGCGAGCATAGTATGGATGCATACGCCAAGTCCGAATCCGTGGAAAAGAGGCATGGCTGCAAGCATCTTATCGCCCGGCCTGAAGATCGGGTTAGCCGCTATGACCTGTCTTGCCAGCGCGTTGAAATTGAGGTTGGTAAGGACGATACCCTTGGTCGTGCCGGTAGTTCCGCCCGAGTAGAGGATGGCTGCAGGATCATCAGGATTCCTTTTGACTCTGTATTCATAACCGCAGTGTCTGCCAAGCTGCATGAAATCAGGCCACTGGAAGACCGGTGCTTCCTTAGGGATCTTGGCGATCTTGCGTCCTTCAGTCAGCATGTAGCCGACCTTGATAGGTCTGGTCAGCTCATCTCTGATGCGTGCGATAATGACATTCTGCACTCTGGTATTCTGTCTGATCGCTTCGATCTTGTGATAGAACTGATCGAGTGTGACGACCATAACACTTCCTGACATATTGAGATAGTTCTCTATCTCTTTCTCAGCAGAAAGCGGGTGGATCATGTTGGCAATAGCGCCGACAAGATTAGTCGCATACAGCATATAGATCGCCTGCGGGCAGTTAGGCATTGCGATAGTGACCTTGTCATTCTCACGGATCCCGAGAATACGCAGAGATTTCGCACAGAGATTGATCTGATCGATCATGTACTTGTAGGTGATATGTTTGCCCATGAAGTCCATCGCGATACTGAGCGGCTGTTTCTTTGCAGTCGCCTCGATCTTCTCATACATCGTGCCGTTGAAGTATTCGCAGGTGTGCGGCAGATCACCGCTGCTTCTGAACCATGGGGTCTTAACTGTTTCAGGTACAGGGAATTCAATGTTCCCTGCTTCATTGATTGTCCACTTGTATTCCATATATTATTTCCTTACTGTTCTTACCTTATTGAGCTGCGGCTGCCTTCCATCGCATGATCGCAGAAAACAGCACCGCGTTGATTGTAACACTAAGCGGCATTTAATTCCAGCACCTAGAAAATTCAGTCCGGATCGTCTGTGGTTATTCAGTTTCGCTATAACACTGCTGCCCCGAAGCGATCTCAGACTATTGCGGAAGGCCGATGTGTTTTGTATATTAGTGTTACTTATGGGACATCACATACCTGATACCCCGCGGGATTATGACCGGTTTTAACTTCATGGGGATCAGGGGGCTCTGTTTCCGCGGAAAGGAAAAGCATTATGACTGATTATGAACTGAAAGCAAAACAGCTCGAAGCTCTTATAGAAGATACCGGATGGGACATCTCGGTACTCGCCAACGCTTCGGCTCTCATATGGGAGGCCCTCGGGGATATCAACTGGGCCGGCTTCTATATTATGAAGAAAGGAACTCTTGAACTTGGACCTTTCCAGGGCAAGACCGCATGTGTGAGCATACGATCCGGAAAAGGTGTATGCGGCACGGCTGTCGCTGAGGACAAAACTCAGCTTGTACCTGATGTCCATCAGTTTCCGGGGCACATCGCATGCGATTCAGCAAGCAACTCAGAGATAGTCATCCCGCTTCACGCCGGGGGCAGGATATACGGGGTGCTGGATATAGACAGTCCGCTGAAAGCGAGATTCAGCGAAGATGACAGGGCCGGGCTTGAATTGCTCACATCTGTGCTCGAGAAAAGGCTTGACGAAATACTGTGACATTGGTTCTTTTTATGGTCCGTTAGTGTATAATGAGTTACTCGCAACTAACGGAGACAACTACTAATGCTTGAACTTAAGAATGTTTCAAAAGAATACAGGACCGGCGCAGAAGTGGTGCATGCCCTGAGGGGCGTGAACCTCGCTTTTCGTGAGAGTGAATTCGTTTCGATCCTCGGGCCGTCCGGCTGTGGAAAGACAACGATGCTCAATATACTCGGAGGTCTCGATCAGTACACCTCCGGAGATCTTGTGATCAACGGCATCAGCACCAAAGAATATAAGGATGCAGACTGGGATGCATACAGAAATGACACTATCGGTTTCGTATTCCAGAGCTACAACCTTATCTCCCACCAGACTGTCCTTGCCAATGTCGAGCTTGCGCTGACTCTTTCCGGGATCCCAGCAGCAGAGAGAAAGCAGCGGGCCATTGCCGCCCTCGAGCAGGTCGGTCTCGGAGATCAGATCTACAAGAAGCCGGCACAGATGTCCGGCGGACAGGTGCAGCGTGTAGCTATCGCAAGAGCTCTTATCAATGACCCGGATATAATCCTCGCAGATGAGCCTACCGGCGCCCTTGACTCTGAGACAAGCGTGCAGATCATGGCAATACTCAAGGAGATATCCAGGCGCAAGCTGGTTATCATGGTCACTCACAACCCTGAGCTTGCCGAGCAGTACTCGACAAGAATAGTCAGGCTCTCAGACGGACAGGTGATCAGCGACAGCGCTCCGTTCGATCCTTCTGCAGCGGAAGCTGCAGCCAGCGTGCAGGCTGCGGAAGCAGCAACCAGTGCTCGTGCACTCGGCCGGCGCAACCGCTCGATGTCGCTGCTTACAGCCAACCAGCTTTCACTCAACAACCTGATGACCAAGAAGGCCAGGACGCTCCTTACAGCTTTTGCAGGAAGCATAGGCATTATCGGGATCGCACTGATACTCTCTGTCTCCAGCGGTTTCCAGAAATACATAGACAAGCTCGAAGAAGACACACTTTCCTCGTACCCTCTGCAGATCCAGTCCGAGACAGCGGACATGACATCCATGATCACGGCTTTTGCAGCCAATGCGCAGGATACGGAAGGCGAAAACTCCGGCGACAAGATCCACGAGCAGCAGGTCATGACAGATATGCTTGCCAGCATCGGTTCCAATGACCTTGCGTCCTTCAAGAAGCATGTGGATTCCCATCTCAATGAGATCGGAGGCTGGTTCAACGATTATTCATACAACTACGGTATATCACCGACGATATACTCCCTTGATACTGAAGACGGCATCCTTCGTGTCAGCCCGGGTTCCATCATGCAGTCATACATGAATGGCATTCAGACATCGATGGTCTCCTACGCCAACACCGATGTATTCTTCCAGATGATGAACAACAAAGAGCTGCTTCAGTCTCAGTACAAAGTCCTTGCCGGAAAGTGGCCGGAAAAATACAACGAGCTTCTCCTCGTCCTTGACAGTGAGGATCAACTCAATGATTACATCGTATATACTCTCGGACTCCGCGACCCTCAGGAGCTCAAGGACATGATCAACGAGGTCATGAAGGGCAACGAGGTAGAGGGAAACGATGATCAGCTCGAATGGACATATGATGATTTTATCGGTATGGAGTTCGCCCTCGTCAACAGCTGCGACACATATCGCCGGAATTCTTCCTATTCCGTATGGGAGGATATGTCTGAGGATGAAGCCTTCATGAAGGATCTGATCAACAGCTCCGAGAAGCTCCGGATCACAGGCATAGTATGTGCAAAAGACAAGTCAGGCGCTTCCGCCATGAGCAGCGGTATAGGATATCTGCCGTCTCTCACAAAGCATATGATCGACTATGCCGCAGAATCGGATATAGTCAGCATCCAGAGAGCAGACAAGGAAACCGATGTGTTCTCAGGCAAGACATTTGAATCTATCCGCAACAAAACTGATCAGGGCCTCGGCTTCGGGGACATGATAAGCATCGATCAGGATAAGCTCAGAAGTGCCCTCGGTGGCGATATCGACCCGAATGCTGTTCAGAGCGCTATAGTCCAGACCGGCGAAGATGAGCTGAAGGCGATCGCGGCAGCAGACTCCAAGGAAAAGATCCAGGCAGATGTCACAGATTCTGTCAACGCCGGATGCAAAGGCATGATCGACTATATCGTCGAACAGTACAGCAAGGATCCGGAGAATTTTGCCATCGATGCTGATATGGTCAACAAAGCCCTTGCTGAAAACACCGACACAAGCAAGCATGCGGCATTAGTCAATCAGCTTCTGGCCGGTTACGGTGAAGTTCTCAAGGCATCAGGCGATAAGATAGTTGAAGCGATCGAAGCCGCAACAAGTCCGGAGGCTGCAGAGGCAGCGAAGGCTGAAGCTGAGAAGCAGGCTGCAGCGCAGATAGTCAAATACTTCGAGGACGCCGGCCTCACTATCACAGAGGAAGACGCGATAAGATTCTTAAACAGCGGTGTCACGGCAGAAGATATCATTGGACTCTCCGGAGGAGTGGTTCCTGAAGAGCAGGCTGCAGCTCTGGCAGAATCTGTCAATAAGCAGATCGAGACGGCCAGGCAGCAGGCTGAGCAGCAGCAGCCTCAGCAGCAGGTCGATCCTGCCGCCATGCTCAAAGAGGCACTGACCGCCACGGTTGAGCCATACACTGGTGCTGACGGTGTGCAGGAAGGTGTCCGCCGCTATGCAGAAGGAATAGAGATGCTCAAGCTCTCCGAAGAAGTCTTCCCTGCCCTCGGCAAGGTTGCTGAAATAATCGGAGGCCAGTTCAATGTAGATCCTTCCGGAATAGCGGACGCTTTCCAGATGAAGATGAGTGAGGAAGAGCTTACCAGACTTATCAGCGCATACATGTCCGGAGATGCTGAGTCCAGCTATGAATCCAACCTTCGCAAGCTGGGATACGCAGATCTGGCCAAGCCTGTGTCGATGTCTTTCTATTTCAAAGACTTTGACTCAAAGCAGAACTTCCTTGATTTCCTCGACACATACAACAACGACATGCAGGACAGAGGAGACGAGGATCTCGTCATAAGCTACACAGACATAACCGGTGTAATGATGAAGTCCGTCAAGACGATCACCAACGCTGTCAGCTACGTGCTTATCGCATTCGTTGCTATATCTCTGGTTGTATCTTCGATCATGATCGGAGTCATCACATATATCTCAGTACTTGAACGAACCAAGGAGATCGGTATCCTCCGCGCTATCGGCGCAAGCAAAAGGGATATCTCCAGGATCTTCAATGCTGAAACGATCATCGTTGGTCTGTGCGCAGGTCTTATAGGAATAGGAGCCAGTCTCCTCCTTCTTATACCGATCAACAGGATACTTTTCAACCTTACGGGGATAGCTGCACTCAAAGCTATACTGCCTGCGGCAGGCGCTGTAGCTCTCATACTGATCAGTATCTTCCTGACATTCATAGCAGGACTCATACCTTCAGGTATGGCTGCACGCAAGGACCCTGTAGTGGCACTCAGGACTGAATAGTCCTGCGCCAGGCTGCACTGAGCAGCACAACTCAATAAGGCAAAAAAACAAGAGCGGTGATCTGCATCACCGCTCTTGCCATTGTCTAAGGTATTATATGGAAATTTTATATGGAGGTTTCAGAGGTTTCTCTCTCTGTTGCAACTTCATATTACAGGAGAATTATGTAGAAATGGTGATACTTGTGAGAACAGAATCTGTCTTTTTTCTGTCGTCATTCTTCTTTTTTCTTCACCGGTCACTGCTGAAGCTCGTTTCTGATCTTCCGGATAATAGATCTGCTCTCCAGAGCCTTTCCGGCAGCTTTGAAGGCCGGCGATTTCTCAGGGTCTCCTGTGAATCCCGGGAAACTGTTCATCTTCACGGCAAAAGCCTTCATCATGTCGTAATCGATCGCTGACCTTATGCCTGAAGAGTCTGAGTTCGCCTCGCAGTTCCACATCCTCGACGCATTGGCCCATGTCTTCATCTCCGTCTCTTTCCATACTGTTTCAGAGTCTTTATAGTCCGGCATATCACACCATATAGCGAAATATCCGCCTCCATGCCTGTCTGCAGGTACCGTCATGCTGTCGCCCGCCTTTCTGGCGAATGACCTTGGGTCCCAGTTTTCCCAGATATTGGACGCAGTAACTGACGAGTACTTATTGTTCATTATATCTTCGCCTTTGTGCTCGCGCAGCACATAGAAGCACCATGATTCCATGAAATTGTGGACGACATGTCCCTTCTCTGCAAAATGCCCTGCAGTGTTGTCCGCATCGAACCAGTAGGTTATCTCTATGGAGTCTTTCAGTTCAACATGCTGCTCTGGATCGATATCTATCTCGTCATTGAAGACTCTCGTGGTGAAGCCTTTCTTCTCGAGACGGTCTGCAAGATCATTGATATACGAGATGAGGACATCACTGGCTCTGCCGCCTTCTATTCCAAGATCGTTGACGGCATAACTTTCCCAGTGCTCAAGAGCCTGCCAGCGGTTGTCATAGCTGAAGCTCTCGCCGCCAAGCTCGAAATTGTACCATCCCAGGAGCTCATCGCTCCCTATGTCTATCTTGCTGCATCCGAGTTCCCTGAAAAAGTCCGCATAGCCGCATATAAGCGCATTGGTGAATGCCACGGCATGCTCCTTGGTGAGATCTATACCTATATAATCGGCCTTTTCAGTCTCTCCGCCATTCGAATAATGGTTGGCTATGGATCCGAATCCGCTTATGCTGCTGTCATATGTCTTTCCGTCGTATTTGAACGAAAAATCAGGGTCATCCGCAGCATGCTCTGCATACTTCCTGACCATGAATGTATTATGTCCCGGTGTGTCGAACGAAGGTATGATCTCGATATGATACCTGCCTGCGGTCTCTGTTATCTCTCTCATGTCTTCGACACTGAGTGATTCGATGTCCTCTGTAAGCCACGGAAACTCCCTTGAATCGAGTCTTATCCCCTCAGCCTCTGCAAAATGCAGCACTATAGCATTGTATCTCTGAAGAGATGCCCTTCTGATCAGGTTTTCTATCCATTCCTTGCTGTAATACTTGCGTCCGCAGTCGAGCATAAGAGTCCTCTCATACAGATCAGGACCATCACTGATGCTGCAGCATCTCAGTTTCTCTCCTCCTGCAGCCATCTCCATAAGTTCGGTCAGGCCGTACCATATGCCGTCAGTACCGCAGGCCACGATGGTGATCCTGTCAGGAAGGATATCCAGCGTGTAGGTCTCACTCATATCCGCAGTCTCGATCCCCGGATGGAAATCATCCATATCCCTGAGGCTGACGATGATGTCGCCGCTCTGTGCCTGATCCATAGTTCCGTACGCGACAGGCATCGGTCCGCTGCCATTGATCCCGTATGATGCATACAGCGAAGACATAGTCCTGACCGTCTCGATAAGCTCTGCCGAAGGCTTGCTCTCCCCTGCAGGTCCGCTTTCGACATCTATGAAAAATCTGCTCTCAGGAGTCAGTGCAAAAGACCCTTCCTGCGGCATGTACTCCTGCGCGAGAGCCTGAGCAAAGCTGCCGCTCCCTGCCTCCATGCGGGGACCTTCCGGAGCCTCCTCTTCGGTTTTTTCCGTATCAGAAGCAGACTGATCGTTTCCGACCAGTCCGAGAGCTACATATTTATCAAGACCGCCGGTCGCGTATGAATTCACTGCAGCGCCCGACGCGGTGATCATGCATGCTATTACAGTTATGATCAGAGTTTTAACGGCGATTTTTCTCATATATGTATCAGAAGAATACTCCTCTTACCCAGATTTCTATACCTATTCCGATGAGGATCACTCCGCCCAGTATAGACGCGCTTCCTGAGAGGCGTGTTCCTATCTGCCTTCCTATGATAAGTCCGGCAATGCATATGAATAATGTAACGATACCAATGATCGCTGATGATCCGAATGCGGCTGCAGCGGTATACGATGCGATCGTGAACCCGACCGACAAGGCGTCTATTGATGTGGCAACCCCCTGAACCAGTATCTCGCCTGCGGTGAGGACTGTTTTGCCGCCTTCAGTCTCAACTGATACTCCGGCAGCCTTCTCTCTCCTCGTCCGGATCCCTTCTGCGAGCATCTTTCCTCCTATATACAGCAGGAGAAGCAATGCTATCCATGGTATGAATTTCTGAAGCGAGCTGAACCGCTCCTCGGCAGTATGCACCAGCAGCCATCCGGTCAGCGGCATGAGAAACTGAAACGCTGCGAATACTCCTGCTATCAGAAGCACTCTCCCCGCGTTCAGATTTCTTTCGCTCAGGCCATCTGCCAGGGATACCGAAAATGCGTCCATGGCAAGACCGGCCCCAAGCATAATACTTGTAATGATCAGTTCCGTGTTCAATTATTTTCCCTCTTATCCCCCGCAGAAAAGGCCTCGTCTGAAATCTACGGTTCAGAACAGACCCATTGTTTTAAGTATAAACAGCCACACAGGTATCGTCAGGCAGGAGAGAAGTGTAGATGAAACGACTATCTCTCCGGCAAGCCTTCCGTTTCCTCCCATCGAGCTTGCCATCGCAAAAGACGCCAGCGCGACAGGTGCGGATGCCATCAGTGTGACAGCGATCAGCGGCACTCCGGTGAATCCCATAAGAACAGCGCCTGCGATCCCGAATGCCGGGAAAAATATAAGCTTCCCGAATGTGCATATAGCGACTTTACGCTTGTCGCTTTCGAAGTCATTGAAATTGAGTCCGGCTCCGAGCAGGATCAGCGCGATCGGAGACGTACAGTCTGAAAGTGTAGTGATCGTCTTCTCTATCGTTTCCGGCAGCGTGATGCCCAGCAGCATCACGACAGCAGCAGCGATACCGCCGTCGATTATCGGGTTGGTCAGTATTCTTTTGACCATATCCCGGATATCGATCTTACCGCCTCTGAAGGTCTCGAACACCACGACAGCTGATGCATTGTAGAAAGGCACCACGAGCATCATGATGATCGCGACAGGTGTTATATTGCCCTTGCCGAACAGATTGATCGCGATAGGGAATCCCAGCAGCACGAAATTGCTCCTGTACAGCGCCTGTATCATTGCGCCTCTGTCATAGTCATCTTTCTCTATCCTGCACACGAAGATCCATGAGGCAGCGAGCTGCACGAAAGTGAAGCCAAGTGCGTATATGCCAAGCCTGAAATCAAGATTCTCCCCGATATTCTTGCCGTAGAGATTATCGAACATGATAAAAGGATAGAGAGCCACGAACACAAGGTGCGTGAATCTCTTCACATCTCTGTCATCGACCACTTTGCACATCCTGAGGATGATTCCGATGATCAGATATATCATTGAGGGAAGCACTGCGTTGAAGCAGATTATAAAATTATGAAGCATATACGCCTTTCGGTTACCTGTCTGTGTGCCTGAATTAAGATTATAACATGTCAGACTTCTATCAAAGCGGTTGTTTTGAGATACATCTGATCATTTTCAGCGAGCCTTTCAGTGAGACTTCTCCATTTTAAGATAAGGAATGCCAGAGCAAGCATATCCGCGCTTCCTCCCGGCGAAAGACCCCTCTTTGTCATCTCTCCGTCGAGTTCTGTCAGCTCACTGATCCGTTCTTCGAAGCTGCTGAGAGCGCTTATGCGCTCAGCCTGGCTGCGTGCGTACTCAAGGCCCTGCGATCCTCCCCTGTGGAGGAGATTGGTATCCTCAAGCCTCGCCATGCTGTCGCAGAAGGCAAGGACTCCTGCGCGGTCCTGTCCGAGACCTGCATCAATGTAATACCGAAGCCGCTCTTCGCAGCAGAGTGCATCAGGAAAACCAGCTGCCGCCTCTCCCTGAGCACCTCTGGCGCCATAGGCTCTCAGCACTTTTGCCCCGTTAGTCACAGGCTTCTCAAGCGCTTCAGCTATCTTCTCCTCTGCATCCTCTTCTGCAAGCTCCGAAGCATATTTCACCGCCGCGTCTGCCATCGGATCGGCAGTGTTCATTTCTCCTGCTTCTGCCTCTGATACGGCTCTTCCCATTCCTGCAAGGAGAAGTCCCATTGAATATATGAGACCTTTGTGGGTGTTGACACCTCCTGTTGCTTCGAACATCTCCTTCTCGGCCCGGATCCCCCTCTGCCTCAGCTCTTTCATGCCGCATCCGCCCATACCAAGGAGCACTGCGTCGTAGAAATAAGGTCTGAGGCTCTCAGCACTTTTCCTGAACAGCGGAATGTCCATGTCATTGTGAGCACCGTTGCTCGCCATATCGACAAGCCCCGGCTTCGGCGTAGTATAGAGTTCTTCAAGAAGAGCTTCACATGCTGCGCCGGCAAGAGTCTCAGCACACGACGATCTGAGAAGCTCCCATGTCACATCTCTTATCGCATCAAGTCCATGCGCCCGGCTCCTTGCACACTCAGCCGCCGGTCTGCCGCATATAAGGCACTTTCTGGCTTCCTGCCTCGACAGCTTGCGCGGGATCATTCCCTGCATCGAAACCAGCACATCAAAGTCAAACAGCCTGGCAGCCGGAAATGAATCCTCAATGGCTTCGAGCTGCCTTTTGACCGTCTCCGCATCACCTCTTACAAGCCAGAAAGCCTCGCTTCCTGTCACATCGTCGATCACAAGACTGTCAGCAACATTCAGCTCAAGCGCATCAAAAGCAGCCATGCCTCTTTCGAAAAGCATCGCTGTCAGATAAGTCCTCTTGACCTCTCCCGCTATATTGAGAGTAAGGCAGACAAGCACTGCATCCTTCTCTCTGCCGAGAAGCTCAGTCTGCAGGGCTGCCCTCCTGTCACGGGCCGCAAGGACCTGCTCGAGTGTTACGCTCTTGTTCTTCATCAGTAATATCTGGTTCTTATATTTATTATCTGTTTCTTTTTTACGGATTACGTTCTCAGCAAGCGCCTAAGAATCGGTCGATAAGCACTTCAGCATCATCTCACATGTGCTTCAGTATCATCTCATATGTACTCTCCGGGACCATCTCCCCGATAAGTCTGAGTTTCTCCGAAACCTTGCCGTTGTCTTCTTCATTCATTTCTGCGGCTTCACGCATCAGCGCTCTCACGCGGCTCGCGCTTATCACCTCTCCGTTCCCGTCAGTCAGCCTCGGTATCTCCTCCAGACTGATCCCGTGCTCAGGCAGCAGAGCTTTCATGCGCCTGTTATATGCACCTGTCACAGGATCCAGTGGCTCTTCTCCGACGAACCTCTTAGTTATCCCAAGTGCAGGCGCGAGCTTCTCTGCGAAGAAGCATATGTCCAGATCCGCTTTGACCTCTTCAGCGCGGACCTTGTCTTTTATGAAATAAGCAGGGAATGTCGCGCGGGATACGAGATAGAGATCGCTGGCATATACATGGCAGCCCGGAATGTCCGCCGTGCCCTTTCTGATCATCTCAAGCCGCTCATCAGGCGTGAACACAGAGCCGCTTTCAGATACCGCAAAAACATACAGCGAATCGCAGGCGGATGCTGCATGCTCTATTAGTCGGCGGTGTCCGAGCGTAAAAGGATCACAGTTGCAGACGACAGCTCCGCATACCCCCGGATGCCGCGGGACAGATCCGATGAAGACCTCTGCTCCGCCCCTGCGGTTTTCCATCAGCAGCGCATCATCTGTCGAGATCACCTCATAGAAGCCCATCGAAGCGAACATGCTGCGGTTGGCCGGTTTTGTGCACAGGAACAGTCTGTATATCCCTCTTGCGGCCGCCTCGCTTATGACGGCCGACAGTACTGTCGCCATGACGCCCTGACCCTCGGCCGCCTCCGCTACCGCAAGCTGCTTGATGGTGTGTCCTGCGAGTGCTCCCGTCGCCATCAGCCGGCTGTCTTCAGATGCCCATACTATAAAATCCGCATCCTCCTCATCCCTCAGGCCGCAGGCTGCAAGAAAGGTCCGGTATTCTTTTCTCTGGTACCCGCTGAGCGGTGTATTGTAAATGCTTATATCCATAACGCGCAACTTAATATACGATCAGTCTTTTGTTCATGAGGATTGTATCATACTATGGGCGGGCAGGGAACTCACCGCATATCTGCATATGCGATGGCAGGGCAAAAAAAATCACAGCTGACTAGCTCAAGAATTATAGGGATGCGCTCACAAATATGATAGAATCTGATTCAGACAAGGCTGAAGAAGCCAGACGGATTCAGAATAACAACTACCGGGAGGGAGATTATGATCAGATATTACGACCAGGGAACTGTATGGACAGGCGGAGCTCCTCAGGCTGCGCCGGAGAGTACAGACAAAGCGGCAGGAAGGAACGGAACTATCGCATACCAGATCCTGAATGCACACCGCAGAGAAAGCGATGACGGGATCTTCCACATCAGCTTCGATGCACTCGTTTCACACGATATCACATATGTGGGGATCATCCAGACAGCAAGAGCAAGCGGCCTTAAGGAGTTCCCGATCCCTTACGCTATGACCAACTGCCACAACAGCCTCTGCGCTGTCGGCGGCACTATCAATGAAGACGACCATGTTTTCGGGCTTTCTGCCGCTAAGAAATACGGCGGTATATATGTTCCTGCCAACCAGAGCGTCATCCATTCATATGCCAGAGAAGAGCTTGCTCAGTGCGGCAATATGATCCTCGGCTCCGACAGCCACACACGGTACGGAGCTCTGGGCACTATGGGCGTTGGAGAAGGCGGACCTGAGCTTGTCAAGCAGCTTCTTAAGAACACCTGGGACATCACACCTCCGGAGGTAGTTCTCTGCTACGTGACAGGCAAGCCTCGCAAGGGCATAGGTCCTCACGATGTAGCCATCGCACTTGTCAAAGAGACTTTTGCAGGCGGCAAAGTCAAGAACAAGGTCCTTGAATTCGCAGGCCCTGGCCTCGAATATCTGCCGTATGACTTCAGAAGCGGCATCGATGTAATGACCACAGAGACCACTTGTCTGTCCTCGATCTGGGCTACAGATGCAGAGATAGAGAAGTACTATGAGATACACAAGCGTCCTGAATGCTACAGGGAGCTTTCACCGAAGGAAGGTGCTTACTATGATGCGATCGTAACTATCGAGCTCGATAAGGTCGAGTCGATGATCGCTCTGCCGTTCCACCCTTCCAACGCTTACACAATACACGAATTCCTGAGCAACGCTGACGAGATCCTTGCAGGAGTAGAGGCCGAGGCCGCTAAGAAATTCCCTAAGGCTCATCTCGATCTCCGCTCGAAGATCAGCGAAAAAGGCGTTCTCGCCGATCAGGGCATCATCGCAGGCTGCTCAGGCGGTATTTTTGACAACATAGTTGAAGCTTCGGATATTCTTGCAGGCGGAAGCACCGGCAACGGATACTTCTCGCTTTCGGTATATCCTACAAGCGTTCCGACAAGCCTCGCGCTCACCCGAGCAGGCAAGACAGAGGCCCTGCTTGAAGCAGGTGCAGTGATCAAGCCATCCTTCTGCGGACCTTGCTTCGGTGCCGGAGATGTCCCTGCCAACAACGGGTTCTCTCTCCGCCACACCACAAGAAACTTCCCTAACCGCGAAGGCTCCAAGCCTGGCGAAGGTCAGATCAGTGCTGTCGCTCTTATGGATTCCAGATCGATCGCAGCCACCGCAAGAAACGGCGGATATATCACAGCCGCGACCGATATAGATTACTCAACAGAACATGTGCCGTATACATTCGACAATGCAGTATACAAAAACCGCTGTTACTACGGATTCGGCAAAGCAGATCCGGACGCTGAACTCATACTCGGACCGAACATCACAGACTGGCCGAAGATGTATCCGCTCGCAGATAACATGCTGCTCGAGCTTGCGGCAGTTATCAGAGATCCAGTCACAACGACTGACGAGCTCATCCCTTCCGGTGAGACCAGCTCGTACAGGAGCAATCCTCTGAGGCTCTCTGAATTCGCACTTTCGAGACGGGTTCCTGAGTATGTCGGCCGTTCAAAAGCTGTTGCAGCTGACGAAGCGGCTCGCCGCGCCGGAGAGAAGCCGGCTAAGATGGCCGCTGCTCTGAGTGCCGTAGGCGATGCCGATGCACTGATGCAGAACACTCAGTTCGGCTCATGTGTCTTCGCCAACAAGCCTGGCGACGGATCAGCTCGCGAGCAGGCAGCATCATGTCAGAAGGTGCTCGGCGGTTTTGCCAATATCTGCTATGAATATGCGACCAAGAGATACCGCAGCAACTGCATCAACTGGGGTATCCTGCCGTTCACACTTGCCGAGGGTGCTGACTTCCCTTATGAAGACGGCGACTTCGTATTCGTTCCTGGGATCCGCTCCGCTGTCGAAAGCGGTCAGGAAGAGATCCCGGCAAAAGCTATCCGCAAAGACGGTTCTGTAAGCGACCTGACTCTCTACATCAAGGGCCTTACAGAAGACGAGAAGACTATCATCCTCGAAGGATGCCTGATGAATTACTACGCCGCGCAGAACAGATAGACCAGGAGGACGTATAATGGAAATCATCAAAACAGCAGTAGCGGGAACACTCGAGAGCAGTGACTGCATGGTCACCATCGAGCCTGCTCAGAAAGGTCTCGAGCTCGATCTTGAGAGCGCTGTTATCCGCCAGTACGGCAAAAGAATAATGGAGGTCGCTCTGGAGACACTGGACCGCCTGGATGTGCAGAACGCCAGAGTCAGCATAGTCGACAAGGGCGCACTTGACTGCACGATCAAAGCGAGAGTTGAATGTGCTGCGATGAGGGCTGCAGAACACGAAGGCAGGATCAGCTGGGGAGGTGTTATAAGATGAACAATCCGAACAAATACCGCTTGCGCAGGACTATGATGTTTCTCAACTGCCAGAAGCCGGGCCTGATCAAGGATCCGTACATCTACAAGCCGGATTCGATCATGCTTGACCTTGAAGACGCTGTAGCTGAGAGAGAAAAAGACGCTGCCCGCTTTTCGCTTTACCATGCTCTGCAGGAGATCGACTACAGAGGTGTAGAGCGTGTCGTCCGTATCAACGGACTGGATACTGACCTGTGGAGAGAGGATGTAAGATGTGCTGTTGCAGGAGGATGCGACTCGATCCGCATACCTAAGACAGAGACAGCTGATGATGTCCGCACTGTCGAGTATGCAATAGCAGAGGCAGAGAGAGAATTCAGAAGACCTGTCGGAAGCGTGCTCATCATGGCCGCTCTTGAGTCTGCAAGAGGTGTTATCAACGCCATGAGCATATGCGATTCATCTGAAAGGCTTTTCGGGATCGCCCTTTCCGGAGGAGACTACTCGAGAGACCTTCAGATATCCATATCCGGTACAGGTGTTGAATTCATGGGTGCAAGGCAGCACATGATCATAGCTGCCAGAGCCGCCAAGATACAGTGTTTTGACACGGTATGGACCAATCTTGACGACATGGAAGGCTTCAGGCGCGAAGTAGAGACTATACACTCCATGGGTTTTGACGGCAAGTCCATTATCAACCCGCGTCAGATACCTGTAGTGCACGATATATATACTCCTAAGGAAAAGGATATAATTTTCGCAGAAAAAGTTATCAAAGAGATCGATGAGAAGAAAGCCAGAGGCATAGGAGTTTTCACCGTAGACGGAAAGATGATCGACATCGCTTTCTACGACGGCGCCAAGAGAACCATAGCCCTTGCCAAGGCTTCCGGTGTATATGAGGGGGATCTGTAATATGATTAACGCAGTAGGAAGAGATATCCCGGAAGAAATACTGGAGATCACCGGAAAAGAACCTTTTCAGGGCAATTTCTATAAAGATGACAAGTCCACAGTCATGAGAGGACCTACCATCCGCCCTGTAATGAACAATCAGAAATCAAAGCTCGTCGCGAACATCAGGGAAGCTCTCATAAAATGCGAGGCTCATGACGGCATGACTGTCTCCTTCCACCATCACTTCAGAGACGGAGACCTCATCGTCAACATGGTCATGAAAGAGATCCACGATATGGGCTTCAGGAATATCACGATATGTGCGACCTCGCTCGGCAAGGCTCATGATCCTCTCGTCCCTATGATAGAGGACGGTACGATCACCGGCATCGAATCTTCCGGCGTCCGCGGCAAGATAGGCGAAGCCATATCACAGGGCAAGCTCAAAGGGCTTGCGGTAATGAGGTCGCACGGCGGCAGAGTCAGGGCCCTCGCTACCGGTGAAGCGCATGTAGACATCGCTTTCATCGGTGCACCGACCGCAGATGATTACGGCAACCTTCGAGGGATCGGCGGAAAAGCCGACTGCGGCGTACTCAGCTATGCGATCGTAGACGGTAATCATGCGGATCACTGCGTAGCCATCACTGACTGCCTGGTGCCATATCCGAACTTCCCGGCTCACATCTCGCAGACCAAGGTAGACTATGTCTGCGTCGTGGATGAGATCGGAGTTCCGTCCAAGATAGCAAGCGGAGCAGCCAAGCCTACAACAGATCAGCGCAAGCTTCTGATGGCTCAGTACTGCACCGATGTAGTCGTCAACACTCCATGGTTCAAGGATGGTTTTTCATATCAGACGGGCGTCGGCGGAGCTTCTATAGCTTCCACACAGTATCTCGCCGAGATAATGAGAGAACGCAATATCCACATGGGTTTTGGCGTAGGAGGTCTCACCAAGGCAATGTGCCAGCTTCTCGACGATGGAATGGCCCGCGTGATGCTCGACGTACAGGATTTTGACCTGGATGCCGTTCACAACCTCAAGAATGTCAACCACCACAGGATACCTGCCGGTGTATACGCCAACCCGCTCAACAAAGGAGCTGTAGTAAACAAGCTCGACTATGTCGTTCTCGCATCCCTTGAAGTCGATGTGCACTTCAATTGCAATGTCGTCGTCGGATCGGACGGAATGATCACAGGAGCTCAGGGCGGACATCCTGATACCGCTCAGGGTGCAAAATGCGCTATCGTCATCTGTCCTCTGCTTCAGGGCAGGATACCGGCGATATGCACCGATGTAACGACAGTCACCACGCCTGGTGAGAGCATCGATGTAGTCGTCACCGACTACGGAGTCGCTGTCAACCCTGCAAGGCAGGATATACTCCAGGCGCTGAAGGAAGCTGACTGCGTTCCTCTGAAGACCATCGAGGAGCTTCGCGATATAGCGTACTCCATCGTAGGAGAGCCTGAGAAGGTTGAATTCGAAGACCGCATTGTAGGTATAATCGAAGCCCGCGACGGCACTATAATGGATGTCGTAAGACAAATCAAAGACATCGAGCAGCCGACAGTATACAGGCGCAAGACTGCAAAAAGAAAAGCCGGCGGCACGGCAGCATCACGTTCTTCCAGAGCAAAATAGCCCCTGCAGCAGCAGGATCACCTATAAGACATACAGTTAAACATAAGGAGAATACATGGAAAAAATCAGAATGACCACTCCTCTCGTCGAAATGGACGGAGATGAAATGACCAGGATACTGTGGAAGATGATCAAGGATGAACTCATCCTTCCTTTCGTCGACCTCAGGACAGAATACTACGATCTCGGGCTTCCTGTCCGCGACGAGACAGGCGACAAGATCACTACTGATGCCGGAAATGCCATCAAGAAATACGGCGTAGGTGTCAAGTGCGCAACTATCACACCTAACGCTCAGCGCATGACAGAATACAATCTCCACGAGATGTGGAAGAGCCCTAACGGCACCATCCGTGCAATCCTCGACGGCACTGTTTTCCGCGCACCTATCACCATCGACAGCATCAAGCCTGTCGTCCGCAACTGGAAAAAGCCTATCACTGTCGCCCGTCACGCTTACGGCGACCTGTACAAAGGCACAGAGTACCGTGTACCTGAGACCGGCAAGGCAGAGCTTGTTTTCACAGGTGACAACGGCGCAGAATTCCGCGAGACCGTATATGATTTTGAATGCCCTGGCATCATTCAGAGCATCTACAACAAGGACAGCTCCATCGAGTCCTTCGCTCATTCATGCTTCAAGTATGCTATAGATACAAAGCAGGATCTGTGGTTCTCCGCCAAGGACACCATTTCCAAGAAGTATGACATGCGCTTTAGGGATGTTTTCCAGAGCGTATATGATGAATGCTATAAGGAGAAGTTCGAAGAGCTCGGTCTCACATATTTCTACACTCTGATTGATGATGCCATCGCGCGCGTTATCCGCAGCGAAGGCGGCTTCATCTGGGCTCTCAAGAATTATGACGGAGATGTCATGAGCGATATGGTCTCCACAGCTTTCGGCTCACTTGCAATGATGACCTCTGTTCTCTGTAGCCCGGACGGCAAATTCGAATATGAGGCAGCCCACGGAACCGTGACCCGCCACTATTACAAATATCTGAACGGCGAAGAGACTTCGACCAACCCTATGGCAACCATCTTCGCATGGAGCGGCGCACTCAGAAAGCGCGGCGAGATGGACGGTCTTGCTGACCTTCAGGCTTTCGGAGACAAGCTTGAAGAAGCCTGCATAGATACTCTGAACGACGGCATCATGACAAAAGACCTTGTCGGCCTCGTAGACGGAATGGAAGTAAAGTCAGTCAACACCAAAGACTTCATCGCTGCGATCCGCGAGCGCCTCGAGAAAAAGCTCGAAGCATAGGCAGAATTTTGAAAACACTCAAAAAGCGTGAACCACAGATATGTGTGTTCACGCTTTTTTAACGCATCTTACTGCTGGGTGTACTCGTTGACCTTGCTGTAGATCTCGGACGCTCCTATCTCAGCGACACGCCCGCTCGCATATTCACTGTCGATCCAGTCTTTGATGTATTTTACGACAGGGCTGTGCTTGTCTACCTGCTTGTCTCCCTTCAGGCCGTAGCTTGCATTGAGCCAGTGAGCGACTCCTGCAGCTCCGGAGTTCTGGTTGATGTTGACCAGCGGCGGTCTGTTAAGGAATTTTCCGGTATCGAAGATGTTATAGATCTCTTCGTTCTTGAGAAGACCATCTGCATGGATACCAGCTCTGGTAACATTGAAGTTCGCGCCGGCAAAAGGTGTCTGTGCCGGAAGAGTGTATCCGATCTGGGTCTCATAGTATCTCGCAAGATCCGTGATGGCAGTTGTGTCCATCCCGTCGAGGGTTCCCTTGAGCTGTGCATACTCAAACACCATAGCCTCAACAGGGATATTTCCCGTTCTCTCTCCTATTCCGAAGAGTGTGCAGTTGACAGCGCCGCAGCCATAGAGCCATGCTGTAGCAGCGTTGGTAACAGCTTTGTAGAAGTCATTATGTCCGTGCCACTCGAGATCTTCACTCGGCACCTCAGCATACTGCTTGAGTCCGTAGATGATTCCGGCTACCGATCTAGGCATTGTGGCGCCCGGATACGGAACACCGAAGCCCATAGTATCGCAGACTCTGATTTTTGCCGACATTCCTGCCTGACGGGCCATGTCCTGTACGGCTCTTACGAACGGAACGACGAAACCATAGAAGTCCGCTCTGGTAACATCCTCCAGATGGCATCTAGGCTTGATCCCGGCTTCGAAAGCGTCATATACGACGGAGATATAATGATCGAGGGCCTGCTGGCGGGTCATACCGAGCTTGTAGAAAATATGATAGTCCGAGCAGCTTGTGAGGATCCCTGTTTCCTTGACGCCCATTTCCTTGACTATCTTAAAGTCCTCTTTCTTGGCTCTGATCCATGTGGTGATCTGCGGGAACTCAAGGCCGAGATCCTGGCAGGCTCTTATGGCAGCCTTGTCCCTGTCACTGTAGGTGAAAAACTCTGTCTGCCTGATGATACCGTTAGGACCGGACAGTCTTGACAGGAGCTTGAAGATCTCTGTGATCTGCTTGGTCGTATAAGGTTCCCTCGACTGCTGTCCGTCACGGAAAGTCGAGTCAGTGATCAGTATCTGATCCGGCATATCGTACGGACTCGTTCTGAAGTTGAATCCGATCTTAGGTACTTCTGTATATTCGAAGAATTCTCTGAACAGATTAGGCTTAGGTACATCCTGCACCTCGTAGTGAACAGCTTCCATCTCCAGCAGATTGGTCCTGCGGCTCAGCTTAGTCCTCTGCGGACCATTTCCCGCACTGTCGACATCTCTGCTTATAGTATCCGGATCACTGTTGATGTTCACTGCACCGTCTTTGATAAGTCTGTCTTTGGTATCCATCTCTTTACCCCTTACTATTCCAGCCCGAAGCTATTATCGCCCGAATAAATGCATATCTGTAATTGAGCAATTAATTAATCGAGTAAAATGTATACATGTATTCTACTTTACGATGCGCCAGATGTCAACTGCAGTCTTGCGCAGAACGTAAGATTTCGGCATATTCTTCTGTTTTTCTTTGCATTTCTTCTTAACTTCGCATTTTCTGCGGCTGAAGCACCAATGGCGGAAGCTGAGAAGACACGACGTTTTTCGTCCTATATTGTATACAATTTTGACGATTGTCGACAGTCCAGTCCTTTTCCTTCGCCCTGTCCGAAAGACTGCGGGATCTCTTTTTTCACAATGAAAAACACATGGCACCTCCTGACTGATGTACCATGTGCATTATTACTGAATCGTCATGACTGCCTTCTGTCTGATATCTCTAGGTCATCCGGCAGATATAGTTATCAGAGGAACCACTCTGATGCTCTGCGTCTTACTGCCAGCCTCTCGAGTATCCCCTGGGCAGCTGCTGCAGCTTTCGGAGAGATCCTGCTGATCCTGTGGATCGGCAGACGGCCTGCGACTTCAAGCGGTGCCGGCTTGACCCTGAGACTCTTGATCTCGCTGCCGCCAAGTCTGGCGATCTTGGCTGCTGCTGCTTTGCCGAACTGCTCAAGTGATTCGCGGTCTCCTGTGTACTGATACCCCGAAGATCCTGCTCCGTGACGCCTGTATCTTGCCGTAAACGCCCCTGCCCCGATTATCCTGAAGCCCAGCTCCTCTGCATAGTGCTGAAGCTCATACAGAGCATTGCCGTATGTTCTGGCGCCATATGAAACCACAACAACAGCCATGGTCCCGTTCGCCCGGATATTCTCCAGAGCACTGATAGCAGGAAGCGGAACTTTTCCCACATAAACAGGCATACCTATAACAGCAACGGCTTCGTCGTCAAGAACGACAGACTCATCGTTCAGTTCCAGCAGCTCATATGTTTCAGTTGTGACCGTTTCAGCACTGCAGCTGTTCAGGATCTCAGACAGCTGCTTTGCCAGCCTGTCTGTCATTCCTGCCGCAACACCTGCCGGGCTGAAATGTATACCTACTACTTTTCTGATCATTTTTATACCCCGCTCAGCAACCTGCACAGTCTGTGCGATGTTGCTGTAGAGATAGAAACATCATCACATATGACACATAAATGATTGTAGCATCTGTCCGCTCAGCATATTCGTTGATATTGTGAAGAATCTGCAAAAAAACGGCCAGAAGCATTTCTGCCTCCGGCCGCCTTATGTGCTTATTTGTACTCTTCTGCCCAGCTCTCGAAGTAATCTATCTTCATTGCGTGCTTGACTTCGGAAAGTGTCTGCTCTGCTTTTGCCCTTGCTGCAGCTGTTCCTTCTGTAAGAGCTGCTATGACTTCCTCAGGATGAGCTTCATAGTATGCCCTTTTCTCTCTGATCGGCATCAGGAACTCGTTGAGGACTGCAAAGAGGAACTTCTTGACTTTGACATCGCCGAGTCCGCCCCTCTGATAGTGAGCCTTGAGTTCATCGAGGTCCTTGTATTCAGGGAGGTATTTCTCGAAGGAATCAGGCTGGCAGAAAGCATCGAGATATGTGAATACTGTATTGCCTTCGATCTTGCCCGGATCTTCTATTCTCAAGTGTCCAGGGTCTGTGAACATGGACATTACCTTCTTCCTGAGCGTAGCTTCATCATCAGACAGATATATCGTATTGCCGAGGGACTTGGACATCTTGGCCTGTCCGTCTGTGCCAGGGAGTCTGAGGCATGCTTCATTCGGAGGCAGATAAATCTCAGGCTCGACAAGAACGTCAGCTCCGTATGTGCGGTTGAATGATCTGACGATCTCTCTGCACTGCTCAAGCATCGGCTCCTGGTCCTCGCCTACCGGAACGATAGTAGCCTTGAATGCTGTGATATCGCTGGCCTGGCTGATAGGATATGTGAAAAAGCCTACAGGTACGCTCTCGCCTTCAAAACCTCTCAGCTTGATCTCGGACTTTACGGTCGGGTTTCTCTGGACTCTCGAAACGGTTACGAGGTTCATGTAGTAGATCGTAAGCTCATGAAGCTGAGGGATCTCAGACTGAATGAACATGTGAGTCTTGGCAGGGTCAAGTCCTACCGAAAGATAGTCCATAGCGACCTGCATAACGCTCTCTCTGACCTTGTCAGGATTGTCAAAATTATCAGTGAGCGCCTGAGCATCTGCGATCATAACGAAGACCTCATCATAATCTCCGCTGTTCTGGATCTCTACTCTCTGTCTGAGGGATCCTACATAATGACCAATATGCAGTCTTCCTGTCGGGCGGTCGCCTGTAAGCATTATCTTCTTTTTATCTTTAGCCATCTCAATATCCTTTCTGTCTTTTCAGCGGTATTATCAGGCACATAAACCGCCTGCATTAGTCTGTACCTGTATATTGTAATACTTGCGGTCTGAATTGTCATGTTTTATCTTGGCGTCATTTTGCTGAGTATGTCTCTGCGTATGCGCTTTGTGTACATTATCGACATGCTCATGCCCGCTATTTCTGCGACCGGGAATGCCCACCATACCATATTGACGCCGCCGATCCTGGCAAAGATATACGCGCAAGGTATGATGATCACCAGCTGTCTGACGAGAGATATGTTCATGCTGTACACGCTTTTGCCCAGAGCCTGGAAAGCAGCGCCTCTCATGATAGCATAGCCGGCAAAAGGAAAATTCAGCGACATGATGTGCAGCGCCACTACGCCCATCGATACCATCTCAGGCGGTGCACTGAACAGAGCCATAAGCTGCTCCGGGAAAAGCCAGAATATCAGTGTTCCAAGAGACATGATCCCGATTCCGTACCTGACGCCGATGCTCATCGTCTGTTCAAGTCTGTCTTTTCTGTCAGCCCCGTAGTTGTAAGCTATGATCGGGACTGAAGCGTTGTTCATACCGAAGAGCGGCATGAACACAAAGCTCTGGAGCTTGAAATATACGCCGAATGTCGTTACGGCGATATCCGAGAACATAGCAAGCGTCTTGTTGATGCTGAAGTTCATCACGGCGCCTACAGACTGGAGAACGATCGATGGGATACCGATGCGGTAGATCTCTTTCATCGTCTGCAGATGAGGACGCAGCTTCTTTATGGACAGGGATACTTCTTTGTTGTACTTCCTGTTAAAGATAAAGCCAAGTATGCATCCGAGGATCTGGCCGAAGACAGTGGCAAGCGCTGCGCCTTTTGCGCCCATGGCAGGAAGCCCGAGCAGTCCGAATATGAGTATCGGGTCTACGATCGCATTGAAGACCGTGCCGGATATCTGCATATAGAATATGAAGTTAGTCTTGCCGGTTCCCTGGAGCAGTCTCTCGAACATCGACTGGATCATCGGGGCGATCGAGAGCCACTGGGTTATCCTGAGATAGATCGTGGCATCCGAAATTATCTGAGCGTTGGTGCTCTCAGAAGTCATGAGGCCTATTATAGGCTCCGCGAAGCAGCCGATTATGAAGAATATGGTGTAATTGATGCACGCAAGGATGAATCCGTTGTGTGCGACCTTATCCGCCTTGTCATACTCCTTTGCTCCGAGATATCTCGACAGCAGAGCGCTCATTCCTACCGCGGTTCCTACACCGAAGGCTACATTGAGATTCTGGAACGGGAAGCAGTAGGACACTGCAGTCAGCGCATCTGTGCTGTAGTGCCCCAGATAAATGGAATCGACCACGTTATACAGTGCCATGACGAACATCGACACTGCAAGCGGCGCAGACATCTTCAGAAGCAGCTGATGTACAGGCTCTGTACCAAGGCGGTCAGAGTCCCTCTTCATCGCAGCACCTTCAGTCTGGTCTTTTTCTCTTTCTGTAATTTCCCTGTTCTCTGTATCTTTCACAATAACCTCTTAAGTTGTCTTGTCCGTCCGTTCAGAACTCAGTTTCTGAGCTCCTCGCCTTTGTTCCTTGCGCTTCTGCGCTGGAAGAATTTAACTGTTTCCACAATAGGTATGATGAGGAATGCGAGTCCCATTGCAACAGCATACTCTTTGAAGCTGATAGTCGCAAACTCGAAGAGCGAGGCAAGCCATGGTACTTCTATGACGACCGAAGTCAGCAGAAGTGCTGCAACAGCCGAACCCCAAAGCCATTTGTTCTGTCTCGGGAGAGTGAATATGGACTGTCTTCTGGATCTCATGTTGAACGAGTGGAAGATCTCGCACATCGACATCGTCAGGAATGCCATCGTGATGCCGTCATTGCTTGCAACGATGTGCCACTGTCCTGTCTCCATGAATTCACCGATGAAATATGCAGCCAGAACGAGCATTGTTGTAACAGCTCCCTGGTAGATAATGTCTCTGTCCATTCCTCCGGCGAAAACGCCTTCACGTGCGCTTCTAGGCTTCTGCTTCATCGAGTCGCCTTCAGCATCCTCGAGTCCGAGAGCAAGCGCCGGAAGCGAATCTGTGATCAGATTGATCCACAGCAGATGTGCCGGCTTGAGAATGGTAAAGCTCAGCATAGTAGCGATAAGGATAGACATTACCTCGCTGACATTAGTAGCAAGGAGGAACTGTATAGCTTTCCTGATATTTGAATAGATCCTGCGGCCTTCCTCAACAGCGGATACGATCGTGGCAAAATTGTCGTCCGCCAGTATCATGTCGGCTACATTCTTGGTAACGTCTGTACCGGTGATGCCCATGCCGACACCGATGTCTGCTGCTTTGATAGCCGGAGCATCGTTGACTCCGTCTCCGGTCATCGCTGTGACCATGTTGTGCGCACGCCATGCTTTTACGATCCTTACTTTGTGCTCAGGCTGTACTCTCGCATATACGGAGTATGTGCTGACTGAGTTGAGCAGCTCTTCATCAGACATGTCGTCGAGAGCTGCGCCGAGGATAGCGTCATCAGCGCTTTCGATGATGCCGAGATCCTTTCCGATCGCTACAGCTGTATCCAGCTGGTCGCCTGTGATCATGATAGGTCTGATTCCGGCCTGGCGGCATTCTGCAACAGCAGCCTTGACCTCAGGTCTGATCGGGTCGATCATGCCTACAAGACCTACGAATATGAGTTCCTGCTCAAGTGCCCCGGCAGAGAAATCATCCGGTCTTACGTGGTGTGCTCTGACTGCAAGCGAGAGGACTCTGAGTGCCTTGCCCGCCATTCTGGCATTTTCTCTTCTTACCCTTGCGGAAAGCTCATCTGTGAGCGGGACAATGCCTGAGTCTGTCAGTATGAATTCGCAGTGTCTGAGGACAACATCCGGCGCACCTTTTGTGAACTGGATGTATTCAGACTTGGCAAAAAGCTCATCAAGCTCTGTTGTCATGTCTCCAGGTGTATCCATCTCGGTATTCCTGTGGACAGTGGACATCATCTTACGGCCTGAGTCGAACGGTGCTTCTCCGACACGCGGGAAGAGTTTTACAAGGCCAGGCTTAGGCAGGTTCTGTACTGATGAATATGCAACGAGAGCTGCCTCAGTAGGCTCGCCCACGACTTCCTCGCCGAACTCTGTGACCTTGAGCTCTGCATCTGAGCAAAGAGCCATTCCTGCAGCCAAGACATCCTGATCCTGCGAGTAATAGTCGACGACGGTCATCTTGTTCTGGGTAAGAGTTCCTGTCTTGTCAGAGCAGATGATCTGCGCGCAGCCGAGAGTTTCAACAGCAGTGAGCCTCCTGATGACTGCATTTCTGTGCGACATTCTCGTAACGCCGATAGAAAGCACGATAGTAACTACCGCAACAAGTCCCTCAGGAATAGCGGCAACCGCCAGTGAGATCGCGAGCATGAATGTATCGATCATAACATCCATACTGAGGTGTCCTGCTCTTATGACTCCGAGAGCGAATATGAATATGCAGATCCCGATAACCATCTTGGTGAGGATCTTGGAGAGCTGTGCCAGCTTGATCTGGAGCGGAGTAAGCTCTTCCTCTGCCTGAGAGATAGCATCAGCGATCTTGCCCATCTCTGTGGACATGCCTGTGCCTGTTATTACAGCGCGGCCTCTTCCGTATACGACAGTACTTCCCATGTAGACCATGTTCTTCCTGTCGCCGAGAGGAACGTCCTTAGCGCCTTTTTCGATCTCTATCGCCTCTGACTGTTTGTCGACAGGAACTGACTCCCCTGTCAGAGCAGCTTCCTCAACTTTCATTGAAGCTGTCTCTATGAGTCTGCCGTCTGCCGGAATGCTGTCTCCGGCCTCGAGAAGGATCACATCACCTACGACCAGCTCATCGGACTGGACAGTGACTATCTGCCCGTCTCTCAGCACCTTGGATTTTGCGGCTGTCATCTTCTTGAGGGCTTCGATAGCCTCTTCGGCTTTGCTCTCCTGAATCACTCCGAGCATCGAATTGAGGATTACGACGAACAGAATGATGAATACATCCGCCGGGCTCTCATGCTGATAGATCGATGTGAAAAACGAAAGTGCTGCGGCTACGAGCAGTATGATGATCATAGGATCCTTCATCTGATCGAAGAATCTGAGGATATTGCTTCTCTTCTTAGCTTCGATCAGCTTGTTAGGTCCATTCTGCTCAAGTCTCAGAGAAGCTTCAGATGAACTGATGCCATTCTCTGTCGAAGCAGTCTGCTCAAGAACTGCGGCAGACTGTTCCAGATACGGTCTTTGGATTTCTTTCATTAATAAAAACCTCCCACGTTAATCCTGTTCAGCGCCCGGCTTCTGTGGTCAGTGGCAGACTGTTATTTGCTGCTGACTGAAAACATAGTCAGGGCACCTTCTGAGATCCTGCGTGGGATCAGGTCCGGACACAACTCGTTATGTCCCAGCCTGATCCCGCACATCAGCGATATCGCTGAAACCTTTAATTATTAAAGCCTGTTTTTGTACACAGGCCATTGTATTCTATCATTATCAGATTCTGTTTTCTACATAATATATGAAGTAATTGTACTAATTGCTGAACTTATTATCATGCTGAAACAGACCGCTTCCCGATGCCCTGAATCCCTGAAATCAGCAGGTTCCGGCCTTGTTATATTTGTATCACATTGTATTTTTTCCAATCCGCTTGGGTGTAAATGATTATTAAACCATTGAAAATTCAACCGTTTGTGACGGTTTGGTGAATTCTGACATTTTCTTGACAATTTTTCTGTTTGACAAGACAAAATGTCCGTTCTAATATTTTATTGTATAGATCTAGACTTGCGCGCTTTTTAAGCGTCCGCATTCTGGACCAGTACACAGTTCTATTTGACCAGTATTGGTGAATTTGTAAGGAGGTTTTTTATGAGCATTGGTGAATTAATCAGCTACTTAGACGGTCTCGTATGGGGTACCGTAATGATGGTTCTCATCATAGTAGTCGGTATTCTTCTGTCAGTTCGTACAAAATTCCATCCTCAGAAAAGACTCGGTCTCTCACTCAGATACGCTGTTACCAACGAGGAAGGCGCTGAGGGAGACGTATCAAGCTTCGGAGCTCTGACAACAGCTCTGGCTGCTACAGTAGGTACAGGTAACATCGTAGGTGTATCTACAGCTATTATGGCAGGCGGACCTGGAGCTCTCTTCTGGATGGAGTTCGCTGCATTCTTCGGAATCGCAACAAAGTACGCAGAAGGCGTTCTCGCCGTCAAGTACAGACACGTTAAAGAAGATGGCTCGATTCTCGGCGGACCTTTCTACTACATTGAAAAAGGTATGGGTCCAAGCTGGAAATGGCTTGCTAAGATGTTCGCTCTGTTCGGGGCACTGGCTGGAGCTCTCGGTATCGGTACATCCACTCAGGTTAACGGTATCGTAAATGCTATCACTAAGGTAGCTGATACTATTGGTGCTGATAAGGTTGCTTTCACAGCATTCGGACAGGATGCTACATGGGTAAAGGTCATCGCTACAATCATCATCACAGCCGGCACGATCGCTGTAATCGTAGGCGGCATCGAGAGAATCGCTCAGGTTACAGAGAAGATCGTACCTGCAATGATGGTACTGTACGTAGTATCTGCCCTCCTGGTATTCTTCTATAACATCGGCAACCTGCCACATGCTATCGTTGAGGTAGTTGCAGGCGCATTCGGACTCAGAGCTGCTGCAGGCGGCGCAATGGGCGCATTCCTGCTGGCACTGCAGAAGGGTGTTGCAAGAGGTATCTTCTCGAACGAGGCTGGTCTTGGTTCCGCTCCTATCGCTGCTGCTGCTGCACAGACTAAGGAGTGTGTACGTCAGGGCATGGTTTCCTCAACAGGTACATTCCTCGACACTATCGTTATCTGCACAATGACAGGTCTCTGCGTAGTAATGACTGGTGCTAATGAGCAGGGTCTTGAAGGTGTAGAAGTTACAATGTGGGCATTCGGTAACGGCTTCGTATGGCCTGAGATCGTAGGATTCATCATCCTCGCTACATGCCTCGCACTCTTCGCATTCTCCACCATCCTCGGTTGGGACTACTACGCTGAGAGATGCTTCGACTACCTGACAAACGGCAACAAGGGCGCTCTGAAGGCTTACAGATGGCTGTATGTAGCTGCTGTAGCAATCGGACCTTTCCTGCCGCTCGCAGTTGTATGGGACTTCGCAGACCTGATGAATGGTCTGATGGCATTCCCGAACCTCGTTGCTCTCTTCGCTCTCTCCGGTGTTGTTGCTAAGGAAACATTCGAATTCTGGAGAAGAAAGACTTCCGGCGAATACGACGACGGACTCGAAGCTGCAAAGGCTGCAAAGGCTGCTGCAAAGGGTAAGTAATCAACCCTCTGACAGTCAGCAAATGCTATCAAGCAAAACAAAGATCCCGCATCGCAAGATGCGGGATTTTTATGTGTCTGTGTCAGTTTCGCAGCAGGCGTCTGTTCAACCAGGAGCGAGCGGCGTCTGCTACATTTCTATGCTGTCAAACGCATAGCATATCTTATCTGTGCTATGGCTGTCTGAGCTGAGGATGAGTATGCCGCCCTTGTTCTTAATATACTTCATCTGGTCTGCTGCAGGATACGGCGTTGTCCTGTATCCCTTGGCCATAGCCCCTGTATTGACCTCGAAGACCGGCTTGTCTCCTGCTTCAATGAGCCCGAGGGTTTCGAGGCGGTTAGGCTTTCCGCTCTTTCTGAGCTCTGCAGTATCTTCGAAGATCCTGTCGACTGCATCCATCCACGCTGTCATGTAGCGCGGATCAGCTGTTCCCACTATCTGTACCGGCAGTGTCTCATTGAATTTTGTTACGAGGTCAAAATGCCCTATGATATCGCATTCTGTCTTCTTGACGATATTCCCCACCTGCTTATAGTAGTCCGCAGCCATGGCGGCCATGTCGCCGCCGTAGTACTTATTGGCCTCGTCCATCAGCATTTCCGCTGCATAGCTATATCGGCCCAGTAGTCAAGCTCGGTCCCCAGAAGGACGCGGATCCTGTCAGCGTATTTGACCTTAAGCGCGTTGACTTCTTCAATATATACAGCTGTGGTCTTCTCGCTCATGCAGTAGCTGGTATCGAACCGCGTAAACGCATGGCCGGACAGACCGACCGTTCTGAGGCCTTTATCGATGGCGGCGAGAACCATCTCTTCCGCAGAGTTCTTCCCGTCGCAGTATGTCGTATGCATGTGCAGATCAAAATCCTGCATAGTCTACACCATCTTTTCCTGTTTTACCTTCTTGTCTATAACATGTCTCGAAGCGAGCTCTCTGTGGATGTCCTCAAGAGAGATGCCGGCTTCTATCATCATGACCATCGTATGATAAGCCAGGTCAGCTATCTCATATATGGTCTCCGCATTATCGCCGGACTGCTCTGCAGACTTTGCAGCGATGATGACCTCAGTGCACTCCTCGCCTATCTTCTTGAGGATCTTATCGAGCCCCTTGTCGAAGAGATATGTAGTATATGATCCTTCCTTAGGATCTGTCTTGCGTCCTTTGATCAGGTCCATCAGTCCCTCATACGAGAACTCCCTGAGTTCATCCGACTCCCATACAGGATATTCGAAGCAGGACTCAGTGCCGAGATGGCATGCCGGGCCGTCAGGCTCGACCATCACGACCAGAGCATCTCTGTCGCAGTCTGCTGTGATGCTCACTATATGCTGATAATTGCCGCTGGTCTCACCCTTAAGCCAGAGTTCCTGTCTTGATCTGCTCCAGAAGCAGGTCAGGCCCTTCTCCATAGAGATCCTGAGACTCTCTTCGTTCATATATGCCAGCGTCAGCACCTTCTTGCTGACTGCGTCGACTACGACTGCCGGTATGAGACCTTTCTCGTCAAATTTCAGTTCACTGATATCTACCATGTCTTTTCCCCTCAGTTTTATTATCTGTCCGGTGCGCCTTCTATCTGCGTACAGGGATGCCTTCTTCTGCCATGCGGGCCTTGAGATCCGCTATGCTGACCTCGCCAAAATGGAATATGGATGCTGCAAGACCAGCGTCGATCGTCGGTACCTTATGGAAGAGCTCGATGAAGTCATCGATGCTGCCGGCGCCTCCGCTTGCGATAACAGGCACTGAAACAGCTTTGCATACAGCATCGAGCATCTCTATATCGAAGCCGCCCTTAACTCCGTCTGTATCGATCGAGTTTACAACGACCTCTCCTGCGCCCATTCCCACGCAGCGCTTTATCCATTCGATGGCTTCCATGCCGGTATCGTCTCGTCCGCCGCGGGCAAAAACTCTGAATTCACCGCCGACACGCTTAATATCGCACGAAAGGACCACGCACTGATCTCCGTACAGCTTGGCCGCCTCAGTGATTATTCCAGGATTCCTGATCGCTCCGGAATTGACACTGACCTTGTCAGCTCCGCACTTCAGCACGCGGTCAAAATCAGCGATGCTGTTGATCCCGCCGCCGACAGTCAGAGGTATGAATACATTGGAAGCCGTCTCGGTAAGGATCTCTGTGAAGAGCTTCCGTCCCTCAGCGCTTGCTGTGATGTCGTAGAATACCAGCTCATCGGCACCGGAATTTGTATATATTTTGGCCATGTCGACCGGCGAAGCCACATCGCCGAGATTTTCGAAATTTACGCCTTTGACGACTCTGCCGTCCTTGACGTCCAGACACGGGATGATTCTCTTGGTTATCATTTTGTCTCTCCTATGCGCACCGCCTCTGCGAGGTCGATAGCGCCTGTGTAATATGCTTTGCCTATTATAGCTCCATGTATGCCGAGCCCTGCCAGGGCTTCAACATCCTCTGTTGTCGATACGCCTCCGGATGCAACTATATCTATATCCAGGGACTCTGACAGCTCGCGGTAGAGTTCCCGGTTGGTCCCCTTCATGGCGCCGTCCTTCGAGATATCTGTGCAGATTATAGTTCTGACGCCTGCATCCTGCATCATGGAGGCAAATCCTCCGAGTCTGTAGGCAGACAGTTCTGTCCAGCCGCTGATCGCTACATATCCGTCACGTACATCGATACCGACCGCGATGCGTTCGCCGTATTTCGCTACTGTACGCTTCAGAAAATCAGGATCCTTCACTGCTGCCGTTCCGAGTATGACACGGTCTATTCCGGCATCGAGATATCTCGATACAGCTTCATCGTTTCTTATGCCGCCACCGATCTCGACAAAAGCGTCCTGCAGCGGTCTGCCGTCTTCCAGGCATTTTGCCCTGACTGCCTCATCCGCAGCCTGCTTTATGGCGATAACAGTGTCAAAATTAGGCATAGATGCGTCTTTGGCTCCCTCGAGATCGACCACGTGTATCCGGGTCGCTCCCGCAGCCGCAAAGTCTCGCGCTATCCCCGGAGGGTCATCGCTGTATACAGTCATATCAGCGTAGCTGCCTTTATACAGGCGTACTGCTTTTCCTTCGTACAGATCTATTGCAGGATATATCAGCATTGGTCCGGCCTTTCCTGGTTTATCAGAGTTCCACGAACGCTTTGAGTATCTTCATTCCTACTGCTCCGCTTTTCTCCGGATGGAACTGACAGCCGTATACATTGCCGTTTGCGGCAGCAGCCGTCAGTTCAGCGCCGTATTCTGTAACAGCAAGCACGGACTCATCACAGTCTGCTGCGTAGTAAGAATGTACGAAATATACGTAATCGCCCTCTTCGATGTATTTGAAGAGCGGGGATTCCTTCCTGAATCTGAGCAGATTCCATCCGATGTGCGGGATCTTGTATCCCTCAGGGATGACATCAGATATCGGTCTGACATTGCCATGGATCAGGCCGAGGCCTTCGTGCTCGCCATATTCGAAGCCTTTATCGAACATCAGCTGCATCCCGAGACATATTCCCATGATCGGTTTGCCGGCAGCTGCTTCTTTCTTGACTACATCTGCCATGCCGGATTCTCTGAGCTTTCTGGCAGCATCTTCAAAAGCGCCTACGCCCGGCAGGATGATCCTGTCGCAGTCAGCTATCACTTTCTCGTCTGCGGTCACAACGGCTTCAGCGCCGATCTCTTTCAGTGAACTTTTGAGCGAGAAGAGATTTCCCACTCCGTAATCAATTATCGCGATCATCTGTTCCTCCTATAGAAGCCCTTTTGTAGACGGGATCTCACCGGCAAAATCGCGGTCGACAGACACAGCCTGCCTCAGCGAGCGGGCAGCGGATTTGAATGTTCCTTCTATGATGTGGTGCGAGTTGGTGCCGGCAAGCTGCCTGATGTGCAGTGTGACCCGGGCATTTCTGACGAATCCGAGCCAGAACTCTTCGACCAGCTCAGTGTCAAAGGTCCCGACTTTTTCTGTCGGTATCTCCAGTCCGTAAGCCAGATAATCTCTTCCGGAAATATCGATGGCCGTCATGATAAGCGCCTCATCCATCGGAAGTATGCAGTCACCATATCTGCGGATCCCCCTCTTGTCGCCGATCGCTTCAGCAAAAGCCTGTCCAAGCGCGATGCCGACATCCTCCACGGTGTGGTGGTCATCCACATAGTTGTCGCCTTTTGCATTGACAGAGAGGTCAAACCTTGCGTGCTTCGCAAGCAGCGTCAGCATATGATCAAGAAATCCTACTCCTGTATCTATGTCGCTTGCGCCCCTCCCGTCCAGATCGAGGGTCAGGGTGATGTCAGTTTCTGCAGTTATTCTGCTGATCTCAGAAGTTCTCATAACGTCTCCTCCAGTTCTTCTCTCAGGACTTCTCTGACCTCCCTGAGAAGTATATCCATCTGTTCTCTTGAGCCTATCGTTATCCTGTTGTAATCGGCTATGAGAGGCTTGTCCCAGTGGCGTATGATGACGCCTCTTTCTCTGAGCTTGCGGAATATCGTCTCTCCGCTCAGCTTTGGGTGCCTTACGAAGATGAAGTTGGCCGTAGAATCTGTCATCTCAAAACCGAGTTCTCTGAGTGCTCCGACCGTATACTCCCTGTTCTCCATGACTGTCCTGCAGTGCGCACGGTTGATCTCATCATGCTCAAGAGATGCTATTCCCGCTGCCATGGCAAGCCTGTCTATATTGTACGGATTGGTCGAGTACCTGATCGCGTTGAGATCTGCGATGATATCTCTGCAGGCGATGCCGTAACCGAGCCTCATACCTGCCATTGACCTTGACTTGGAGAAGGTCTGGACAACAAGCAGGTTGTCATATTTCTCCACAAGGGGTACAGCAGACTCTGTTCCGAAATCCACGTATGCTTCATCTATTACAACGACGTTGTCCGGATTGTGCTTAAGTATATCCTCGATCTGCGCCCTGCTGAGAGGAACACCCGTCGGGGCATTAGGATTAGCTATGAATACAGTGCCTTCCGCGTCATAGTAATCCGCAGGATCGATGCTGAAGTCTTCCCTGAGAGGTATCTCTCTGAAGCCGATACCGGTTATATCCGCAAAAACCGGATAAAAACCATATGTCAGCTGCGGGAACACTGCAGGTTTTTGGCCGTCGCAGTATGCCATAAATGCAAAATACAGAGTTTCATCCGATCCGTTGTTGCAGATGACTTCGTCAGGATCCACTCCCATCACGCGGGCGATCTGTTTCCGGAGCTCCGTGCTGTCCGGATCAGGATACAGCTGCAGCGACTCAGCCGCTGCCCTGACAGCCTCTGCGACCTCAGGTATAGGCGGGAAAGGAGACTCATTGGTATTGAGCTTGGTCAGGATCTGAGTCTTAGGCTGCTCTCCCGGAGTATATGGTTCAAGATTATCGAATTTACTGCTTAGAAATCTGCTCATAGTCCGCTTTCCTTTTTTCGGTTTCAGTTCTTCTCGCCACGGATCAGCACGCTTCTTGCGTGTCCCGTGAGTCCTTCCTTGCGGGCAAATGCCGCGATATCTGCACTGACTCCGGCAAGCGCCTTGCCAGTGTAATAAGTATACTGCATCTTTTTGACGAAATCGTCGACCGACAGAGGATTAGAGAATCTTGCCGTTCCGCTTGTCGGAAGTGTGTGGTTAGGTCCTGCAAAATAATCTCCGAGTGCTTCCGGGCAGTTTCTGCCGAGGAAGATCGATCCTGCATGCTTAACACTGTCGAGTATATCGAACGGATCATCGACACAGAGCTCCAGGTGCTCAGGTGCTATCTCGTTGGATATTTCGATCGCCTGCTGTATATCCTCAGCGATGATGATCTTGCCGTTCTTCTCTATGGACGCTCTTGCGATCTTCTCTCTCTCCAGCTTTCCAAGCTGTGTCTCTATCGAGGCAGCGACCGCCTTCGCCAGCTCTGCAGAGTCAGTGACAAGTACGGCACTGGCGTTTTTGTCATGTTCAGCCTGAGAGAGCATGTCTGCCGCAACTACATCCGGATCGCTTTTGCCGTCGGATATAACGAGGATCTCGCTTGGTCCTGCGATCATGTCGATGGACACCTTGCCGTATACCTGATGCTTTGCCTCTGCGACAAAAGCATTTCCCGGTCCGACGATCTTATCTACAGCCGGGATAGATTCTGTGCCGTAAGCCAGAGCGGCTATCGCCTGGGCTCCGCCCGTCTTGAAGATGCGGATGCATCCGCTGCCATGCACTTCTTCCTGTGCTACCGAAGCAGCAGCGATTATTGCCGGATTGATGGTGCCGTCAGCATCAGGCGGAGTGACCATTATGATCTCGCGGCATCCTGCGATCAGAGCCGGTATGGAGTCCATGAGGACTGTTGACGGATAAGCGGCTGTGCCGCCGGGTACATACAGCCCCGCTCTCTCAAGAGGCACGACCTTCTGCCCGATGACGACGCCCGGCGTGTCGTTGATGATAAAGCTGTTTCTGACCTGCCTGCTGTGGAATTTCACGATATTCGCAGCCGATCTTCTGAGCACCGCCGTAAACCCCGGATCTGTCTCCCTGAGTTTCCTCAGGGCTGCTTCCTTCTCATCTTCTCCGAGCTCAAGCACGAAGCCTTCAGGATCGATCCCGTCAAACTTCGCGGCATAGCGGATTATGGCTTCATCTCCATTAGCTCTCACGTCTTCTATTATCTCTCTGACGATATCCGACACATCAGCCGTCGGCTCCGATCTTGCAAAGATCTCGTCAGCACTCATTTCCGAGTAATCCATTATTCTTATCATTTCCAGTCACCCCTGTCTTATACCTGCTGTCTGAGTTTTCACTGCGCTTCCTGCAGTCTTCCGAGCAGCTCACTGACAGCAGCGCTCTTGAAGTTGTAGCCTGATCTGTTGGCTATCAGCCTCGCGCTTATATCCATTATCTCCTCGTACACTACGAGGTTGTTCTCTTTGAGTGTGGTCCCCGTCTCGACTATGTCCACGATCACATCTGACAGTCCCAGTATAGGTGCGATCTCTATAGAGCCGTTCAGCTTGATGATATCTATATCCCTGCCGACAGATGCGTAATAGTCCTGCGCGATATTGACGAATTTTGTCGCTACCCTGAGAGGATACTCAGAGTCATCCGAGAAGCCCTTCGGTGCGGCGACCACCATGCGGCATTTTCCTATGCCGAGGTCCTTCAGTTCATATACATTAGGATCGTATTCGAGCAGTATGTCCTTGCCGCAGGCGCCTATATCCGCTGCGCCGCGTTCGACATAGATCGGCACGTCAGACGGTTTTACCCAGAAATATCTGACGCACGCGTCTTTGCTCTCGAAGATAAGCTTGCGGCCTTCGAATATATCCGGACACCCGTAGCCTGCAGCTTCAAACATTTTATATACTTTTTCTCCCAGTCTGCCCTTAGGGAGTGCGACGTTGATCATAGTTCCCAATTTACTGTCCTCTGTTTACCTGCTGAAGAATGATTCTATTGCCTGGTCGCCGGCTGTCCTGCCGAGGAGTCCCAGAGTATCCAGATACACCGCGAATCCTATAGCGCGCGATTTCTTCTTCATCCTGCGCATCAGCCTGTCATATCTGCCTCCGACCAGAACGCACTCAGGTATACCGTCGATATATCCTTCAAAAGCCATTCCGTTGTAATAGCTGGTATCGCCTATTATGGAGAAGTCCAGTATGATCCTGCCTTCTCTGCCGGCGTCTGAGCCTTCACAGAATATGTGGTCAAGCACATCCTGGAGTTCGGAGACTTCATCCTCTGCAGCAGTGCCTCTGCATATCTCTCTGAGCTGGCTCATGACCTGCTCCGGCTCGCCGTAGAGTCCGAGAAGGGCTGTCAGGGTCCTGCACTTTCCGGCAGGAATATCGCTCTGTCCGCACAGCCTTTCGATCTCGTGGATGTTCTTCTCGCCCGCAAGTTTCAGAAGCTCGCTCCGGGTGGCTTTGCTGTCGGTCATGTCTTCAACTATGAAAGTCAGAACGTCTATGTCTGAAATGCGCAGAACATAGTCATGCTCCTCGGCTACTATAGCGAGGCTCTGCTCCGCAAGCCTTATGACCTCTGCAGCTGCTTCATTGTCGGCAGCTCCTATGCACTCAAGCCCCATCTGCATGATCTCGCGGAAGGAATTGGTCCTCTCCGAAACTCTGTATACATTCTCATCATAGAAGAGCTTGACCAGTTCGTCCGGCCTGTCTTTGTAGTTTCTGACTATCGAAAGTGTGACGTCCGGCTTGAGGGCTTTAAGTTTTCCGTTAGTATCTGTAAAAGTGATGACTCTGTCCGACAGCAGAAAGTCCTTATTCCTGCTGTACAGATCGTAGTCTTCGAATTTCCTCATTCTGTAGGATCTGTATCCCGCTCTGCTGTACAGAGTCCTGAGTGCAAACACCCTGCGTTCAGTACTCGTCAGCACACTCTGATCATATTGCATCATCGTCCCCGTTCTCTGTCTTTTGTATATATTCCGGTCCTGTCAGAAGAGCCTGAAACGGCTCATTCTGTATTGTCTCCGTCACTTTACCACGCTAAATCGCTAAAGTCAACAACTGGCTTGTATTTCTGAAGATGCCAGAGTGCGGACCATCATTTGCGGCTTCCGCCGTCCTGATTTCTGCGGGGTTTTCTGCCCATCTTCCTCGCATATCCCAGGACCTGCTTAAGCGCTGACTCCTTGTCTGTTCCTGCAAGTCTCAGCTTGTGAGCGTACTCCAGAAGCTCGCCGAAATACTCTCCGGGCTCAAGCCCTGCTTCGATCAGATCCCTGCCCATCACATAAGGCTTCGCCATAGTCTCTCTGTATGCTTCAAGCCTCTCTCTGAGAAACTCACTGTCGCCGGAGAATCTGTCTGTCCCTGAGAATACCGGGCGGTCCGCCTGTGCAAAATATATAAGATCCTCCGGAGCCGCCGCTGCATCGTACATCCGGTTGGTCGATTTCAGTGACGGTTTCGTATACGCTGCAACATTAGGTCTCATGTGAAGAGGGACCATGTTGAGCACATACTCAGCTGCAGCCTTTTCCCCCGTGAGACGGCCCAGAAACGCCTCTACAAGCGGTATGCCTTTTATCTCATGCTCATACGCATGTATCCGCCCTTTGATGAACTCAGTCGTCACGATCTTGCCCATATCATGAGTGAGCGCCAGCAGCATAAAAGCGTAAGGATCTGACACGCGGTCTCTGAAAACTGCTGCGCGGTCGATGACCTCCATAGTGTGGATCCACACATCACCTTCCGGATGGAATACAGGATCCTGCTCGAGTCCGATCATCGCCTTCAGCTCAGGAAACCACACGTCAAGCTGATCCATGACGCGAAGCGACTCGAAGAACACCGAAGGCTTCGGAGCTTTGAGCAGAGCCTTCTTCATCTCTTCCTCGACTCTCTCCCTGCTCAGGCCGGACAGGTCTATCGTGCGGCAAAGCCTGACAGTCTCCGGGGCGATCTCAAAACCGAATCTTGCCGCAAACTGCGCAGCTCTGAGGACTCTCAGCGGATCTTCTCCGAAAGTCCTGTCATCTATATGTCTTATCACTCCTTTGAGGTCTTCGATCCCTCCGAAGTGATCTGTTATCTCTCCTGTGAGCACATCCTGCATCAGCGCATTGATCGTAAAGTCCCTCCTGCGGGCTGCTTCATATGTCCCGATAAAAGGATCGACTTCCACCTCAAAGTCTCTGTGCCCCCGCGCTTTACCCTGCAGCTCTGCGTCTGTCACTACAGGCCTTTCCCTGCGCGGCATAGCTATATCTATATCCTCTCCGCGCAGTGAATATATGCCGAAGCTCTGGCCGAAAGATATAGGATCTCCGATGTCACCGAGGATCTGCAGAAGGTGCTCCGGCGTTATCCCGTGGATCTCGACATCCACGTCCTTGTTGTCGATCCCGAGGAGTCTGTCGCGCACAAAACCGCCGACGTAGTATGCTCTTCCGCCGGCTTCTGCTGCCTTCTCCGCGATACGCGCCGCTATATTTTCTACACGTGACGTTCTATTACTATCCATATGCGGCCTTTCTTCGACTCTCCTCCTACCTCCCGCAGCACCGCCTTGCCTTTGCCTCTGAGAACGAGCGACGAGCCTTCCTCCACGCGTGCGTCAGGCTTCAGGCACTCAATGTGATCAACGCTGACGATACCTCCGCGGATGGCTTCCGCTGCTTTTGCCCGTGACAGTCTGAATGCCGAGGATATGACTGTGTCAAGGCGGCAGGACGGTACGGTATCTCTGATGATCTCGGTGCGGATCTCAGGCACTTTCAGTTCAGTGAGCGGCACGACTTTTGCCGTGATGTGAGTCCTTCCCGCCTGGGTATACTCGCTGAGGAGAAAATCTGCGATCTCAGGCACGATGATGACATCAGCGCCGTCAGGTCTGACGAGTATGTCGCCGGTGACGCTGCGGTCTATGCCGAGTCCGAGGAGCGAACCGAGATAGTCGCGGTGGGTAAGCTCCCGTGATATAGAAGGCTTGCTGATCCTGAGGACTTCAAGAAGGCCCTCTGCGGCTTCATCCTGCGTCATCGGAAGGTCGGCGGGAACGCATATGAGCATCCTCCGCTCAGCCCCGTCATATCCTCCGTAGAGAAACGTCTTCACATCGGAGGCCTTCCTCATCACAGACTTCGCGAGAGCCTGCTCATGCGAATCGAGCAGTCCCGTTGAGGTCACATAGTAACCGTCACGGCACTGCCTGATCTTGTCTTCTATTCTCGAGATCACCAGTTCATCGTGCGTCATTTCCTCTCAAGGAATTTGTTCACGACGTATGCGACCAGCAGTCCTATCATTGCTGCTATAAGTGCTCTGCTCATTGTATCCCTCCCTGTTTGCTCTGATACCTGACTTCTCTAAAATGCGAAGTTGCCGTCTCTGAATACCGGAACTTCTTCTCCGTCATGCGTTACTCCCGTAATCTCAAGATCCGGCGAGCCGATCATGAAGTCTACATGTGTCATCGAGAAATTGACGCCTCTTGCCTTCAGCTCCTCTTCTGTCATGTTATCTGCGCCTTTTATAAGCGGATATGCCTCTCCGAAAGCGAAGTGGCAGGATGCATTCTCGTCGAAAAGCGTGTTAAGGAAGAGTATCCCCGATCTGCTTATAGGCGAATCATACGGAACAAGTGCGACTTCGCCAAAATACGACGCACCCTCATCGACACTTATGGCGTCTTTCAGCACTTCTTCGAATTTATCCGCATGAGCCTCTGTGATCTTTCCGTCCCTGACTTCAAAGACGATGCCTTCTATCAGGTGCCCGTTGTGACTCAGCGGCTTTGTTGCAACAAGTCTGCCGTTGATCCCGTCTCTCTTAGGAAGAGTGAAGACTTCCTCTGTAGGTATATTGGCCGAAAACATCGTCCCGTCAGCGCCTTTTTCCTCACCGCCGGCCCAGTAGTGGCCTTCAGGCAGCTCCACTGTTATATCTGTTCCCGCGGAATTCTTATATATCAGCTTAGCGAAATCATAGCGGTTAAGTATCTCCACATGCCTCTGAAGCTCATCAGAATGCGCTTTCCAGGCTTCAACAGCATCATCGCCGTCTACTCTGCAGGCACTCAGGATCTCTTCCCAGAGTTTTTCCTGTGCCTCCTGCTCATCCATTTCCGGGAAGACTGCTTTTGCCCATGCAGCAGTCGGCACAGAGCAGACGCACCACGGAAATTCGCTCTTCATCTCGCGCTCGCGGAATGCTTTGAGCTCTCTTCCCGATGCTATCTGAGCCCTCCTGATACGGTCCGGATCCACGCCTTTTAGGCTCTCCGGATCCTCTGCATAGATGCTGAGCCAGCCGGCTCCTTCCTCCGAGAGTATATCGCAGAAGTCTTTTTCCCATGGGTTCACTCTGTCAAATACTTCGTCGGCAGCGCACAGATATTTCATGCGGGTGAGGCCGTCGTCTCTCCATCTCAGCAGGACTTCCGCGCAGCCGGCCTCATAGGCTTCAGTCGCGCAGAGCCTTGCAAAATCAGCGCACTCCACCGGGCATGTGATGGCGAGTCTCTGCCCTTTTTTCAGGTTTATTCCTGATCTGACAAGGAGCTTTGCATATTCTTTCTTAAGCGATTCAAGTCTGTTTCTGTCCATTATGTTCTCCAAATCTTCCAAGGCCGGTCACATACTTCAGTTTCTTCCGGAACACCTTTTATTTTTCTATAATAATACCTTGTTTCATTCCTGATAGCCAGTCATGCTATAATGATTACAATTGTTTGAAAAACTATCACAGGAGGAGTATTTGATGAGAAAGAATTACATCAGCCTGTTCGATGTCATCGGGCCTGTAATGGTCGGGCCTTCGAGCTCGCACACTTCAGGTGCGGCAACTATAGCGTGGATGGCCAGGCAGATTTTTCCGGGAGTCCCTACAAAAGTAACCTTTACGTTATACGGGTCCTTTGCCGACACATATCTCGGACACGGTACTGACCGCGCGCTGATCGGCGGAGCACTCGGCTATCGTTCAGATGATACACGAATCAGACATGCTTACGAACACGCCCGCGAAGCCGGCATGGAGGTAGTATGTATTCCTGATCACGAGACAGAAGTCAACCATCCCAACACAGTGGATATACTCATGGAAGATGACGACGGACACAGCCTTCTGATCAGAGGAGAGTCGATCGGAGGAGGCAGGGTCCGCATCGTCCGCATGAACAACATCGATGTAGAGTTCACCGGCGAGTACAGCACCCTGATAGTCGGACACCTTGACGAAACCGGGACGGTCGCTTTTATCACAAGCCGTCTTGCCAACCATCAGGTCAACATCGCTTTCATGAAGCTTTTCCGCGAAGACAAGGGCAAGAAAGCTTTTACGGTCATCGAGTCGGATGAGTTCATCCCGGAAGAGTTATCGGAAGAGCTTCTTGAGTACCCGAGTATCACCAGTGTAGATGTTATTGAATTCTGATCCGGAAGAGAGGCTTTAAACACAATGACTGATTTTAATTTCAGAAACACCGCGGAACTGCTCTCTCTGTGCAAAGAGCATAATATGAAGATATCCGAGGTGATGCTAAGCAGAGAGATCCTGCTTGGCGGAGTAACACGCGCCGCTATCATGGATCAGATAGATGAATGTCTGCGAGTGATGGACGGCTCCACTAACAGAGCATCTGAGGCGCCGATAAGATCCATGGGCGGCCTCATCGGCGGAGAGGCTCACATGCTTCATGAACTTCCCCGCTCTCAGACGATATGCGGTTCTACTATGCACAAAGCTATCATGTTCTCTCTTGCCGTCGCTGAGACGAATGCGAGTATGGGAGTGATAGTAGCCGCACCTACAGCAGGATCTGCCGGGGTTGTGCCGGCATGTATCCTCGCGCTTCATGAGGACTATGATATAAGTGTCGATGTTCTCCGCCTTGGGCTTATCAACGCGGGTGCTATCGGATATATAGTTACGAGAAATGGTTCTGTGGCTGGCGCAGAGGCCGGCTGTCAGGCAGAGGTCGGATCGGCGTCGGCGATGGCCGCCAGCGCGCTGGTGGAGATGCTCGGCGGAACGCCGGAGCAATGCTGCCACGCAGCATCCATCGCCCTTTCGAGCCTTCTGGGCTTAGTCTGCGACCCTGTTCGCGGCCTTGTAGAGGTCCCTTGCCAGACCAGGAACACTATAGGTGCGTCCGGCGCTTTCACAGCCGCCGAGCTCGCCCTTGCCGGGATCACATCACCGGTCCCGCTCGATGAAATGATACAGATAGTCAGTGATGTAGGCCACGCCCTTCCTATTTCACTCAGAGAAACAGGCAAAGGCGGCTGTGCTGCAGCGCCATCTGTATGCGCTATGTGTGATGGATGCAGGGAGTAGAGATATGACAGTTAGTTCAGATGTTCGCAGGATCACAGATACCATGGCCGCATTTATCGGTCACGGCGCGAAGAATCTGCCGGATGATGTGCTGAAAGCACTTGAAACTCTCCGGTCAAAAGAAGACGATCCTCTCGCGCTTGAGATCTATGATCTTATGTTCCGCAACCTTAAGCTCGCCAGAGAGCTTGACCGGCCGACCTGCCAGGATACAGGTTTTCTGCAGTTCTGGATCAGGTGCGGATCGGGTTTTCCTTTTATCGCAGACCTCGAGGAGGCTCTCACCCAGGCGGTTATCGAAGCGACCGCCAGCACACCGCTTCGTTCCAACGTGGTGGAAACCTTTGACGAAAACAATACCGGTAACAATACCGGCACAGGTGCACCGACTTTCTGGTGGGACATCGTTCCGGGCTGGGACGGCTGCGAGATCTATACCTATATGGCAGGCGGCGGCTGCTCTCTGCCGGGGCACGCGATGGTCCTGATGCCGGGCCAGGGCTACGAAGCCGCAGTCCGTTTTGTCCTTGACCGCATGACATCCTATGGTCTCAATGCCTGCCCTCCGCTCTTCGTCGGAGTGGGCATAGGGAATTCTGCAGAGACCGCTGCCCTCAATGCCAAAAAAGCTCTTATGCGCCCGATAGGTTCGCACAATGAAAACGAAAAAGCTGCGGCAATGGAGAAGCTTCTTGAAGACGGCATAAACGCCATCGGCTTCGGACCGCAGGGAATGGGCGGCAGATACTCTGTCACCGGAGTCAACGTAGTCAGCACGGCACGCCATCCTGCATGCATGGGCATCGCAGTCACCGTCGGCTGCTGGAGCCACAGGAGAGGCTGCATCGTTTTTGACCGCGATCTGAACTATGAAGTCAGGACGCATTCCGGCTTCAGTGCAGAATACAGCAGTCATGACTCCGGATCTGATCAAAGCAGCTCTTTCGGAAAGGCAGGTGCAGCCAATGATTGATAAGATAAACGGCAAAACTGTTATTACGACTCCTGTCTCGGCGGAGGAAATCGCTTCACTTCACGTAGGCGACGTCTTCTATCTTGACGGAGAGATGGTCACGGGCCGCGACTCAGTCCACGCCCGCGTCGTTACCGAAGGGCAGCAGCTCCCGGTCGACATCAAAGACAAGGTCATTATGCACGCCGGCCCTATCGTCAGGATACACAATGATGCAGGCAGCAGCTCAGCGGAAGGATCCGCCGGCTCGCCATCATACGAAATGATATCCATCGGGCCAACTACATCCATGCGAATGGAGAACTTCGAGTACGAATTCCTTCAGGAAACAGGTGCCAGAATAATAATCGGCAAGGGCGGCATGAAGGATAAGACGGCTGCAGCGTGCAGAGATCTCGGTGCTGTTCACTGCGTATTCCCGGCCGGAAATGCAGTCATAGGTGCAGAATGCGTAGAAGAGATCACCAATGTCCACTGGCTGGATCTTGGCATGCCCGAAGCAGTCTGGTGCTGCCGTGTCAGAGATTTCGGTCCTCTCATCGTAACGATCGACAGCGAAGGCCGCAACTACTTCGAAGAGAAGAAAGTCGAATACGAGCAGCGCAAAGAAGAGCAGATAGCTGAGATCAGCAAACAGGTCCATTTTATGAAGTAGAAGCTGATCCGTGATCACTTCCCCTTCTGTCCGGGGGTCCTCAGGAGGACTTTTTCCGGCAGCTGCACATTTTTCAGGAAAAATCATGATATATGTGCAATGATCGGGACGAGAACCGTGAGCCATTCCAAATGACACGCTGCAATGTCGAAGCGTGTCCGTGTACAGAAAACAAAAGAGTGCGAAGAGGGGACTATTCCCTCATTTCGCACTCGTTTACTTTTTATGTTGATTTATAATCGATTCGTTACTCATTTTTTGCACATAATTCCTGCTTTTGCCATAATTATGTGCACAATTTCCGGAAACTCCTCTCAGCAGCCGGCCCGCAGCCCATTCTCAGTATCTGACGTCAGAATCTGAGCGGGAAGCGCCGGACGCTGCCACAAATCTGTCAGAATCTGAGCGACAGGCAGCTGAGGCCTCCGTCGATCTTTCTGAATTCGGATGTATCTACAAGGATGACAGGATATCCGGCATCCTCCACAGCCTTCTTAACAGCGTCATATCCCTCAGGAACGATGACAGTTCCGTTCATCCAGATGCAGTTTGCGCCATATGCTTCCTCTTCAGGAACTATGATCTTCTCATAGGATGCAAAGTCAGGCTTGTCGATGAATTCGCCGGAAACGAGCATCTTGTTGTTCTCGATGTAGTTGACTCCGGTCTTGAGGTGCAGCACTTCTGTCAGAGGAACTGCCTTGACCGTGTAACCATATGATCCGAAGAAGTCAGCGAACTGCTTTATGCCCTCTTCATTGGTCCTTGCCGATACTCCTACATAGAAAGTATCTCCGACCTTCATAACGTCTCCGCCCTCGAGTGTTCCCGGAGCCTTGATGTATCCGATCTGATCGTCACTGTAGAACTTTTTGATAGCGTCGATGATGTATTCGGTCTCGCCGTTTCTTGTGCCTGCTCCCGGATTGGTTATGATAGCGCACTTCTCGGAAAGTACAGCAACGTCCTCAACGAAGCATGAATCCGGATACTCTTCAAGTGCAGGCAGAACCAGTACATCAACGCCTGTCGACTTCAGTGCCTCGATGTATTTTGCGTGCTGCTCGAGAGCCTTCTCGTAAATCGGCTGTCCGAGCTCAGGTGCAGAAGTGATACCGTCACAGATCTTGGAACACGGGGTCCTTACAATTGTATGCTTAAACATTTTATAACTAATCTCCTTCAAATTATTATTGATTCGGGAAGGCACAGATGCTTCTGTCCCGGCCTTCTAATATTATGTTTCGGGAAGGCGCGGATGCTTTCGCCGCAGCCTTCTTCTATATGTCTATAAAACCTTCGACAGGAAATCCTGAAGTCTCGGGTTCTGAGGATTCTCGAAGAATTCCTTAGGTTCGTTCTCTTCAGCGATCACGCCCTCATCCATGAAGATGACTCTTGTGCCTACTTCCTTGGCAAAACCCATCTCATGAGTTACGATCGCCATGGTCATTCCGGTTTTGGCAAGCTCTCTTATGAGCTCAAGAACCTCGCCGACCATCTCAGGGTCGAGGGCTGATGTAGGCTCATCGAAGAGCATCACGTCAGGGTCCATAGCCAGAGCACGGACGATAGCGACACGCTGTTTCTGTCCGCCGGAAAGAGTCGATGGATATACATCGGCTTTGTCAGCAAGGCCTATCCTCGTCAGCAGATCCATCGCTTTCGCCTTGGCATCCGCCTCGCTCATCATCTTATGGTAGAGCGGAGCGAGAGTCATGTTCTCAAGGATAGTCTTGTGAGGGAAGAGGTTGAACTGTTGGAATACCATTCCCATCTTGCAGCGCACCGAATCCAGATCAGTCTTCTTGTCTGTGAGGTCCGTTCCCTCAAAAATGATCTTGCCGCCTGTCGGCACCTCCAGCATATTCATGCATCTGAGCAGCGTACTTTTGCCCGAGCCCGATGGTCCGATGATAACGACACGCTCGCCCTTATCGATGTGGAGGTCAATGCCCTTAAGTACCTGCAGATTGCCGAAGTCCTTCTTCAGATCTTTAATGTCTATCACTTTGAGCCAGCCTCCTTTCCAGTCTTCCTACAGCCTTGGTGAGGCCGAATACAAGAACGAAATAAACTATCGCTACGGAAATGAGCGTAAAGTACGGTGACATCGTTCTGCTTCTGACAAGGTCACCGGCACGTGTCAGGTCGACAACAGCTACCATACCTACGATCGATGTCTCCTTCAGAACTGCGATAGCCTCATTGCAGAGTGCCGGCAGGATGTTCTTGATGGCCTGCGGGAGCACGATCAGACGGAGTGTTCCGATCTGGGAAAGTCCGAGTGAACGTCCTGCTTCAGTCTGACCATAGTCGACCGAGCCGATTCCGCCTCTGATGACCTCGGATACATATGCGCCGGAGTTGATACCGAACGCGATGCAGCATACGAGCACCTTGTTAGGGAAGCCGCTCATGACTATGAATGTCATGATCATCAGCTGGATGGCAAGAGGTGTACCTCTGACCACCGCTACATATGCACTGCAAAGTTTATCCAGAGCCATCAGACATTTTGCGCCAAACGAATCCTGATGCTTGTCCCTCGCGTTTTCGGCAAGGGAGTGAACGAATGAAACGATGACGCCAAGCACTACGCCTATGAGGGCGGCCACTATCGTGATTATCATCGTATTCTTGAAACCTTCGAGGAATACCTTATAACGGTTGTCCCTGATGAAAGTCTTTATGAATCCTTGTTTTAAGCTTTCAAACAATTTGTTACCCCGCTATACCCGCATAGGCTGCGCCATTGACGCAGCCCATGCACGGCATTTCATTTTTTCTATGTTGCTTGCTAAAGTATCACGCCTTAGAGCTTGGAAGCCTCTTCACTGTGCTGAACGAACCACTCGTCGATCTTTCCGTCATCCTTGAGCTTCTGAACGATCTCGTTGACCTTAGCTGTGAATTCATCATCACCCTTAGCCATAGCAGCTCCGATTTCCTCAGTGTCTGCCTCATGTCCGTCAGCATAAGCTACAGGGAAGCACTTGAATGCATCGCCATTAGCTTTAACAAGGTTCTCAGCGAGTACGGAATCGCATACGATAGCCTGGAGCTCGCCGCTCTTCATTGCAAGTGCTGCGTCCGGAAGAGCCTTATACTGCTTATTCTCTACATTGTTGTCCTTAAGAACACCTGTCGAGTTCTCATCGCTCATGAGGAAGTCACCTGTTGTTCCGAGGTGTGTTCCAACTGCCTTGCCGCCGAGTTCTTCCATTGTCTTGATTTCGCTGTCTGCAGGCACTACCATGTACTGCTGTACAGTTGTGTAAGGATCAGTGAAAGCCATCTCTTCTTTACGCTCATCTGTGATAGTGATGCATGCGAGTGCGAGATCAGCATCGCCGCCGCTAAGTGCTGCAGGGATAGTATCGAATGCGATATTCTTGACCTCGAGTTCTACTCCGAGTTCATCTGCGATCGCCTGTGCGATCTCGATGTCGATTCCTGTAGGCTCTCCGCCTTCACCGATATATTCGAATGGTGCCCATGCTGCATCTGTGCAGACTACGATCTTTCCGGCATCCTGGATAGCTGCGAGCTTGCCGCCGCCTTCTTCAGCATCTCCGCTGCCGCTGCTGCTTCCGCCGCCGCATGCTGTGAGAGCCAGTACTGTCATTACTGCAAGGATCATTGCGATCGCTTTCTTAAGGTTCTTGCTTTTCATTTTATTATCCTCCTTAAAAGTCCCATATCTTATCAGAGTGTCGGGCATCCCGAAACGTTTCTTATATATGCGATCTGCGATCTTACAGATGCCGGGCTTGTGCCTCCGGCTGAGTTCCTCCTCTCGACACATGTCCTCAGTTGAAGTCTCTGATGGACATCTTCCTCTATAAGATCTGAAAACTGCTTGTACTCTTCGAGCGGAAGTTCCTCGAGTATCACGCCTCTGCCGAGACAGTAGGAGACGATCCTGCCGGATACGTTGTACGCATCTCGGAAAGGCATCCCCTTGACGACCAGATAGTCCGCAAGGTCTGTCGCATTGACATAACCCTGTTTTGCAGAGTCGAACATGTTCTGCTCATTGATTTCCATTACATCGACCATCTCTATGAATGCCTCGATACTGAGCTTGACAGTCTCGACTGAATCGAAGAGCGGCTCTTTGTCTTCCTGCATATCCTTGTTGTATGCAAGCGGCAGTCCTTTGAGCATCGTCAGTATCGACATCAGGTTGCCGTAGACTCTTCCGGTCTTGCCTCTGCACAGCTCGGCTACATCCGGATTCTTCTTCTGCGGCATGATCGATGATCCTGTGGTGTACTCATCAGGGAGCTGGATAAAACCGAATTCCGATGTGGCCCACATGATGATCTCTTCGGAAAGCCTCGAGGTGTGCATCATGATGATCGACATTGCCGAGATGAATTCCACCATGTGATCTCTGTCGGATACAGCATCCATGCTGTTCATCGCGATCCCGGTAAAACCGAGCAGATTCGCTTCGTACACTCTGTCGATATTGAAGGTCGTTCCCGCGAGAGCACACGCTCCTATAGGCGATCTTTCGAGCATCCTCTTCTTGCAGTCGTCGAGTCTGCTTTTGTCCCTCTCGAACATCATCGCGTATGCCATGAGATGCTGTGCGAAGGACACCGGCTGTGCATGCTGCATGTGAGTGTACCCGGGCATGATCACGTCGATGTTGGCCTCAGCCTTGTCTGCGAGGACTCTCATCAGTTCGCAGATGAGGAAGTTGATGCTGTCGATCTCTTCGATGCAGTACATCTTGGTATCGAGCGCTACCTGATCGTTACGGCTCCTTGCTGTGTGGAGCTTCTTGCCGACATCTCCGATGCGGTCAGTCAGGATCTTCTCAACGAACATATGGATGTCCTCTGCTGTCGGATCTATCGCAAGAGCACCCGATTCGATGTCTTTGCAGATGCCGTCAAGGCCATCGATGATCAGCTTCGCTTCATCCTGAGGGATGATCCCCTGCTTGGCCATCATCATTGCATGCGCCTTGCTGCCCGCGATGTCTCTTTTGTACAGTCTCCTGTCTACAGCTATTGAAGAATTGATTTCATCTACCAGGTCCGCCGTCGTTCCGACAGTCCTGCCTGCCCACATTTTATCCATTGTTTCTCCTATTTGTTCTTCTGTTCGAGCACTGCCTGTACGAGTGTCGGCAGTCCCCAGATGTTGATGAAGCCCTCTGCCTGAGAGTGATCGTAGTCAGATTCTCCGAACGATACCAGCTCTTCATCGTAGAGCGAGAATGGTGAAGTCGTTCCTGCCGGGATGATGTTGCCCTTGTAGAGTTTGAGCTTGACCTCTCCTGTTGTGTTCTTGTCTGCTTCGTTAGCAAAAGCAGTGAGTGCTTCCTGCAGCGGTGAGAACCACTTGCCGTTGTATATCATGTCTGCATAGTCAACAGCGAGCTTCTGCTTGAGGTGGAGTGTCTCCTTGTCCACGGTCAGCATCTCGAGCTGTTCGTGTGCAAAATACAGGATCGTTCCGCCCGGTGTCTCGTATACGCCGCGGTCCTTCATTCCGATCAGTCTGTTCTCTACGATGTCGATGATGCCGATTCCGTTGGCTCCGCCGACCTCGTTGAGCTTCTCGATGATCTTGCTGGCTTTCATCTTCTCGCCGTTGAATGAAACAGGTGCGCCAGCCTCGAATCCGAGTGTGATGTATGTAGGTTCGTCAGGAGCCTGCATCGGGGAAACTCCCATTTCCAGGAAGCCTTCCTTCTCATACTGAGGTTCGTTTGAAGGATCTTCGAGGTCAAGACCTTCGTGGCTCAGGTGCCAGAGGTTCTTGTCCTTGGAGTAATTGGTCTCTCTGGATATCTTCAGAGGTACGTTGTGAGCCTCTGCATAATCGATCTCCTCATCTCTGGATCTGATATCCCACTCTCTCCATGGAGCGATGATCTTCATTCCAGGCGCCCATCTCTTGATGGCGAGCTCGAATCTTACCTGATCGTTGCCCTTTCCTGTAGCTCCGTGGCAGATAGCGTCAGCTCCTTCTTCAAGGGCGACCTGCGCAAGCTTTTTTCCGATGATCGGACGGGCAAAAGCAGTTCCGAGAAGGTATTTCTCATACTTTGCTCCCATCTTGAGTGAAGGGATGATTACCTCGTCTACCATTTCATCTGTGAGGTCTGCTACGACCAGCTTGCTTGCTCCGGTCTTGATTGCTTTCTCTTCAAGTCCCTCGATCTCATCTGCCTGACCTACATTGCCGCAGACTGCTATGATCTCAGGATCATTGTAGTTCTCCTTGAGCCAAGGAATGATGATCGAAGTATCAAGTCCTCCAGAATAAGCCAGTACGATTTTTTTGATATCCTTGTTTTCCATTTCTGTATACCCCTTTGAAGAATGTATATTGTTTATTTATGTTTTGCATATTTATAATGTCGTTATTATAAATATGCACAAGAGCTATGTCAACACCTTTTCTGATAAAAAATTCATTGTTTTGTATAAAATTCCAAGCCATCCTTTCGCATCCCTCAGCCCCTGTTATTTCAGTCCTTTAAGCCCGCTTTTCATCACCTCTTCCTGAGGCAAAACACTATGCCAGAATGCATATTTATGAATTTTTATTCACTATAGCGCCCTCTTTCCGGTTAGTCATGCATAAATCAGCGTCCGGGGATCATGAATTTTTCTGCAATGAAAAACCGGATCCTTCCGCGTGATGTTCTCACTGAAAAAATCCGGTCATCGTCATGCCGATTCGGCTCAGGTTCTCAGGCTTAGTGCGCCGTTATTTTTTTCTGGAATTGGTCGTCACAACAGGATCGACTTTGACCTTGCGCCATGCCTTGCGCATCGCTTCGATCTGTTTCCTGTCGGTGCCCCTCTTTTTGAGTTCGCCGATGTACATCTCTTCTGTCATGCCGATCTTCTTATAATATGTGATCATTTCCTTCTGCTTGGACTGCAGGAAGAGATACATGCCGCCCACGCAGGCAGTACCTACCAGCAGGCATATAAACAGTCCGACCCATTTGAATTTGATAGTAACGAGGATCGTAATGACCAGCCATACGACTGCAGCAGCGATGCCATAGATCCTGAACTTCTTAGGATCCATGGCCTTAGGCGCCTTGATGTTCTCTGCGTTGAGTTTCTGTCTGTACAGATTCTTCTGATATCCGCCGGATGGTCTGTTGTAGTTCATATTGCCCGGCATTCTTGAATTTCTGTTCTTGCTCATTTATCTTACCCTTTCAATGGCCTTGTACACTGATCCGGCCGAATAATCATATTTCCGCTCAATATTACCATATTTCTTACATATATACACGCATATTTTGAATATCTGTTAAAATTCCGGACTCACATTATGCTAATATTAGTCCGTAAATCTTATCAGTGCATTCACTTATGCATGTAATGGAGTAATTATGACAGAAAGAAAACCAATTCCTCTCCTGGCCGATCTGTACCTGACGTTCGCACGGATCGGAGTGATGATGTTCGGCGGCGGCTACGCCATGCTGCCTATCCTTCAGAGAGAGGTCGTAGAGAAAAAAGGCTGGGCGACTGAAGATCAGCTTGCCGACTATTATGCTGTCGGCCAGTGCACGCCCGGAATAATCGCAGTGAACACTGCCACCTTTGTCGGCTCTTCCACGAGAGGCGCTGCCGGTGCCGTGATAGCTACGCTTGGCGTTATAACAGGCCCGGTCATAATAATCCTCATAATCGCTGCTTTTCTCAGCGGGTTCATGGATCTTCCGGTTATCGCTCATGCGTTCAACGGTGTCCGAGCCTGCGTCACAGCTCTCATCCTGTCCAGCGTGATCAAGCTCTTCAGGGGCTCTGTCACAGACTGGCCGACGAGGATAATATATCTGGCCGTGCTCGCACTTGCAGCGGCAGGCACTTTTGCCACTTTCTCAGGGGCCGCTGGCAGGATCATGGATCTCATGACATCTCCGGTCTTCCTCGTCCTCGCAGCCGGCTTTGCCGGACTTGCGGTCCGCGCTTCGAAAGGAGGTCTCAGGAAATGATCTATCTGCGACTCTTCTTCGAATTCTGCAAAGTCGGGCTCTTCTCCATAGGCGGAGGACTGGCAACTATACCGTTCCTTACAGATATGGGACACCGCACCGGATGGTTCACTCCGGGCCAGCTTGCAGACATGATCGCTATATCCGAGTCGACTCCGGGACCTCTGGGTGTCAACATGGCGACATATGCAGGCTACACCACAGCCGGCATCATGGGAGGCATAATAGCTACACTGGGCCTCATATTCCCGTCTCTGGTCGTGACTATGATCATTGCAGGCTTCCTGCAGAAATTCAGAGATTCCGCCATCGTAGACGCTTTGTTCTACGGACTCAGAGCAGCCTCCGTTGCCCTGATCACATGCGCCCTGCTTCAGGTAGCAAAGATCGCGCTTCTTGATCACGCGATGCCTGACGGCACAGTTCAGACCTTCTACTGGCCTGCCATCATACTTGCGGCAATTGTATTCATCTGCATCAGGTACACACCTCTTAAGAAGCTTCATCCGATCATCTTCATAGCTGTCTCAGCCGCTGCCGGGATAGCGTTAGGTATGTAAAACACAAAGAGCTGATCCACGCTTAACAACGAGTCATCAGCTCTTTTATATTGCTTTTTTCTCCTGTATCAGTTCTTGAGGCTCTGGAGTGGCGCAGGTATGCGTCCGCCCCTGTTGATCATTTTGGCAGGCGACTGACTTCTGAGGTTCATGACCGGTCCGTAGCCGAGAAGTCCGCCGAAGTTCAGTTCTTCGCCGCTCTTAAGTCCGATAGCAGGGATCACTCTTACTGCCGTTGTCTTGGAATTGACCATTCCGATCGCGGCTTCATCTGCGATGATCGCGGAAATGACTTCAGCAGTTGTGTCGCCAGGGATCACTATCATATCGAGTCCTACCGAGCAGACAGCTGTCATAGCCTCGAGCTTTTCTATCGAAAGAGTGCCGGCTCTGGCTGCGCTTATCATGCCGTCATCTTCGCTGACAGGAATGAATGCTCCGGACAGGCCTCCGACACTTGAAGATGCCATCACGCCGCCCTTCTTGACTGCGTCATTGAGCATTGCCAGCGCGGCTGTCGTTCCGTGTGCTCCGCATTGCTCAAGTCCGATCTCCTCGAGAATATGCGCTACCGAATCACCTATAGCAGGTGTCGGCGCAAGTGACAGATCGACTATACCGAACTGTGTATCGAGCATCGCAGCAGCTTCACTTCCTACAAGCTGACCGACTCTTGTGATCTTGAAAGCTGTCTTCTTGATCGTCTCTGCGACCTCGTTAAGAGGTGCATCATCCGGCATTCCGGCAAGCACATTTCTGACTACTCCCGGACCGGATACGCCTACGCTGAGCACGTGATCGGCTTCCCCTACACCATGGAAAGCTCCTGCCATGAACGGGTTGTCTTCTACTGCATTGCAGAATACGACAAGCTTGGCAGCTCCTATGCACTGTCTGTCAGCTGTGATCTCGGCCGTCTCTCTTACCTTCTGTCCCATGAGCTTTACAGCATCCATGTTGATTCCTGCCTTAGTCGAGCCGATGTTGACAGATGAGCATACAAGCTCTGTTTCGGAGAGCGCTCTCGGGATCGACTCTATCAGCTCACGGTCGCCGGCGCTGAAGCCCTTCTGGACCAGCGCAGAGTAGCCTCCTATAAAATCGACTCCTATCTCATGCGCTGCCTTATCAAGGGCCAGTGCGTATTTTACAGGGTCCCCGCCGGAGATCCCTGCCAGCATCGCGATCGGTGTGACACTTACTCTCTTGTTGACGATAGGTATACCATATTTCTCGCCTATCGAATCTGCAGTGCTGACCAGATTGCCTGCCAGACGGCAGATCTTGTCGTAGATCTTGACGCAGGCTCTGTCTATGTCAGAATCAGCACAGTCGAGCAGCGAGATTCCCATCGTTGTCGTTCTTATATCCAGATTGTTATCTCTTATCATGGAAATGGTTTCCATGACATCATTCATATTGTACATTTCAGGCTTTCCTTTCAGAGATCAGATACTGTGCATAGCTGAGAAAATGTTGTCATGCATGAGGTGCACCTCAGTTTCAGGAAGTTTCTCCTTAATGCTGCCTTCGAGCTGATGAATGGTGCACGCCAGATCAGTTACGTCTATGAGCATGTTCATAGTGAAGAAATCATCCATGACTATCTGCGAAACCTGTACAACATTTCCTTTTGCCTCCGCTACTGACGTGGCAACAGTGGCAAGAATGCCGATATCATTTTTGCCGACAACAGTCAGCACAGCATTTTCTTTTTTATCCATAACGCGGTCCTCCTTGGGTTCGATTGACAAAATTATAACGCCGCTGCTCCTTTATTTCCATACCCCGGGCAGAATGATTTTTTCCAAAACTGCCCGCAGCCGCTCTATGGCTGTCGTGTCTTTACCGCGAACACGTTGAGCCATCTCACGCCGGGTCTTCCGGAAGCGTCTTCAGTGACTTTAGTCTCCCAGATCTCGCAGCCCGCCTTAGCAAGATATGATTTAAGTTCCTCCTCTGTGCAGTTGCTCCAGTACCGGCCTTCCTCATCCACTCCGGTCTCGATTCCCTCTTTGACAGATATATAGATGACTCCGCCTACCTTAAGATTGCTCCTGAGGTTTTTGAAGAACCGCTTCTTCTCTTCGTCATTGAGGTGTATGAGAGAAGCGCAGCACCATATGCCGTCATAAGGCTCGGAAGATGTCCATGTGGACATATCACCGACAACAGCCTTGATCTCAAGTCTTTCCTTCGCCAGCTTCACCAGCTCGGCTGAGGCGTCAAGGCCGATCGCCCTGTGCCCCATGTCTGTGAAAGCCAGCGTATCTCTGCCGCTTCCGCATCCCATATCTATGACAGATGCTTCTGCGGGAAGGTATGATGCGAATCTCTTCCTCATCGCATCCATATCAACTGCCACTGTAGTCCAGTAATACCAGTCAGCATTCCTGTTGTAATAGTCTGTTGTCCCCTTCATGGTGCCTCCGTTCTTCTGATCCGGATCAGTTGCTGCCAGGCTTGCCTCCTTCAGGTTTTTCAGGAGGCTGTCCGCCATTACCGCCGGAAGGTGCCTGTCCTCCAGGTCCGCCATTGCCGCCGTCAGGAGGTGCCTGTCCGTCGCCAGGCATTCCGCTGCTCTGACCGTCTGATGACGCTATCTCGAAAGCTTCGCCTGTCGAAGCAGATCCTTCAGTGTATTCTTTGCCGTCAACATACAGCTTATGTCCGTTAAGATCGATCGCAGCTCCTTCGCTGACAGTGAGACCGGAAACATATGAATCCGCAGTAATCTTCCATGTGCTGCCGTCCTCGATCTCTACATATACATCACCGTTCTGCCCGTCACTGTTGATATATCCGTTAAAAGCAGAGCTGTCTTTGAGATACATATTGAGAGTCGATACTTCATCTACCGTAATGCCTCCGTCGATAGTCTGCTTTGAGGCTGTCAGATTGACCTTGCCGCCGTTTGACCCTTCATTGCCCCAGCCTGCAGCTGCAGCTCTGAGGAAGAGGCCCTCTGCATCTTCATTTGTGATAGCTGTATCTGTAAGCGATATCTCTGTCGCAGTGTTGTTTACAAAGAAAACATCGCCGTTTTTGTTGGTTATCGTGCTGCCGTTTGCAGTGAATGAGGATGTTCCCTCAGCTGCGTCGCCGGACATGGACTGGTAGATCATTACCGCCTGATACCAGTCGGACTTGTCACTGTTCTTGGAATTGTTATCCGCAACGAGAGTGTCGTTGTTCAGGGTTACTGAATTCTTGCCTTCTACCACTACTCCCTGTGCTGATGTGGATTCCATGTATGAATCATTGACAGTTATATCTGCTGTCGAATAGATGACAGGTGAACCCTTGCCGGATGTTGTGTACTTTCCGCCGTCTACAGTGACCGTCCCGCCGCCTCTGTCAGATCTGATAGCCGCTGAAGAATTACCGGAAGTGCTGATCGTAAGATTCTGTGCATTCATCGTGCCGCCGCCCGTGGTCATAAGACCGCCTGAGCAGTTGCCTGATGTCTCGATCACTGAATCAGCAATATTCACTACTGTACCCTCGCCATATGAGAAAACCGCGTTGGCGTGTGTTCCGTCAGTCTCGATGAGAGAGTCTTTGATCGTCAGTGTTCCCTTTTCCAGAGCATAGACTGCCGAGTTCTCTCCGTAGAAATCTGCCTCATCGCCGTCAGCCTCTCCGGTCTTGGTGACGCCGATATTGCTGTACTCTTTCTCTTCTCCGTTTACTTCGATCGCATGCTCTCCGTCGCCGTCATTGGTTATCTCTTCATTGACGGTGATATCTTCTTTTGTCAGATATGTTGCTTCCTTCTGCTCTTCCTGCGAAGTCTGCTCCGTCGTCTGATCTGCTGCCTCGGCTGCATTCTGAGTGCTGCATGCACACATAGAGCCCATCAGCATCATCGCTGCGAACACGGACAATGCCTTTTTGATGTTTTTACTGTTCTTTTTATTCGTTCCGTTCATATGCCGTGTTATCCTCCTTGTTTCTGATACATGGAGTATAAAGACCTGACCTAAAACGAAACTAAAACTATGGGTCAGTTTTGATGCTGTGAAAATATGTTTTCTTTCTTGCTCTGATTATACCATGCTCCGTCCATCACATGCCCGCGAAAAGGAGCAGACTTAAGCTCATCAGCCGAGATATATCTTCTCTGTGCTGAAGCCTCTGCCTCTGTCCGGCTGGCTATAAAAAAGATCCACGCTGCCCGGGGGTTTTCCCTGTCAAACGTGGATCGAAGCTTCTGCGGTCAAGGATTGTTTCAGGAATCACAATCCCGGTGCATCCGGCCGCTTTCTTCTACTGTTCACAATGCCCGTACATGTACATTATCTTTCGGAGCAGCGGATCTTTCACATCAAAATCTGTGTCGCCGATCTTCGCTATCGGCAGGACCTCAGGCGAAGTTCCGCTGATAAAAGCTGCTTCGAAGCCTCCAAGCTCTTCCGGTCTCACGTTCTGATAATGCAGAGTGATCCCGGCCTTTTCGATAAGCTCAATGATCTTGGTCCGGGTCACACCCAGAAGCACCTGCTCAGAAGGACATGTATATACCTCTCCGTCACGGATGAAGAAGACATTGGAGCGGCTTCCTTCGGTTATACCGCCGTCTCTGTTGACGAGAAGCACCTCGTACAGTTCCCCTTCTCTGATGGCTCTGTCGGTCGCATCACGGAGTTCCTGATCCATCGCTTTGATGTTCGGGTTTTTCCTCTCTCCGTAGAAAAGTCCCACCCTGACACCGTTATCGTACATTTCCTGCGACGGATAGTGCGTAGGATTGAGATGCATGACAGAATGCCCTGTTATATCCACTTCGATGCGGATATTATGATCCATTATGCCGCTTTCCTCAGTGAGATCAGCAATGCACGCATGCAGCTTCTGGCATGTAAAAGGCACTTCCATCCCAAGACTTGCAAGGGATCTCTCAAGCCGCTCGTAGTGCTCTGCGAGGAACACCGGTCTGCCTCCGCGAAGTCTTATCACCTCATACACCGACGGAAGGCTCAGACTTCCTTTTGTAACCGCGGACTGGAAGCCTTTTGTCATATCCCTGACTGCTTCTCTGATCCTCTCCATCGGAATCTGGTTGTAGGAGAAGACCAGATACATCTGCCCGTCTGAGCCAAGCTGCTCTATGTCTCTGACCTTGACCCCTGCTTCTGAAGCTGTCCTGACGAGCCTCTCTGCCATCTCGCGCCTGATCTCAGCTGTTCTCTCAGCTCCTCTCTGCCCCTCGGTGATGACTCTGGTATGAGTGTTCAGTCTTAATATGATGTTGATGCCGGACTGGGTGTTCTCGGCAGTCATGAAATTGCCTTCGCCGCCGTATTCTCTGATAGCCGCAAGGGCTTCCTGGAGCTTGGCGGAGTACAGCTTGCGTACGCGCTTGAGGTTGATCTGATAGTATCCTCTCTTCATGAACTCGGCGAGTGTCAGCTGCTCTGTCTTCGAGCAGGTCTGATCGTAGAAGCTGCGTATGCCGTCATACAGCTTCACCATCGACTCAGGCAGGACCATGTAGCTGATCCTTACAGCCGGGAAAAGTGTGGATGTGAACGACCCGAGATACACGACTCTCCCGCTGTGATCAATGCCCTGAAGTGCAGGCACCGGCATTCCTGTATATCTCAGTTCACTGTTGTAGTCGTCTTCGATGATTATGCTGTCATTGGCCTCCGCCCACTCGAGCAGACGCCGTCTGCGGCTGATCGGCATCAGAGCGCCTGTCGGGAACTGATTCTGCGGGCATACATACACTGCCGTCCTGATATTCTGCGGAAGCTTTTCTATCTGGATGCCGTCTTCTTTTACCGGGATGCAGCTCATGCTGAAGCCCCAGTCGCGGAATATGCTTCTGACAGGCATATAGCCCGGATCCTCGACGGATACGTGAACGATATCCATCATTTTGAGCAGCCTTGCCATATGGCTGACGAGCTGCTGTGTTCCCGCACTGATCACCACCTGATCACGGGTGCATATGACACCTCTGGCTTTATACAGGTATTTTGCGATCTCCTCTCTCAGAGCCGGCTCCCCCTGTCTGTCTCCTTCAGTCAGAAGAAGCTCAGGCGTCTCATTGAGCACTGCCGACATGCACTTCTTCCATTTTATGAAGTCAAAAGATTCCGGATCGCAGCTGTAAGGACGGCTGGCACCTGACGATGCGTCTGCGTTGTCTGCATGATCCTCCGGCTGCTTTGGCCTGGCCGCGCTTCCGTTCTCCTGTCTCTTATCTCCTATCACCGCGCCCTGAGCTGCATAGAAGCCTGACTGTGGCTTGCTGATCATGTAGCCCTCTACTATCAGCTGATCGTATGCAGCCTTGACTGTAGTAACGCTTATGCCCAGATCCTGAGCCATCTTCCGAAGTGACGGGAGTCTCTCTCCTGTGCCTATCCTGCCCTCTGTTATCCCTTCCTTGAGGTAACTGTACAGCTGTACATACAGGCTCTTGCCTGAATTGTAATCAAATTCCAATGAAATCATTCTCTTTATCTCTATTCCGTAGTAATTGTTATTTTTAAAAACTCATAAAATGTATATTTCTCTAATAACAGATTGTTGTTATTATAGTTCATATACAGCAGCAGGTCAACCTGAGCACCCATCAAAATCGAAACATTACCGGAAGGAGGGACAAATCATGGAAGCAGGAAACAATAAGCTAAGCACATATCGTCTGGTATACACATCCCTTACGATATGTCTTGTTCTGCTCGGCACTGTGCTTTTCAGGATCCCGGTTCCGATGACTCAGGGATATGTGCACCTCGGCGATGCTATGATCTACATCGGCATCCTGCTGCTCGGAAGAAGATCCGCAGCAGCTGCTGCCGGTCTCGGCTCAGCCCTCGCGGACATCCTCGGCGGATACGCCTTCTGGGCACCATGGAGCCTGATCATCAAATTCGCAATGGCATATATCTGTGGTCTTCTTATAGACCGGACACACCAGGCCCATACGCAGACTGAGGGTCACTCAGGCAGAAGAGAAACAGCTCTGCTGGTCCTTTCGATGACGGCCGGCGGCGCAGTGATGTGCGCGGGCTATTTTATCGCTGAGAGCATCATGTACAGCAGCATGGCTCTTGCTGCAGTCTCTGTTCCATGGAATATCGCCCAGTTCATGACAGGCATAGTCATTGCACTGGCTGCCCGTCCACTTTGCAGGCACATCAGCCTTTCATGATGCGTCAGAGCATTTCTTCATATAACAAAAGCGTAAGCCCTCAGGACTTACGCTTTTGTTACGTTATCTGGCACTTACAGCAGCCTATGCTGCTTCGTTTACCGGAAGTTCATATTTCTGCTTGTAGTCGTTGAAATGTTTCTTGAACACTTCGTTTTCTCTGTAGTTGAAGCTCTGATGATATTCATGAGCCTGAATATCTGTACCGCCCTTTTCAAATACGTCGACTGCTATGTTACTGCAGTGATCGGCGATTCTCTCATAGTCAGTAAGCAGATCGTTGAATACGAATCCGTTCTCAAGAGTACATTCACGCCTGCTGACTCTGTCGATGTGATTGGACTTGATAGCATCACAGAGATCGTCAACAACTTCCTCAAGCGGATCGATGCGGAAAGCTCTCTCTTTGTCACCATTGATAAATGCGTCTATCGTCAGCTGAGTGATCTCTGCTACAGCATTCTCCAGGATCTCGATCTCGCGGGCTGCGCTTTCCGAGAAGACGATCTTCTTCTCGTTGATCTCCTGCACTGCCTCTCCGACGTTCCTCGCATGGTCAGAGATTCTCTCGAAGTCCGAAAGAACTCTCAGGTACTTGCTTACATCCTCTGACTGCTCCTTGGTGATATCTTCTGCTGTTATCTTGAACAGATATGATCCGAGCTTGTCCTCATATCTGTCCAGTACGCCTTCAAGGTCGAATACCTTCTTGATTCCGGCCTTGCTGTACTCTCTTCTTACAGCAATCGCACTCTGGACACTTTCAAGCGCTTTCTCTGCCATAGAATCGATGACTTCTTTGCTCTGGTTGATAGCAAGAGTAGGGTGAGAAAGGAATCTCGGCTCGAGTCTGTCCATGTCTGCCTGCTCTGCAGCGGCTTCCTCTCCTTCAGGGAAAATCGTGCATACGATCTTCTCAAGGAGCCCTATGGATGGTGAAAGCACGATCACGACCGCCAGTCTGTACAGAGTGTTGACGAGCGCCACAGTAACCATATCCATCTGCATGTTCATGAAACCGAAATGGACAAATGCATTGATTATGTAGAACAGTCCTCCGACGATGATCGCTCCGAGTACATCTATGATGAGGTAGACAAAAGCGGTTCTCTTTCCGTTTGTGGTGGCACCGAGTGCGCTAAGCATGACCGGAACAGATGCACCGATTCCGATACCCATGATGATAGGGAATGCCATATCGAACTCAATGGCTCCCGTTCCTGCCAGAGCCTGAAGGATACCTACAGCTGCGCTGGCACTCTGGATAACTGCTGTTATGAGAACACCCGCAAGCACACCGAGGATAGGATTAGTAAAGCTCGTCAGGAGATGTATGAATCTTTCGTCTTCTCTGAGCGGTGCTATCGATCCTGACATCATGCTCATTCCGTACATCAGTACAGCGAATCCGAGCATGATACCTCCGATATTCTTATGGGTATTATTTTTGGAAAACATCCACAGGATTATTCCGAAAAGAGCAACGACTCCGGTAAGTATCTCGGTACTGAAGACTGAAGCAACGCTTGCCCCCGAGCCTCCGAGGCTGTTAAGACAGAGGATCCATCCGGTGATACTCGTTCCGAGGATCGCTCCGAGAACTATACCTATCGCCTGCTTGACTTTCATCATGCCGGAGTTTACAAAACCGACTACCATTACTGATGTCGCCGACGATGACTGTATCGCTGCTGTGACTCCTGTTCCGAGAAGTATGCCCTTGACCGGGTTGCTGGCAAGTTTATACAGGATCATCTCCATCTTGCTTCCGGCAACCTTCTTGAGCGAGTCGCCCATGACTGACATTCCGAAGAGGAACATCGCCACGCCGCCAAGCAGTGATATTATATTACTGGCTTCCATATAATAACTTCCCCCTTATCTAAAAGAGACTTTCACCACAAGAGATGTGGTAAAAGTCTCGCTTCTTCGAACATATTCCGGGGCTATTCTGTCCCGTACTGACGAAATATGTCACGCAATTATGCGCAAGCTACTCCCTTGTCGAACCGTGTTTACTAAACCACAAACACATGCCCCTGTCAACCGTTTTACACGCATTTTTGCGAGTACTAAGCAGTACGGAAGACAATCATTGTCTGCAGGATTCATAGCAGGAGAAATTTCACCAGATATCAGTAAATTACTACCGGATAGCCTGCTGTTACAGTGTCTGCTATCGTGCGTGCTGCCGCATCAGGGCAATTGACACATCCATGCGAGCCGTTCGTCTTGTATATCTCGCCGCCCCATCTGCTGCGCCATCCATTCGATCCGTGGATACCCTGACCGCCATAGAAAGGCATGAAGCAGTTAACAGGGCTTTCATATCTGCTGCCATCGCCGTTGTCGCCTCTGAGCACGGTAGGACCGGTCACATAATTGACCACGAATACGCCCCTTGCTGTATCGTGTCCCGGCGCACCGGTCACGCAGTCGCAGTCTACGACCAATTCTCCGTCTTTGTAGCACCAGACGTGCTGGTCCTCAATGGAGATCTCTACGAAGCTGTTGCCGATACCGGCTCCGCTGTTGTATTTTGCCTGAGCCCATTTTACTTCCAGAGTCCCGGACTCCTGCGCCTCAAGTGCTTCCTTGAGATCAGCAGTCATCTCCTCCTGATTGACGTATTTGCCGAATGTGACACTCTGAACCGGGATAGTGCTGCCGCCTGAAGTAGTGAAATTGTATGTTTCACCGTACTCATTGAAGCGGCCGGCCAGGTCTTTGACAAAAGCTTCGATCCTCTTGTCGTCGAACTGCGCACCCTTATCTGTATATTTGACCATCTCATCGAGGATATCCGGCGTGATGACCACATCCTCGCCGTCAGCATCGTAATTAATCCTGTATGAAAGATTATCCTTGCAGTATTTCAGTCTATCAGCAAACTCTTCGGAATCCGCAGTCATCTCAGGCTGCCTGACGATCTCCGCTTCGGTAAGCTCAGCTGACAGCAGTCCTGCAGCGATCTTCGAGCGTGCAATGTTCAGTATAATATACGGATCCACTTCAGTTCCGATCTTCTCTCTGACCGTTCTGAATTCAAAATCCGTAAGATCAACATAGGCATCTGTAGTCGGCTCTTTGTCGGTATTGTCGCAGAACGGCAGAGCAGCTATCTCATCGCGGAACCCGTCTGATTTATCCGGCCACATCTGGATCTTATGATCATTTCCAAGTCTGAGCAGGATACGTATCTTCTGATACAGGTCAGGCGACTTCATTACAGGACCGAGATCCATATCGAATTTCAGAGGGGACATCGGCACCTTGTATTCTTTGCCCTGCCAGATAAAAGTAAACTCTTTGCCGCGCCACTCTTTCGTCAGCTTCTCTTCGGCCTGTTTGACAGAAAGGCCGGAAACATCTACGCCGTTGATAATGGTCTTTGCAGGAAACTTATTCTGCGGCGGGGTGTACAGAAAGTATACCGCGGACAGAACCGCGGTAACTGCAACTATTATTATAAGAATGATTCTCCTGATACGCTTCAGCATCTCTCTATAACTGTCTCTCTACAGGACCTTCGTAATTCCCGAAACCCCCTATGTTCTCTGCTCTGTCATAACCCATCTGCCGCAGAAATGCCGCTGCCATACCGCTTCTGGCGCCGCTGAAGCAGTAGGTGTATATGTGAGCTGTCTTATCTGTCAGTATACTCTCAACATAGGCACGGTTTTTTCTCCCGCAGAGATCGGCCTCTATATTGATCGCACCAGGCACATGCCCTTCTCTGTATTCTTCCGGCGTCCGCACATCGACGATCACCGAATTCCTTACAAGCTTTATCTCCTCGAGGCTTTCATTGATATCGAGCTCAGGGAGATCTTCATAATAACCCATGATCTGTTATTCTCCGTTGATTTTTTCCAGTGTATTATAGCACGCGCCGATCTCCTGTGCATTGAATTCTCTCGCTGCATCTCATACGCGCGGGCAATCCGTAATGTCACCTGAAGAATCTGCCGGTTTCATCTTTATATACAAAGCCTGTCGAACCTCCGCATGCTCTGCATTTGTACAGGCTGTAGCCAAAACCTTCTCCGAATCCGCCGAACCCGGTCTGAAGGTCCTCCGACCCGCAGAACGCGCAGCGCCTCGGAGCTTTCCCGTCACGGTCATCAGCATATTCAGTCCGTCCATAGTTAGGAAGTTCTCTTATATTCTTTCTGTCAGAGGCCCGGAAAGTCAGATCGACTCTCTTCTCATCATCCTCTGTCATTACCCATTTCCCGTCAGCCATTATTCTTTCACTCCTTATGCTGCAGGGAGCCAGTTCCGGTCTGCAGCCTTACCTGAGCAGCTTTGCTATCTCGCCAATCAGTTCCCACGCCCTGTCGTGGTATTCTTTCTGTGCATCACTCAGGGAATCATAGTCCTGTATCATCGGGCTTTCCCGGCGGTCGTCGCTGCGCTTTTCTCCGTATGTCCAGTTGTTATAGACATAGAAGCGTACCCATCTGGCGTGTTCGATCCTCCTCAGGATGTCAAGCCACAGCGGATCCAGCCTAAGCCTGCGGTATGCATCGTAGGCCTCCTGACAGTTTTCCAAGTCGATGGATGACACTCTCTTTCCGTTCAGGAGGATACGCACCTTCATAAATAGATGATCGGCAACAGCGATCTTGGACTGTCTGAGCTGATCAGGCAGCTCCTCCCAGTCAAGGCTGTCCTCTACGCTCTTCCTGTACAGATCGTTCATAATTCTGGCCGCATCATTGAGCCTTGTGCGGATGATCTGATTGACGGTGTAGATCTCTTCATCGGTCCCGAAGTACGAAACACCCGGAGCGACCCGGCTGCTCCTCAGATCTATTCTGCCGCCGCAGTTATAATAGCGCTTCAGCTGCCACATAATATCCCAGCATTCCTGGCCATCATCTTCGCAGATTATTATCCTGTTCGCCGAATCCATGATATCCCGTGCTGCAGCCCAGCTTTCTTCATGGAAAAACAGACTGTCGCGGCCCTCATCTTTCTCATTGATCCCGAAAGCAAGGTGAAGGTGGTCATGTATCTCCAGAAATCGCTTCGCATCCCCGAACACGTGATATGTCACATCAAAATCCGAGTCGTTGATATTGGTAAGTATAGCCCTTTCAAGTATGGCCTGCCCGAAATTGCCGAATCCGATTATGGCTATATTGTCTTCCTTTGAATCCAGCGGATGCTCCCTCCAGTAGCTCCTGGCGCAGCAGTCATAAGTGTGGAAGAAATGTATGTTTCCGGACATCTTTTCCTGACCGCTCGCAGTCGCAGCATATACGTCAGCGTCCAGAGCATGGACATCCACAGCCTTGAGGCTGAAGCCGATTTCATTCTCCTTCAGGAAAAACAGTTTGCACCTGTTCCCTCTGCCTTTCTTATGAGCTACAAGTCTCGCCGGCGACACATTGATGAAAAAGCACTGATAATCCGGATGCTCTATCTCATCATCTTTTCTTATCCCGTAGATTATGACCGCGTCCTCATCTTTTCTGAGTATGTCACGGGCAAGTGTGTCTGATTCTGCTGAGAAATCCGCAAAATAGTACCAGTCCCGTCTCCTCCTGAGGCAGAGCCTGAACATAGGAAAGCCCTCGCTTGTGAGAAAGGACATTACCGAGCCGATCAAAGCCAGCAGCAATCCCATTGACATAATGAGGAAGAGTGTTCCGATGACATAACCCAGCGGGCTTACCGGCGTCACATCGCCGTATCCGACGGTCGACAGTGTGACAAGAGAATACCACAGGGCGTCTCCCAGCGTATGGATGCGCGATCCGGGATAATTTCTTTCTGCAGCGACCAGGATCACCAGCAGCACAAAATATGTCATCAATGTCAGAAATACTATTGTCAGATACCTGATATTATTCTTTTTCACTGTCCCGCACCTCCCCCGGATAAGGGATAGTTCTCCGTCACTCTCTTATAACCCAATGCAGCCAGGATGTCTGATGATCATTTCCGGTCTTCAAGGATCTGCTCCAGCTCATTATCAGGATTGTCGTTGACATAGCGGAGCACTTCTTCGAGTATCATCTCTTCTGTGATCTCGCCTATACTGTCGATATAAGCCTTCCCTTCATCATCAGAGGCCACCGATTCGGAATTCGCAATGCCGAGCTCCTCCATTATTCCGATCAGCCTGTTTCCTGTTTCTTCATCAAGGACCTGCCAGTTCATCAGCAGCTGAGTGAAATCATAGGCATTGAGAGGCTTATCCTTCTTGGTATAAGGCGCGCATTCATAATCTATGACAGTCTCGACATAGTCCTCATAAGTCCTCGGCAGGCTGTTCTCAAGATGATGCGCCTTGGTCATCACATGCTTCTGCTGAGCTTCTTTCTGATCCATGAACAGGTACATGATCATTTTGTCCATATCGTGCACCTTAGCGCGCCTGAGCATCTCTTCTCTCAGCTCCGGCTCGTGTATCAGTCTGCGGACGCAGTATTCAAAAGCACGTCTGTGCAGATAAGTATATCTGCACCATTCAAGGTTTCTCATGATAGCCCTCGTTGTCTGTATCGCTGTTAGTTCTTCCTTTCTATTGTAGCATGATGCACTAAGTCAGTTGCAATTATTTTAAGCCTTCTGCCGCGCAGACACCGTATACGCCAACGGCTCAAAGAATGTGCAGTTCATCGGCATTCGCTCTGCTCTTACGGGGAATTGTCGTAATCGCACCCGCGGTGCTAAGACTCCAATTCCAGCCGTTCGAGCTGCCTCTCATTTGTGAACTGCATCATTCTTCTCGCGAGTTTGCTTACCCGGTGCCTGCACGGCAGAAGGCATCAAAAAAGAGAGACAGAGGAATCCCTGTCTCTCACTGTGATCAGTCTCACAAGTTGTGACCCTGCAACATATCCTAATAATACTCGCCCGGAACAACGATCGTGAGGTCAGATGTCGCAAAGCTTGCGCATGGATGAATCTCGCCGCACTGCTTGTCAGCCCATCTTCTGCCGTCAGTCTCTTCAGGAATGAACACATCGCCTGAAATGACTCTTGAACGGCACCAGCCGCATTCACCGGAGCGGCATTTTGACGGAGCCTTGATGCCTGCTCTTTCAACTGCAACGAGGATCGGCTCATTAGCTGAACAGTCACAGACTGTCTCATTCGGTCCCTGTTTAACAGTCAGCTTAAATACCTTGTCCTTAGCTGCCTGAGGATATCCCGGCTGCTCCCATACCTTTTTGGTAGCGCCGAGGAGCTCCTGGCGGACGAATTTCTTCTCAAGTCCGAGCTTGTCGACTTCCTTTGCGACGAATCTGTACATTGCCTCAGGTCCGCAGATCAGGACGCTGTATGGATCTTTGCCTGCATACTTCTTAATGAGGTCTGCAGTGATGAATCCATGCTCATATCCTTCCTTCTCCTCATCCGAGAGGACATGGACGACCCTGACCTTGTCTGTAGCAGCCATGATCTTGTCAAACTCATCCCTGAACAGGATGCTTTCTTCATTTCTGCTGCCGAAGAGGATGGTCAGATCGAAGTCCTCGATACCATCTCTTATAGCATATGCCATCGAGAGGAATGGTGTGATCCCGGAACCTCCGGCAAGAGCGACTACATGCTTAGCATCTCTGTACTGTTCATAGTAGAACGAGCCCAGCCCCTCTGATCCAATCACTTCATCTCCGACCTTGAAATTGGACAACATCCAGTCAGCAGCGAAGCCGGAAGGATTAGTCTTGACTGTAACAGCAACCTTGCCCTCGAGCGCCCACTTAGGCGATGAGGAGATAGAGTACGGACGGCTTACATAGCTGTCACCGATGTGGAGCTTGAGCGAGATATACTGACCCGCCCTGAAGAATGACGCCGGCTTGCCGTCAGCTCTCTTCAGGACAAAAGTCTTAGCTCCGGCTGCAGCGTGATCTATGATCTCATCGATCACGAATTTCTGGTAGTCAGGATGCTGAGCTTTGGCAAAATTGTTTATAGGAAAGTCGGCAGTGATCTCCTTGGCAGGAGCTGCTTCGATGACCTTTTCTCTGTCTTTCGCAAGATTAGCGAATTTGAGCATATCGAGAAGTCCGATTTTGCTTACTTTGATCTTAAGTGCCATTACTTGTTACCTCCTTCCTCGAGATCCCTGCACGCTAATGCCGCGCACATATCGCCATTGAGCCATGTCGATGAGTAACCATCGCCGCGGAATGACGCTGCTCCTATATGGCGGAGTCCTTTGATCGGGAAGTCCTTATCCATTTCCATCATTCTTGCCATCATGCCGTCCCAGTCAGACAGTTCATACCCGTAAGGGGTTCCGTCCGGGGTTCCAAGGTATCTGGCAAAAGTCATCGGTGTTGCGACCTCGACCTCTTCGATATACGGAGTGAGGTCGATACCGAGTCTCTTCTGAACATCGTCGATGCACTTGGCGATCATCTTGTCCTTGACCTTGTAGTACTCTTCCGGAGTCAGCTTTTCCCAGTCCTGAGATTTGCTGAACAGCTTTGTAAAGCTGATGACGCTCGTTCCTTCCGGTGAGAAGTCAGGGATCATTGTATTGTAGCTGATGAGAATGTTGTAATCATTGTCTATGCTCTTCATATTCTCATACTCTCTGCGTGAATCCGCTGAGCCCTGGAAGAATATGCAGTAATCCTTGATTCCGATCTCCTCTATCGGCTTGTTGAGTGCCATATATACGAGGCAGAACTTTGTGCTGTAGTTCTTGTTTCTGGCAGCCGAAAGCTTCTTCTCGCGCTCAGGGACAAGCTCCTTAGGCATCATCTTCGCGTAGATGATATCAGGATTGATGTTGGCCAGCACCTGCTCGCACTCAACATCTCCGAGGCTTGTTCTGACGCCGCAGATCCTGTCGCCGTCGAAAAGGAACTCCTCAGCTCTGCAGTTGAACCATGCTTCGCCGCCGAGCTCGTAGAATCTGTTCATGAAAGCCATGGATATCTCGTGTGATGTGTGATGAGGAATTACTGCCTGACGGACTACATACAGATAGATCATGACTGCGAAGTGCAGGAAGTTGATCTGATCCAGAGGCATTCCGAGATAAGGCCAGTATACGCTCAGTATTTCGATAGCCTTGGTTGGCATCTTCATAGCCTTGAGCACCTTCAGTGCATTGTATCCGCAGGTTCTCAGAACATTAGGGAAATGCTTCTGCATATACTTGGAGTCATTAGGCGTTCCGTCCATCATATATGCCAGAGCAGCATTTATTTCATCCGTCAGTTCGAAGAACTCCTCCATAGGTTTTCTCGATCCAGGTACGTATTTCTCCATTGCATCAATGTATGCATCCTTGCCGCAAGGCATCGTTACGTCCATCGGAGTTCCGTCCGAATATGTAGCTATGCATCTGTAGCAGTCAGGGATCGTGATCCAGTCAACATTGACACCGTTTCTCTCAAGCATCTTTCTGACGCTTCCCTTGTTATCCTCCGGACCGAAATCAGCGATCTCATGCACGCTCGGATCGAATTCGAACCGGCCTCTGACAAAGCTAGACGCGCAGCCGCCCGGAAGGTTGTGCTGATCTATCAGCAGTACTTTCTTTCCTCTTACGGCGCACGATACAGCCGCGCTGATCCCGGCATTTCCGGCTCCAACAACTACGATATCGTATTTTGCTGCCATAATGACTCTCCTTTTCTCTTGATTTCGAGATTTCTCTCATACAGCTTTAACGTATTATTGTTTCTGTAATATTCGTCGCATCCATATCTTGCTATGAATCTCGAGGAATAGATACCGATGGTAAGCTCGGTGACGAGTATCACCATCTCCTGTCCCGCGCCCCATACCTTTTCTGCAAAGGCAAACAGATTGTCCAGCCTGGTGCGGGCCTCTGCAGCTGATAACTTCATATCCGAAACGATCCTGTCAAAATCCCCCTTTATCGCGGCAAAATCCGTTTCTTCATGTTTTCTCAGGAATTCAAGCACTCTCTCATATTTGTTCCTTGCTTCTGCCGACAGGACGCCCATCCTGCGGAAGCGTGAGAAGACAGCCTCTTCATCAGCGATGATACTACTTATATCTTCTCCTTCTTTGACGCGTCTCAGCAGCTTTACAAGTTCAGATGCAGTATCCTCGGTCCTGATGACTTCCGCTATGTCTGTCAGCACATTGTCCAGAAGCAGTCCGAGCAGTGAAAGCCTCTCATCGAAAGGTGCTTTCCCGGCGCGCACTTCGATTTCTTCATCCTGGGTTCCGGCCAGTATATCCTGAAGCTTATAGTCTGAGCGGTACTTGTCGTACAGGTCATAGTATGCCGCAAAATCATCTGCGATCTCAGCATCCTGTATGTACTGTCCGACGAGCTTCCTGTCCACGGCGATTCCGAGAGTTTCGTATACTCTGATGATGCTGCTCAGATCAGTCCAGCTTCTCGGTGTCGCAAAACGCTTGCCGTCTACAGTCGCATCGACCCTGCAGAAACTGCCTTTTCTCGCCTCGAGGTATGTCATCACACTCGCGTGGACCTCTGTGCTGTAGGCATATGCCTTCCAGGCGTCGAAGTCAGGTTCTATATCGACTCTCTTGAGTCTGTCCCATGTGACTATGTCGAATTCCCGGGCATTGCGGTTGAACTCGACAGGATTCCCTGCCGTAACGATGATCCAGCCGTCCGGCACTCTGTGTTTTCCGAAGGTCTTGAACTGCAGGAACTGAAGCATCGAAGGAGTCAGTGTCTCGGATACACAGTTGACCTCATCGAGGAACAGGATCCCTTCCATGAGGCCTGTATCATTCATCACATCATAGACCGAAGATATGATCTCGCTCATAGTGTATTCGGACACATCATATTCCTGATCGCCAAAAGTCTTGTGAACGATCTCCGGAAGACCGAGGGCCGATTGCCTGGTGTGATGTGTGATCGAATAGCTGACGAGACCTATCCCCAGTTCCTCGGCTGTCTGCCTGACGATGGCTGTCTTGCCTATCCCAGGAGGGCCCATAAGGAACAGCGGTCTCTGCTCTTCCGGCGGAAGAAGATAGTTACCGTATCTGTCTCTTGCCGAATATGCTTTCACAGTATTGATAAGCTGAGTTTTGGCGTCTGCTATATTCACAATTCAAACTCTCCTTCTTCAAAATGGCGCGGCGCTGACATGAGCAGTGCCATTATCTCACTTCTTCCGGCTTCGCCTGCCTGTGTTATGTACTTTCCTGTGTCTCCCCGCAGCAGGCTCAGCTTCGAGATCCCGCTCATTGCAGGGATATTGTTGTGCCTGATGATCCATTCCATAATGAGTTCTTCATTATCTCTGACGAACTCTTCTGCCAGTGCCGAGGTCTCAGATGAGTGCCTCTCAGGGCACGAGCACCACAGCAGTGTGTACTGAAGTCTCTCATGATGCCGTATATTCTCCGGATATCCGCAGGCAATGTAGCCTTCCGTCAGACTGTCGCAGCAGGCGAATGCATCACTGCCGATGACGGTATCTCTGCCGGGCACCTCGATTTTTCTCAGGCTGTCACACATGAAGAAAGCTTTTTCTTCTATGAGCTCCAGTCCCTCCGGAAGGATGACAGATTCCACTGCGCTCTCCCCGAATGCCTCTTCCCTGATGTATCTGAGTGTTGACGGGAAGCTGACATGTCTGAGATTCGGGCAGCCGTAGAAAGAGACCTCCCCGATATCCGTCACTCCCTCAGGGATGATTATCGAGGTAAGGCTTTCGTCCTCTGCGTAAGCCCCTTCGGTAATGCGCCCGTTTATTATCCTGTCGCTGCTTATTTCCTGCATTTTCATAGGTTCATTATCTCCTCTGCAGGCATCTCGATCTTCATCGCCCAGTCCGGGACCCACGTATCCGTGAGGCTGTCATTGTGTATTATGAATGCTACGTCGTATTCCGGGGCCCTGGCAGGGAATCTTCCTTTGCCGTCTGTAAAATACAGGACGCCTCTGAGGTCATGCAGCTTGCCTTCTGCGATCAGCCCGTCGACATATTCGAACACCGGTCTGAAGTCTGTCTGCCCGAGTCCGTTGATCTTCTTCTCACGGAGATATCTTTCAAAATCTTCCTGTGAGGTTATGTGCTCTGCATCCCGGACAGCATCGTCGCACTGCAGTATGTACATATTGAGATCTGAATCCAGTCTGCTCTGCCCCGCAAGCACATCGTGAGTATGCTGGATGAACTTCTGCACGACTTCTCCCTGCACGCTGCCGGATGTGTCTATCGCTATGACAAAATCTCTTATATTCCTGTTGTCCTTATATTCCAGCGGCTCGATAAGCGGAATGTTCCCGTACAGATCGAGTCCGTATGTGTAATAATTGTTGTCGAATTCCTCCTCGGAAAGCTTCATCGTCTCCCTGTGGATGCCGAATTTCCTGAGGAACTCCGTGTAGTTGTATCTGACGCGGTTGATCTCTCTGAGATTCTGTGTGAGCGCGCCTTCTTCCTTGCTGAAGACTTCAAGCTCGGTCTGCATCCTCCTGGAGATGTCTTTCCACAGCTCCTCCAGGTCGATATCTGCCGGGATCAGATAGTCTGCGCCGCTGTCTCCGTACCACAGATCATGCTCATCACCGGCAAAATACTCCGCCCATTCAAGGCTGTGGATTATCGAGAAGGTATCCCGGCAGATGAAGCTGTATATTCTCTCGGCCGTGAGGTAACCTACTTTATCCGTCAGATACTCTATAACTTCTTTCTGTTCTGCGGCTCTCCCAGCTCTGAGAAAATCTCTGTCCAGTCCGTTTATCGCATTTTCTACTGCAATATCGCATGCCAGGTTCCATTTTGCCTTGTCAATGCCTTCGCCGACAAAACTGTGCCTGAATACATTGTGCAGAATGCAGTGAAGGAGATTGCGCGTGACTGCGTTCTCCTCTTCCATGTATGTCCTGATCACGGTCCACGGGCTGTACAGTATCATCGCACTGCTGCCCGCAAAACCGAAGTTCATATCCGGCATGATCCTCAGATTGCCCGCAGCCCTGTCAATAAAGCGCAGGTTAACAAGCAGTGTATTTCGCGCCAGCGTTATTATTTCCTGCGACAGTTCTTTAGCCTGCCGGTCGCGGTCTGTCAGACTCATGCTAATAGTTCTCCTGATTTTTTACCTATGTTAATTGTATCCCCGGATCACCGCATCAGCTTAGGGATATGATCTCCGCTATAAGCCTGCTTCCAATCTCCAGATCTCTGATCTCTATATGTTCTGTCACCGAATGCGTATCCATCATCCCGCTTGAAAGCACTATGCCGGATATGCCATGCTCGGCAAAAACATTGTTGTCGCTTCCGCTTCTTGTGGATATAAGTTTCCCTTCCAGTCCCAGATTCTCACAGGCCTTCAGGAAGGTCCTGCAGGTTATGTCATCTTCCGGCGTGCAGTATGCTCTGATCCTGACCTCGCTTCCGAACGTGTACTCTGCTCCCGTCCTGCTGCACACAGACTCGATGCGTTTCTCCAGCTCTCCGAGGACTCTGACAGCCTCTTCATGATCACTGCCTCTGACCTCACCTGTGCATCTGCAGCTGTCGGATACTATATTCGATGCTTTTCCGCCTTCGATCGTTCCTATATTAAGAGTAAGTCCTGTCCCGATGAGCCCCTGCTCAGTCTGAGATATTATCTCAGCGGCTGCGGCGATAGCATTTATCCCTGCGCCCGGATCAAAACCTGCGTGCGCCGGTTTCCCGTGTATCGTGAACTCGAAGGATATTATAGAAGGGGCAGACACCGCAGCATTACCGACACTGCCGCTCATATCCGCTATATATGCAGTCTTCGATCTGACTCTGCTGAAATCGAATTTCACAGCGCCCTTGCAGTACGACTCTTCGGCAACCGTGAACAATATCTCAATATCTCCATATCCGGCAGGATCTGCTTTTGCGAGCCGGATACCTTCGAGGATCTCTGCGACCCCGGACAGATCATCCGCTCCGAGCACCGTGTCTCCTGCGGAAGTGATCATACCTCTGCTCCGGTCCACGATGGCTTTTTTGCCAAGTCCGGGCTCTACAGTATCCATATGCGCCGAAAGCAGGACCGGCTCTCTGCCGGGATCGGTTCCTTTCAGAAGGCCATACAGATTGCCTGTATCCGATCCGTAGTATGCGCCCGCATCATCCTCAGTTACTTCAAATCCCAGACTTTCAAGCTCCGCCTTAAGTATGTCTGCCATCCGCCTCTCTCCAAGGCTGACAGAGTCTACTGATACAAGCTCTGTGAACTGGTCAAGGACTCTTTCAAGATCCACTTTGCGATCCATTCCCTCCCCCTTTTTGAATCAGTTTCTATTCTCAGGTGTTCAACCAGAAGCAAAGCTCCGGCAACCTCTCCTGATTTGAGCGAGCGATGCCGTCAACAGACGTCTCGCTTCATTTCGTCAGGTATTTTTCTGCCTCGCGCACGGTATGCGACATATACCGGATGACGAGATCAGGATATTCTCCCTCAGCAGTCTCTCCAGTCACCATCACAGACGCGGCGCCGTCAAGTATAGCATTGAAGATATCGCTGACCTCCGCTCTCGTCGGAACCTTCCGGCGGGTCATTGACTCAAGCATCTGAGTGACCACCATAAAATCCCGTCCTTCTTTTCGGCAGACTTCGGATATCTGTTTCTGTGCTGCAGGCAGCTCCCACAGCTCCATCGAGTTGCCGAGGTCTCCTCTGGCTATGACGATCTCATCGCAATACGGTATGAGTTCCCCTATTCTGTCCATTCCTTCCCGGTTTTCGATTTTTGCGAGAAGCCGTATATCTTCTCCGCCGGCTTCATCGAGCGCGTTCCTGACTTTGATCAGTTCCTCCTTGCAGCGGACAAAAGGCTGCATGACGGCTGTCACTCCAAAGCGTTTTGCCTCACGTATATTCTCAAGGTCTTCCTGAGTCATTGCCGGTGTGTCGATACTGCATCCCGGAAGGGCTATGCTTTTGCAGTCGCCCAGAATACCGCCGCGGAGCACGCGGAGTCTGATCTCGCCGGCTCCTTCGGTCTCTGCATCCTTCACGCGCTCAGTCCTGAGAAGTATCTTTCCGTCATCGAGAAGGATCTCCTGCCCCTCGGATCCTGCCAGCGCTTCTCTGACCTCTTCCGGCATAGGGATACTGCCGACATCCAGGAGCTCTCTCTCCGAAAGTCTGAGTGCTGCATCCAGTCTTCCTGTACGAAGCTCCGGTCCATGCATATCTATCAGCAGCTCCGCTCTGACGCCGCATGCTGCCGCAGCCTTTTGATAATTCTCGATATCCCCAGCGGATTCCTCAAGCGATGTATGGGAAAGGTTGAGTCTGATGCCATCCATTCCCTCAGAAACCATCTTCTTCAGCATTTCCTGGTCACTGCATGCCGGGCCGAGCGTCCCGTATATCTTCACGCGCCTTCCGGATCCGCTGATAACCGTTCCGGAGATTGTGCCGTTCTGTCCGGCATCCGCCCGTCCCTGTCTTCTTTTTTCAGCATCAGCCAGGCTCGCGATGCGGTCTCTTCTCTTCTTAAGGCGTCTCTCCCGTCCTAACATCAGTAGGTCCTCCCTGTTATTTAATCCCGGTCGAATCTCCGGGGCTCTTTTCGCGCCCGCATGTATGAGTATTCGTGACAGAATCATACACTTTCTAATTATACACCATTTGAATCCACGATAGACTGCTTTGCAGGAAAGACGCGAGAGTATGACAAGGGCGTGTAATGATGGGCACATGACGGAGATATAATGCAAAAGCCCATCTCAGTGTTTCTCTGAAACGGGCTTTCGGTATTTTATTGGGGTATTGTTTTTAGTGTTTTGTGTTTTGTGTTTTGCGCTTCATCTTTCGCGGTTTGCGTTTTGGCTTTTGCCTTTGTTCTTCAGCTGTCTTCTATGACTAGCGCTGGATTGCTGTAACTGTCATGTTAGTTGTGTTGTATGTGATAGTTACGTGCTCTCCTACCTGGAGGTTGCTTCCGAGGAGTACGTTGGTGAGGTTGAGTACTGTTCCGTTGTCAGCCTTGACCTGGACTGCGTTGCCCTCTACCTTGACTACTTCGC
>CADABZ010000011.1 GCA_902786355.1 uncultured Eubacteriales bacterium
ATCATGAGGATAGCCTACAGGATTCTTTGTCAGCAGGAGCTGCACAAGATCAGTGATAGGTTCATCCTTCGCAGTGAATGTGGTAGTCTCTTCGGACACGACCTTTACGGTATATGTTTCTGTATCCTTTGCATACCCCGGAGGAGCATATGTCTCTTTCACCGTATACTTGCCTTCCAGGAGCTCGATAGTATTGCTCTCGCCATTGGATTTAAGAGTGAGAGTACCCGCTGCTTTATTTGAGCCGTCATATACCGTGTACTCAGCGCCTTCGATAGAATAGCAGCTGTTGCCTTCTGTGATCGAAGTCCTGTTCGATACCTTTTTCATGGTCAGATATCCCGGAGCTTCAAGATAGCCGACGATCATGTCCTGTACTCCGGACATATAGCAGATGAATACCTTGAAGCTGTCAGGGACAGCATCATCCTTTGAACTGTCCGCCTTCCACAGAGCATCGCCCAGCTTCTTGGCTTTGGTCCACACCTCTCCAAGGCTTGATGCATGTGTGCCGTTCCAGGTAGCCATATCCGATGGCCTTCCTGCATAAACATAAGAGAGTGCCAGATGTGCGATACCCCAGTCCTTGCTGAAGTCTCCTGTGTAGTAGTCGCCCCTGATGTTCTTGACGTTCTTGTCATAACCCGGATAGGATGGCGAATAGTAGACGATATTTCTGAGAGCGTTCCACTTGCCCTTGTCATCCTCGTCCGTGACGACTTTATCTACCGTCACTGTTCCTGTTGGCGGTGAATTCTTCGATGGCTGCACACAGTACGAATATCTGCTGCCAAGATCATCACCGAGGTCACACTTTCTTGAATTGCTGTAGCCTCCATCGCCGGATCCATATCTGATCTGGCCTCCGTCGGTCACAGTGTACTTGCTGCCCACCTTGCCGCCAAACGCTGATGCCTCCTGGGTCGCGATCGGGACCACTGATCCGAGCACCATGATCAGGGCAAGTGTCATTGTGAGCATTCGCTTGAATGCATCGATAAACTTGTTGTCTGTCATTGCGTTATTTCTCCTTTCTCTAAATGCACATGAATGCGAGAATGATCACCGGCAGGCTGAGTACTACGCAGAGCCCTGTCAGGATCCAGCTGAGCCTGTTCGCTGCTTTCTCACTGAGATATAGCTGCATCCCTGTCTCATCCGTGCACATGATCACTTCGTCATTCGGCTTGTTGTCTTTTGTTTTCGTCATATGCTGTCCTTTCCCGCAATTCCGGACAAACAAAAAACGCCCAGGTCGTTAAGATCTGAGCGTTCCGAATTTGTCACTATATTGCGATTATTGTTATTATATTATTCTCTTATATTGATACTCTATTCTCTCTTCTTCGGGTAGTAACTGGTAGTAACAGAGGAGGGGTTACAGGGGAGGAGATGGGATAACGTATCCACAATGCAAATATTTCCATAGCATGCGGAATACATTAACTCGCATCATCTCGCATCGTCTCTCGTTTTCTGACGTTCCCGGTGTCTGCCGTAGAATTCCATTGCAGCAGCTATATAGTCCTCACGTTTTGACATCGGCAAATCAGGGGGAAACAGCCTGCTGAACCGATCCCCCCTCAGCACTATCCTCTCCTTCTGGTTGCCTTTCTGCTCCATCATGATAGCCTCTATCGCTTCAGGCGTGAGCTTTTGTTCTTCGTAAAGCCTCCTCATTCGTTTTGCCTGCTCATGAGTAGGAGTACATTGCTCCATCTCGATCGCCTCAAGTACATCACGCTGCCTGTGGCCAAGGTACGAAAGCTCAACTGCTGGCCTGATTCCTATCTTGCCTTCATCGACTAAATCAAGAAGTTCCGGGATGAGTTCCGTGAGACGAATATATCTTCGTACTTGGTCTCCGCTTTCACCAAATGAAGCACCAACTAAATCCCTCGATTTTTTCCCTCCACTTAGGTGTGCCAGTGGCACACCGTGATCATGTTTTCTTGAATCAGAAGTGCCAAGCGCTTCAGCATACTCATCAGATAATCCATATGAGTTAATGAGATGCTCTCTTGCCTTATCAAGCTGCGGACCGACAGGTTCACCGCCGAAGTTCCTTCCTTTCTTCTGGTTCTCGACCATTCTGGATACAAGCATCTTCATGGCATCTAGTCTCATTTTGTAAGCAAATGCCTTTTCAGACGGAAGGATCGTGGATCTCTGGAAATTACTCTCGGTCATAATTATGGTAGCTTCATCCTTAGATAGTTCGACCATCTCACATCTCAGTGTATCCATTCCAAGGAGTTCGCAAGCACGCTTACGCCTGTGCCCGGAGATAAGCTCATATCTTCCATCCTTCTTCTTTCTTACCATGCACGGTGTAAGCACGCCTTGAGCTCTGATGCTTTCAATTAGATTTTGCATGTCTTCGTCATCTCTCACCTTGAAAGGATGGTCCGGGAATGGATCTATTTGATCAATTGGTATCTCGAAGATACGTTTGAGCTTTGCATCATCACGTTCCTCTTGTGAAGAAAACAGCTCATCTAGTGATGGAAGCTTTATCTCGCTTTTTCTGTCTTTCGGCACCACTCATCACCTCCCTTGTAAAATCTTCATACGCTTTTGCCGGTTTGCATTCGCTATCGTAGGCAAATATACTCTTGCCTGTCTTACTTGCTTCAGCCGCTTTGACTCCTACCGGTATCTGTGAATCGAAAATACGGATATTCATTCCGTAGTTAGTCCTTATGGCGTTGATCACGTCTTTTGCCAGGTTTGTTCTGCCATCAACGAGCGTCATCAATATGCCTTCTATCTTCAGATTCTCATTAGTATGATTCCTGACCATGTCTATACTTCGCATCAACTGTGTCATTCCCTTTGCCGGGAGATACTGAGCCTGCACAGGTATGATCACGCTGTCAGCTGCTGTAAGCGCATTGATCGTTATCATGCCAAGCGAAGGCATGCAGTCGATCAGAATATAGTCGTAATCCTTCCGTACATCCTTCAACAGATTATGGAGCACTTTCTCTCTGCTCATAGCATTAACAAGTCTCGTCTCCATAGATGACAGTTCCAGATTAGAAGGCAGCAGATCCATCCCCTCATCGTGATGGATCACTGTATCTCTGACTATCGGTTTGTAGTCCTCAGTGAGCAGATACATCAATCTTCCCAAAGATTTCTCCTGTGCGTCTGCCTCTATTCCAAGTGAAGTAGTAAGATCACTCTGAGGATCAGCATCCACAAGCAACACTTTCTTCCCGTTACGCGCCAGTCCTGCTCCCAGATTCAGGCAGGTCGTTGTTTTGGCAGTTCCACCCTTTTGATTGCATATGGCTATGGTTTTGCATTCACTCATTCATCAGCCTCCTCATCAAATTTCTCCTGCAGACATTTTCTGCTCATCTTCAGCATCTCCAGTTCCAGAAGATAATCATCAACCTCCTCATGTCCCAGGAAGTCATCCATGAAGCTCACAAGATAGCGCTCGTTATCTACGAATCTTCTGAACAAGCCTTCCAGCTCACCGCATATCGGTGAATCTGCATGATGCAGAACACAAGACAAAACATTTACAGCAGCTATTTCGTGCTCAGTGATGAACAGATCGTGTATCAGGTCGAGATACCATAGTGCTGCATTGCTTTCCATGCGCCCCTCTTTTACGCAGTCAATGAATGCGTCGCCAACGTCTTCAGCAGTAATGATTTCATCGTTTGCCTTCATCTTGATTGTTATAGCTTTTATCATCGTCTTTCCTTTCTACCGGTTATCACCGGATTTGAACAATATAATTGCCCTGCCAATAGGGCAAGGCATGTAAAGAAAAGAAAGCTAATGATATTTGAGCGTGACTGCTCAGCATTTATTCTACAAATTTGATCAGAAGGTCATCTATAGCATCTGTATACCTTCCTTCCGATATCAGCTGATTCTTAAATTCAACAAGCGCCATTACGATGATCCTGACCTCATCGTGAGTAAATCTGAATTTTGGCTTAAACATGACGCACCTCCAAGTATCGTTTTTGTTTTCAGTTTATATGAGCATTATCCATCCGACAATTATGCGATTAAGTTCTTCAGCCGAGAATGGAAGAATGTTTGTTGTCAAGTCTGACCGCAAATTTGCCTGTTTTGTCAAAAAAAGTGCCGACCATTTTGTCGACTATTTCATAGGTCTGAACGTATTCCCTATATGTCTGGCTAGGTCGGTTTTGTTATTTTTAGAAAATACCTTAACTGTTGAAACAACTGCAATCCGTGAAAACAGAATAGCTCCCGGAATTATTTCCGAGAGCCATTTTTTGGTGGAGATGGCATGCTTTCCGAATTCGCTCTTCCCCTTGATTTTACTTTGCTTTCAGCCTGTATCTTCCTGAATTGCCGACCAGAATGACGACCATTTCGTATATCTGAGCGAGTCCCGTATAGGTCGGTTTCTATCGCTTTCTCTGAGCATGAAAAAAGGCCCGAGATCATATGAATCTCAAGCCCAAATTATGGTGGAGACGGTGGGAATCGAACCCACGTCCAAGAATATTTCCGGAAGACTTTCTCCGAGCGCAGTCATGTATTTGATTTCGCCAGGTGAGCGTCACATGACGGACTCACACCTGACTATCCCGCTTGGTCCTCTTACGCTAGCAGGAGATCACGCAAGAGTTTTCCTGCATGCATGACGCCGGGATTCCGGTCTGCAGGTGAACCGGAGCCGACGCGCGGGGCTGAACTATGCAGCCAGTGCGAAATTGTTGTTTGTTTTTGCGTTTCTTTTTAACGAGTGCTTTTTACGTGGTTCACCGCCACGGCTCGCTTATCCTCGTTCCACATACCTGTCGAAACCAGTGCGTCCCCATATTGCAGACAGATCAGCATTATGTCGCGGAAGAGTATTATACCCTTTTGCAGCAGAATGTCAATAGTCTGATGATTCAGGGGAGACAGAGGATCGTCCCCCGTCTCCCCCCGCAGTATTACAGATTGGATGCTCCGTATTTGTTGAGCAGGTCGTGCTTGAGATTCCAGAGTGGCTTGGACAGGTCTACATAGTAGGTCTGCGGATTCTCGAATCTCAGGTGGCTGCCCCAGAGCTTGTCGATCTGCTCAGCGCAGGTCTTCTTGATAGTTCCGATATCAGGCTCGTCATATACGAGTTTGCCCTTCTCGAAGATAGGTACCAGCAGCTCGACAGCGTCATAATTCTCAAGAACCTTGCGCTTCCAGACTGCATTAGGATCAAAAATCTCGTATGGCTTGCCGTCCGGTACAGGTTCATCATGGAGCATGATGACATCAGCGAGGGCCTTGCCGGTCTCCTTGTCGAAGAATCTTACGACCTTCTTGAATCCCGGGTTGGTGATCTTCTCGACGTTTTCTGAGATCTTCATCTTAGGCACCAGCTCGCCGTTTCTCACGATACCTGAGAGCTTGTATACTCCGCCGAATACCGGTTCTGATCTTGCAGTGATCAGTCTCTCGCCTACTCCAAATGAATCGATCTGAGCGCCCTCGAGGATGACGTCTCTGATGATGTACTCGTCAAGAGAGTTGCTGATAACGATTTTGCAGTCCTGGAGACCTTCTTCGTCGAGGATCCTGCGGCACTCTCTTGTCAGATATGTGATATCTCCGGAGTCGATACGGATACCCATGTTCTGCGGTCTGAGCTCCTTGAACACCTTGATGGCATTAGGCAGTCCGGACTTGAGGACATTGTATGTATCGATCAGCAGAGTAGCGTTCTGCGGATAGAGCTCTGTGTATTTCCTGAAAGCTTCGTACTCGGAGTCAAAACTCTGCACCCAGCTGTGTGCCATGGTTCCGAGTGCCGGTGTATCGTGGTTTCTGTCTGCGATAGTGCATGCAGTACCTGCGCATCCGGCGATATATGAAGCTCTTGCTCCGTATACTGCAGCATCAGCTCCATGTGCTCTTCTGGTGCCGAACTCCATGACAGGACGGCCGAGAGCGGATCTTACGATCCTGTTGGCCTTGGTTGCGATCAGGCTCTGATGGTTGAACTGCATCAGAATGAACGTCTCTACAAACTGTGCCTGGATCAGAGGACCCTTGACGATCATGACCGGCTCGTGAGGGAAAATCGGATAACCTTCAGGTACGGACCATACATCGCAGCTGAACTTAAAGTCCAGAAGATAATCGAGGAACTCTTCTGAGAAGCAGTTCTTGGTCCTCAGATATTCGATATCTGCATCTGTGAACTTGAGCCTCTTCATATAAGCTATGATCTGCTCGAGTCCTGCCATGATGGCAAAACCGCCGCCATCAGGAACTCTTCTGAAGAATACATCGAAGCATGCCTCTGCATCGCGCATGTCCGAATTGAAATAACCGTTAGCCATCGTGATCTCATAGAAATCAGTCAGCATAGTCAGATTGTAATCATTGAGTCTTGCGTAATTTTTTAAATCTCCCATTTGTATCCACCCAGTGTCATTGACTTCATTGATGATAATACGAAATATCTCTGCATGTGATCAGCAGAGTTCTTACTGCGGCTGTTCTGAGGTCTCGCCTTCTTCAGCCTGCTGCTGATCAGCTCCCGAAGCATCCGCTTCGCCCTCAGTCTCTGATGCCCCTTCAGCTGAAGCATCTTCGGCCTGTTCACCTTCAGCAGCTTCTGCCTCTGCGGCATCCGCCTCCATCTGTTCCTCCTGCTGCTGGGCGGCAGCCGCACGCTCATCAGCAAGCTCCTTAGGATAATCAAGTATTATCTGCATGCGCCAGTAGATGATGCCGGCAGCCACAGCTACTATGATTATTGCCAGTACGATATCATTGATATCGTGAAAGAAATTTCTTATATGTCTCATGTTAAACCCTTTGCTCCGATAAAACACGTTGCCTGAACATCAGACCTGCCGCATAACGGTCATGCCAATATGTTCAGCACATTGATTATAGCTTTAATCAGGGGTATTTGCAATCTATCTGTCTTGAGGTGCAATACCTGTTATGGTAGAATGATTGACATTGACCGGTACAGTTTTTGCAGGAGATCCTATGCGAGAAATCACCATCACAGCCAATGATTCCGGGCGCCGCCTCGACCGTTTTCTGAGAAAATATCTCAGCAGCGCTTCATTGGGCGAAATCTATAAACTCATACGCAAGGATGTAAAAGTCGACGGCAGACGCCGCGACCAGTCATACATGCTTCAGGAGGGAGAGACCCTGACGCTGTATCTGTCAGATGATGTGCTCGACCGTCTCACGGGCGCCGCCGGGTCAGCCGGCAGCGGGAAGCAGGCTGCGAACGCAGGCAGAAAAGCCAGAAAACAGTTCCGGATAATATACGAAGACCGCAATATACTGATCGCTGACAAGCCTTTCGGCCTTCTCACTCACGGTGACAGAAACGAGAAGAAGAATCATCTCGCCAATCAGGTAAGAGACTACCTGATAAGCACAGGGGAATTCGATCCGCGTTCAGAAAAAGTCTTCTCACCTTCACCTGCCAACAGGCTCGACAGGAACACCACAGGACTGGTATTGTTCGGCAAGACAGCCGCTGCACTCAGAAATCTCAATATGATGATCCGCGAGGATCTTACAGATAAGTACTATCTGAGTATTGTCCATGGTGTCATCACAGAGCCTCTCGCCCTCAGCGGAGATCTGAGCAAGGACGAGCAGCACAACAAGGTCAGAATAACAGGAATAGACTGTATAGCCCCTGCCGCGGACAGCGATCATAAGTTCAGCAGATCTTCACTCAGCGGTTCCGCATCTGAAAACTCTCTGCCGGTACTGACAGAGGTCAGACCTGTAGAGGTGACAGATTTCGGCAGAGGCATGAAGGCGACACTGGTCGAGATAAGGCTGGTGACCGGCCGTTCACATCAGATCCGTGCACACATGGCAGGCATAGGGCACCCGGTCATCGGTGACAGCAAATATGCTTCGGCTACAGAGGGATCATTCCGCACCGATGGATGCAGCCGGGAAGATATCAGGCGGCTCAACGAACATCTCGCGCGCACTTACGGACTTTCGACGCAGCTCCTTCATGCGTACAGGATAGCTTTTGCGGAAGAAGGTCTTCCAGATGATATGGAATACCTGAGCGGACGGGAATTTACAGCTCCGCTTCCGCATACATTCAGAAAAATACTCGGGAGAGAAAAGCTTTGAACAACTTTGAAGACAGAACAGAACCGGTAGAAGCAGCTTCCGGAACAAATGCATCCGCTGAGTCAGCGGCGAGTTTCATCAAAAGTCTGCTGATCGATGTAATCATTGCGATAATCCTGGCATCCATAGTGCTGTATTTCGTCAGGCCTACGATCGTCAAGCAGTCTTCCATGGAAAACACTCTGCATGAGAATGATTATATGATCATGTACAGACAGGCTTACAAAAGTCACGGCCCTGAGCGAGGTGATATCATCATCTTCCAGAGTTCCATGCCGGATGAGACCACCGGAGGGGACAAGCTTCTGATCAAGCGCGCCATAGGGCTTCCGGGCGATGAGATAATGATCCTTGATGATCAGCTGTATATCAACGGAGAAGCATATACAGAAGATTACCTCAAGGACGGCTATACCCCGGCGTTTGAGATCCCGGCAGAGGGTGAGACTCTCGTTGTGCCGGAAGGCAAATACTATGCACTTGGCGACAACCGCGTCGGAAGCATCGATTCGCGCCGTTCGGAGGTCGGACTGGTGGATATAAGCCAGATCAAAGGCAAGGTCATCATAAGGCTTTTCCCGTTCAATAAGATACGTACATTCTAGACAGACAAGGCAGGCATCAGCAGTGGCAAAAAAAAGCAGAAAAGTGATCGCGAATAACAAGAAAGCCTTCCACGATTATTTCGTCGAGGAAAGATACGAGGCAGGCATCGTACTCACAGGTACTGAGATCAAATCGATCCGCAAGGGCGGAGTCAGTATCAAGGAGAGCTATGCCAAGATCACCAGCAAGGGTGAGCTCGTAGTCACAGGCATGCATATTGCGCCGTATGAGCAGGGCAACAGATACAATGTTGATCCTCTCCGAGTGCGCACTCTTCTGATGCACCGCAAAGAGATAAGCAAGCTTTACGGAACTCTCAAGACGCAGCAGGGTCTTACACTTATCCCTCTGTCTGTATATCTCGACGAGAACAGCCGCTGCAAGGTAGAGCTTGGTCTCTGCAGGGGCAAGAAGAATTACGATAAGCGTGATGCAGAAGCGAAGCGCTCGGCAGACCGGAAAATCGACAAGGCTATCAAGGAATCCAGAAACCGCTAGATACTGCGGCAATGCATTTGAAGAAAGAGCATCCACCCATCGGTGAATGCTCTTTTTGATTACTGTTTCAGCATCTTCTTAAGATACTGTCCTGTATATGAATTCGGATCCATGGCTACTTCCTCCGGAGTGCCTTCGGTCACAATATGTCCGCCCGCATCTCCGCCTGAAGGTCCGAGATCGATAATGTGGTCCGCCTGCTTTATTACATCCAGGTTATGCTCGATCACGACTACAGTATTGCCCTCGTCGACAAGACGGTTGAGGACATAAAGAAGCTTCTCGACGTCTGCAAAATGCAGTCCTGTCGTCGGCTCGTCGAGGATGTACAGGGTGCGGCCGGTGCTGCGTTTTGACAGCTCGGTAGCAAGCTTGATCCTCTGGGCCTCTCCGCCGGAGAGCTGAGTCGACGGCTGGCCGAGGCTGATATATCCGAGGCCTACATCATCGAGAGTCTTAAGATATCTCAGGATGCTCTGCTGATTCTCGAAGAAAGGTATAGCTTCAGTGACCGTCATGTTCAGGACCTCAGAGATGTTTTTGCCTTTGTATTTGACCTCGAGTGTCTCGTGGTTGTACCTTGCTCCCCCGCAGACTTCGCACGGCACGAATACATCAGGCAGGAAGTTCATCTCTACCTTGATGATCCCGTCTCCGCTGCAGTGCTCGCAGCGTCCTCCTTTGACATTGAAGCTGAATCTGCCCGGGTTATACCCTCTTATCTTGGCTTCCGGCATCTCCGCAAACAGGTTGCGTATATGTGTGAACATGCCGGTATATGTTGCAGGATTGGACCGCGGCGTCTTGCCGATCGGGGACTGGTCTATGTTGATGACTTTGTCAAAATTCTCTATTCCCCTTATTTCACGGAACTTGCCCGGCCGTTCCTGTGTACGGTTGGTGACACGGGAAACCCCTTTGTAGAGGATCTCATTGACGAGACTGGACTTGCCCGAACCGCTGACGCCTGTCACAAGCACAAGCTTGCCAGCCGGTATCCTTACATCTATGTTCTTGAGGTTGTTCTCCTGAGCCCCTATGATATCCAGATAGAGCCCGTTGCCCGGACGCCTTGAGGAAGGGACCTCTATGCATCTCTTGCCGGAGAGGAACTGTCCTGTTATTGACTCAGGGCATGCCTTGATATCCTCTACGCTTCCCTGCGCAACAAGGAGGCCTCCGTTCACACCGGCTCCCGGTCCTATATCCACGATGTGGTCGGCAGCATACATGGTGTCCTCATCATGCTCTACTATGATAAGAGTGTTTCCCATATCGGTCAGATTGCGAAGTGATCTGAGCAGCTTGTCATTGTCACTCTGGTGCAGGCCGATCGATGGTTCATCGAGTATATATAAAACCCCTACAAGACCTGAACCTATCTGAGTCGCCAGCCTGATCCTCTGGGATTCTCCGCCCGACAGTGTGCCTGCCGATCTGCTGAGAGTAAGATAGCCAAGGCCGACATTTCGAAGAAAGCTGAGTCTGGCTTTGATCTCTTTGGTCACCATGCCGCTTATCTTCCGGTCTCTCTCGCTGAGCTGGCTGTCGAGATCATCGAAGAATCTTATCGCCTGCACGACTGACAGCTCGGTAAGCTCGATTATGTTCTTGCCTCCTACCGTGACAGCAAGGACGGTGTCCTTGAGCTTGTGGCCGTGACATACAGGGCACAGCTCCTCTGTCATCATATCGGAAATCTTGTTCTTGATGAATTCTGAATTGGTCTCGCCCCAGCGGCGTTCGAGACTCGGAATGACACCTTCGAATGTATGGTTCATGTGAGAGACTCTGCCGGATCTGCTCTCGTAGGTGTACTTGAGCTTGCGCGAGCCGGTTCCGTGAAGAAGCTCGTCCTTGAACTTAGGCGGGAGAGCCTTGTATGGCACGGAAAGGTCTGTCCCGTGATCGATCGCAAGCCTGTTGAGCATCTGGCGGTAAAAGCCCATAGCGTCAAGCGATGCGAATACGTTGCCCATCGCTCCGTTCAGGATGCTCTTGTTCTCATCTGTCACAACTGCTTCGTCTGTTATCCTGAGGGTAAAACCAAGTCCGCTGCAGCAGTCGCATGCTCCATAAGGTGCATTGAAGGAGAACATCCTCGGCTCCATCTCCTCAAGTCCGACTCCGTGCTCAGGGCACGAGAACTTAGTCGAGTATGTTACCAGAGTCTCTTTCTGCTCGGCAAAGATCCTGCCGTCAGGCGATGCTTCGCCTCTGTCCCCTGATCCTTCAGCGGCTGTCTTCTGCTGCTGGACACCTGCATCTGCTTCCTTCTTAGGCAGATAGATCACGTTGCAGATTCCCTCGCCTTCTCTGATAGCGATCTCCAGAGCCTCTGCGATACGGCTTCTGTTGTCCTCGCGCAGCACGATGCGGTCTATGACGATCTCGATATTGTGTTTGTTGTTCTTGGCGAGCACGATCTCATCCTCGTCGAGACGCCTCATCTCCCCGTCGATCCTGACCCTTGTAAATCCGTCACGCCTGATACGGTCAATGACTGCCTTGTGTTCACCCTTGCGGCCTCTGATGACCGGAGCAAGGACGATCAGTCTGGTCCCGATGCCGTGCGACTGGATGTTTTCGATGATGCTGTCTATCGACTGGCTGGCGATCTCGCGTCCGCAGACAGGGCAGTGCGGAACACCTATCCTGGCATAAAGCAGCCTGAGATAGTCATATATCTCTGTGACTGTACCGACTGTAGATCTCGGATTACGGCTCGTTGTCTTCTGATCTATGCTGATCGCAGGCGACAGGCCCTCTATCGACTGCACGTCTGGCTTCTTCATCAGGCCAAGGAACTGGCGGGCATACGATGAGAGAGATTCGACGTACTTCTTCTGGCCTTCTGCGTATATCGTGTCAAAAGCAAGCGAAGATTTGCCGGATCCCGAAAGTCCTGTAAGCACGACCATTTTGTCGCGCGGGATCGTGACATCGATTCCCTTGAGGTTGTGTTCCCTTGCGCCTTTGATGACTATATTCTTGTCCATGTATTGTGTCCCTTAATTATGTTACAAAGTATTATGCGCGCATGCTCGCTCTCAGCTCGAAGAGTATGTCTCTCAGCTCGGCTGCACGTTCGAAGTCCAGCTGCTTTGCTGCTTCCTTCATGTTCTTCTCAACATCTCTGATCGTCTCACGGAGCTCGGCTGTCGTCATAGCCTTAGGGTCTCTGACGCTGCGGTCTCCCTGATATTCTTCGATTGCCCTTGCGATCTCACGTACCGGCTTGACGATGGTCTTAGGCACTATGCCGTGAGCCTTGTTGTACTCATCCTGGACGCTCCGTCTTCTGGCGGTCTCATCTATACAGGCTTTCATGGCCTGGCTGATCCCGTCAGCATACATGATGACACGTCCGTGCTCATTACGGGCTGCCCTTCCGACAGTCTGGATCAGTGAAGTCTCGTTGCGCAGGAAGCCCTGCTGATCCGCATCGAGGATCGCTATGAGGGAGACCTCCGGAAGATCCAGCCCCTCACGGAGCAGGTTGATGCCGACAAGGACATCGAACTTCGCAAGTCTGAGGTCTCTTATTATCTCGAGTCTCTCGAAATTGTCTATCTCTGAATGCAGATATCTGACCCTTATGCCCTGCTCCTGCAGGTACTTGGTCAGGTCCTCTGCCATCTTCTTGGTAAGTGTCGTGACAAGGACCCTCTCTCCGCCGTCAGCGACTCTGTTGATCTCTCCGATAAGATCGTCGATCTGGCCCTTCGTCGGGCGGACCTCGATCTCAGGATCGAGGAGGCCCGTCGGCCTGATCAGCTGCTCTGCAGTGACTCCGCCCGACCGCTTCAGCTCGTACTCCGCAGGTGTCGCCGATACATATACAGTCTGTCCTGTGATCTCGCTGAATTCCTCGAATCTGAGAGGTCTGTTGTCGAAGGCAGACGGAAGTCTGAATCCGTATTCGACCAGAGATTCCTTCCTTGATCTGTCTCCGTTGTACATCGCGCGCAGCTGAGGCAGCATCGCGTGCGACTCGTCTATGATAGTGAGAAAATCCCCGTCCGGGAAATAGTCGAGAAGTGTATAAGGCCTCTCGCCCGGCTTGAGGAAGTTGATATGCCTTGAGTAGTTCTCGATGCCCTTGCATGTACCGACTTCCATCATCATCTCGATGTCGTAGTTGGTCCTCTGCTCAAGCCTCTCTGCTTCAAGCAGCTTGCCGTTGGCGCGGAACCAGTCCAGCCTCTCTTTGAGCTCTTCTCTGATCGAGGCCACTGCCAGCTGCATGTCTTCTCTGCTCGTGACATAGTGGCTCGCCGGGAAGATAGAGATATGCTGGCGGGTGCCCGTCACCTCTCCTGTGAGAGGGTTGATCTCCCTGATGCTCTCGATCTCATCCCCGAACATCTCAAGCCTTACAGCAGCTTCGCCGCCCGCCGGATATATATCTATGACTTCACCTCTGGCACGGAATGTCCCACGCTGGAAGTCTATGTCGTTCCTCGTATACTGTATCTCTGTCAGCTTCCTTAGAAGGTCCATTCTCTCGAACTCCATGCCCGGCCTGAGGCTGATCAGCTGGTTGCGGTATGAATCAGGACTTCCGAGTCCGTAGATACAGGAAACAGATGCGACTATGATGACATCCCGTCTCTCAAGCTGGGCCGCTGTGGCAGAGTGTCTCAGCTTATCGATCTCCTCATTGATATCCGCATCCTTCTCAATATACAGATCGCGCGAAGGCACGTAGGCCTCCGGCTGATAGTAATCGTAGTAACTTACAAAGTATTCAACAGCATTGTCCGGGAAAAACTCCTTGAACTCTCCGTGAAGCTGCGCTGCAAGAGTCTTGTTGTGAGATATGACAAGAGTCGGCCTCTGCACGGCCTCGATTATCTTGGCCATCGTAAAAGTCTTGCCGGATCCGGTAACACCCATCAGTGTCTGAGCTTCCCTTCCCGCAAGTATTCCGTCTGCTATCTCTCTTATCGCCTGAGGCTGATCGCCCGTCGGCGCAAAATCACTGACGACTCTGAACTTAGGCATGCAGTCTGATCCCCTTCTGTCTGTATTGTGTCATCAGGGACAGTCCTTTCTGACATACCCGCCGACACATTGCACGTAATACTACCACAATTCATCTGAAAAACATTGTGTATCCAGTGAAAAAACTGCCAGATTCCTGTATTTTCAGCAATCTGACAGCCTAGATTCTATCATATTTCAGGCTTACGAACAAGCGTTCTTCGCGTATAACTGCACCTTTTCCACGGTTCCTGGAGACTACTTCCCTTCGATAAAAGCTCTTATCGCCTCTGCATCATGATACCCTTTGTGATACAGTGTCTCGATCGTCTCCGAATCCTTGGTCAGAGTGCTCATCCCGCCGATATCATCCGGCGCGACTATCAGGACTTTGCCCTGCTTCTCGTACTGCTTCGCCAGCCACAGTTCAGTATTGTACTTTATGGCTCTTTTGCTCATCGTTTCCGCCGCAGCAGGGAATCTGTGCTTTATAAGACCTGATGCCAGCCTGTCCTTGTCAGGGGACCGTTCGAAGTCCTTAGGTCTTGTCAGCAGCAGCACCACCTTGTCACATCCGTCCCGGAAGCACTTCTCCAGAGGGATCGGATCTGACATTCCTCCGTCGTAATATCTGTGCCCATTGACAGGATACGGCTGATTCGCAGCAGGCACACAGCTCGACGCTTTGATCGGCGCCATCTCATCTCTTCGTATATCCTCTTTGGTAAAATAGTGAGGTTTGCCTGTTTCAGCATCGGTAGCAACAATCTTAAACTCCGCCGGATTCGCCATCATCGCATCATAATCGAGCGGATATTCCCCGTAGGAATTGGACAGCTCGCCGTAAACATACTCGAGATCCACGAAGTTGTGGTCCTTAATGAAATTCTTCAGGCCCATGCTCTCTTCCCGCAGGTTGTATTCCGTGTAAAACTTCAGGTTCCTTCCGCGCTGCCCCGCAAGATACGACGACAGATTGGCGCTTCCTGCAGATATCCCCATGCAGTAGTCAAAATGGATGTCATTGTCATGGCACCAGTCGTATACGCCTGCTGTATAAGATCCTCTGAGTCCTCCGCCTACATCTATAACTCCTATTTTCATCAGTATCTATCCTTCCTGCATTCCTGCTTCTCTTCTGTGATCCATTATCCTTGCGGCAAGTCCTTCGACCCCGGTAAAGCCCTCAGCAGTAAGCTTTTCCACTGCAGTTCTCAGTGCCGGTTCGAAGCCTGCTGCCAGGCCGTCGAATCTTTTCATGAATATCTTCCTGTTGAGCCCGATCTCGTCACATGCCTTCTCAAAGTGTTCCCTGCCGATGCGGTCCCATTCGATCTCTCCGCCGATGGCAAACGCCATCTGCCTTGAATGCGAATCGTACACTACCGTGCTGAGTATGTCATATGCAGGAGCAAGCCTTAATGCATTCAGGTGCCGGTCGTATACAAGGGAAAAATTCTTGACATGCCCGTCGGTATTCCCTGACAGCCAGTGGAATACTATGATGTCCCACAGCTTCATCTGGTCTTCGATAGGATGTGCCGATCTCCGTTTCAGGAGGTCAAACATCTGCTTCATGTATCCGCCGCCTGTTTTCTCGTACTTATCAGCAGCGGTAATGCCCAGCGCCTGACCGAAGTCCTCCTGATGCAGTCTCAGAGGACACGGCAGACCCGAGATCTCAGTTTCATACCCCTCCAGTGTTCTGTCATATCTTTCAGTTGCGAAAAGCACTCCACCATCACCCTGAGCTCCGGTCATGATTATCCTGCTCTCCGCGATGCTGATGCCCATCAGTGATGCAGTCTGAAGTGCGAGCTGCTCGTTTTCGACCACATGGTCATATCTTATGTGGCTCTGCTTGAGTATGTGGGTGCTGGGAGCACTGCCCACCGGAAGATACCACTTGCCGTCATCTGCGAGGTAAGCACCTATTTTTCCCGATGCACCGGTCAGCGAAAGATGCGCTTCCACAACAAGGTCAGCCGATGTTGTAGCTCCCTCAGATGCCAGGCGGAACATCATGTCCGGATCCAGCTCTCTGTATTCCGGCTCAGCTGTAGTATATTGCTCTCCCCTCAGCTGTATGGCGCCCAGGCACTCAGAGCCCAGCATTTCCAGTATAGAGAGATAGTCATTAGCATCGGTCCTGTTGTTCTCAGCTACAGTACGCCTCAGAAAGCCCTCCGGCAGCAGCCCCTCGAAAAAGCTCCTTGTCTTCTCCGGTCCGTATGGCCTGTCCGTAAGAGGCAGGCTGACTGAGATCGGCCTGGCTGTATCCTGAGCAAGATAATCTTCAGAGTATCTGAAACATGCAGAATACTCAGAATCACCTTCGATGACACCGACTTCTCTCATCCGTCCTTCTATTTCTACAGAAACATATAGTTTTCTCATTTCATTCGCCTCTGCGCCTCAGGCATATGTCCATGCCGAGAAGACTGGTTATCTCCAGCATCTTCCCTGTCTGTATCGTTTCCTTGCCGTTCTCAAGTTCTGAAAGAAAGCTGGCACTGACCCCGGCATAGTCCGCAAGAAAAGCCTGTGTGTAGCCGAGTTCCCTGCGCCTGTCGCGGATCGCCCTGCCGAGCTCTTTCATGTTGCTGATATCGATCATGCCTTACCTCCGGGCAAAATTTCAGTCTGTTCAATAAGCTGCATCTGCAGCCGATCATAGTCATTCGGCTATATTTGCAACTCGTTGCAATAAAAATAGCCATTCGACTATATTATTTCTGTCTCAATTATAATTTCGTCGAACGGCTATGTCAATTATGGTTCGCAGTATCCGCACGGAACGTATCCCTGATCGGTGAGTTCCTTGCGGGTCGCTGTTACATCCTTGCGGTTCTTCTTGTGGATGCTTCTGGCGCCTTCACATGACGGATAGTGGAAGACCCCTGATCTTGTGTTGACCACATAAGCCCTCGGCTCCTGCGCAGCCTGCTCTTCCGTAGTGACTATACCATTGTAATAGTTGATCTCTGCACCCGGAGTCACGTTGAAGAGATACACATTGAACGATATCCCTTTGCCTCCGTCCTCAACAGACTGGCCTGTCAGCTGGACCCCGCGGGCTATAAGCTCATCGCCTGAATAGACAGGCCTCGCCATGTACAGGACATGATTGCCTGTATCCCAGATGTAGTGCTCTGTCTCCTCTTCAAGAGGTCGCATGCCGTCATAATTGAGATAATGCGTCCCTGTGATCAGATTCCTCTCATTGGCATTCTCGGCACTCAGCGCCCAGGCGATAAGATGGCACCTCTCCCAGTTCTGAGCTCTGGCCCATCCGCTCGGATGTATGCCTGAGATGTCGCCCCTGTCAGTACCCTCCGGAGGCATCGTCTCGTCACCGAGGCATCCGTAAGCAACGGTACATCTTCCAAGTTTATCGAGCTCACCGTAATACTCATAAGGGGTGATGTCCTTTCTGCTGACAGACCACACCTTCCCCGTCTCGCTCACAGGACCTTTGCCTCCCTGTGTGTATCCGGCCCTCTCATATGCATCATCTGGCAGAGCGGGAACGCCTCCATTGACCCTGACATAATGCTCACCGGCAAATTCCGGAAGAGCATCAGGGTCCACGGCTTCAGCGCTGCTGCCGGTATCTGAGATCGTCTGCTCATCTGCAGGCGCTTCTTCCTGAGACCCTGTAAGTGATTCCCTGATGCCTGTTATGGCAGGCGAGCCAGATATCCACAGATAGAATGCTCCGATCAGGAGCAGCAGAACAAGAGCCACCGCAAGCCTGCGCCCGGCACTTTCTTTCTCTCTCTTTCGTTTATTCGGATCAGTTCTGTTTCCGTTACCCATTGCTTCAGATCCTGTCTTCAGCCTCAGTGTCTGTAGCAGATCGCATTTCTGATCTGTGAGACCTTACCGTCTCCGGCAAGTATCTTTGTCAGCTCGAATGCAAAATCAAATGTCGCTCCGAGTCCCTGTCCTGTGATGATGTTGCCGTCTCTGGCAACACTCTCGTATGTCAGGACCGCACCCTTCATAGCCGGCTCAAAATCAGGATGGCAGGTCGCCTTTCTGCCCTCAAGCAGACCAAGCCCTGCGAGTATGCTCGGAGCAGCGCAGATAGCAGCAACATATCTGTCTTCAGAAAATGCACGGCACTGCTCAGTCACTATATCTGATGCAGCCATATTCTCAGTTCCGAGCCTGCCGCCCGGGAGGATTATCATATCCACTGAAGAGAAGTCAATATCTGATGCAGGGACATCTGCCCTGATCCATATACTTCTTGATGACTCGACTTCATCCCTGCCTGATACCGAAGCCATTACAGTTTCGATGCCTGCTCTTCTCAGTATATCTACGGTGATCAGTGCTTCGCACTCTTCAAATCCGTCAGCCAGAAATACTACTGCTTTCATTTTCTCTCCCCCTGCTGTCATGCAGCGTCTTTTGATATCTTCCGGACCAGATGGCCTTTATGGAAAACGGCCGCCTTTGCAAGCGGCCGCTGTATCCCGTTCTTATTGGTGCATCTGATGCATATCAGTTTTTGCGTGTCTGCTGAGCTTCCAGCTCCTCTGCTGACATGCGTACGTTCGATGCGATACCGAGCATCTTGTCCTTGAGTTCCTGCTCGATCCTTGCAAGTTCCTTCTCTGCGTTGGCTCTTGCGATCTTGCCGTCTGCCTGAATCTGCTGGATCTCATCGAGTGCGCTGATGAGCTGCTGATTGGTGTGCTGGAGAGTCTCGATATCTACGATGCCTCTCTCGCTTGCTCTTGCAGTCTCAACTGTGCTCTGATGGAGTGCCTCAGCGTTCTTTCTGAGCATCTCGTTAGTTGCTTCTGTAACAGCATTCTGTGCTTCGATCGCCTTCTGTGTATGATAGTTGTTGAGAGCCAGTACCATCTGAGTCTTCCACATAGGGATTACGTTGATGATGGTGGAGTGGATCTTCTCAGACATGATCTGGTCAGAGTTCTGTACCATCCTGATCTCAGGAGCGGACTGGAGGCAGACTGTTCTTGAGAGTTCGAGATCGTAAAGCTTCTTCTCGAATCTTGTGATCATATCTGCGAAATCCTGTGCCGCCTGAACGTCCTCAGGAGCGTTGGTTTCCTTTGCCTTTGCCTGAAGTACAGGAAGCTCTTCATTTCTGGCTTTCTCAAGTCTCAGCTTGCCGGCCTCGATGTACATCGAAACTTCCTTGAAGTAGAGCTTGTTTCTGTCATAGAGCTTGTCGAGCTGTACGATGTCCTTGAGAAGCTGCTCTTCATGTCCTTCGAGGATCTTGACGAGTCTGTCGATATTAGCCTCTGTTGTGCTGTACTGAGCTTTGAGTTTCTCGAAATTCTTCTCAGCGCTGCCGAAAAGCTTGCTGAAGATACCCTGCTTCTCTTCTCCGTTGTGCTTGAGCTCTACGATAAGAGAAGTGAGCACCTGACCGGTCTCGCCCATGTCCTTGCCTCTGACACTCTGGAGAGCTCCATCGGCGAAATCTGATACCTTGCGCTGAGCGCTTGCTCCGTAGCTGAGCACTGCGTTGCTGTCTGTGATATCTATCTTCTCAGCAACAGCTTCTATCTGTCTTCTCTCATCCGGTGTGAACCTGTCCAGGGAGTTGGTCACAGGTTTCTGTTCAGCTTCCAGATCGATCATAGGTGCTTCACTGATCGCAACAGCTGCCTGCTGTACATCTGCGATCTGAGTCCCCACTTCATCAGCGAAGTCTTTTGTTTCCTCCCTTATCATTTCAGGAGTCATTTCGAATTCTGCCATTTTACCCTCCTAATAAAAACCGTCTGTGATATGTTATGGACACGATGTGTCAGAATTAGCTTGTCCTGTAAAAGCTACAGATCAAAATCCGAGTCAAGCAGTCCCTTGCTTGCGAGAGTCGTCTGAAGCATTTTGATATCTGTCGAGATATCCATGATGTCATCCTCATGGAGCTTCTCGAGAAGATTCTCGGATGCCTCAGCGACCGAATCTATGAGACTGATAAGCTGCTTTTTGATCTCGGCAGCCTGTTTTTCGAGATAGTTAGGATCAGCATTGATCTCGAGCGGATCAGCTGCCTTCTCGCTCTCATATTTACCAATACCTTCGATCTTCTCATTGTACTCATCCGTCAGGCGCACGACCTCAGGATAGTATTTCTCGCGGAAGTCTTTGACCTGACTCTCGAGCTCAGGTCTTTCCTCGACGCGCTGATCTATCTTCTTAGTGATGGTGCGAAGCGATCTCAGCTTTGCCTTGAGCTCTGCATCATCAGTCATAGTGATCAGATCGTCGATGGATTCAGGAACCAGTCCCTTGTCTCTTGCCGCCTTGCGCTTTTCGATCTTTTTGGCTGCTGCGGATTTCTCAGGTGACTCGATCGGCTCGCCGTCCTTAGTCATAACCAGCATCCTGTTATTCATATCTATATATGCATCAGGGAAGAAGCCCTGAACGATCATCTTCTGAAGATCATCTGCAACCTGGTTGACCGATCTGCCTGTAAAAGCTGCAAGATCCTCAAGAGATGTGTTGCCGTTGTAATTGATCTTGGCTTCATAAGCCCGGACCCTTCTCCCGATTATAGATCTGTATATCTTGAGTCCTACCGCGAATATTCCCAGACCTGCTGCAATGAGTACAGACTGAATCATCGAAGTCGGATCTCCGGTCGACCCGAGTGCTGCCATTGCAAAAAGTGCTGCTCCGGCTGCTGCCGCAACTGATCCCGGGGATTTTCCCAGTCTGATCTTGTTGAGCTTCTTCTCTGTACGTCTTGCAGTGTAGGATTTGCTTACTCTGCCGCTGCTGTTTCTCGAAGGAGTACTCCTCCTCTGAGCCTGTCTTCTCTGCTGTCCGGCAGTCTGTCTCGTAGTAGTTACGTTCTTGCTTACCCTTCCGTCAGCTCTTGTAGTCGTTGTGGTCTTGGTCGTGGTAGTTCCGCTTGCTGTCCTCGTGGTCGTTGTCTTGGTGACTGTAGTCTCTGGCATGCCGCCAGTACCGAAAAGCTCGCCGAATACACCGCCGCTTCCGTCAGCACCGGTCACCATCTGTCCGAGATCCTTCAGGTCGTCTATCACATCCGGTACACCGTTGCCAGATCTGTCTGAGTATACTCTGGCTCCGGCCGGCTGTCCGTCGAAGTCGACAGATTCTGAGAACATCATAAAGGAGATGCTTCTGACATCAGAAGGAATATCTATCTTTGACTTGAAGTTCTTGGTCTCGCCGCTGGCCCATTCTCCGGTCCTGATGGTAGCATTACCGATCTCCTTGCCGGTGGCCTTGTTCAGGATCTTTACCTTGAAAGAGAACTTATCAAAATCTATACCCGAGTTATTGGTAACAGAAAACCTGTAATCGACCCTGCCGTCTTCAAGACGCTGAGTCTTGGTAGTGGCTCTGGCAGATTCTTTGAAGTCCGTCTCGAACCAGTCGAGCACCTGTTCCCTGTACTGTGAACCATATTCAGTCATGGCTGCCATAGGATTTTTCCTTTCTGTAAATGCATGTTCATAGTCTGTGACAGCCCCTTATTTCAGAGGCCATATACATTGTTTATTATAGCATAAACAAAAACGGTCCGCTACAGACTTCCATGCCTTGTGCGGACCGTATTCTGATCACTTTGAGTTTCTAGTTTTCCTGTTCAGGATCGTCGAAGTTCAGGCTGTAATCAAGAACGATCTCTTCGTTGTCGTCAGTGTAGGCCACGGTCTCTCCGTCCTCTCCTGCTCCGGCTTCGATCCTGACAAAATTGTCTCTGCCGGCTACTGTATCCAGGACAGCGAATATGTGGTCCTCCACAAGAGCTCTTCCGTTGACAGCCGATATAGTGCCGTCATCCATCAGAGCAATTATCGTCCTGTATCCCTCGTCGCCGTAATCCACTACCAGGACATCTGTTGCTTTTCCGCTTTCCTCAAAAGGATATACAGCTTCCTCGTCTCCCTTTGCTTCGTTCTTCTTGAGCTCGTCAAGCGGCACTACAGCAACTGTGCCGTCATCATATAAGGTTATCGAATCGATCATGAGCGGCTCACGGCCCTCGAGCTCTTCATCTACTCCCTCGATCGTCTTGACGACGGTTCTGGCATCTGCCTGTTCTGCTTCTCCCTGTGTATCCGCAGCTTCTGTGTCCGCAGACGCTGCTGCATCCTCACCTCCGGTTTTCCCTCCACAGGCAGTCATGCACATCATCATAACAAGCGTCATCACCAGCGCAAGCAATATTGTATATATCCTCTTCATATAACTTCCTCATATGCAGCCTCCGCCTTCCGGCCGGATGCCGCCTGTCTGATCACATTTCTCTGTTAAAATATGTTTCTTAACACGTGGTGAATTATAACACACAATACACCGGGTTTATATGAGCAAACGCGCAGATAATTGTGAAAATTTTTTCACATTAGAGCCCTTACGTACTGTTTTTTCCCTGCCATGGGCACAGAAAAAGGCACCCATCGCCTTCCGATACGCGTGGATGCCTTGCTTTTCTGAAATGTAATATACGGCCTTAGCCTCCGAGGTATGCCTTCCTGACTTCATCGGATCTGGCAAGCTCCTCTCCTGTACCGGAGAGTGTGATCCTGCCTGTCTCAATGACATAAGCTCTGTCAGCAACCGAGAGTGCCATCTGAGCATTCTGCTCTACGAGGAGGATCGTTGTGCCAGCCTTATGCAGGTTCTGTATGATCTCGAAGATCTGGTCTACCAGAATAGGTGCCAGTCCCATTGACGGCTCATCGAGCATAAGGAGTCTCGGGTCGGACATGAGGGCTCTTCCCATAGCCAGCATCTGCTGCTCGCCGCCCGAGAGAGTTCCCGCTATCTGCTTCGTCCTCTCTTTGAGTCTCGGGAACTGCTCATATACATACTCGAGGTTATGAGCTATCCTTTCAGGCTTTGCTACAAAAGCTCCCATCTGGAGGTTCTCCTCAACTGTCATGCCCTGGAAGATACGACGCCCTTCCGGAACATGCGAGATGCCTTTGCTTACGATCTTATGTGCAGGTGTTCTTGCGATCGAGCTTCCCAGGAATTCGATATCTCCTGTCCTGCTCCTGAGCAGGCCTGATACAGTGTGCAGAGTAGTTGACTTGCCGGCACCGTTGGCCCCGATCAGTGTTACGATCTCACCTTTATTGACGTCGAAGGAGATTCCCTTGATAGCATGGATAGCTCCGTAATATACATTGATATCTCTTACGGTCAGAACTGAACCCATTATCTACTCTCCTTTCCGTCTTTTTTATTATCTGAAGAAGATTTACTGTCCCTGGCTTCATCAGGTTTTGAATTGACCTTGGAAGCAACCGTTCCTACTCTGTAAGCTGCTTCTATATCCTTCTTCTCTTCTTCTTCCTCTTCTTCCATCTTGCCTCTGCTCTTGCCGAGATAAGCCTCGATGACCTTAGGGTTGCTCTGGATCTCTGCAGGGCTTCCCTTGGCGATAGTACGGCCGTAGTTGAGTACAGCTATACCTTCGCAGATGCCCATTACAAGGCTCATGTCGTGCTCGATGAGCAGTATGGCGATCTCGAATCTGTCACGGATCTCTCTGATGGTATCCATCAGCTCAGTCGTCTCAGAAGGATTCATGCCTGCCGCAGGCTCGTCGAGCAGGAGAAGTCTTGGCTTGGTAGCGAGAGCTCTCATGATCTCGAGTCTTCTCTGAGCACCGTAAGGCAGCGACCCCGCTCTGTAATCAGCAGTCTTGGTCATTCCGAAGATCTTGAGGTATTTCATCGCTTCCTTGTGGATGCGCTCCTCTTCTCTGCGGTACTTCGGTGTGTGGAACATACCGTCGATCAGTCCGTAATCTGTACTGTGATGCAGAGCAGTCTTGATGTTCTCCTCTACAGTCAGCTTGTCAAAAAGCCTGATGTTCTGGAATGTACGCGCGATCCCGGCTCTGTTGATGTCAACTGTGCTCATGCCCTTGGTGCTCTTGCCGTTGAAGATGATATCTCCTCTTGTAGGCTCATACACCTTGGTGAGCATGTTGAAGATAGTAGTCTTGCCGGCTCCGTTAGGCCCGATAAGTCCTGCTATCTCCCTGCGGCCGATAGCGATGCTGAAATCATCTACAGCCGTCAGGCCTCCGAAGTCGATCCCGAGGCCTTTTACCTCAAGGATAGGGGATCTGTCCTTATCTCTTTCCTGCAGGATAGTCTCTGTAACGGATTCCTGGTCATGCTCCTTGGCATCTACAAAAACGGCTCTGCCGCCTACGTTGTCATTGTAGTAGATTTCCTGTCTGTTCTCATATCCGTGACCGGTATCGGTGGTCTCAACGTATTTCTTGTCGTCTGCCATTTACGCTGCCTCCTTTCCGGTCTTTTCCTTGCCTTTGTCTTTCTTTTTCGGCTTGATTTTATTAACAAAAGCAGTGATCCTTGCTCTGATAGCCGGATTGTATGTTCCGATCATTACCAGGATAAGAACTACAGCGTATGTCAGCATTCTGTAGTCCGCAAACTGTCTCAGAGCCTCAGGCAGTACCGTCAGAAGTGCTGCTGCGATCATTCCGCCCCAGATATTACCGATACCTCCGAGTACTACGAATACCAGGATGAGTACCGATGTGTTGAAGTTGAACTTGACCGGTGCCAGTGTGCTGTAGTTCTGTCCGAACATGCAGCCTGCCATTCCTGCGAGGGATGCACTGACGACGAACGCCATCAGCTTGTACTTCTTGACATCGAGACCGATGGATTCGCCCGCGATACGGTTGTCCCTTATAGCCATGATAGCGCGGCCCTGCTTGGAGTTCTTGAGATTGAGAACCACGAACAGTGTGAAAGCCGTAAGAATGGCTGCTCCGGTAAATGTCGCAAGCTTGGTTACACCGGTAGCTCCGATAGCGCCGGTGATCACCCTCTGACTTGTATCTATACCTTCGATCGTATGATTGAACGCGAACTTCAGATGTCCGTTATTATCCAGTCCGAAGTACAGAACGTTCATGATGTTTCTTACGATCTCGCCAAAAGCAAGTGTAACGATAGCCAGATAGTCGCCGCGGAGTCCGAGGATAGGAATTCCGATTATGAACCCTGCTATCGCAGCCATGACTGCTGCTGCGAGGATAGCAATGATCAGCCTCAGCGGTCCGAACTCTATGCTGTTTTCAAGTACTCTTGTGATTACGATCCCCGTAAAAGCTCCGACTGCCATGAACCCGGCGTGTCCGAGTGAAAGCTCACCGGAAATACCTACTACCAGATTAAGAGATATGGCAAGCGAAATATAGACGCAGATAGGAACGAACTGTCCCTGCAGATTGTGGCCGATGAGTCCTGTCATAGCCCCGAGCTGAAGGAGAATGTAGCCTATCACGAGAATGCCGTAGGAAATAAGAGCTTCTTTCTTATACTCGCTTCCCTTGACTGCGCCCCTGAGGCCTCTTGCATTGATCGATTTGAATAATCTGTCTGCCATGGCCCACCTACACTTTCTCGCTTACCTTCTTGCCGAGGAGCCCTGTAGGCTTGACAAGAAGCACGATGATCAGACACGCAAACACGATCGCATCAGAAAGCTCTGTTGAGATGTATGCTCTTGAGAAAATCTCGATGATGCCGAGGATCAGTCCGCCGATCATAGCTCCCGGGATAGATCCGATACCGCCGAATACCGCAGCAGTGAAAGCCTTGATACCAGGCATCGCGCCTGTTGTCGGCATGAGCACAGGATATGCAGAGCACATGAGTACGCCTGCAACTGCAGCAAGGCCTGATCCGATAGCGAATGTGAGCGATATAGACTGATTGACATTGATGCCCATCAGCTGAGCAGCACCATTATCCTCAGATACAGCCCTCATAGCTTTGCCCGCCTTGGTCCTGTTTACGAAGAGCGTCAGAACGATCATGATGACGATATTCGCTAAGATCGTGAAGAGCGATTCAGGAGTGATCGTCAGCTGTCCGCCGGCAGCATGAATAGTGCCGACACCGTCGAAAAGGCTGGTGAAAACTCTTGGATTTGCGCCCCATATGAGAAGAGCAGCATTCTGGAGGAAGTAGGATACGCCGATAGCGGTGATCAGTACCGCAAGTGATCCTGTTCCTCTCAGAGGTCTGTATGCAAGTCTCTCTATGATGATACCGAGCAAGGTGCAGACTACCATGGCAACAAGCAGAGCTAACCAGCCGTTCATACCGACATACATCGTCATAATGAACGAAACATAGCCGCCGACCATGATTACGTCACCATGCGCAAAGTTCAGCATCTTGGAGATGCCGTATACCATCGTATATCCCAGCGCAATGATAGCGTACACGCTGCCCAGGCTCAGTCCTGAAATCAAGCTGTTTAAAAAGTTCATATGTTACTTCCTTATACTAATCCGTCCGAAACCCGAATTCTTATAAATATGGTTGCAGGGGGTGCTGCAGCAGACGCAGCACCCCCATCGTATTAACAACTATTACTCGACCAGTCACCAGATGTTAAATCAGTTTACTGTCTTACTGCTCTACGTACTTGCCGTCCTGGATTACGCAGACCTTAGGAGTCTTGTCAACTTCGCCTTCTGCATTCCACTTCATTGTCTCAGCAGTCAGTCCGGATGCTGTGAAGTCTCCGCCTGTGAATACCTTGATCATAGCTTCGCAGATATCTGCAGAGCTTGCATCAGTGCCGAGTCCTGTCTTGCCGAATGCATCATATACTGCATATACGCAGTCATAAGCGTCAGCTGCGAACTGGATCGGAGTCTCGCCGAACTTATCCTCGTAAGCCTTAACGAAGTCCTGAACCTTAGCATCGTCTGAGTAAGGTGTGAACGGAGTCAGGAGCAGAACTCCCTCTGCAAGGGATGTGTCGAATCCTTCGAGATCGAGGATTCCGTCCATGCCGTCTACTCCGAAGTATGTAGGAGCATATCCCATCTTGTTAGCCTGTGTCATGATGTTGGAAGCAGGTGTGTAGTAGATAGGCAGGAAGATCAGGTCAACGCCTGCATTCTTCATGCTGTTCAGCTGAGCTGTGAAGTCAGCGTTTGCATCATCAGAGAATGCCTCTACTGCAGCGAGCTTCTTGCCGTCTGCTTCATACTCTGACTTGAACTTGTCATAGATACCTGTTGAGTAGTTATCTGCGTTGTTGTAGATAACGCCTACAGTCTTGTCTGCATAATTAGCCTTGATGTAATCAGCAGAAGCGATTCCCTGGTTAGGGTCGGAGAAGCAGAGCTGGAATACGTTGTCGTTTCCTTCTGTTACAGCCGGACCGGAAGCGGATGGAGTCAGAACGAACATTCTGTCTTCAAATGCCTCTGCAGCTACTGCTGTACAAGGAGCTGTTGTTACTGTTCCGACCAGAACCTGCATTCCGTCGTCTACCAGCTTGTTATAAGCGTTAACGGATTTCTCTGCGTCGTGCTCATCGTCCTGCATATCCCATACGAGCTGAACGCCGTCAGGATTAGCTGCGTTGATCTCATCAACAGCGAGCTGTGCACCATTGTTTACAGCATTTCCGTAAAGTGCAGCCGGGCCAGTGAGAGGTCCTACGCCGCCGAGGTGCAGTGCGTTATCTCCGCCTTCTGAGCTGCCGCTGTCACCAGAGCCGCCGCCGCATGCTGTCATAGCAAAGACCATCATTACAGACAGAGCTACGACCAGAAATTTTGTCCAATTCTTCTTCATAATTCTCTCTCCTTTGATACCTTAGAATTATTTTGTCTTTCTGACCTGAGTGATAGTTGATATGTTACTTTGTTGATCCCGGCTCTTCATGCTGCCGGTGCTGCCCGGCCTGCATGATTAAAGCCCGCATGGCTGCGGGCTTCTGAGTCTGGCTTTGATTCGATCTCAGTACTTCCTGCCGCCCTACAGCACAAATCCGCCTTCTGCAAGTCTTCCGACCAGAAGGACGCTGCTAATGCTAATGACGTTGATGCCTGCTGTGAAGTACATAAAGATCTCCTTTCATAAAGTACAATCGGATAATAACATTGTGAAGATTGTGTGTCAATAGTTTTTGTTTGCAAATACAATTTTTTGTCCGAAATCTGTGCACAGAATACAGAACAAGACGCTTGTTCCGTTGATCCTGAAATTTTTTCATGAAAAAATGGCGTCCCATTCAAGCGGGACGCCATATTTTTGCTGTGTATTATTGTGGAGTTCCGTCAGCATTGAAGAGCGGCAGATACTCGAGGAATGTGATGTCATCTCTGTCTGCAGCTTCACCTTCAGCGAGAACTGCGAATTTGCCTACAGTCTCTCCTCCTACAGTCTCTACAAGCTGCTCGAGAGCGGCTACCGACTCGCCTGTGCTGATAACGTCATCCACGATCAGGATCTTCTTGCCGCGGAGCTTGTCGCACTCGTCCTTGCCGAGGCAGAGCATCTGGACATGACTTGTTGTTATGGATTTTACATGAACAGTGATCACATCCTGCATATAGAGCTTGGCTCCCTTACGTGCGACTATATAAGGCTTTCCTGACTGGCGTGCCATCTCGTATGTAAGAGGAATGCCCTTTGTCTCTGCTGTGAGCAGTACATCAAAGTCCGGAGCCAGCTTGAGAAGATCTCTTGCGCTTGCTTCTGTGATCTCGACATCATTGAACATAATGAAACCTGCGATATACAGATCATCTGTTATCTTGCAGAGAGGAAGATGTCTTTCAAGTCCTGCGATCGTCATCTTATAATCCATAATAGCCCATCCTTTCTGTGTTCATAGCTTTAGAACACAGGTATTATATCATTTTATTCCCATGGTGTCATCCTGCATACGACCACATATCTTGCATTCTGATACTCGTAAGCGCATGTGCTCAGGATCACGAGCCTGTCATCGACCGACATCGGCTCCTCAGTGACATAGTCAGCGGTCTCGATGACGTTGTCGATGTATGCCTGCTTGCCTTCTGTATCCTCTTCATCAAAATTAGTGTTATACACGTTGCTGTCTGACGGCTGATTGAGGAAAGCGCATATAAGCAGATGATATTTCCCTTCAGGTGTCACCAGTTCAAACTGCGGATGTTCCTTCGCATATTCAGGATCCTTGAGCTTCTTGATATCTCCGAACATGGACCCGTCTTTCATATGGTGGCCGTATATTATCGTATTGAACTGTTCAAACGGAGCTTTTGTGATACTGTCAATGAAAAGCGAGCCTCCCAGAGCCCAGGTGTTGTCAAAGCCTACTGTAAGATAGTAGTCATTGTCCTTTCCCTGGACAACAGGATAGTTGATGTTGGTGCTCTCATAATACAGCCATGCCCTTATATCTGAATTGACTTCTCTGAGCGCATCAAAATCTATATTGCCGTTCCATCCTTCAGGCTGGGCAAGCTGGGCTATCTTTTCATATATATCGTTGGTCTGTTTGTAGTCTCTGAGGATCTTGTAGACCCTCCACCCTGATACTGCGATGATGCCCGCAAGACATACCATTATGACGTCGCCGGCTATGCGGCGCGTTTTGTTCTGCTTTTTCTTTCCTGCCATTGGTTCTCCTTATCCGGGGATCTCCACTCCTTCATACCGGCTGACAAAATCATATATCCTGGACAACACCGCTTCTGTTCCGCCTTCAGTGTCCGCCTCGATATTGAGAGGCAGCACCGGCTCATGCAGGGATTTTCTCATGAGGAACCATCCGGATGCCTGTTTTCCCCCGCCTGATACCGGAACTGTGAAGCTCACACGTACGCCGTCGAAATTAGGCGTTACCAGTTCAAGTCCGGAAGTCTCTCTGACCCATTTCTCCATATCTTCGAGTACCCTGCTGCCGAGCTCTGCAAAATCCTCACTTGTCAGCTTCAGTCTTACTGCCGCAGTCTCTGCAGGCGTCTTCAGGGCTGAGATGAGGGATGTGATGTCTCTGCCCTCAGCCTTGAGTTTTGCCGCATTGATGACGATCTGAACAGCCAGAAAAGCTCCGTCATCAAGGAAGTAGTTGTCTGAATAGGCAGCGTGTCCCGAAGTCTCGATCGCAAGGAATGCTTCCTCGCCATCCTCCCTCAGATCCTTTGCCTTGTTGATCACATTGCGGTAGCCTCTTTTGTACCTTAAATGCTTAAGGCCAAGTTCGTTCTCGAGGAAATCCCTGAGGCCGTCGGAAGTAACGCTGTCAGTTACGACAGTTCCTCCCGGATAATCCTCTGCAGCAAGTGCAGCTGCAAGAGCGATCATTCTGTTGCCTGCTATCGGGATCCCGTCAGGTCCGACAGCTGCGACACGGTCAACATCTGTATCGAACATGATCCCGAGATCGGCCTTGTTCTCTGTAACTGCCCTGCTCAGTGAAGCGAGTGCAGCCTTGTCTTCCGGATTAGGGCTGTGATTAGGGAATGTCCCGTCCGGCTCAAGGAACTGGCTGCCGCTGATATCGGCTCCCATACGTTCCAGTACGTCCGTCGCGAAGAATCCGCCCGAACCGTTTCCTGCATCTACTACTATATGCATTCCCTTAAGGCCGCCGGGTACGTCCTTAAGGCCCATCGATAACATCTGTCTGAGATAAGCTGCGTACATCTCAAGTACGTTAGAGTGTCTTTCTTCATAAAACTCGCCCACGAAATTATATCTGCTGGCAGTCCTAAGTATCTTAGCTATATCTTCCTTGTCGAGCCCCCCTTCTTTTGTGAAAAACTTAAATCCGTTCCTGTTCCATGGCAGGTGGCTTGCAGTGATCATGATAGCTCCGTCATAATCCAGCTGCGGCAGCACTGTTGACATGAACATCGCAGGTGTTGAAGCAAGTCCTGCATCATAGACCTCTGCGCCGAACATAGTAACCCCCTTGAGTATACCCTGCTTCAGGGTGTCACCCGAAAGCCTCGGATCCTGTCCCACACAGATCCTGAGATCATAAGGGTTCTTGCCGACTTTGAACCCGAGCCAGTAGGCGAACGCTCCCGCTATCGCTCCTGCCTCAGTTTCAGTCAGATCAACAGCCTCTCCCGGAACGCCCTCCATAGCGATCCCGCGGACATCGCTGCCATTCTGCAGTTTCATGAAATCTGTCATTCTGTTCTCCTTACGTTATACAAACAATTCCAGTATAAATACTGTTATGCAGCATATTGCCGCTACTCCGAGGAGTTTTACACCAAGCCATGCTGCAATGATTCCCGCTGCAAAAGCTGCTGCTCCGGCGACAGGCGACTGCGTCGACTCGATGATAGCGGGGAAAGTCATTACCGCCAGTGTGACATACGGCACATAGTAGAGGAAAGACTGCACGAATCTGTTCTCTATAGGTTTTTTCATCACAAGTGAAGGTATGACGCGCATACACCATGTGGTAAAAGCCATTATGAAGATGTAGATATAGATATACAGTTCACTTCTCATCGCTGTCTGTGCCTGTCCTCGGTGCTATAATTGCAAAAGCTGCGGAAATGAAAAGCGTCAGCAGTATCGTTCTGTTGCCTGACGACAGCACGGATACAAGAGGGATGCGGGCTGCCGCATATGAACACGCGAAGCTCACGGCGACTGCTGCACCGATCATACGGTCTTTTCTCGCCGGAGGGACGATCACCGCCAGAAACATTCCGAATATAGCCACACTCAGAGCGCTGACTATCTCTGCAGGAAGTGCAGTGCCGGTTATTATCCCGATCGATGTGCCGATCGCCCACATAGGCACAGCTGCACACCATGCGCCGAACCCGTAATAAGGCGAAGGGATGCCGGGTCTGGCGATCGTGATGCCGAAGATCTCATCAGTGATCGTAGTTCCTACAGCTATACGCCGGCCGAGTGATGTTCCTGCAGGCATTCTCTGATTGAGAGTAACACCCATAAGAATATATCTCGCATTCGTGATGACTGTAAGCACTATCAGCTGGATGAGAGTAGCGTTAGCCGCATAGAGCGAGAACCCTATATACTGGCCTGCTGAAGCATACGTCAGTATGCTGGCAATGAATCCCTGGACCGGTCCGAATCCGTATCCGTGAGCTGCTATACCCAGAGAAAAAGCTACAGCAAAATAACCGAGACCTATAGGGATCCCGTCTCTGAAGCCTTCTCTGAATATTCTGGTATTGCTTTTCATATCAGCAACAGTATAATACAAAAACTCCCGCGGGTCACGCGGGAGTTATTATTAAATCAGACATATTATCTACTGATCTTCTCCGAACTGCTCTTTGTATGCTGCGATCAGCTTTTCCGGCCAGTCTGAGACCGGTTCGAGCTTGCCCGTGAAGAATCTCAGTGTAGCAGGTTCATGCACGAATCTGAGTCCGCCGATCATATCTCTGTGATCATATACCCACTTAACTCTGTCTATCACATATTCTACCTGTGACAGGGTGAACACTCTTCTTGGGAGAGCGAGTCTCACCAGTTCCATCGAAGCGAATCTCTCGCTGCCGTCAGGATTTCTCTCCTCTGAGAGGGTTCCTCTCTCCATACCGCGGATGCCGCCGCAGAGGTAGAGCGCGCAGGTCAGTGCACCTGCAGGGTACTGATCCTGAGGGATGTGATCAACAAACTGCATCGCATCCAGATGAGCACCGAGGCCGCCGCCCGGAGTGATCACAGGCACACCGTACTCGTCGAGCTTGTCTACGCAGTGCTGTATGAACAGCGGTCCCTGCGAGATGACATCCATCTCCATCGATTCATCGAAGCCTACAGTCATAGCTTCCATCTCACGGACAGACATGCCTCCGTATGTCAGGAAACCCTCGTACATGGTGATCAGGTCTTCCATTGAATGGAACAGAGCCTTGTCTCTGATCATGATAACTCCGCCTCTGGCAAAACCGAATTTTCTTGCCGAGAAGTAGATGATGTCGAACTGGTCTGCTATCTCTCTTGTGATGTCGCGGACGGACATATCTTTGCGCGACTCATCACGGACCTTGATAAAATACAGATTGTCCTGGAGCAGAGACGCATCGAGCACTGTAAGGATACCGTGCTTTCTCGCTATTGCGCATGCATCTTTGAAGTTATCGACTGATACAGGCTGTCCCCCTATGAGGTTAGTGCCGGCTTCGAGTCTCATGAATGCTACATTGTCAGCGCCTTCTCTCTCGATGCACTCTTCGAGTTTTTCAAGATCAATATCTCCCTTGAAAGGCAGATCGCTCTTAGGGATAAGTCCTTCATCCCTGACGAGCTCTTCAACGTGTCCTCCAAGTCTTGTGATATGGGCTTTGGCGGTAGTGAAGTGGTAGTTCATTATGACGCAGCTGCCCGGTTTGACGAAGCGGTCCGCAAGGATATTCTCACATGCTCTGCCCTGGTGTGCAGGCAGGCAGTACTTCATTCCGAAGATCTGTCTGAGCTTTGCGCGCATGCGGTAGAACGATTCACTCCCGGCATATGCATCATCAGGCATCATCATTCCTGCGAGCATCTTGTCACTCATGGCATTGACGCCGGAGTCTGTAAGCATATCCATGAAGATATCCACATTATGGAGCTTGAATGTGTTGAACCAGGCCTTTCTCATCTTCTCGAGTCTCTCGTCTGCCGGAAGCAGATTGAGCTGCTGGACGATCTTGACCTTATGCATCTCCATCGGGATCGGTTCGTGATCATAAAATTTGATTGCGGGCATTTCTCTGGTCCTCCTTGATAATCTCTTTCCCCTTTTTCCGGCCTGATATGATTCCGTTTGTTTCGCGTGCACATACTGAGCCGCTAAAAAACACCCTGCGGCTGTCTGCTGCAGGGTGATACTTGGCAAATTACGTTACATCAGTTCATGCAAGTTATCTTACAGCAAAACAGCTACCGGGGTGCGGTAGTAATAATAGTAATAATATTCTGCTGCGTGGATGTTGCTTCTCTTCATGACCTGTGTCCATCGTATTGTGAGTTTTAACAATTTAACCGAATGTTAGCACCTAATTTTGTTAAAATCAACAATGTTTCACCTATGTTCTTAATTATATGCACAACGTCCGTTTATTTCCCCTTTCAGAGTTCAGATATTATCCTGATGAAGAAGATCGCAAGGACAATGAACATAACAGGGCGCACGATCTTCACACCTTTCTTCTCGAAGTAAGTGACACCTATGTAATTGCCTACGATACCTGTTATCCCCCCGGCAAGTCCCAGCATGATGATGACCTTGCCGTTAAGGAGGTACACTATAAGTGAAGATATGGCTGTTGTCAGATTGATCGCTTTGGCAGTCCCGTTGGCATCACCCAGACTGAAGTGAGCTGCTCCCATCAGAAGCAGGATCAGAAATGTCCCGGTCCCAGGACCGTAGAATCCGTCATATACACCAACGACCATAGCGATAATGACCGCTCTGACTATCGTCTGTGTCTTTCCCAGCGGTTCTTTCTCTTCCCCCATACTCCTGTTCATGGACAGATATACCGCAGTCAGAGGAATTATGACAAGCATGATCCTTTTGAACAGATCTGCACTGACGAGAAGAGCCAGCCTCGCGCCTGTCGATCCGCCCACAACCGCCGCAATGATGCAGAAAAAGGCTCTTTTCCACGGAATGTGACCAAGCTTCGCCAGCTTGAAAGTGGCCACAGCCGTACCCATGCTGGCACTCAGCTTATTAGTTGCAATAGCGTAATGCGCAGGCAGACCGGCGATCATATATCCCGGGATCGAGATCAGGCCGCCTCCGCCGGCGATCGCATCCACGAAACCTCCGAGAAAGGTCGTTGTGCACACTATGATATAGGTCAAAAGATTGATATTGCTCATTCGGATGCCCCCGTCTCCATAAGTGCCGAGAATATCTCATCTGCGTCGCCTCTTATGACAAGCGCCGCCCTGTCATCCGCGGGAGTCGGTGTCTTGTTGATCACAATGAGATTCCTGCCTCCGAAACAGTCAATATATGAGGCAGCAGGCTGGACAGCCAGCGATGTCCCTGCAACGATGAGGGTATCTGCACCCGAAAGCTCCCTGCACGCTCCTATGCCTGTGTATTTATCCGGCGCCTCGCCGTACAGCACCACCCACGGCTTGATTATCCCGCCGCACTTGCTGCATCTTGGTACACCCTCGCATCCGGTAACCGCGCTCAGCGGATAGAACGTTTCACAGTCTATACAGTAGTTCTCATATATGCTTCCGTGAAGCTCATACACCCTTTTGTTGCCTGCCATTTTGTGCAGTCCGTCGATGTTCTGCGTTATTATGCCTCTCAGCCGGTCTTTCTTCTCAAGCTCATACAGGTATCTGTGGACAGCTGCCGGTCTGGCTTCGGGATGGACCATATACTTCCTGTAGAAATCAAAGAATTCCGCCGTATGTAGCGCAAAATACTTAGCACTCAGGATCTCCTCAGGCGAAACACCTCCTGTATCCACGGAATAGAGTCCGTCTTCCGAACGGAAATCCGGTATCCCGCTTGCGGTCGAGATGCCCGCACCGCCGAAGAAAACTATCCGCCTGGACCGGTCCAGTATTCGTTTAAGTTCGTCTATTTCAGTCAATTTCAGCAAGTCTCCCTCCGATCCGCCCGGCGGTCAGTCCATTTTAGTAATTCTGGCTACAAGTATTGTAAATGAATTTGTAAAAATACACAAATTGCCTTGCATTATCCACGCTCTGAGTTTATATTATGTGACATGAAAAGGACAGCTATTATTTTCGAATATTACTTTAGGTAACCGCTCGGGCATGTTGCAGATAACTGCCCGGGTTCTTATGCAGGCGTTATCTGAGGTCATATAAAACACAAGGCCATATGGATAACGCCATATGGCTTTTAGATTGCCGGTATCAGGATGTCACAACAGGCTTGCCACAGGAGCAGAGCCGTAAGAAAGGAGATCAGTATTATGAATCAGTGTATAGCATATTGCGGAGGCATGGACCCTAAGGATTTCGCAGTCACAACAAGAATTTTCCCGGATGCAAAGCGCGATGCCTACCAGAACTACGCAAAGACCATCAAGGCAGTTTCAAACTGGAAGGCTGATGCTGCAGTCGTTCCTTTTGAGAAGAGCCTTTCCGGCGAGATCGGTCATGTAGTAGACCTTATGTTCGCAAGCGATCTGTTTGCCAACAGGGTAGTCAGCAACGAGGATGATTCCCAGACCGTTCACTACGCAGTCCTTTCACGCGATGAGGATAAGGACGCTCCTGAAAGCGACTACTTCCTCCTCATGTTCACTGTCAAGAATGCTGCAGGTACACTGGCCAAGGCTTTTGATGCGATCAGCGCTCACGGATTCAACATGCGCACCGTTCACTCAAGACCGCTTGAAGGTCAGCCATGGCACTTCTACTTCTATGCTGAATGCGCTGGTGATGACAGATCCGAAGCCGGACAGAAAATGCTTGCCGATCTCAGCAAGGTCTGCGAGTCTGTCAAGGTAATGGGCCGCTACGCAGCAGAGTAGTGTATTAACAGCAGGACAGCATCTGCCTGATCATCAATCAAAAATGCCCGGCTCAGTTCAGAACTGAGCCGGGTTTTTATTGTGTGTGATCTCAGGCTGCAGCGGGCTGCACCCTGTCTGCATCCTAGATGGATGCTGCTGCCGCAAGTACGATCGAGTAGAATTTCTCTTCTGCGCTGGAGCCTCTTGATGTGAGAACGACCGGTACCTTTGCGCCTACGATGATTCCCGCCATCATTCCGTTGCTGCTTACTGTCCAGGCCTTGCCTACCATGTTGCCTGTTGCCATGGACGGCATGATCATAGCATCGACTTCACCTGCAACCGGGCTGTCGAACTTCTTGAAATCTGCGATCTCCTTGCTGAGTGCGATGTCGTAGGAGATAGGGCCTTCAACTGTGCAGCCGGTGATCTCGCCGTTCTGCCACATTTCCTTAAGAGCAGCAGCATCTACAGATTCCTGTGCCTTCTTGTTCAGGACCTCAGCTCCGCACATAACACCTACATTAGGATTCTCGTATCCGAGTGCGTGGAGAACCTCAACTGCGTTGTTGATGATCTTTACCTTCTGCTCAAGATCAGGATGGAGCAGCATTCCGCCGTCAGTCAGAACAACTACCTTGTGATAGTTAGGTACCTGGAAAAGTCCGACGTGGGACATGATCTTTCCTACCTGGAGTCCTGTCTCCTTGTTGACAACCTGTCTCAGCAGGTCTGCAGTCTGCATGCGGCCCTTCATCAGGAAGTCGCCCTCGCCCTCGCGGATCAGACGTACAGCTGTCTTCGCTGCTTCTACATCATCATCTTCGTTGTATATCTTAACATCGCCGAAATCAAAGCCCTGCTCTGCGCAGATCTTCTTGATCTCTTCTTCTTTGCCTACGAACACAGGTGTTACGATGCCTTCTTTGAATGCTTCATAAACCGCATCCAGTGAATGCTCATCGTGAGCGCAAGCAAGCACGATTCTCTTCTTGACCGGGTTAGCCTTGACCAGTTCTGCCATAGCTTTGAAATCTTTTAACATATGTCTGCCTCCTGTTGCTAATTGTTATGAAAAATACTTTTTCATCTGAATCTTTAATATTTTATCACAACCGACCCTCAGTTCGAAGCTCGAAGCCGCAGAATTCACAGCTCTTTCACTTTTACCCCTTGCGTTCTCTGTAGATTGATCTAAAATTAACAGTGGGGTCTATACCCCGTTCTACATTCCCCGGCAATACCGCCCGGGAAGATAGCAAAAGCAATTTCAAGGAGTTATATCAAAATGAGTACTATCACCGAAAGATTTTTCAGGTACATTTCTGTCGACACACAGTCAGATGAGAATACCGGAACACATCCGAGCACATCGAAGCAGTTCGAGCTGTGCAGGATGCTTGCGGATGAGATGCGCAGCATTGGCATGAGCAATGTCCGTATGGACGAGGAGCACTGCTACGTGTATGGCGAGATACCTGCCAACACTGATACAGACCGCACGCTTGGATTCATATCCCATATGGATACGGCGCCGGGACCTTCCGGAGATGCCAGCAATGCCAGAATAGTCGAAAACTATGACGGCGGAGTTATCGCACTCAACGGCAGCGTATCCCTCGATCCGGCAGAGTTTCCTGAAATGAAGGACTACGTTGGCCAGGACCTCATCGTAACAGACGGCGTCTCCCTCCTCGGAGCGGATGACAAAGCCGGTGTTACCGAGATCATGTCTATGGCTGAGCGCCTGCTCTCTGATCCGTCGATCAGACATGGTAAGATCGCTATTGGTTTTACCCCTGACGAGGAGATCGGAGAAGGGACTGAGTTCTTCGATGTTGACGGTTTTGGCGTAAAATGCGCATATACAGTAGACGGCGGCGCTATCGGCGAAATCGAATATGAAAACTTCAACGCTGCTTCCGCCTTCATCAGCATCACAGGCAAAGAGATCCATCCGGGAGAAGCCAAGGGCAAGATGATCAACGCGGCAAGGATTGCCGGCGAGTTTGACAGACTTCTGCCTCAGGATCAGAGACCTGAATGCACAGAAGGCTATGATGGGTTCTTCCATCTCCTCAGGATCGAGGCAGGTGTTTCATCAGCAGAGATGCAGTATATAATCCGTGACCACGATGCCGCACTCTTCGACAGAAAGAAGGCTCTGATGCAGTCAGCTGCTGATTATATCAATGCAAAGTACAACGGAGTTCTTAAGCTCGAGATCAAGGATGCATACCGCAACATGAAGGAGCTCGTCGAGCCTCACATGTATCTGATCGATGACGCAAGAGCTGCATTCGAGGCATGCGGCGTCGAGCCGAGAGTCATCCCTATCCGCGGCGGCACGGACGGAGCTGTCCTTTCATACAAGGGACTCCCTTGTCCTAACCTCTCAACAGGCGGCCTCAACTTCCACAGCTGTCAGGAGTACATCCCTGTACAGTCACTTGAGAAGATGGTCGACGTACTCGTAGAGATCGCACGCATCAGATAACAGTGCCTGTGCAGTCCGGACATAAAAATCCCGGGTCCTTATAACAGGGGCCCGGGTATTTTGATGAATGATTATTATTATCAGCCTTTTCTGATCCGTGAACCTATCACAGTGAGAAGATAGGCGCCTATAATGACAAGTCCCATAGCGACCTTGCCCATCACCGTATCCATAGGCGCAGCCAGATAGCCGAGCATCGGTACGGATATGACTTTCTTGCCGAGAATATCTGAGTACAGTACAGGATCCGGATTGTTCTGCTTATCAGCATCACCTTTGGTGATGACTTCTCCGTCAGCGATCCTGTTCTCTGCTACCCTGTGAACGACCGGTGTTCCATCACTGTCCTTGCTCCTGAACACTATCACATCGCCCTCGGACAGTGTGGACGGCTCAGTCTGAGCGGTGTATATCATGCTCCCTTCAGATATCGAAGGCTCCATGCTTCCGTTGCTGACAGCGTATCTGTCGATCCCTGCATAATGAGGTACGAACAGAGCAAGGCATGCGATCACAGCGGCCAGCAGTATGATAGTTCCGATGAACTTTATGAAACCGCCGAGCACTCTTTTCCCATGGAATTCAGGTCTGCCATCGCCCATAGCACGGGCTTCCTTCCTGGCGCGGGCCTTCTCTTCATCAGTCTGATCAAGAACTCCCATGTCAGCGTCCGCATCTGTATTTCCTCTTGCAACGCGTCCCTTTCTGTGTACCTCAGTGTCTGTTCCGCGCTTTCCGGAAGCCGCACTCTCAGCCTCTGCTTCTTTTTTTCCATATTTAAAGCTGATATCAGCCGGATCTTCTGATGGTTTCAGATCCTCGACTGCCTTTCTGTCAGCTTTACTGTACTCATTCTTATGTCTTTCTACTCTGCTCATTTCTATTCAATATCCTCCGGGCCGAAACTTTCCGGCAGCATCTCTTCAAGGGTCCATTCTCTGTAATCTGTCACGGACCTTGCGCATATTATCTTCATGCTGCGCGGATCGGCAAAATCCCTCATAGACTGCCTGCAGACGCCGCATGGCGTGCAGTAATCATACTGCAGAACGTCCTCTGCCGATTCGGAGTGAGGGCCTCCGACGACAGCTATAGCAATTATCTTCCTTTCTCCCCTTGCTGCCGCTGAGAATATGGCGTTTCTCTCAGCGCAGATCGTATTGGAGAGAAGGGCGCTTTCGATATTCGCGCCTGTGTATATTCTTCCGGAAGACATCAGCACTGCAGCTGCTACATTATAGTGAGAATACGGGGCATATGAATTCTTAAGGACGCTGAACGCTTCCTCTATCAGAACTGTCCTGATCTCATCTGTGATCTCATTCCCGCTGGCAGGCGCAGGAGCGACCTGCAGGAACTCTTCATTTTTTCTTTCTATTGAATACATCAGTTACATCACCTCACGGCATCAGGGATCATCCCTTCTGACTAGAACTCGAATCTGCGGTTATCTTTGTCAACGATCCCTGTCTCGACTGTGCAGCTGTATCCTGATCTTGCAAAATAGTTGGCCAGAAGCTCTGTAAACAGCTTCATAGCAGCCTTGACTTCCTCAAGATTGAATCCTGCGAATCCGTCGATAGGATAGAGGACTCCTGCGGTCTTTTCGGTCATTTTGCCGACTTCACTCTGTCTCCAGGTCCAGCGGCGTGTCCTGACCTCATGACCGGACACATATACGACTTCGCCCGGTTCAGGATTGTCGAATTCATCCTCTGCTGCGCCAAAAGGTCTGAATGTATCCTCTGCGGTTGCAGGTCTTACCTCGAGACCCGTGTCAGCTGCTCCCCTTCCTGTTCCGTCAGGGCGTACGAATGTATAGATATCGTGTGCGCCGATTGGCAGTTTGTATTTGAGCGAGATCGCATTGCCAAGGTCTACTGCAGGGTTGATCTGCGGCATGCCTTTGCCCTTGGCGATACGGTCCATAAGAGCCTCTGCTGCGCAGGCATATCTGTTAGGGTTGATCCCGAGAGCACGGAAAGCCTCTCTGTATGGCACAACACAAGGGTCATTCTTGGCCTTGTTTCCGCTCTCTTCAAAATACACTCTTACAGCCTCGGCATTCTCCTCGAGCATTTTAGCTATAGCCGGGACCTCTCTTGAGTTATCTATGCCGGTTACAGCCACTACGCCTACCACAAAGTCCGGCAGTTTATCAAACACTTCCTTGCTTACTTCATAGAACATATCTCCGTCCTCCTTGCTTATTCATAGTGATTGTACCCTCTGGAGAATGTTTTTCCAATAGTTTGCGGCAAAGAAAAACGGCAGAACTGTCTCTGCCGCTGTCTGTCTTCGGGTATCTGATGCTTCAGTATATACCTGATCTTATGCAAGAGCCTCGTTGAGTGCTGCTACAAGTGCATCACCGTCAAGTCCGTGAACCTGAGCTGCTGCTTCGATCGACTCACCCTGTGAAGCCGGGCATCCGATGCACATCATTCCGTTAGCGAAGAAAGCACGGACCAGCTCTGGATGCTCACTGATAACATCTCCGATAATCATATCCTTAGTAATCATAATTGTTTCTCCCTTCATGTATATGCCGTATACCGGCTGCTGATCACTCATCTGCATGCAGAGAGGATCTTTTACTTCCTCGCATATACTACAACCACAGATGATGGTTGTCAAGGAAAATCCTATTTATCTGGTAGGAAATTAGAGAGCTGCCCTTATCGCCTTGAGGAAATCGTCATATTCCTCGAACGCATGAAGCTGCGGATAGTCTTTTTTGATCTTCTCTGTAGTCCTGAACAGGAATCCTGCCTTGCTTGCAAGTATCATGTCAAGGTCATTATAACTGTCTCCAGCTGCTATGGTATCGAAACCGATGGACTGGAGTCCTCTGACGGTAGTCAGCTTGGATTTTTCACAGCGCATCCTGATGTCGCTGATGTACCCTTCATTATCTATGATGAGCTCGTTGCAGAACAGTGTCGGCCATCCGAGCTTTTTCATCAGCGGCTGAGCAAACTGCGAAAATGTATCACTCAGTACGATGACCTGGGTCTCTTCGCGAAGAGCGTCGAGGAATTCTTTTGCGCCCGGCAGCGGATCGATCCTTGCGATCGTATCCTGGACATCCTTGAGTTTCAGTCCATGCTCTCTGAGAACACCGATTCTCCAGTGCATCAGCTTATCATAATCAGGCTCGTCTCTGGTGGTCCTGCGAAGCTCCGGGATCCCGCTCTCTTCGCTGAAAGCGATCCATATCTCCGGTACCAGTACACCTTCCATGTCCAGACATACAACGTTCATAACTGTCTCCTTTATTCATTCACTTGGTTATCTTCTGATCCGGATATATCCCTCACGAGGCCGGATATCTACTCCAGGGGAAATCCGAAATATCCTGTCAGCTTTCCGTCTGCAGCCGATGAATACATCGACTGGCAGCTTCCCATACCGGGTACTCTGTATATCAGTCCTTCGTGCTCAAGATATCCTGCCAGTCTGGCGGCTATCTCGACATCTATCTCTTCAGAGATATCTGCAAGCATCGGATTGACAAGCAGTTCAGATACTATGATGCCCTCATTTCCGTCTTCTGCCTCAGAAAGCACACAGACAGCATCTCCGCCGTTGATCACATACAGTCCGTCTCCGTTCAGGCTACAGTCTCTGACTTCCTCAATCATAGCATCACTGAGCGTTATATGAGGCGTATCTGCCAGAAAAGCTTCTCTGTACCTATTATACACAGCTGCCCCGCATGAGACTACACTGAGGCCCGGATCGAATATATCGAAGTCATCGTCTTCATCGAACATATCATCTTCATATACCAGCATGTCCGTGAATGCTCTTCCCTCGAATGCGAAAAAGCCTTTTCTGTAGCCATAGAAACTGTAAAAATCCTCCAGTGAAGGCTCCGCCGGCGATACGATGGAAATGCCGCCGAGGTCTTCCGTCACATGGTTCTTCACATATTCCGTCAGACTTCCGGCAAGTCCCTGCCCTCTGTATTCTTCATCGGTGCAGACAGCATATGTCACGTATACAGGAAGGCCATCGAATTCTCTGTCATCACACGGCATTGATCCCTCGCCCTCTTCATCATAGAGCTCAGGGATATACATCGTCCCGCACCTGTACAGGCTCAGAGCCGATACGACTCTGTCTCCGTCACAGATGACATATCCTTCAATATCTCCAGTCTCACCGGTGCCCGGCTCAGAGCCGAACCTCCTGTAAAAGGCATCAACAAATTCCGGCCGATCACCGAACACTCTGCACCAGAGGTCTCTGAGTCCTTCGTATTCTTTTCTTTCTGTTACTTTCCTTATCCCGGAATATGCGTTCATCTCACTATTTTTCTCTTGCGAAATACTTCATGAGAAGGATGTCCGGATGGTAGCTTTCCTTCGCCTTTCTGAGACCTTCGAGTCCCATGTCCTCCTCACGGTTGAAAGCAACTATTTCAGGAAGCTCGTTATGTATCATCCTTGCAAACTCGCGGTTGACCATCGTGTATGCGCCCTCGACTCCCGGAAGAGCCTTTTCAAAATGCACATCGAACACTTCATTGTCCAGTCTGGTCCCGGCAGTGAATGCTACCGGCTCTCCGTTCTGGAAAAGCAGTCCTCCGATACATCCGAGTTCCTCATAGTTGTTGAACAGCTCCTCTATAGCTGCAGCTTCATCAGCCAGATCAGGATCGTCTTTTTCCTTGTAGAATTCATCAACAAAAGCTCTTGCCTCCGCTATTGAAGAGCTCTTGTATTCGCCCTTCTCTGCGGTATCGCTGCAGGATGTGATGCATCCGCATGAATCAGCAGAGATCCTGTGGAACTCCCACGGGCCGTTGCGTTCAAAATGCTTGATATGATTGCGCTTTGATGCGAGCTTGCGGCCTGCGAGGTCGCAGAGCTTCGATGTCATATAGATGTAGTCGGCATTGTCGCGGTCCTCAGTTATCTCGAATCTGTCGCCGTACAGAGGCAGGAACTCTTCGAGGGTCTTGTCTGTGAGGCCTCTTATGACGAGCTTTTCACCGCGCTCATGTGCTTCTCTGAGGAGCAGCTCGACCGACTCAGTCGGATCGCCGTCTCCCTTCGGATATGCATAGACATTCCACTGAGGCATGCCGACCAGCAGTCTGCTGCCGCAGAATGCGATCTTAGGTCTGTAAGCTTTTCTCCAGATGAACAGATTGGCAAAGCCATAGTCTGCTCCATGACAGCCGCTGGCGCATATCTTGTCTTCTATTGCGGGCTTATCGCTGAGTTCAACATCTTTCCATTCAATCATACTTATTCTTCTCCCTGTTCACGGTCTTCTTCTCTTCTCTTTCTTACAATATACACACCTGCACCCGTGAACAGAATTACCGCGCCTGCGAGAATAGCGGCATATGTTCCGAGACCGGATTCATCTCCGGTCTTTACTTTCCCGTCCTTATCCGGATCAGGCGGAACCGGCTTGTCAGGATCATCCGGTTTGTCAGGATCGTCAGGATCATCAGGATCATCTTTTCCATAGGAATTGATCACTTTGACTTCATCGCTCCAGTTTTTGCTGTCTATCGTCGCATTGTTGCTTGTATCACCAAGCCTGTATTCGATCTCTTTTCCGCTCTTGTCAGCCGCCGGAACAGTCCATGAAGCCGTTCCATCAACAAGCTTCTTAGATGTTCCGTCGATGAGTTCTTCACCATTGAACAGGCTCAGTGTGAGGGATCCCTGTCCCTCAGCAGATGTATCAGTTACAGTTATTATGCGATTTGTTCCTTCTATGCTTGTCTGGATGTCAAGCGCGTGAGCAGCACCTTCGTCGAGGCCAAAAGTCTCACCGTGCTGTGTCGTTATCCTCTTAAGAGTGAGGGTTCCGTATTTCTGCCCCACAGGCGAGTCAGTACTGTCTTCGGTTATCTCCCTGACGTCATACTTGCGGTCGTCCAGATTGACGAAATACGCCTTGCCCTGAGGAACTCCGTTCACGATCTCTATCTTCTGTCTCCAGATACTTCCGTCATCATTTCTGACAAACTCTGTCTCTCCGGCAGCGTTTTTGAAGCAGATTCCGAAGTATGCAGTCGCGTTCAGTTTCTCTTCAAGCTGGCCCTCTGCCTGTACTTTCTTCTCGACAACTACAGACTTGACCGGGAAGAGATAGAAGTTGTCCGATATCTTGCCGCCGCTGACAGTATACTGTACCAGCTTGCCTTTTTTCTCAGCTTCTTTCTTATCATACCGGTCTGTAGGAAGTTCGCTGAAGTATCTTCCTCCGCCTTCGCCGATCGCTTCATCATCTGTATAGACAGTGTACACACCTGCTGACGGAACATCCGTGGCAAACGAACGATAGCCTGTGAGATTTCCCATCTCAGTCAGCTCTTTTGAATCTCCGGTCCCGTCATTGGTTATCTTAATTGAGGCCAGTCCTTCCGGGCTCTGGTCAGGATCAGAGCCTTCGCCTTCGTAGTTATGAACGAAGGTACCCTGAAGTATGTATCCGTCACTGACAGTCCTGCCCTCAGTGCGGCTGGTCGTTTCTTTACCGTCTTCGCTCAGGATCCTGGTGTCAATAGCGAATTTGGTTCCGTCTGCGTATGCCTGAAGGTCAGTCTTGTTCGCATCTATAGTTATAGTATCAGCGTAAGGATTGGTAGCACCCGATCCTATTCCCGAGGCTCCCCATCCGCCTATAGCGAGGACCTTGCCTCCGGTAATGCTGATGTTCTCATCAGTATCTCTGCTGTATTTGAGTCCGCTGGCCGCTCCTGCACCTGATCCGATGCCGGCGCCGCCTGCTTTAAGATCTTCCGGATCTGAATAGCCGACCGCCTTGATATCTCCGCCTGTTATCTCGATATTGCAGACCGGGCATCCGTTGCCGCTTCCGATTCCTGCGCCATACAATCCGCCCTGCGCAAGGCTGATCGTGCCTCCTGTGATTCTGATCAGAGAATCTTCAGCGCTGACAGTCTCGCAGTCAGGATGTCTCTTCTTGCCATCAGCATCCTGGATACCTGCACCATATCCGATCCCCGGTGCACTCCAGCCTCCGATCGCTTCTCCGATGGTGCCTCCGGTCATCGTGAATTTGACATTGCCCTGATATCCGGCTCCGATTCCGGGCGCACCCTGATAATACGAGCCCTCGTTGCCGTTTCCGCCAGTCGCTTTATCTATGGTGCCTCCGTTGATCGTAATGATGGCATCGCATTCATATCCGCCGCCTATTCCGGCAGCAAGCCAACCTCCGGCGGCTTCTTTGATGTGCCCGCCGTTGATCGTGATGTCGGCAAAATAGTATCCGTTGCCCTTTTCAGCTTCACCTCCATAGTTTGAGCTCCCAAGTCCGCTTCCTATGCCTGCGCTGCCTCCGGCCGCTCTCTCTATAGTGCCTCCATTGATCTCTATCACACCGCTGTCGACATGATTGCCTCCGCCGATACCGGCTCCTCTGCTCGGAGATTCCGCAGTTATATTCCCGCCGTTTATGGTGATCTTGCCCCAGCCGTTGTTATCGACCTTGAAGGAACCGCTGGATCCGCCGTTATTGCCGGCTGAGCCTATACCCGCTCCGCTTCCCGGAGATCTTGCTTCGATATTTCCTGATTCTATTGTGATATTGCCGTAGTAGACGCTGGTCTTCCTGTCACCGGTATTGTTGTAGGATCCTCCGATGCCCGCAGAGTTTGATCCGCCGGTCGCTTTCAGATCCCCGTTTCCGTCAATAGTAAGATCAGCAAGCGTAGGCTCACCTTCACCATTTGACTGATAGCCGACTTCGACACCGGCAAAATTAGCCCCGCCGGTCACTTCGTTGGTCTTGCCGTCCGCGAGGCTGAGGGTCGCTTTGACCCCCGGCTCTATCCTGATCGCCGGACCATCCTCAGCATTGATCGCAACTCCGCTCAGTGTTACTTCGGCGTCGCCGTCAATAACGATCCGCTGTGTTGTGTCCAAAATGCCGTCAGCCATAGAAACATCGGCATTGCACGAGATGTACAATACCCCTTCTTCAAATCTGACTTTATCTGCATCCTCCGGAGCAACATCGACTATAAAGCCTCCGGTATTCTCCGCGGTGAGCGCGGATGCCGGCACCAAAGTGCCTATACAGAAGAACACAGTTATAGCCAGCAATATAGCAAATGAAAATCTTAAATACTTTGCACTGATCATGATCGATCCTCTGTCCTTAAATCCCTGGCAGATGTGATTATTCTGCCTGCTCTTCTGCTGATTCTTCAGCAGCTTCCTTCTCTTCTGTCACTTCATCAGCGTTTTCATCCTCAGCGGCAGTTTCTTCGGTCTCTGCTGCAGGTTCCTCAGGATCTTCCTGGGCCTCTTCCGCCTCAGCTTCTGTCTCAGCATCAGCTTCAGCATCTGAATTCTCTTCTTTCGGTGTGACGAAAACTGCTTCTACTGACTTTTCAGCATTAGCTGCTTCAGCCTCTTCGGCAGTGATGACGCCAGCCTTGACCTTAGCTGCTTCACCCTTTGCGGCCTGCTTCTCCTGTCTGGCAAGCTGCTTAGCCTCTCTGGCTTCTGCGATTTCTTCATCTGTCATCCAGTTCGACGGATTGAGCTTTCTGACTGTTTCAAGAATAAAACCAGCCATGAATACCAATAAAGCGTTGACGAATATTGACATGCCGTTCTGCATCAGATATCCGAAGGTCTCCCCGAATCCGGCCCTCATATCGTACTGAGCGTAGTACTCATTGATGGTCGACAACGTGCTGAATATAACAGCAAGAAAATACACAGCCAGCAGAGCTGCTATTACATAACAAGCGATCGCAACAGGCGATCTTCTGAACTTTTTCATTTTGATAGTTACCTCTCTTTTTATTATTTCTGTGCCGGGTCATCAGACCGGCATTCGATATCGTTTAATAATATACCCAATTATGTATTCTTTTCAATCCGTTTGCTTCTATGCAGATCAGAGATGCCAGTCTACAGGCTTCTCTCCGCTGTCTTCAAGGAAGTAATTGCACCTTGAGAAATACCTGCCACCGAAGAAACCTCTGTAAGCCGAAAGCGGACTCGGATGCGGCGCCTGTATGATAAGATGTCTGCGCTTTCCTCCCTCGGACTTCAGGATGAGCTCCTTCTTACTCCCGGCCTGAGCGCCCCACAGTATGAAGACCATCGGCCGCTCTCTGGATGCCAGAAGTTCAATGATCCTGTCGGTGAAGATCTCCCAGCCTTTGCCCTTATGCGATCCCGCCTCATGCGCACGCACAGTAAGGACAGCATTGAGCAGGAGCACCCCGCTCCTGGCCCATGGCATCAGGATAGCCTCGCCCTGAGAAGTCCCTGCCGGCCTCGCGTATTCTGCACCAAGATCATCTGTCAGTTCCTTCAGGATATTGACAAGTGACGGCGGTTCCTGCATTCCGTTCGGCACGCTGAAGGAAAGCCCCTGTGCCTGACCCGGTTCATGGTATGGATCCTGGCCGAGGATGACCGCTCTGACTTCACTGTAAGGCGTCGTCCTGAGCGCATTGAAAATATCTCCTGCCGGAGGATAAACTGTACCATTTCGGTACTCTTCTCTAAGGAATTCTCTTAGTTCCTGATAATATGGCTTGCTCCATTCGCCTTCGAGGAGCTGATCCCAGTCGTTTCCAATCGTGACCATGATCTGTTTCCTTTCCAAAAAATATCAGCCGGGTCCTAAGTTCCCGGCTGATACTGTAGTCTGCATGTATATCACTTGGACAGTTCATACTCTGTTCCCTGCGGATCGGTCAGTTTCATGACACCCTTGTCATTGACCTTACCGGTGAGAGTCATCTCTTCGTCGTATTTTATAGTGATAGTGCCGTCTTTTGCCTGTTCCCACTTGCCCGTGTATTCTTCTCCGAGGAGTTTGAGCTCACAGCCGCCGCTCTTCTGCAGTTTTACAGAGCCCACCGCAGTCAGTCCGATGCTCTTTGCATCCTCTGCGTTCATCTCTACATCGTCGGCAGTGACCTTGTCTATTACCCAGAAGCCGACCGGTGAGCCGGAAGAACTGCATGCTGTCATCGCAAGTGCAGCTGTGACCACTATCATCAGTATCAGTGATATTGTCCTTCTCATTCTAGTATAATCCTTCTCAATATCCTCTATATCTATGCGCCGATAATACCACGCTTCGCTTCTGTTTTTATGATGACAGTGTGAACTATCGAGGCACAGAGTATGCCCAGAAGCAAGCCGCACACTACATCCGATGGATAATGCATGCCAAGATACAGCCTGGATAATCCTATCAGCACCGCAAGTACGACGACTATTATGCCTGCCTTATGCACGGCCCTTGGATCTGCGCCATCACCCTTCCATCCCAGACACGGGGTCTCGTCATAAGACTTTCGCGAACCGATCCTGACCGGACGTGATGCCAGCAGCATCGCCCAGGCCGGGCCCATAGCATTGGCTGAATGTCCGCTCGGAAAAGACGCATCTCCCGGATGAGGCAGGAGCGCCGTCACCGCCGCGAACATCTCAAATGGCCGTGTTCTGTCTACAAGCGGCTTGACCACCAGATTGCAGCATATAAAAGTGAACGCAAGCGACAGCGTGCATATTATCCCGAGTCTGCGCGTCCGCCTGAATATCAGCAGAAGTATACAGGCTGCTATCCAGCAGTAGCCTCCCTCTCCGAGAAAGGTTATCGCTTTCATTATCGGCGTAAGCCAATCGGCATTCAGCGTACGCTGGATGCCGATCAGTAAGTTACCATCTAACTGTGTAAAAGAATTCATTGATTATTTGTACATTCCTTCCGGATAGTTGATATATACCTTAGGGATCCTGAGGTCGAAGCAGCATGTGATTTCGTAGTTGATCGTTCCGTTGATAGCTGCCAGATCGTCTGCGCTGATCTCCTGATCTCCCTGTTTACCGAGAATTACTACTTCATCGCCAAGCTTTACATCAGGCACTGCGCTGACATCCACCATGCACTGGTCCATGCAGATGTTGCCGACAACAGGGCACTTGATGCCTCCGACGAGGACGCTGATCTTGCCGCTGTTGAGTCTCGAATAGCCGTCTGCATATCCGATGCCGATCGTAGCGATCTTAGTATCCTTGTCAGAAGTGAACTTGCGGCCGTAGCTTACAGATGTTCCTGCAGGAACTGTCTTGAGATTGACTATCTCAGCCTTGACAGTCATTACAGGCTTCAGGTCAAGGACCTTGCCCTTGAGATATCCGGATGGTGCAAGTCCGTACAGAATGATGCCCGGACGGCATGCATCGAAGTGGATCTCAGGATATACCATGATCGAAGCTGAGTTAGCACAGATCTTCTTAGGATCATAGCCTGCAGCATTGAGTTTCTCCATGAATGCATTGTAGTTAGCGATCTGCATTCCGGTGTACTCTCTCTGCTCTTCGTCTGCAGTTGAGAAGTGAGTGATCACGCCGCGCAGATCTATACCAGGAAGCTCTGCGAACTTTTTGAAGTTTTCTACGGCAAAGTCGCGTTCTTCTTCAGTAAAGACTCTGAATCCTATCCTGCCCATACCTGTATCGAGTGCGAAAAGGCATTTTGCCGGTTCTGCACCCTCTGCAACTACAGCATCGCTGAGCGCTTTGACATAGTCATAATGCATTACCACCGGTGTCAGGTCATACTCGATAACTGTATCAACACATTCTGCAGGTGTGAGTCCGAGTACTACGATGCTTCCTTCGATGCCATCTTCACGGAGGTTGACACCTTCCTCGAGAGTAGCGACCGCAAAGTGATCGACACCATTGAATTTAAGAACTTTAGCGCATTCTGTGGCTCCATGTCCGTAGCCGTTAGCTTTGATGACCCCGATCATATTCGGGCATTTCATCTGGCGCTTTATCTCTTTTACGTTATGGTCGAACGCCGACATATCTATCTCGGCCCAGACCTGTCTCAAAGTCTCCTTATACATATTTTTGCTCCTTACCCTTAGAATGAAACCGCTGATGCTCTGTTTCCCGAAAGAGACTTGCATCACTTCACAGCATTAACTGATCAGTAATTAAATTTTACTCTTCTTGAGAATATATATCAATAATCGCTGTTGTTACTCACCATCGGCCCCTGCTTCAGCAGCCGGAGCTGTCTCCGCCCTGCGTATAAGCTGGATGTCTCTGAGTGTCATATCGCTTTTGCTGTATACGATCTTGACCTCGTCATTCTTCTGCGGGTAATACCCGGAAGCGATCGTAGTCTTCTCATCAAGCTTCAGTTCGACGACATTCTCATCCATTTTGACCTTGACTGTTCTTTCCTTCTCGTTGCCTTCAATGATTATGGCCTTGCCTGTGACGAGGATATCTTCCTCTGTCACGGTGTCTTCCTCAGGTTCAGCCTGCTCTTCCTGCGGCTGTTCTTCAGGTTCAGCCTGCTCTTCCTGCGGCTGTTCTTCAGGCTCAGCCTGTTCTTCCTGTGGCTGTTCTTCAGGTTCAGTCTGTTCTTCCTGCGGCTGTTCTTCAGGTTCAGTCTGTTCTTCCTGTGGCTGTTCTTTCTGATCCTGCTCATCCGGACCCGGGTTTTCCTCATGCTTCTGGATCACTTCGATTCTGTAGAGCTCCATTTTGACCGCATCGTATGTTACCGTTACAGTATCGCCTGCTTCAGGTATGTACTCCTCAGGAACAGCCTCGAACTCTGATCTGATCAGCAGCTGTACATGTGATCCGTCTTCATTGATGATATCGCACGCGTTTTCTCCCTCCGTGCTGTCATCATCATCCCACGAATAGATAGTTCCGGAGAACACCTTCAGATCTGCAGTATCAGACTGCTCTTCCTGCTTCTGTCCAGGCTGCTTCGGATCCTGCTTCTGACCCTGCTGCTGATCGGATTTCTTACTATCCTGCTTCTGTTCAGCCTTCTCTTCTCCATTCTTAGTATCCTGTTTCTTGGCAGCCTGCTTCTCCCAGACAGCATTGACCGTCATATTACCGGTGACCTTGGTAAAGGATTTATCCCATCCCTTGAAAGTGTATCCGCTTCTGGAAGGTGCAGCAGGAGCTGTTGCGGATTTTCCGCTTACGACCTTCTCTGACTTCAGTGTTTTGCCGTTTCCGTCTGTGAAAGTAACTGTATATTTGACTGGATCCGGTGTCTTCTTAACACAGTATACGATAATAGCAGTGCAGTCTCCGCCGAGCTTTCCGCGATATGTGACTTCAGCTTTGCAGCCTTCCTCAGCCTTGTCTCCTGTAAACTTCGTGTATTTGTCGAATCCGATAATATACGCCTTCTTGCTTGTATTCAGTACAATATAGTCATCTCTGATCTTATCGATAGTACCATTGACTGACTGTCTGTACTCTTCGGCTTTCTTGGTTATGTCGATCGTCATGGCAACAGGTGATTCTGCCAGTTCTCCCTGGAAGGTAACTGTGACTGTATCACCGGTCCTTACATACTTGTCGACGCCTGTGACTTTGGTGTTCTTGTCGATTGTGAATCTGTATGAGTTAGCTGAATCGATAGCGAGAAGCATCGAAGTCTCTGTGAACTCAGACACGACACCGCTGACACTGATAGTCTTGGTCTCTTTCTTTCCTGCTGTCGCATTGATCTTCGAAGCATACGGATATTCGCTGATATCTCCTGTGTAGACGATCCTGACATTGCTGCCTACACTGAGATCACCTTCTGTCTCAGAAAAATCATTTCGGACGAAAGTCACCGTCATGTTTTTGCCTGTAACAGTCACGCTCTTGTCTGTCACTTCTGTGACCGTGCCTTCGAATACCTGCTCTTCCTGTACATGCTCCACAAGCTGTATCGAATCTGCATACTTCTTGCCTGAAGTAGTGTGATAAGTTACATCAACTATGTCATTGATGCTCAGTTGCTCTGCTCCGTTGAGGTCATATAACGTACTGTCATTGGTCCTGATCTCTACGGTCTCGCCCTCCGAGTCTATTACGATCTTGTCATCCAGCGCCTGAGTGAGCTTTCCGCTGATCTGTTCCTGTACAGATGACTTATGGCATGCCCCAAGTGAGAACGCAACGCACAGTGCGATCATCACCGCAATCACCAGTTTTACCCTTTTATTCATCTGAGGCCTCCTTTGCCGTTAATGGGCATTTAATCAGTCATATTTATGACTATACATAATTATTATAACCTATAAACATTGTAGTTTGACAGCCCCTTTATTTGTTTTGCGCCTTGCCATCAAAGGGGAATTATGCTATCATACTTGAGCATCAGTAACAATATCTGATACATAATTTGTCTCAGTAGCTCAGGGGACAGAGCACCGCTCTCCTAAAGCGGGTGTCGCGCGTTCGAATCGCGCCTGGGACACCACAACTGACCTATTCGAACTTCTACTTCTATCGCGGCGGTTTCGCTGTGAGAGTACAGATGAATAAGGTAAAATGAAAAACGGCCGATGGCCGTTTTTTTAGACATGCAACAGTCTCTTTTTTCTTAGCATAAATCATTACTCATTGTTTTCATCTTTGCACCGAAAAATCCGGAGTGACAGCTAGAATCCTCACGAGCCTCATTTTTGAATTGCATTCACCACAATCATTGATATCAAACCAAATATTAGTATGAATGTAAGTGCTTGTATATAATGAGATGCGTCTTGTTGTATCGTATGCTCCGCATCTCTATAGCAATAAATTACAGGAAGTTCACTCAATAAGAATGAACACATTAGTCCCAGAAAAAACCTGTATTTTTTTATTGATAGATTATTTCTTATGCACTTAACAATTGTTAAGATCAAAACAAAAGATGAGTATATACATGCGATAACATAAATAGCACAATTATATTCAGGACTATTTATTTGAATAATAAACGTGGTCAAAACAAGCATTAGACTTGTTATTATAAGCGAATACTTGAGCGTATTGTGCATAACTTTCCTCCTGTGTTCCTAGCCATACATTTATACACTTGTATACGATGTATAAGGACCATATTTATCCCCTGTAGACGCCTTAAACTTCCAAGACCATTTGTAATTTGTCAATTTCCCCGCTTTACGACTATAAACCGTGTATGATACTGTTCCACCAGTTGTTTGACTTGCTAAAACTCCAATAACGGCAACTCCAGTCGCAGCAATGACCGTACTAGCCGTTGCTGCATAGCTTAATGCGCCTGCAATAATTGCTGCCACAATAGCATTTGCTGTTCCCTTAGCCCAAGTAATACGTTTGCTATTGCTGCCCAATTTTTTCCACGATCCAGCTGCTTATAATGAACGGGAGTCGCTGCCAAAAGAATCATCTCCTTCTTCGATTGAGCCAATAGCGTCCCCATTCAGATAAACTATATTATTTATTATTGTAACATAATCAGTAACTTCATCAGAAATATTTCGAACTTCTATCGCTCTGTCATTCGTCAAAGGGTTTGAATAATACGAATACTGATACAATTTGTTGTCTATATTTACCGTTTCAGTATTTCTTATCTTTTCGTAGGTTCCTCCTTCTATTTGATACTTTGCAGTTTCAGCGAAAGAGTTTACCGTAAACAACGATACTGACAAAACCATCACCAATAATATAGCTACATATTTTGTTTTCATTTTTTACTCCTTTTTTGATTCTATTCGGCAACTACCACTAATTCTACTGCCTCTCCAGAATCAACCTCATCCCCAGCCTTTGGAGACTGCTGCAAAACAGTGTCAACAGTGTCAGACGCGTTTTCTTTGTTATCAATATATTCAATATTCCCAATAACAAGCCCGCTTTCTTTGATGACTTCTTTAGCATCATCCAGATTCATGCCAACTACATTAGGCACTGATATTGTCTCTGACGCAACATCGGATTTGGCATTACTATTATCTGCACATGCTATTCCTAAGAGAGTCATAAGCACGCACAGACTAACTATCAGTATTCTTTTCATAATCGTTTCCTCCTGAACCATTGTAGCTTTATTCATTTCCTTCGTTGTTGAGTATTTTTTTAATACTTTCCTTTTTGCGTTCTAAACTAAAGGATATAGTGACATCTTCGTCTTCGAGTATGTATGAGCGAGGCGTAGTACTTATATCTCTAACTATTGGCCTGAGCTTTTCTTTATTTATGCTCATAATGTCTTTTCCTTCTGACAACGCGCATCTCCTCTTCATAATATAATTCTCCTTTTGCATTTTTAACCTGTGGATTTAACTATCTTGAAACGTTACATACAGATGCTTACTTTTTTATTGAGTTGGTATTTCCGTTTATGGTTTCCTTTTTTGCGCCTCCTTTATATGTCGTTATTGAGAATTTAACCTTATAAGTACCAGCCTTTGAAAGATTGAACGATGTGCTGTTGTAAAACGTTGTTCCGTGACTGGTGAACGTAACATTCTTGGAAGAAATCTTCTTTCCAGAGCTGTTTACTAACGTAAGCGTCCCTTTAACAGAACTCAGATCCACCTTCTCCGTTACAACGATGGTACTTATAGCGGCGGATCCATTTCGCGTTAAGCTTGCATCGATACCTGCTACCGAAGAATACTCCTCTATCGGATCCTCAATTATTGCTGGCTCCTGATCAGCTGCAAAAGAGGCTGCGCTCATAACAAACACCATCACAAGCGATAACAGTAAGACAATTCCTTTTCTCATAATATTTACTCTCCTTTCCAAGTTCGCAGAATTTGTCTGTCATATATAAATCTGCATCACCCCCCGAATGTGACATGATCTATATATATTTTTTGTTTTTATACGCGAACATAGAATTGAGATATACTATGTCAGTACAGTATTTGGCTGTCCTCGTTTAGCCTTCATTTATATAAATCTCTTCCGGCCAGGAAATGTGACAGCATTTGACGAAAAAGTTTTTACCGCTATAATGAAGTCACTATCTTACAGGAGGATACGATGATCTCATTTCTGGTTTCTGTAATAAAGGATTTTGCAGAACTCATTTCAGATAAATATAAGGCGATGATGATGAAGCTTTCGCTCCAGATCACAGGCAACAGAGAGGACGCCGAGGAGGCCGTTCAGGACGCACTGCTTTCTGCATATAATAATCAGGGTAAGATAGCCGACATCAACTCCGCAGATGCAAGAAACTACATATACACAGTCACGAAGAATGCCGCGCTTAAAATCCGCAGGAAGCAGTCAAAATACGATTCAGATGTCACATTTTCGGATGTTGAAGGATTTATTAATATAGAGGGACAGCCTGACATCAATACTTTCAGAGATGAATATGGATTTTCGGAAGAAGTGGCCAATGCATTAAGGCATCTATCTAACGAAGATCGAGACCTCATCTGCTATTACTATGGCGCTGGTTACAGTTATAAAGAGATCTCCGGACTTATGGGGATAAGTCCGGAGGCCCTCAGAAAACGCATGGGGCGCGTTAAGATAAAACTCGCAGACATTCTCAGCCGGGAGGTCATGTAAATGTCAAAGCATATAGCAGAAGCAGAGAAAATATTGGCAGAATATGGACGGCGTATGTTTGAATCACACGCCCGCTATTTTGATTCAAATGAGATCGATAATTCTGAGTGTGTCGTTACATATACACATGTTAGCCCTCGTTCTTCAAAGCGCATCTTAAAGAGAGCTCTGATTCTGTGCGCAACAATGATCCTTATAATGTCACTGACTGTCGTTGTATGTTCTGCATTAGGTTTACAGATCTTTAACTACAAATTTGACTTCAGAGATGGTTATATCGTTATCACAAATCTCGACGAAGAGAATGGCTCATATTATTACAAACCTGAATACATAGCAGATAATTACACCTATCAAGACACACTGCTATTAGGCGAAACCCTGATTTATACATACACGGATGATGCCGGTAAAGAATACACTATCCGGGAGAACAAAACCAAA
>CADABZ010000012.1:0-373 GCA_902786355.1 uncultured Eubacteriales bacterium
CACGCCGGTTGTTGTGGTTTATCGGTTTGGATATTACGGAGCTGCTTTCTTGCTTGGCTACTTTGTGTTTTCACATGATGAGGTAATTGCGACACTGAAGATATATTTTGTGTTGCTGCTTGTTCTTGGGGTAGGTATTGGAACAGCCTTCTGCATCATGTACTTTGGTGACAACTATGCGGATGCTCCTATCAACAGATCGATTCTGTTTACAGTTTTCGGATGGTTGGCAAGCATGGCGATTCTTAGCGGTGCAGTAAAGTATGCTGATAAACAAAACGCTTTTACGGTATGGATGAGTAAAAACAATTTTGGGTTATATGTATTTCATTACCTTGGGATATCAACAGTAGCCCTGCTTCTTGGAAAACCA
>CADABZ010000012.1:401-102307 GCA_902786355.1 uncultured Eubacteriales bacterium
GCCTTGAACGCCGTAATCTCAAGAATACCATTCTTCAGATGGGCGGTGCTCGGAATAAAGAAAGAGAGAAAAAACGATGTTTCATGACAATCTGATAACCCTTAGAAAACTGAAAAACATGACGCAGGAAGATATAGCTGATATAGTTGGCGTTTCCCGGCAGTCTGTAGCAAAGTGGGAAACCGGAGAAACTGTTCCCGATTTGGAGAAGTGTAAAAAACTGGCGGAAATATTTGAAGTGTCGCTTGATGACCTGGCTAATTATGAATCGGAGGATAGCATGGGTATGCCGCTTCCACCAAAAGGGAAACATCTCTTCGGAATGGTAACTGTAGGTGATAAAGGGCAGATTGTGATTCCTGCTAAAGCAAGAAAGATTTTTGAGATTTCACCTGGAGATCAGTTGGTGGTACTTGGCGATGAAAGCCAAGGTCTTGCTATCATGAAATCAGAAAGCATCTTAGCCTTTGCCGATGCAGTCAGGAACGGAACAGTCGTACAGTAACAAATAACGAGGCAATATCAACATAGTCGGCAACGAAGAATACAAGCCGGAAAAGTTAGCTGATCAACAACTGGTGGAGAGTTTCCCCCATCAGTTGTTTTTTTATAATGGACGAAAATGATACAATAAACATGACATATAGTTGTCGTGTTAGACTTGTTATGATGTGTAAGAAGCGCGGGACATTATCCGCAGGAATGCCGAAGAAACATTAAAGATATATAAGGAGAATCAGTAACTATGGCGTTTGATTTCAAGAAAGAATATAAAGAGTTCTATATGCCAAAGGGAACGCCTTCCATTGTGACTGTTCCGAAGATGAATTTTATTGCGGTGCGCGGCAGCGGAAATCCTAACGATGAGGACGGGGAGTACAAGCAGTCGATAGGCCTTCTGTATGGCATTGCTTATACGATCAAGATGAGTAAGAAGGGTGATCATCAGATCGAAGGATACTTCGATTATGTGGTGCCGCCACTTGAAGGATTCTGGTGGCAGGATGGTGTGATCGGCGTTGATTATTCCAATAAGGATTCTTTCCGGTGGATATCCGTTACTCGTTTGCCTGACTTTGTAACGAAAGAAGATTTTGACTGGGCTGTCAACGAAGCCACGAAAAAGAAGAAACAGGATTTCTCAAAGGTGGAATTCTTTTCCTATGATGAAGGTCTGTGTGTTCAGTGTATGCATATCGGGTCTTATGATGATGAGCCTGCAACAGTAGAGGCGATGCACAGATTTATGGAAGAGCAGGGATATGATCTTGATATCACGGATCATAGGTACCACCACGAGATCTATCTGAGCGATGCGCGGAAAGTTGCACCGGAGAAGCTGAAGACAGTGATCCGTCATCCAATAAAAGTGAAAGGGAGTTGATCTTATGGAGTACATCAGAGTTACAAAAGACAATCTGGAAAAAGAGCACATCTGCTGTGCCATTTCCAATAATAATGATGTCCAGGTTTCCATTTCCAATAATAATGATGTCCAGGTTTCATCGAAGAAGGCATGGCTGTCTGACAGATTTGATGAGGGTCTTGTCTTTCTGAAGAGCGTGGAGCGCGGAAAGTGTTTTATTGAATATATCCCGGCTGAGTATGCATGGGTGCCGATCAGTGCCGATGGATATATGTATATCGACTGTCTGTGGGTGTCCGGTTCTTTCAAGGGGCATGGATACTCTACAGATCTACTGGATGCCTGTATCGAAGACAGTAAAGAAAAGGGGAAAAAAGGGCTGTGTATACTGGCAGCAGCTAAGAAGAAGCCTTTCCTTGCTGATCCAAAGTTCCTAAAATATAAGGGCTTTACCGTATGTGATGAGGCGGACAATGGCATTCAGTTGTGGTACCTGCCATTTGTGACGGATGCAGACAAGCCTCATTTCAGGGAATGTGCGAAGCATCCACATATAGAAGAGACAGGCTATGTACTGTATTACACCAGCCAGTGCCCATTCAATGCAAAATATGTTCCGGTATTGGAGCAGACAGCCAAAGAGAATGATATACCATTCCATGCGATCCATATCGAAAGCAGAGAAGAAGCGCAGAGTGCACCGACTCCGGTCACAAACTATGCGCTGTTCCATGACGGAGAATACATTACGAATGAGCAGATGAACGACAAAAAGTTCCTTAAGCTCGTGAATGCATAGGAGGCTCATATGGCATCAACAAAAGAATATCTGGACTTTGTCCTTGAACAACTGTCAGAGCTGCCGGAAAAGAAAAAGAAGAAATAAAAATATGCTTGGAATCATTTCAGATACACATGGACTACTCAGGTCAGAAGTGATGGAAGCGCTTAAGGGATGCGATGTAATCCTTCACGGCGGGGACATTAACAGACAAGATATAATCGATCAGCTTGAAGAGATCGCACCGGTATACGTTGTACGTGGAAACAATGACAAAGACTGGGCGGAGCATATTCCATTGTCCCTTGATCTTGAACTGGCAGGCATCCGCATATATATGACTCATAAGAAAAAAGACTTTCCATCAGATCTCAGCAATTATGATCTTGTTATATTCGGTCATTCTCATAAGTATGAAGAAAGCAGACAGGGTAAAACTATTCTGCTCAATCCCGGCAGCTGCGGGCCAAGGCGCTTTCACCAGGCAATAACAATGGCAGCTGCAGAAATAACCGAAAGCGGGATAACCATAACGCGCATAGAGATCCCTCAAAAGCATGCAGGGGTTCTTTCTAAAACCGGTACAGCTGATCTGAAAAAACAGATAGAAATAGTGATCAAAGAAACTCAGAAGAACAGAAGCCCTGAGGATATTGCAAATAAATACGGATTCGATACAGCTCTGACTGAGCAGATAGCAAGACTCTATCTGACACATCCGGGAGTCGACGCAGATGGGATCATGACTAAAATGGGGTACTGATATATGCAGAGTTTTTCGGTCACACAAACCTGCCAGAGTCGTAGTACCAACAAGAGAGCTGCAGAACAGGGGTTGGACAGATATGTCGAGATGGATGTTGCACCGACTATAGCTGAAGGAATCGCGATTGGCAAACCTATGAGATCAGAAGAGATCCTTGAGTATGTTTACAAATACGATGTCAGGTCCATCCATGCCAGGGAAGATGAGATTCTTGATGCCAGGGCAGCACTGGCAGAAAAAGGTGTTTACTGCGAACATACTACTGCAGCTAACTATGCAGCTTACCTTAACTATTGCAGATGATAATACCGATAGTATCATGGATTCTGATATTCGGATAAATGACAGAACCCCTTTTACCAGAATGAGAATGGTAAAAGGGGTTTGTTATTATAGTGCGATTATCTTACGATCGATCAGCGATGTACAGGCTGTGTATAAGATTAGCAGTCTACACCACCATCAACACGCAGAAGCTGTCCGTCTACGAATGATGAATCGCTTGTTGCGAGGAACAGTGCAACTGTTGCGATCTCGCTGCCCTGACCAACGCGGCCAAGAGGTGAGCGGCTTGTCATGAAGTCAACGACCGGGCCGCCTGCTTCGTCGAACATAGCAGTCATGATAGCACCAGGCTGAATGCCATTAACGTGGATTTCAGGTCCGAGCTCGAGAGCCATTGCTTTGGTAAGACCGTTCATAGCATGCTTGCTTGTGCAGTATGCGATTGGGCCCCAGTGAGCAGCGCAGCCAGCTACGGAAGAAGTGTTAATGATGTGGCCTTCGCCTTTTTCCTTCATGATCGGAGCGCAAAGCTTCGACAGAATGAATGCAGAAGTAACATTGACGTTCATTACCTGTGTGAACTCTTCTACGCTGAGCTCTGTGATCGGCTGCATGCTGATCATTCCGGCATTGTTGAAAAGAACGTCAACTGTGCCGTAAGCTTCCATGGCGGCGTCAAAAATCTTCTGAGGTGAGTTCAGATCACTTGTATCAGCGATTACATACATTGCCTCGCCGCCATCTGCTTTGATCTTGTCAACTACAGCCTTAGCACGCTCTTCGTTACGTCCGGTAACTACAACTTTAGCGCCTTCTTTTGCAAAGAGGTAAGCAGTGTCGCGTCCCATGCCCGATGTTGATCCAGTAATAATTGCAACTTTACCATCTAATTTTCCCATTATAAGCCCCTCCTTAAAAAAATAGAAGTGAGTGAAACTTTCCTGATTTTATATACTTGTTTGGTCAATTAATACAGCACAATGTCATTTTAATGACGTATTCTCCGTAAAAATCCCGATTGCTATTAGCGGAGATTTCCGCGTCCTACCCGAAAAGGATGCGCGTACGGATTCGGGACCGAAGAAGAACTGAAGATGTGCGATGCGGTAGCAAATACTCCGGGAAATATACCTGAAATCATTTACAATTGGTGAGATCTGATTTACAATCTGATACTGAATCCTTGGCGCTGCCATCATATAATCAACATAAAACGTATATACAGTCTTTACAGAAAAGACGTTAAATATAGAAAGCGGTTATTTTAATGCTTGTTTCAGATAAAAGGAGAATGATGAAGAAGGCAATTGCTGTCATGTTGCTTTTAATACTTGCGATATCCTCTGCCGGCTTTGAAGTGTCGGCGGATTATGATGACCGCAGTGAAGATCATGAACATGATAAGCGTTTTCGTAATTCTCTCATCGTGGATGGTGTCGATGTATCTTCTTATCAGGATGATGACACAGACTGGGAAGCCGCAAAGGCATCAGGAATAGATTTTGCTATAATGCGGATCTCCGTTACACTCAACAGATCGGGCAATATCGAGTACGATAAAAGTTTCAGGGAACACTACAATAATGCGAGAAGGGCCGGGATGATGTGCGGCGCTTACGTATTCTCCCAGGCACTGGATGCTGAAGAGGGTGAAAGAGAGGCAGAATTTGCCATATCAAGACTTCGGGAACTTGGAATAGGGCCCGGAGATCTCATGCTGCCAATATATATGGACTATGAGTTCTTTAACAAGGGCGGAAGCAGACTCAGTGGACTCACAGAGAAGGACGCGGTCGCGGCTGCTCAGGCCTTCTGCAGAACTGTTCAGTCATATGGATATGATGCCGGTATATATGCTAATTCATATTTCTTCTCGAATTATCTGAATAATGGCCGGGACCTGCCTGATAATACAGACTTATGGATCGCTCAGTACAGCGACTCTATCAATTCAGAATGCAATTATACAAAATGGCAATACAGCAGCTCAGAAAAGCTTGATGATACTGATTCCGGATCAGCCGGCAGAGTCGATATCAATTACTGGTATATTGATAAAGAGACCGAAGAATCGGCAGTAAATATCTGCGGAAACACCTATGTAGACTATTCAGGTGACCCGGTGCTGCCTGAATTCCGGATCCATTACAAAGGAAAACATCTTGTCAAAGGCGTGGACTACATTGTCGGAGGCATAAGGAATATAGAAATAGGATCCGAAGCCTATGCGTATATCAAGGGCATAGGAGATTACGAGGGCTACGCACTTGTGCCTGTCAATATCAAGGACAGTCAATATGATAAGATCAATCTTCCGTCAAAGGTCATCACCGGCACTAACCTGAAGAATACCGGTTATCTGGTGTATTCCGATACAGGAAGGACGACAATAGGCAAAATACCTGAGGGAACGACCGTTGGAGAGCTGCTGTCTGATATAGAGATCTCCAGCGATGATTACTACACAGGAGTCATAGATTCTCAAGGTAACCGTCTGACAGAAAAGGAAAAAGTTGATTTCAGCAATATGATAGGCGTATTTAATTGCGAAGATGACACGCTTATCGGGACTATCGATATAGAGACTGAAACTGAAAAAGGAATCAACCATCTGAGACACAAATAACCGGACATTTTTGGCCGGCATGAGCTTTAATAATCGACCAGCAGAGGCAGTCACCTGAAAATAGTGGCTGCCTCTTTTTTTGCAGCAGTGTCGGACAGCCGGATCGCTATGGTATTATATATCCGTACAGAACTCTGAACGGAAGGATAAAGATAAGCGGTGAAGCAGCGCTGGTGGCTGTATCTGAGATAGTGGCCAGCCTGTAGAGGGCGTATGGGACTCTGAGAAACCGCTTTTGCATAAGGAAAGGCAAATTGCAACCGCCGGTTGACAGATTGAAAAGCCTGATTGATAGAGTGCAACCCGTTAAAACTGTACATTAGAGGTGCAAAAGAACTACGGAAGACACTTTTATCAGGAGGATTCAAAATGATATTAGCAGACAAGATAATAGAGAACAGAAAGAAAAACGGATGGTCCCAGGAAGAACTTGCAGATAAGCTCGGTGTATCGAGACAGTCAGTGTCCAAGTGGGAAGGCGCTCAGGCAGTGCCGGACATGAAGAAGATAGTCATGCTGTCAGAGATTTTCGGAGTCAGTACAGATTATCTTCTGAGAGACGAGCTGGAAGCTGCAGATCCGGAAGAAACTGCACCGGTAGACAGGGGCCTCGAAGATGCTGTCAGAAGTGTATCAATGGAAGAAGCATCTTCATTCCTTGAACACAACGAGAGAGCAGCATCCAGGATATCCACAGGCGTGATGATGTGCATCCTTTCCCCTGTACTGATGATAGTGATCACCGGACTGGCTGAGGCGGGCTTCATCGGACTCGAAGAAGCTGTTGCCGGAGCATTCGGAACTGCGATTCTTATAATAATAGTAGCAACAGCCGTCGGCATGTTCATCAGAGAAAGCATGCGCGGAAAGCCGTATGAATTCCTCGATAACACTCCGATCGATACAGAGTACGGTGTCAGCGGGATGGTAAAGGAACGCAGGGACGGTTATGCCGAGACACACAGCAGACTCCTGATAATCGGAATAATGATGTGCATCATAGGCGCTGTTCCGACGATGATCATGGAGATGACGAAGTATTCCAACAATACGGACCTGCTTCCAATTGCCGGTGTTGCTGCGATGCTGATAATAGTAGCGGCTGGCGTTAAACTGATCGTTTTGACATGCATAAGACAGGGCGGCTATGACAGGCTTCTTGAAGAAGGCGACTATACCAGACTCAACAAGAGGGCCGGCAAGTATGACGGCATATACTGGGCTGTTGCAACTGCGGTATATCTTGGCTGGAGCTTTGTGACTATGCGCTGGGAGATCACATGGATAGTCTGGCCTGTAGCAGGCGTGCTGTTCGCAGCATATCGTGAAGTAATGAAAGCGATCTGCAGATGAAGCGGACAGAACTGCGAGAAGCAAAAATTAAACTACAGGTAGAATTTACAAATCCCTGCTGATTATGCTATATTCACAGAGGAAAAAAGAAGTTATGGCTGGTGCGTGGTATCACGCGCCGGCCAGTGCATATATTCAACCACAGAAAGAGGAAGACACAACACATGTTATATCTGAGATTTGCGCCGAAGAGCATAAGTGCGGAATCGAAACATCAGGGCATTGATCTGATGGATCGCTTCTTTGTGTGCAAATTTGAGACAAGTATCGTGAGTGTGCGGCAAGTGATTTAGATGCCGGGCATATCAGAGAGAATCCAGATCCGCTTGTCTCATAACGAGATGAGCGGATTTTTTTCGCTAATGAAGAATTATTCAGCAGTAAGAATCGGAAACAGAGAAAGGAAACAGAAATGTTACAGATCAAAGGCAAAGTGAATACAGCGATCTGCTTTGCCAGAGTAGTAGAAGATGAGGCTATAGAGCAGATCCGCAGGATGTGCGATACCGAGATGACAAGAGGGAGCCGTATCAGGATCATGCCGGACGTGCATGCCGGCAAGGGGTGCACTATCGGGACAACAATGACGATCACAGATAAGGCTGTTCCGAATGTGGTCGGAGTGGATATCGGCTGCGGCATGTACACAGTCAGGCTCGGCAAAGTGGATATCGATTTTGAGAAAGTCGATGAGGCTTGCCATATCATCCCGTCAGGCTTCGACACCTGGGAGAGAGTGATGTGGCCATTCGACCTGACAGAGCTGAGATGCTACAGAGAACTCGAGAGGACCACGAGACTCAGCAGGTCTCTCGGAACACTCGGCGGAGGCAACCACTTCATCGAGATAGATGAGGCTGAGGACGGAACGAAGTATCTCGTCATCCACTCAGGATCAAGAAACCTCGGTAAACAGGTCGCAGAGTTTTATCAGCAGCTCGCTATCGACCTTAACCACGGCAAGGAAGAGTACCTTGCAAAGCGTGATCAGATCATCGAGGAGTACAAGGCTGCAGGACGCAATAAGGAGATCCAGGATGCGCTCAAGGCTCTCAAATGGGAGAAGAGAGACGCGGAAATACCTGACGACCTCTGCTACCTGTACGGCACATACCTCGAAGACTATCTGCACGACGTGGTCATCTGCCAGCGTTTTGCACGCGAGAACAGAGAGCACATGGCGGAGATCATCCTTGAGCATGCAGGGCTTGAGGCACTGGATGCATTCCACACTATCCATAACTACATCGACACCGATGAAATGATCCTGCGTAAGGGAGCTATCGCTGCTCACGAAGGTGAGCTTGTGCTGATCCCTATCAACATGAGAGACGGCTCAGTCCTGGCAACAGGCAAGGGCAATCCTGAATGGAACTACTCTGCTCCGCACGGCGCAGGCAGGATCATGTCAAGGAGCAAGGCAAGAGACGTCATCGAGATGGAAGACTACAGAAAGGCGATGGAAGGCATCTATACCACATCGGTAAATACAGCTACTCTGGACGAAGCGCCGATGGCTTATAAGTCACTCGAAGACATCATCGATGTCATCGAGGAGTCAGTTGATGTTATTGAAGTATTAAAACCAATATTCAATTATAAGGCAAGCTAGGCCGGCACTTCTTCCGGCCTATGCAGGGCCGGAAAGGACGGACAATGCAATGAACATGAGAACGGTCATCACCTGGACTGTCCCGGTGATCGACCTTAAGGCAACAGGACAGAACATCAAGACCCTCCGTAAGTCTGCAGGCATCTCTGTAAGAGAGCTCCAGACTGTACTCGGATTCACCAACCCGCAGGCGATCTACAAGTGGCAGAACGGTGACTCACTCCCAACTGTCGACAACCTTGTGATCCTTGCATCCGTACTCGGCGTCACTATCGACGAGATCCTCGTGACAGATGGTGACGAGGCCGGCGACGGCAATAATGAACGGGAGCAACTTGTTCAACTCCCGTACGGACCAACAATGAAAGATGCCTACAGCAACGTACAAGCGCATTAGCTCAGAGGTTAGAGTATCTGATCACAACTCAGACAGTCACAGGTTCGATTCCTGTATGCAAACAAGGCATCTTGAAAACACCCGGCAGAAAAGCACAACCAGCAATTAAGAATTTTGCGCCACTTATTTTACGTACATCAGGCAAAACGTATAGTGTGCTTTGCGCCCGGGCTATAACAGACGCCGGGAGCTCCAATCAAGCGAGCTTGTTGGAGCGTTGCTCCTGGTTGAAATTTTGAAAAGAAAGGAAGTGATAGTAATGATGACAATGCTTAAGGCGCTTATAAGAGAATCAAATAAGACATTGACCGAGAATGGTGCTGTGACTCATGTCAGCACATATTCAGACTGCCTTGACCTGTTCGCGACAGTCGGTGCACTTAGACAGGCATCTGAGCAGGAGATCCTGAACAGATTCATCCGTGCATACACAGAGGATGCGGACAAAGCAATGAAGATCCTCTTCTACGCGAGAGACATCCGCGGCGGCCTTGGTGAGCGCAGAGTCTTCAGGACTGTCATGACCTATCTCGCAGCCAACGAGCCGGCATCAGTCAGAAAGAACATCGAGTTCTTCGGTGAGCACGGCAGATACGATGACCTGCTTTCTCTCATGGGTACACCGTGCGAGAAGGACATGCTCGCATATGTCTCTGAGCAGTTTGCTGCAGACATGAAGTCTCTTGCCGCAGGTGAGGGTGTCTCACTTCTGGCAAAGTGGCTGCCATCTGTGAATGCAAGCAATGCAGAGACTGTTGCTATGGCGAAAAAGATCGCCCGCAGCATGAAGATGACTGACAGAGACTATCGTAAGGCAGTCACAGCTCTTCGTGCGAAGATCCGCATCATCGAGAACAACCTGAGAGAGAAGGACTACACGTTCGACTACTCAAAGCAGCCATCCAAGGCTATGTTCAAGTACCGTGCGGCCTTCGTGAGAAATGACGGTGAGCGTTACGGTGAGTTCATCAGCAAGGTAACCAGGGGCAAGGCCAAGCTCAATGCTAAGACACTCATGCCTTACGAGCTTGTTGATCCGTTCCTCACTGGATGGACATCAGGCAACTCATTCATGAAGGACATATCTGAGGATGAGAAGCGCGTACTCAACGCGACATGGGCTTCACTGCCTGACTTCAGAGGCGATGAGAATGCGATCGCGGTTGTCGACACGTCCGGCTCTATGTACTACACAAACAGCCCAAAGCCTGCGAGCGTGGCGCTTTCTCTCGGACTCTACTTTGCCGAGAGAAACAGGGGCCTGTTCCACAACTACTTCATCGAGTTCTCACGCGATGCCCGTCTGATCGAGATCAAGGGTGATACCTTTGCTGACAGACTCAGATACATCGCATCGTTCAGCCAGATCGCTGATACCAACCTCGAGTCGGTATTCGATCTCATCCTCACAGCTGCGGTCACACACCGCATCCCGCAGGATGAGATGCCGGCGAAGCTGTACATCATCTCGGACATGGAGTTCAACTACTGCGTCACAAATGCAGAGCTGACTAACTTCGAGAACGCTAAGAGAAAGTTCGCTCACTTCGGATACAAGCTGCCTGACGTCGTGTTCTGGAACGTCCAGAGCCGAAGCAGACAGCAGCCTGTAACAATGAACGAGCAGGGTGTGGCACTCGTCAGCGGATGCACACCAAGAATCTTCTCAATGGTAGCAAGCGGCAACATCGATCCTTACAGCGTGATGATGGATGTTATCGGCAGCGAGCGCTACGAGAAAATCGTGGCATAATAATCACACAAATGCACGGCCGGCAAGGATACCCTTGCCGGTCGTTTTGTATGTAACGAATTCAAAATCGATAGCATAGCATTGACCTCGTCGTAACAACGAGATGTATAGTTGGGAAAAGTGGCATTATGAGGCTGTCAGATGAGCTAAGAAGTTACTGATGTTGAGGTGAATCGGAAAGATTTATTGTGATAAGTAAAGAGACAACAGGAAGAGCCTTTATAAATGGAGGTATAAATGTAATGAAGAAAATCATAACAATCGCTATAGCGATGATACTTATGTTGACATTAGTCAGCTGTGCAAAATCCGAAGAAGAGGTAGCTGCTGAGGAAGCATTTAATGTTGAGGTGGCCAGGATTCAGGCAGAACTTGAAAAACGAGATGCAGATGTTGAAGATGCACAAGCAGTGGTAGATGATGAGCGGCCTGCTCTTGATGATACTCTTAAACCTGCATTGCAGACCGCTATATCTGAAGCAAGCGCAATCGAATTTGATGCTCCGAAAGCTTCAGGCAGTGTTGAAGAAATAAATGCTGCAACAAAAGAATTGAAGCAGATTACATATGCAGATCAGCTGCAGGCATTAAATGATGCAACAAAAGCCTTGTCCGATAGCATCAAAAAGTATGAGCTGGTCAATGCACCAGAAGAGGCTTATGTGATCAACTGTCTGAAGAATGTCAAAGATATTGATGGAATAGCTGCAGCAACTGAGGATCATGATCCGAATGGGAACCTGCACAAAGACGGTGGTTACACTGCACAGGTGTATTTCTCGAGCCCGCTTGTTGACCATTCATACATGGATAACGACATCATTGAGGCAGGAACCAGTGGCGGCGGCAGTATAGAAGTCTATAAGACTGCAGAAGAGGCGAAAAAAAGAGAAGAATATCTGGCGGGTTTTGATGGAACAATAACATCGTCAGGATCACATGAAGTAATCGGAACGTGCATTGTCAGGACATCAGACAGCCTAACAGCTACACAGCAGAAAGAACTTGAAGAAGCGATAATAGAAGCCTTAACCAAAATCGATTAAACAAGGACTCGAATAGGAAGAGGCAAAACACTTCAAATACTAGCGGGAGACGGTAAAACTATCAGTTATGTCAGAATTTGATGTGCTGCTGTCACCCGTATTCTTATATACAAAACGTTGATTTAATCGGACACGTACAAAGGGTCATTCAGTTGAATGAGAGCTAATACAATGGCATAATGATATCAAACTGCAATGTACTGCGACGAGATATATACCGAGGAGCTTTTATGAATATGTATAGAGAGGTCAGAGACAAGCTGGGACTAACACGTGATCAAGCCAGCGAACTTCTCGAGACCATAGAACCAGGTAAATTAGAACGTATTGAGAGTGAGAAGCAGCTTCCGAGTCCAGAAGATGTAATGATAATGGCGGATAAATACGGAGAACCTAATATTCGTAATTATTATTGTGCCAATCAATGTCCTATGGGACAGCGATATGTTCCGAGAATAAAGTTTATCGATTTAGAGAAAACCGTGCTGAAGCTTATTGCCTCTCTTAATTCGATGCATGCAAAACAAGAAAAATTAATTGAGATTGCTGAGGACGGTAAAATTACCGATGATGAGATGATGGATTTCATCAGCATTCAAAAGGATCTTGAAAAAGTGTCACTAGCGGTAAGTGCCATGGAAGTTTGGACAGAGAAGATGATGTCAAGTGGCATTATCGACATGGAAAAATATAAGGAGTTGTTAAACAAATAGTGGCGAGTTTAAGCCATGTGCAGGGTACTGAAAAAAGTGCCCTGCTTTTTTATATCCAATGATAAAAATGCGATCTTTTTTTAGCAAACGTTGCCATGGTGAATGATCTGTTACGGACATACAATATAGACACAAAGAAGAAAGGAACAAAAGATAATGATCATAAGAGAAAGAGTGCTGGAATCAGTACTAGCAACCAAGATATATAGCAACCCGAATCTGGCTAAAGAGTTTGGACTTGAGATTAGTGCAGAGGACGGCTGTCTGGCAAACAAGAACCTTGATAATAGAATAAACGCTGAATCAGCAATATCGTCTACAGAAGCATAAAATGATCAACTTCTGAAACGCGTCTGATAGATTTACTCACCCGGCTGGTGAGAGTAGGAGAAATGATTGATCAGCTCTCGCTACACCTCCTTTCTACTCCTTTCAATCCCAGCGGTGTCGGGCCGGGTGGGATACGCTGGGTCGTAGAAAAGATCCAAATCAAAACTATATTTAATGACTATGGGAAAGTTTGAATTATAGAGAAGGGTTTGATGGAGGTGCATTATGAATACTATTTTCTTAACAGTATCGGCAAGAGAAAAGGCTGAAACAACAGTAAGCATAGAAGGTTTCAAGGAAAAAGCCAAGGAATTCCTTGGAGACGAACGAGTCAAGACTACACTTAATGTACTATCGTTTGTAGCGCCAATAGCTGCGGGACCAATGGCTTCGGCAACGGGAAGAGTATTCCCGAAAGTAGCAAAAGGATTGAAATACGCACCGCAAGCAATAAACTGCGTAATATCACTAACTCAAGTGAGACACTGATTACTTTAGACAATACTGGAAGAATTGAGATATATGGAGGTAACAAAATGGAAAACTATGATATCAATACAGTAGGAAGAGGACCTGCAGTACCTGGAATAGAATGGACGATGGAAGGATGGAAATGTATATGCAGTGCCATCAAAGAGAGTTTTTCATCAGTTGATAAAGCGTATAATCCTGCTCAGGAGATGCTATCAAAGGAACATGAAACTGGGTTAAGGATGATGGAAAACCCAGATTGCTCAGAAGAAATGAAAAAGGTTGCTAGTCAGCATGTTAGAGAATCAAGGGAAGCAGCACAAACACTGGCATCAAACCGCATGACAGATGTTTTGAAAATCGTTGGCACCTTTGCGACAGTAACTGCAGCAGCTTTTGGGGGATCACAGTATATCAAATATGTAAACAGATGGAACTAGGAATGAGTGTTAGTGGCCACATCTCGTGGCCATTATTATATATAAGTTTTTCATATATGAATCAATTAAAGTAAAATAAATATATAGTAGAAGCTTCAAAGCATCATTGTAGAAAGGAATAACGTAATGGCGAACAAGTTCGATTTAAATAAGATTGCAGGAAATGCAAAAGACCTTGCGAAGAAAGGAATAGACAGTATTGATGTTGATGCAATCAAAGGAAAAGCTTCAGAAATCAAGGAGTCTGTCGAGGAGATGAAAGGTGATCTAGAGTTTAAACTTAAAGAGCTCGATAATCAGCTTGAAGAGTCAATAAATGCATATAATGAGGAATATACGCGTATGAATGAGGAGGGCCTTAACCTATATATTCAAAGGAAACGTGCAGTTGACGTTATAGACAATGTGACGGAGCTGGTAAGCAGTATTGCTAATAGTCCGAAGTCTTTTGACAGCGATTTTGAAGAGATCAAAAAGAATAAGTTTGTGTTCAAAGGAGCAGAGGCATTCGCTGAAAAAGAACTTCAGGATGCGCGTAAAGCTGCCGGAAGTGCTGGCGCTGGAATCGCTGCTGGTGCAGCTGTAATGAGCGCGGCACCAACAGCAGCAATGTGGATCGCAACTACTTTCGGAACTGCCTCAACTGGAACTGCCATATCTACATTATCAGGAGCGGCTGCAACTAACGCTGCATTGGCTTGGCTTGGAGGTGGTGCCCTTACTGCCGGCGGAGGAGGCGTTGTAGCAGGAAATGCCCTTCTGGCTCTTGCCGGTCCTGTAGGAATGGGTATTGCAGGGGCGAGTCTTCTCGCTTCGATAGCGCTCTTCTCTCGCAAAAGGATTCTTAACAATAAGGAAAAGAACAAAGAAATCGAGTCTGTAAAAGAGAATACTGCTTCTCTTAAGGAAGTAACTGAGACTATACATGCGATTAATGCAGAAACAATTACGCTCAGGGATGAGCTGATGAAGCAGTTCTCAGATAATATGAGATTATTTGGATCTGATTACATATCGCTCAATGATAATGATAAAATGTTACTCGGAGCTATGGTCAATAATGCCAAATCCCTGTCTGCACTATTCAGTAAAACTGTATAAGGTGAGGTTATGGATAGCAACAATAAAGCACAAATCAATTTACATGAGATTCTTCAGCTCTGTAAGAGTACTTTAAATAATCTCAACAGCAATAACATATTTGTTGCGCTGAGAGAACAGAACAACAATTTCAACAATGCTCTAAATACTATAGAGAAATATCTTCCTGCAGCGGAAAATATACTGGATCAGGATAAAACGGATCTAAGTATAAAAACTGCGACGATATTTCTGATAAATATGTGGTCAAAACTTAAACATGGTTGCTCAGTTGCTGATCTGACTAAGGATGACTGGAACAGTATAATGGTTGCTGCAGCAGAGAATGCAGCAATGATAGATCCAAAGGATTATTCCATGATGGTGTTTGACCTATATAGGAAATCAATCGCGTTTGCAATTGATCCTATGAGAGAAAATGCATCCGAAACAGCAATAAACAGGCTGGAAGAAATCGTCTCGTTGATGGAAGAAAACTCTGAGGCGCTGGAAACTGGAAGTATGCCTGAAACCAAGTTTATAGAAGAAAATCTGTGGGTGAGCCTTGAGGCTGTATTTCTTGTGATGACAGACAGAATGAGCCATACATTGCTTCCTGAAAAAAGGCTGGAACTTGCAGAATCTGTAGGAGCTCTGATATTCCAGAAAATCAGATACAGCCATTACGAAGAAGAACTGAGCGTGATAGATGAATGTATTACCCATCAGGCTGAACTTGATCAGAGATTGAAAGAACAAATCAATGCCTATATTGATGCTCTGCATGATGAACTCGATGAGTTCGATGAACTGGTGGAGAAGGCATTCGATACATCAGATTTTCAGAATGCGTTCCGCGGATCTATTCAACTTTCTAAAAATCTTGGAGCAGAGAGGATACTGCAGACAAAGCAAGATATAGATGATTATTTCATGTCATAGCAAACTCATTAGTCTATACTTAATGCGTTTAGTCGCAAGAATCATAAGTAATAATTATTCTTTTTCCTGATATGGAGGTATATGATGTTTAACGAAGATTTCTTCAGAAACTGGAATTATAAAAAGCATGCTAAGTTCTGCACGGCGGTTTATCTGGGTTTGTACGCTTTTGATATGACAATTTCATATTTCATAGTGAAGAAGCTGCTGGAGAAATTTGATGCCTGATATGGACCGCATCATCAGAAAACATATCGTCTGCTATGGCTGGGTGCAGGGTGTCGGATTCAGATACCGTGCCAGGCATGCCGCTGATCTGTATGGTGTGACCGGCTGGGTAAGAAATGACCTTGACGGTTCTGTTACTATGGAGGTGCAGGGGACAGAGGCGCAGATAGATAACGTGATCATAGCGATAGAGAGAGGTTCGTATGTGCGTATCGAGCGCATGGACGTCAGAACAGTCCCGGTTGTTGAGCATGAAAGAGACTTCCGGACAGTAGGATAGAAGGGTAGAAAAGAAGTTTAGGCAAATGATAAAAGACAAGAAAACTGCTTTTGCAATATACGTAGTACTGTTTGTAGTATTATGGAACATCGCAGAGATCCTGTGGAGGACAATTACCGGATCAGGCAGTGATGCCGCAGGCGTTAACATAGCCATACCGCTGGTAGCAGCGATAGTAACAGGATATCTGTTCTTTATCGCAAGGAATGTGAGCATAAATGATGAACTGGAGGAAGCCAGGAAGACTGAAGTCGATGGGATATACCAATGTTATTAACATGGGCGGCATCAATAATTATAAAGGCGAAATGGAACGCTGATCCGAAAGGGATGATCGCATGGAATTAAAAGAACTTCTTGAAAGGTTCAACCGCGGAGATACGATCGGCGAAGATGCTGAGGTTCTCCTTGCAATGAGGGAACAGATCATTTCCAACCGGAGATATCTGTTTGAGCTCAACAATCAGTGGCATGAGCCGGATGAAATAACTGAATTATTCGCCCTGATTACCGGAAAGGAGCCGGGAGAAGGCTTCAGGATCAATCCACCGTTCTTTACGGATTTCGGAAAGAATATAACGATTGGCAAAAATGTATTTATCAACGCCGGATGCAAATTCCAGGATCAGGGCGGCATCACGATAGGAGACCGGACGTTCATCGGACACAACGTTGTGCTGGCTACACTGGACCATGACCTAGATCCTGACAAGAGACTTCTTATGCATCCTGCGCCTATAACTATAGGTGAAAATGTGTGGATCGGCTCCAGTGTTACGGTAACAAGAGGGGTGACAATAGGAGACAATTCTGTTATCGCGGCAGGTGCAGTCGTCACCAGAGATATACCGGCCAATGTTGTTGCGGGTGGCGTTCCTGCCAGAGTGATAAAGCATCTGAACGAAAAATAATAATTGAATGAGTAACGAAATGCGGGGAATTGCATTGAGGCGATCCCCTGCTTTTTTTGTGAAAAATCCATCATAGAGAAATTCGAACGAAAAGCTGTGTTGTACATCATTTTCGATGGTCAATATAATTTAGACATGATCACTCAGTCAGTTATTCCAACAAGCAAAATATCAAGGAGAACAGTAATGAGTAACTCTAACAACACACTGGTATACGGACCTGAGGACAAGATAGCGCCGATTCCGGCTAACGAAGCTGCAGTACAGACAATCGTAGCAGAGCCATGGCTCAAGGTTGAGCAGACATGCTTCAGCGACCTTGAGGGAACAAATTTTGACAGAGAAGGAAATCTCTGGTTTGTAGAGGCAGGCGGCCCTGCAAGCAAGCTTCACAAGGTCAACTGCGACACTAAGGAAGATGTTGTAGTCTTCGAGGATCCTGAGAAGAGAGCAATGTCGGCTGTTAAGCCTCATAAGAATGGCCGTCTCTTCATCCCTAGCGTAGGTCCTGTATTCGAGAGCGGATATGTATTCTCATGCAATCCTGACGGAACAGACTATAAGGTCGAGCTTGAAGGACCTATCGTAGACGATATGTGCTTCGATTCCAAGGGTGGATATTACTATACACACATGCACGGCAGCGTAAGCGATCCTGACGGCGGAGTATACTACGTAGCTCCTGATGGAAGCGTAACGCCTCTCCTCGACAAGCTCTGCTGCCCTAACGGCGTAGCACTGTCCAAGGACGAGAAGACAGTATGGATCACAGAGTCCACATCAATGAGACTTCTCAAGGTCACACTTACAGGAGAGGGTCCTACAAGCATCGCTCCGTTCGCTGTAAACGTTCCTTATTATTTCACAGGCGGCGGCGTATGCGATTCATGCGAGATCGATGATGACGACAACCTGTACGTATCAATGTACAGCCAGGGCAGAGTAATGGTCTTCAACAAGAACGGCTGGCTCATCGGACAGATCCTGATGCCAGGCAGAGAAAACGGAGACAACCTCGGCGTTACACATACTGCAATTCGCCCGGGAACTAACGAGATATACATCTGCTGCAACGATGCAAAGAACGGCGCATGGATCTTCAAGGCTCACGCTTTTGCCGGAGCAAGCATGTCCAGCTACCAGTTCAGATAATAATAAAATCAGGGAAAACGGGACAAAAACAGATCAGATATTAAAATCCAATGGTAATAAATTAGGAGGAAAATACCATGAAGGAAAAAATTCTTGACGGAAAGATCGCTCTTATCACCGGAGCAAGCTACGGAATGGGTCTTGATATGGCTAAGGTCTTCGCAAGAGAAGGCGCTAATATCATCATCACAGCAAGAGGCGAGAAGAGACTGAACCAGGCTCTTGAGAAGGTTAAAGAATGTCTCACAGAAGGAAGACGCGCTATCGCTGTTCCGGCAGACGTAACTTCCGCTGAGGATACAAAGCATGTATATGATGTTATCGAGAAGGAATTCGGAGATCTCGATATCCTGCTCCACAATGCAGGCAAGGGCGAGATGGAAGTAATCGATGACGTTCAGGAAGACCACATGATGGAGACTCTCAACATCAACCTCGCAGGACCGATCCGTTATGCACAGCAGGCACTTACAAGATTCTTCCTGCCTAAGAAGGAAGGCAGAATCATCTTCATCTCTTCAGTAAACGGCAAGAAGCCTTGTGCCGGTACAGTTTACTGCGCAACCAAGGCTGGTGTTAACAACCTTGCACTGAACCTTGCTTTCAGAACATGGGATACAAACATCACAGTAAATGCTGTAGCTCCTGGAGCAACTATTACACCTGCACACCTTGCTAACCTCAGAGGAGAGCAGGACGGCGGCGAGAAGTGGCTCGAGTACTCCGGCCCATACTTCAACTATCAGGTTCCTGACACAACAGGCTTCGACCAGGCTAATGCATGCCTCTTCCTCGCAAGCAACATGGGTCAGTGTGTAACAGGACAGGTTATCCAGGTCTGCAACGGCAGCTACCTCGGCTAATTGAAGGCTGACAGATAAGTCTACAGTTTCTGAAGAATAAAGGAGAATAGAAATGGCAGATAACAATCGTTTTGCAGAGATCACCAAGAAGTGGATGACTTGCGATGTAGAAGAACTCAAGGCAGCAATTGCTGAGAGAGGCCGCAGGGTAAGATGCCCTGAGTGCGGAGCAGTAGCTAATTCCCTTGATACAGTAGTTATTTACTGCGACAAGTGTGGACTCAGACTCGAGCTGGATCCATACTGGAAGTAATAAGAACATTTCCATATAACCACATATTAATACCATGCAGAAGGCGGCCTGAGGAGTGAAGGCCGTCTTTTGTTATACCGGGATCGCTGCGTGAGGTCATGATCGAAAGAATCCATGATGGTAAAAGCACAATACAAGATTTCGATTTTGGCCATAGAATACCCGTGTTGGATTAGCCGCGAGGAGACAGTTAAAATTCAAACAAAGAGAGTGATCATATACAAACCGTTGCATTTCAAACTTTTCTGACAAGGAGAAAATCATGAGCGTTTCTGACAACAAGATAAACGCAGGGAAAGGATTGGGTACTCTGGTAATAGGAGTTCTTTCACTGCAGCTGATCCAGCAGATCTCTTTCGCAATGGCGCCGGCTTTTGCAGACTTTGCCAAGTACTGGCCGGACATCCCTTACAACAGGATCCTGATGCTCCAGACATTCGGATATCTCTGCATCATCCCGACATCGATCCTCGGCGGAGCGATAGCCGGAAGTAAGGTCAAATACAAGACACTTTCACTGATATCCATCATCCTCGTACTCTTCGGTGTGATCCCGTTCTTCTATCATGAGAACTTCTACTTCGTACTTGCTACAAGAGCTATCGTAGGATGCGGTATCGGTCTCACCTTCGGAACAGCATCGGCTGTTATCACATTCCTCTTCAGCGGCAAGATGAGAGGCCGCATGCAGGGCGTAGCTACAATAGTACTCACATGCTCAGGCGTTGTGTACTCGTTCGTAGGCGGACTGCTCTGCGCTAAGAATGTGCACTTTGTATGGCTGATCCACCTGTTCATGATCATCCCGCTGGTACTCGTTGTACTCTTCCTGCGTGAGCCAACCAAAGAGGAGCTTGCAGCAGCTGAAGCAGAGACAGCCAGCACAGAAGTTTCCACTAAGCCAGACTATAACTGGAGAGCAACACTTATCCCGTTCGTATTCGGAGCTTTCATGATGCTTCCTTATGCAGTAGTTCTCAACATGTCAGCAATCGTTGACTACAGAAGCCTCGGAAGTGCGGCAGTATCCGGAACCATAGGCGCTTTCTACACCGTCGGCGGACTCGTAGCAGGCGTAGCTGTAGGACCTATCTACATGAAATTCAAGAAATTCTCCGTTCTCGTAGCAGTAGCACTCATGGTAGCCGGAATGGCATGTGCAGGATGGGGAGCCAACGTACCGATGCTCTGCATCTCGGAATTCCTTGTAGGTCTCGGCACATTCGTACTTCACCCGGTATGCGTACGTGACTGCAACGCTATCGTATCACCTAAGGGACTTATGTTCTGCGGCGGACTGTTCGGCGGAACATGGAACGCAGGAGCGTTTATCACAGGTTTCCTGATCACACTTGCCAACAACATCGGCGGCGATGCTCCATACATCCCTATCCAGTACTTCACATTCGCTGCGATCATTGCAGGCGTAGTATGGCAGATCTTCAGAGCTATGAGACCTAAGGCTCAGGAAGAAGCCGGCATCTATAAATAAAAGGAGGGCACTATGAGCAGCAAAGAACTGACCAGAAAGTATTCGACCATAGGTCTTGTGACAGCCATGCTCCTGATGTTCTCCTGGACAGGAATGGGCTGGAACGCACTTGGAACATACTCAGTATTCGTTGTTGAATCCTTCGGATGCACAACGGCACAATTCATGACAATATTTACGATCCTCAGTATCGTAAACACAATAGTAAGCTTCACAGTGTACGGAACCTGCATGGAGAAGTTCGGTACACGCAAAATGATAGGATTCGGCGGTGCGTTTGTAACGATCGGATTCATCATCTTCGGAATGTCACAGTCCATACAGTTCATGTGGTTCGGAGCATTCGTCTTCGCATTAGGTCTGGCATTCGTAAATATCAATACATTCAATGTAATGATAACTACATGGTTCAAGAAGAACACTGCGAAGTATACAGGAATCGGACAGGCCTTCGGACCGGCTTCCGGAGCAGTATTCAACACACTCTGGGGAATCGTTATCGTATCGATCGGCTGGAGGATCCCGTTCTACATCAGTGCAGCTATTTCTGCAGCAGCTACTGTAATAATCGTGATGCTTTACAGAGAGCCTTCTGAGGTAGGCTGCAAAGCCCTGGGTCAGGAGGAACTCGAAGCTGAGATGGCTGCAGCTGCAGGCACTGAAAAAGTATCGATCGAGACAGGCGGAACATTCGCTGAAGCACTCCGCTCGCCGAGAGCATGGATGCTTGTGATCGGATATGCTCTTGCAGGTATCTGCGATTACGGACTCCTCGGCAACTATGCACTTATAGCAGCATCACACGGATATGCTGATCAGGCGGGATTCATCATGGGATTCAGCTGGCTGGCACAGGTGTTCAGTTTCATCATCCTCGGATGGATCTGCGATAAGTGGGGCAGCAGATGGGCAGTAATTCTCTGCTTCGTTCTGGTAACATTCGTAGCCCTCGTTTATCTCAGAAGCGATGTTCCGGCAGGGCTCGTATATGCATGCGGAGCATGTCTTGGATTCGCTGACGGAGCTGTACAGATGCCGATGGGCGCAACAACAAGAGAAGTTCTCGGTACTAAGGAATTTGCCAAGAAGATGGGCCTTGTAGGAGGCGGCTGCTTCTTCGGAGTTTCCTTCTCGACAGTTATCGTCGCAGCTATGTATGACGCAACAGGATCATATAATTCATCCATGGTAATGATCATCGTGCTTGCAGTTATCACTTCTGTACTGTTCTTCATAGCAGCTAAGCCGAGATACATGACCAGATAATAAACAGATAATAAACAGATCAGATACAGATTTCTTATTCACTATAACTACGAAAAATAACATCAACGGAAAGGAGACCGATCAGGATGGACGGATTCAGATTTGATGTACAGACAAGCGTTTATTACGGACGCAACGCTCTTCAGGAGCATCAGGATATATTTGACAACTTCGGAAAAAAGGCTGTTATCGTTACAAGCCAGTTTATCGAGGGATATGAGAACATCGGACTTAAGGACGTTAAGGCTCTGTTCGACGAAAGAGGAATTGAGTATAAGGTAATCGATTATACAATTCCTAATCCGCCGGTTGAGAACATCGAGCAGATGTATGAAGATACCAAGGATTTCGATTTTGACTTCGTCATCGGTATCGGCGGAGGCTCATCACTCGACGCAGCAAAGGCACTTGCACAGCTCACAGACTGGAGAAAGGATGATCCGGAAAAGAGCGCAGTTGACATCTTCTTCGGAAACGGCAGACCTTTTGACAACTACAAGAATATGTGCAGGATCCCTGTGATCACCATGCCTACAACCGCAGGTACAGGTTCAGAGGTAACAGGCGGCGCCGTTCTTACAAGAAATGACATCCACACCAAGATCGCTATGAATCAGTGGCTGTATCCTGAGGTTTCCTTCGTAGACCCTAGATATGTAGAGCATTCACCGCTCTTCCTGCTCGATACAGGAGTCATCGATGCACTGGCACACGGTGTTGAAGGTGCTATCCGTCAGAAGGATCACATCTATGCTGCATCCAACATCATGAACGAAGGTCTCTCCAAGATCGCATTCAAGCTGTTCGCTGAGTTCAAGGACAACCTTCTGAACGATACTCTGACAGCAGAGGATTATGACAAGATCTCATGCGCATCCATGATCCAGGGCGTTGCATTCATGCAGTCATGCACATGCATCCCTCACGGACTCGGATACCCTCTGTCCCACTACTATGATGTATGCCACGGACTTTCATGCGGCATCTTCCTCGGAGAGTGGCTCAAGAACTTCAAGGACCAGTCTCTCGTACAGGAAGTAGTAGAAGACTGCGGATTCAAGAACTCCGATGAGTTCGCTGACTATGTAAGAGCACTCACTAACCGTGACGTAGAACTCGAAGTCACCGATGCTGAGATCCAGGAGTGGACAGACGCATTCATGAAGCAGCAGGTATGGAGACTCGAATCCAATCCTGAAGAACTCACAAGAGAAGATATCTATACTATCTACAGAAGAGCCCTTGCAAAATATATCAAGGACTGATCGTAAAGATTTTAAAATCCGGACCTGCAGACAGAGCAGGCCCGGATTTTGTGCAATTAATCAGGAGGACCTGACAATGAGTGAAGAAATCAAAAGCGCTGAAGAGCTGAAAGCCATGGAAGAAGCGATGGCGGCTTTCCTGGAAGAATTCAGAAATCCTACCAGAAATGACGGAGCTAACCTCAGAGCATCCGTTTTCCCTGAAAAATACAATGCAGTGGAAAGACCTCTCAATGCCGGCAGATTTATGACTACGATCGAGAGCGTTCCTGATCCTGACATCCATATATTCATGCTGCACGGCGGAGGCTTCGAACTCGAAGCAAGCATGCACTGCAATGTGATGATGGACTATGCAGACAGAGGATTCCGTGTAACTGCATACGATTATCCTCTTTCACCTGAGCATCAGTATAAGGAAATAAACGAGGCAGTATATAACGCATTCAAAGAATTCAGGACATATTATCCGGATGATAAAGTTGCTCTCATGGGAGACTCATGCGGAACTTCACTTTCGCTGAACCTTCTTATGAGGCTCCGCGATGAGGGCGATGAGACAAGGCCGTCGATTATGGTATTCCCTTCACCTGATGTGGACCTTGCAATGGACAATCCTCTTCTTGCAGAGTACGAGAAGAACGATCCGAGCCTTAAGCTGGAAGTGCTGTTCCTGTGCTCGGAGAGATATGCTCCTGAGCGCAACTGGAAGGACCCTGCAGTATCACCGTATTATGCAGAGGACATGAGCGATATCGGAGACGCTTTCATTTACTACAGCTCAGTTGAACTGCTGAGACCTGACACTGAAGCATTTATCAAGAAATTCGCATCATTCGACGGAAATACAGTAAGAACACATATGTGCGACGGACTCTTCCACGACTATGTGCTCCAGAACGAGCTGCCTGAATCGGTATACATCATTGATGAGACGGCAAAATTCCTGAGGGAAAAGATGGCATAACATAGGAAAATGCGATTGCGGACAGCGGTATTGTGGATTGGACACGATACCGCTCTTTCGTTAGAATAGTCTCATCAGATATTATCGGCGCTGCGGCGCCATGCAATACAGGAGATTTATTGGAAAATGAAACCTTTCAGATATAATACCCAGACATGTGTATATTTCGGACGTAATTCCATCAGGGATAACAAAGAGCAGCTCAAACCTCTAGGCGGCAAGGCTGTCATCGTCACAACTAAGTTTGTCGGAAACGTTCCTAATCTGGCGCTCATGGACATGGAAGAAGCGCTGGAGTCGCTGAATGTGGAATACAGAGTACTCGATAATGTCATGACAGATCCTCCGGTCGAGAATATAGTCAAGCTGTTCGAGGAACTGGACGGATTCTGGCCGGATTATATTGTCGGAGTAGGCGGCGGAGCGGCACTTGATGTTGCCAAAGCTCTTGCGCAGTTTATCAATGACGGGGCAGGAGAGCCATACAATCTGTTCTTCTGGCCGGGCAAGCTGCTCAACAATTACTGCAACATGTGTGATATCCCGGTGATCGCAGTACCGACGACAGCCGGGACCGGATCTGAGGTTACAGGCGGGGCGGTCCTTACCAGATCAGACAAGGATACCAAGGAGTCCATGAACATGTGGCTGTATCCTAAGATCGCATTCGTTGATCCACGCTACCTTGAGTCATCTCCGCAGTTCCTGCTGGACACTGGTGCCATAGACGCGCTTGCACACGGAATAGAAGGCTGCCTGCACAAGGATGCCAACATAATGAACAGGTCTATTTCCTTTGCGGCATTCAACCTTTTCGCCAACTTCAAGGATGCTCTTCTTGAAGGAAACATGACAGAAGAGCAGTTTGATGACCTGAGTGCTCACTCGTTCATGCAGGGTGTGTCCTTCATGCAGTCATGCACTACGATTCCGCATGGAATGGGCTATCCGCTTTCTCAGCACAAGAATGTGCCTCACGGACTTGCCTGCGGTATATTCCTCGGGGAATATCTCAAGGCGTTCAAAGACCAGACTCTTGTTCTTCCGCTTGTAAAAGCATGCGGTTTCGAGGACACTTCTGAATTTGCTGACTATGTCCGCAAGCTTACCAACAGGGACGTGGATATAGAGGTTTCCATGGAAGAGATCGAATACTGGACAGATCAGTTCATGGAGATACAGAAGTGGAGACTTGAAGCCAATCCGGAGAAGCTGAGCAGGGAAGATATCCTGAATCTGTACAGAGTTTCGCTGCAGAAGTATATCAGGTAACAGAAATACACAGCTGAATAAAACAGAGACTGAAGCAATTCTCTATGAATGCTTCAGTCTCTTTATTTTTACCCTGAATTCTGACCGGATCAGAAGGCCTCTCCCATCGCGATCATGCCTCTGGTTATTTCAAGGAATTTATCCTTGACGAAACTTGCGGCCGGTGTGAGTTTTCTTCCTGTAGCCCAGGACAGATACAGAGGCATCAGTGCATCCGGATGACCTACAGGTATCATGTGTACAGCCCTGAGGTTGTGCGGTACGCCCACTGACAGGCCCAGACCTCCGCCTGCGGCTACAGTAAGATGCTGCGCTGTCCAGTCTGAAACATATGTCATGTCAGGCTTGATGTCCTCAGCCTTGAACATGTTCTTGATATGAGTATCAAGATTGGAATTGATATCTATTGCAATGATCTTCTCATTGCAGAAGTCCTGGACAGTCACGCTTTCTCTTGATGCCAGAGGGTGTCGGGCAGGCACGATCAGATAGATGCGGTGATTCCCGATAAATTCAGATTCACATCCGTCTGTGAACTCGCTCGCGGAAATGACCATGTCGCATTGCCCGTGGATGAGGTGTTCTCTGAGGTCTGTCCAGTTGTGAGCGACCTCAAAGTTAAGCTCAATGTTGTTATCCTCAGCACACGCATCGCGGAATCTGCTGATCAGAACCGGCGCAAATGTTGTCGCTACACTGAAGAAGAATTCCATCTTGACCTTGCCGTAAAGGGAGCTCTTCATGCTGATGATCTCGCCTTCGCCGTCTTCTATCATCTTAAGACTGGCTTCGGCATATGGAAGAAGAGCTTTACCGTAAGGCGTAAGGTCTATCTTGCGGTTAGGGCGTCTTATGAAGAGCGAGACACCGAGTTCGCTTTCCAGCTCTCTGATGGAATAACTGAGACTTGACTGCGCAACATACAGATTGTTTGCAGCTGCAGTGAAGTGGCGCATCCTGGCTACTTCACAGAAATACTTTAACTGAGTAAGTGTCATATCATTCCCCTTTTGTCCGCGGTCTGCAGCTGGCCTGCGGCAATGATCCATACTGCTAATCGTTAATATGTTGTCTATATTCTATATAAAAAAATCGTCAATGCAATGCTGATAATCGAATTTTCTTATCGAATACTTGTGTTAGACAGCAGATTTTCGATTGCTATACTTAAATTAACAGAAACACAGAAGGAGAAGACCATGGCTGGAAGAAAATGGCTTATCACAGGAATAAGCAGCGGCTTCGGCCGGGAGATCGCTAAGCAGGTTCTCGAAGCCGGAGACATTGTTTTCGGAACTGCAAGGAATATGAAAAAAGTCGAAGACCTTGCTGCTGAATATCCGGAAACTCTGATGACTGCATCCCTTGATGTCACTGATATACCGGAGATATACAAGGTCACTGATCAGGCTTTTGCAAAGCTTGGCGAGATAGATGTGATCGTCAGCAATGCAGGCTACGGGCTTTACGGAGCGGCTGAAGAGATATCCGATGAAGAGGCGGATCTTCAGATCAGAACAAATCTGACCGGCTCGATCGCTTTCATCAGGTCGGCACTCCCGTATCTAAGGAAGCAGAAGCACGGGAGGATCATACAGGTTGCTTCTGTAGCAGGTCAGGTCGGATATGCAGGGAACGCTCTGTACAACGCGACCAAGTTCGGCATTACAGGCTACTGCGAAGCATTGTCGATAGAAATGAAACCATTCAATGTAGGCGTGACCGTAGTTGAACCGGGCGGAGCAAGGACAGACTTCAGATACGGAGGGGCCAAGGTAGCTGCAAACCTCATACCGGAATATGAGCATGCACATGGCTTCCTGAACATGCTCGATGCATCCAAAGGCCTGGCTCCGGGGGATCCTGCGAAAATGGCTGCGAGGATGATAGAAAGTGTCAGTCAGGATCCGGCTCCTAAGCATCTTGCGCTTGGATCCCAGGCACACAGACAAATAATAACAGACCTTTCAGAGCGTCTTGCAGCATACTGCAGACAGACTGAACTTGCTGCATCGACTGATGTAGACGAATAAGAATAAATCAGACAATACAATCATTAAGTTAACCACTATTGCTATCAGAAGAGGAGATTATTATGGCTACAAAGTATCCGAATTTATTCAGCCCGCTGAAGATCGGCAAAGTCGAGATCAGCAACAGATATGCTCTTGCACCTATGGGAACAGGCAGCATGGGAGGCCCTAAGGGTGAATACACAGATAATACTATCGAGTACTACCTCGAAAGAGCTCGCGGCGGATTCGGCCTCATCGTTATGGGCAGCATCATCGTAGACATGGAGGCACAGAAGCCTGACCTGATCAACGGACCTATTCCTCCGTCATATGCACCGATGGTATGGAGAGAGTCCGCATGCCGCCTTGTAGAGCGCATCCACGCATACGGAACCAAGGTGTTCATGCAGATAGGATTCGGACACGGCAGACAGAAGCCGGGCCAGAAGGCACCATCTCCGATCCCTAGATATGCAGACCCGAGCGAGATATGCGAACAGATCACAGTTGAAGAGATCAAGACCAAAATCGCATATATGGTAAAGACCGCTAAAATGGCTAAGGATGCCGGATTTGACGGTGTCGAGGTACACGCAATGCACTGGGGATATCTCCTCGACCAGTTCGCACTGGCACTGTGCAATTTCCGTGAGGATGAGTACGGTGGGAGCCTCGAGAACAGACTGAGAGTCCACAAGGAGATCGTAGAAGGCATCAAGGCAGAGTGCGGAGCAGACTTCCCTGTATCCATCAGAATGGGAATGAAGTCCTGGATCAAGGGATTCAACAAGCCGTCACTGTTCGGTGATGAGGAAGCAGGAAGAACAATCGAAGAAGCTTGCGAGATCGCAAAGCTTCTCGAGTCATACGGATATGACATGCTCGACTGCAACTCTGGAATCTATGATTCATTCTACTATGCAGTAGCACCTGCATATATGGAGAAGGGCTACAACATCAAGCTGGCTAAGGAGATCAAAAAGAACGTCAGCATCCCTGTATTCTGCGCAGGCAAAATGAACGATCCTGATATGTGCGAAGAAGCAGTAGCCAATGGCTGGATCGATGGAGTTGCACTCGGAAGATCAGGTCTCGCAGAGGCAGCATATCCTCAGTGGCTCAGAAGAGGACGTCCGGACAAGATCCACCCATGCATCGCATGCGGCAACTGCATGGCATCATCCTTCTCCAAGGTATCTGCAACATGCGCAGTAAACCCTGTAGGAATGAGACCTGGACAGTACCCTACACTCAGAGCACTGCAGCCTAAGAAGGTAGTAGTTGTCGGCGGCGGAGTCGGCGGCATGGAGGCAGCAAGGACTGCAGCGCTCAGAGGACATGATGTCACACTGTATGAGAAGTCTGACAGACTCGGCGGCAGACTCTTCGACGCAGGAAGACACTCCTTCAAGCAGGACATAAGAAACCTCGCAAAGTGGTATGAGAATGAGATAAGAGAGCTCGGAGTAGAGATCAAGCTCAACACCGAAGTATCGCCTGAGATGCTGAGGGAGAGCGGAGCCAACGTAGTGATCATGTCCGTTGGAGCAGATCCTGTGATGCCAAGACGCATCCCTGGAATTGACCATCCTAAGGCAGTATCCTGTGAGGACGTCATCTCAGGAAAGAGAGAAGTAGGCGAGAAGGTCGCTATCATCGGAGCAGGACTTGTAGGCGCCGAGATGGCATACGACATGGCCAAGGAAGAGGGCAAGAAGGTCGTCCTCGTAGACGGACTCGATGATATCCTTTCGAACGATCCTAACGGTGTGCCTTTCCAGACACGCTGGATGCTCAATGAGCTGCTCGCGCTCAATGGAGTAGAGAAATACATGGGTCACATGCTTGACTGCATAAATGATGAGGGCTGCGTTCTCAAGAGCAAAAATGGAGAACTGGTGCAGATCGAGTGTGATGACGTTATCGTAGCTATCGGATTCAGAGCAAGACAGTCCATGATGAAGGACATGCTCGGAGCAGACATGGAAGTCTATGAGATCGTAGCCGGGAACGGCATCGGCAGCATAGCAAGCCAGGTCAACGATGCATACGAGATCGCAAGACACATCTAGTAATAGAAAAAACCGTTCGCGGTCCGCAGATTCGTATATTAGACTTTGCGGACCGCAGATAATAAGATTTAGATACAGAAAACACATAGCAGACGGGATAATAACAGGAGGCGGACATGTACGATTTTTACTTCCATATGAATACCAAGTTTTACTACGGCAAGGGCGTTGTAGGACAGATCGCAGATGAGATTCTTAACTACGGAAAGAAGGCATTCTTCATCTATGATGCAATTCCGGCGAAAGCATCAGGAGCACATGACCTGATCCACAGTGTCTGCGGAGAAAAGGGAATTTCCGTTACAGATTTTGCGATCACAGATCCGCATCCAAAGCACACAACAATTGACGAGGCCAGAGCTCTGCTGAAGCAGAACGGTGCAGATGTAGTAATAGCTCTCGGCGGAGGAGTTACTGTAGATTCAGCTAAAGCTATCTGCCTCACAGTAACTCATGACGGCAGCTGCTGGGATGTATTTGAAGCTGCAGCTAAAATCGAATCTCTCTCCACACAGGGCAAGAAGGAAGAAGGCGTACTGCCACTGATCACTATCCCTACGATCGCAGCAAGCGGATCAGAAGTTTCCAATGTTGCAGTTATCGAAAATCACGAAAAGCAGCTCAAGCTGGATTACCGCAGTGATGCCCTGAGGCCTGTAGCCGTATTCACAGACCCTACATATACATTCACAGTTCCGAAATTCCCCACAGCATGCGGGATCCTGGATATCATGTCACATTCATACGAAGGATATTTCAGCAACAGCACGGGAAGCATGCAGGACGGTATTTCAGAGACGATCCAGAAAACATGCGTTGAGCACGGTAGAAAGGTAATGCAGATCCCTAGATGCTACGAGTCAAGAGCACAGCTTCTGTGGGCTGCTCAGTGGTCGATAGCACACCTGTCAGATCAGGGAAGAAAATTCGTCGGCAATATCCATGCTACAGAGCGTGTTGTCAGCACTTACTTCGGATTCCCTCATGGAGCAGGAATCGCTATCATGTCACTCGCATGGTTCAAGTATGCACTTAATGACCAGACTGCTTACAGATTCGCAAGATGGGCCAAGAACGTATGGGGCGTAAACCCTGCACTCGATGATATGACAGCAGCAAGAGAAGGTATCAAGCGCTATGAGGCATTCGTGGAAGAGCTCGGAGTACCTACAAGACTCAGCCAGTCCAGACTGGAAGTATCCAAAGAGCTCGTCGAGAAGTGTGCTGACGAAGTATGGGAAAGAGTCGATGCTTCGACATGGTTCAAGCCTCTTTCAAGCAAGCAGGAGCTTCTCGACTACATGATGCTTGCATGGGAATAAAACCTTAATTAACACAATTTGATCAAACCTTATTTTCAAATACGAAACCTCCCTCCGCACAAGACCACTCAGTTACCAGTGAGTGGTCTTGTGCTATAAGAGAAGAAAACACAGAAAAAATAGATTGACACGGTGTCAGAATATGTGTATAGTTGCATTGTGACACGGTGTCAGAATGCATTGGGAGGTTATTATGCCTAAGGGTTCAGCAGAATTAACAGCTGCAAGAAGAGAGGAAATAATGGATGCGTGCGAGTCCCTGTACCGCACGATGAATTTCAAGGATATCACCCTGAAAGAAATCGGCAAGGTCACATCTTTTACGCGCACATCCATATACAACTATTTCCAGAGTAAGGAAGAGATCTTTCTGGCCCTCTTTGAGAGAGAATACAGAGAGTGGACTGCAGACCTTGAACGGATAGCAGCCGCTTCCGTTACATCTGATCCTGATCAGCTTGCTTCAGAGATAGCAGATACATTAAGCCGGCGTGAGCTTATGCTGAGGCTTCTGTCTGCGAACTTGTATGATCTTCAGGACAACAGCCGGATGGAGAGACTCATAGAATTCAAGCAGACATATCTTAACTCTACTGCAGCAATGGACAGGATCCTGGCAGCAGGTTATCCGTCGCTCAGTGACACAGACAGACGGAAGACGCTTCTGACACTTTACGAATTCCTTCACGGGATATATCCGTATGCGTATGCAACATCCAAACAGAAAGAAGCGATGGACGCAGCAGGCGTCACATACGAAGAATACACACTGAAAGAACTGGCATATGAAGGAATGAGAAGAATATTCAGGTCCATAGACCGTTAAAAAGGAGGAACACAGAATGGGCAAGAAACTCGTAGCATATTTCAGCGCAAGCGGAGTTACATCAAAAGTAGCAGCTAAACTCGCATCTGCAGCAGGTGCAGATCTCTTTGAGATCGTTCCTGAGCAGCTATACACAAGCGCAGATCTGAACTATATGAACAGAAACAGCAGAAGCTCTAAAGAGATGAACGACACATCCTCGAGACCTGCTATCGCAAGCAACGTTGAGAACATGGCAGATTATGATGTCGTATTCATCGGATTCCCTGTATGGTGGTACAGAGAACCTTCTATCATAGACACATTCATGGAATCTTATGATTTTGCGGGCAAAACTATCGTGCCTTTCTGCACTTCGGGCGGAAGCGGACTTGGCCCTGCAGGAGACAACATGCTCGCACTCGCACCGGGAGCAAAGCTCGGTGCCGGCAAGAGATTTTCCTCCGGAGTATCCGAGAACGAGCTTGCAAAGTGGGCAGACAGCTTCAAATAAAGCATAAGAGATAAAACGGTATTGCAGCAAGTGACTAAAGTAAAAATGAGGGGACTTACAATGATAAAGAAATATCTCGCGATTCTGATGATCGCAATGATGTCGATAACCGCTCTTGCAGGATGCGGCAGCTCCGAAGAGGCAGCGCCTGAAGAAAACCAGACGGAAGCAACAGAAGAGCAGGCAGAAGAAACTGAATCTGCAGCCGCTGATGGCAGTACTCTGGTTGCCTACTATACAAGAATAGGAAACACTGACGGAGATTTTCCTGAAGGCGTTGATGCGGAGACAAGTGCCAGCATCCAGGTGACAGATGACGGTAAGAAAGGCAATGCCCAGATGATCGCAGAGTGGGTAGCTGACGAGACAGGCGGGGATCTGTTCGCGATACAGTCTTCCGAAATATATCCGGCTGACTATGATGCGACCGTGGAAAAGGCCAGTGAAGATCAGGGCAAGAATATCCGTCCTGAGCTTACAACCAAGGTCGAAGACATGGACAAATACAGCACTGTCGTGCTTGTATATCCTAACTGGTGGGGAGATTTGCCGATGGCAGTTTACTCATTCCTTGATGAGTATGACCTCAGCGGTAAGAACGTAGTCCTGTACTGCACACACGAGGGCAGCAGCTTCTCAGACACAGTCGATACGATAAAGGAGCTGGAACCGGATGCTAACGTTACAGAGGGCCTTTCGATCCGCGGAGGAGAAGTTGCGAACTCCGAAGCAGATGTACGAGACAGCATTTAGCGATTTGAATCAATAATTACTTCACAGAAATACAGAGAGGGGACAATACTTATGAAGAACCTGGGATTCGGTATGATGAGACTGCCGGTAATTGACGGTGATCCTACTAACTTCAACTATGAAGAACTGAACAAAATGGTAGACGCTTTCCTTGAGGCCGGATACAACTATTTTGACACAAGCTATGTATATCACAACGGAAAGAGTGAAGAGGCCACAAGAAAGGCTCTGGTTGAGAGGCACCCGAGAGAGTCGTTCCGTGTAGCTACAAAGTTCCCTTCGTTCATTCCGATGTCTGAGGAGGATGTCGAGAAGACTTTCGCTCAGCAGCTTGAGAATCTCGGCGTAGACTACATCGACTACTATCTGCTGCACAATCTCCAGACTGTATGGTATGACGGAATCGAGGGAAAGGGCGATGGACTCTTCCTGTCCGAGCATCTTTTCGACCATGCAAAGGGCTGGAAGGAGCAGGGCAAGATCAGGCATCTCGGAATCTCGTTCCATTCATCGCCGGCGCTGCTCGACAGAGTACTGGACACTCATCCTGAGATCGAGTTCGTACAGATCGCGCTCAACCCTATCGACTGGGACAGTGACTGGGTCGCAGCTAAGGAGTGCTATGAGATAATCCGCAGGCACGGCAAGGAAGTCATCGTAATGGAGGCTGTAAAGGGCGGCGGACTGGCTAAGCTGCCGACACCGGCAGAGGATGTTCTCAAGGCTGTATGTCCGGACAAGTCGATCGCATCATGGTCTATAAGATTCGCATCCCAGCTTGAAGGCGTTATCGCAGTTCTCTCCGGAATGTCGACACTTGAGCAGGTCATGGATAACTGTAAGACGGCCAACGAAGCTGAAGCGTTCAGCGAGGAGGAGACAGCAGCACTCTGGAAGGCGATGGCAATTTACAGAGACTGCACACCGTTCCCGCCTGCAGAGCTCGAGAAGTACAGAGGACTCACATGGAACGGAGTATCCGTATACTCCATTCTCCAGGCATACAGCATCTGCCTCGTGCAGCCTGATCCGACCTGCATCGATGATAACAACTACTTCAAGAACAAGCTCGCGGAGGTTTCACACCTTGACATCCACGGCGAACTGCCTCATCAGGAAGTGATCAGAGCAGACGGCATGAACGCAACATATCTCGTAGATGAAGCTGTAGCATATCTGCAGCGTAATACTTTCTAAGTGAAAAGATCACTACAGCATGGAATCTTCAGAGACGGCTTATGCCGTCTCTTGTTTTGCGCGGAATTTATAGCAATAGAAAAAACCGTTAATGACCCGCAGATTCGTATATTAGACTTTGAGGTCCGCAGATTTTATCATCTGAATGTAAGAAGAAATAAGAAGTGATAAAAGGAGATACTGTGTTTAAGAAAATTCACTATTCATGGCTGATATGTTTTGGATGTGCGCTGCTTCTGTTCTGTACAGGAGGACTTTGCTTTACCGGTTTTTCGGTATACCTGCCTTACATGAGAAGCGTGCTTGGCTTTTCAAATACTCAGGTGTCGGTGCTTCTGTTCGTAAGAAGCCTGCTGAGTGTCATCGGAATGACCTTTGTAAACAGATTCCTTAAGAAGTATGAGATAAGAAGAGTTGTATCTGTATCTCTGCTGATGGCTGCTGTTTCATTCGTCATTTACGGCCTCAGCACAACGTATTTCGGATGCCTGGCTGCATCAGCACTGTCGGGCGCAGCATATGGGTTCGGAAGCATGATCCCTGTATCCATACTGATCTCGAGGTGGTTCAATGAACACAGAGGACTGGCGCTGGGCGTATGCATGGCATCGACCGGAGTTTCAACTTTCATTGCATCACCGGTTATCACATGGGCTGTTGAAACATTCTCGCTCAGGACATCATATCTTGCAGAGGCTGCTTTTGTAGCAGTAATGTGCATCCTGGTATGGACCCTGCTGAGAAGCATGCCGTCCTGTCTGGATCTCGAACCGCTCGGATCCGGTGAGGAGACCGCGGTAGCATATGCAAGCAAAACCGCATCAGGAACGCAGATAGCTATCATGACTGCCGGTTTCCTGATGCTGGGAATGGCTGCGAACAACGTAGCGAGCAACCTGTCCCTTCTGTATCAGTCGGTAGGCTTTGACAGCGACAGGATAGCGAGCGTCGTCGCTTTCTTCGGAATCAGTCTTGCGATCGGAAAGTGTGTAAGCGGACTGGTAGTAGACAAGATAGGGCCATACAAATCCTGCGGTATCCTGTTTATCATCTCAATGGCTGGCTGCGCACTTTGCTGCACAGCAGGCCGTACGGGGCTGACAATAGCATCGACAGCTGTTATCCTTATAGGCTTCGGAATGGCAGTCGCTTCCATCGCGCCTACATCTTTTGCACTCCGGGTAGCAACTGAAGAGGATTATCCGGGGATACTGTCGAAGTTTCAGACATCACACACGCTTGGCGGCCTTATATTCACAACGATCCCGGGTATAATAGCCGACAGGACCGGAAGTTACGTCATCTCCTACGTTATTATGCTGGTGCTCATAACGGTTGCATCTGTGATACTTCAGCGACTGTATCACCGCATAGTATGCTGAATAGAAGAGATATGAGACAGGCATCAGGGTCTGCAGCCTTGTCTGATGGCACGATCAACACGAAACTGTATCTGACGGGAGAAAGAACTGATTCCGACAATTCAGAAGCATGACATGCAGCTGAGACTGATATATACTACTATATTAGAATCAGGCAGCAGAAGCTGCCGTGCACTGAGTTTCTGAAGGGGATTATGTATAAATTAGATAAAGAAGAGAAGAAAGTAGAATATCTCGAGCTTATATACGACCTTGTCTTTGTATACATGGTCGGCCGCAATAATGCTCTGCTAAGCCATTTTGAGGGAGGCTTCGTCAGTGCAGAGGCTTTTGTCTCATTTATACTCTGCACCCTGGCTATCATCCAGATCTGGAATTTCACCACATTTTATATAAACATGTTCGGGCGCAATGGCATCAGAGACCATGTTTTCCTGCTGGTCAACATGTACCTGATGTACTTTGTTGGCGAGAGCACGCGTCATGACTGGCATGCCTATCAGGCGCAGTATCATATCGCCTGGGCGCTTATACTCGCAAACATCGGACTTCAGTATGTGATAGAGATGCGCAACCACAAGGCTGATGTCTGGAACAGAGACATTGCGAAGCGTATGGCGATCACTCTGTTCCTGGAAGCAGCTATAGTTCTGTCTTCTGCGTTCGTACCTGCGAAGACAGGACCTGTCATGTCTTTTGTGGCTATTTTTACGGGTATCATACTGACCATGACCGGCAGACACAGGAGCCCGGGAGGGCAGATCGACTTCATGCATCTCACAGAGAGGGCCATGCTTTATGTGGTGTTCACCTTCGGAGAGATGATCATCGTGATCTCCGCGTATTTTACAGGTGACGGAAGCTTTGATCCAGACGTCATATATTTTTCGCTGATGTGCTTCCTGATAGTGGCTGGACTCTTTGTCTCATACGAGATCATATATGACCATCTTATCGACCGTGAGATGGATGACAGCGGTATGCTGTATATGATCATCCACATATTCATACTCTTCGCGCTTAGCTGCATCACGGTGTCTCTCGAATTCATGCGGGAGCCTGAGGTGGCGGTATTCCCGAAGGTGGTATTCATCACAGGTGCCATAATCGGGTACTATGCCTTCCTTCTGTGCACGAGCAGATACGTCAGGAAGACGTGCAGACTGGATGCGAAGTTTATACTCGGACAGACTGCCCTTGCGGCAGTCTTTGCTGCGCTTATGGTGGTGTTCAGGGAAAACATGAAGGTCAATATATTCATCACTGTGGCCTATGTATGGTGTATAGTAGGCATCATATATAGCAGCAAAAAAAGAATAAGCATAGAGGAAAAGGCACAGCTGCCGTAATAACAGAGGAGGATATCATATATGAGCACTTATGATCTCAGATCGCCATATGATCTGCCGACACCATGTCTTCTGGTCGACAGAGAACGTACTCTGGACAATATCAGGATGATGCAGGAGAAGGCTGATGCTCTCGGACTGAAGCTGAGACCGCATATCAAGACCCACAGAATGCCGTATTTTGCAAAACTGCAGGTAGAAGCAGGAGCGGCCGGCATAGCATGTGCAAAGATCGGCGAAGCAGAGGTCATGGCGGATGCAGGCATTCAGGATATTTTTATAGCCAATGAAGTAATCGGAACAGATAAATATGAAAGGCTCCGTGACCTCCACAGGCGGATCCATGTACGAATCGGCATAGATAACACCGTGCAGCTCGCACAGATGGAGCAGGTATTCGAGGGAGAGGAAAAGCCTCTGGAAGTACTTATCGAATACGAGGTCGGCGAAGTAAGGACAGGCATAGTAGAGGATGAGCAGCTTGTGAACCTTGTGACTGCGATCAAGGCGTGCAGGAACGTTGTGCTCAAGGGCATATTCTCACATGAAGGACACACATATAAAGCAGATAACACAGAGGACTGCTGTGCAAAAGCCAGGATCGCCTATGAGAGAACTGTTCGTGCCGCTGACATGATACGCAGCATGGGAGTAGATATAGATACAGTCAGCATAGGAGCAACACCGTCAGTGATGAATGGCGCGTACTATGAAGGAATCACCGAGCTCAGACTTGGCACTTATATTTTCTTCGATGTAGGGCAGTCCAAGGCTATCGGAGATTTCAGTCACTGCGCTGCAACTGTACTTGCATCGGTTATATCCAAGCCTCACGGTGAGCGTGTTGTCATTGATGCGGGTGCTAAAGCGCTGGTATCCCAGAACAGACCGACGGGAATATGTGCTACTAACGGATTCGGAGCCATCAAGGGAGCGGAGCACATTGTCATTGATAATCTGTTTGACGAACATGGGGTGCTGAACAATGCGGAATTCCGCGACTCTGTAGAAATAGGAGACAAGGTTGAGGTAATACCGAGCCATATCTGCCCGACTGTTAATCTGTACGATAAAGCTTATCTGGTGTCTGAGGGAAAAGTGATCGGAGAACTGCCGGTAGAATGCAGAGGAAAGTCTGTATAGGAGGACTTGACGATGAAATATGTATGCAGCAGATGCGGCCATAAAGAAGAGGTAACGACACGGAAGGCAAAATGTGACTGCGGAGGTCTGTGGCAGCTTGACTTCAGGCCGCCGAAATTCAGCCTGGACGGTATAGACAGGAATGAATGGAGTATGTTCAGATACCGCAGATTCATGGCTCTCGAGGATGACTCATGGAAAGATATCACGCTCGGTGAAGGAATGACTCCTATTGTAAGATTTGACGATAATGTTCTGCTCAAGATGGACTACTTCATGCCGACACTCTCGTTCAAGGACAGGGGAGCTGCAGTACTTATGGCTCACTGCAAGTCGATCGGAGTAGACAATGTAGTGCAGGACAGCAGCGGCAATGCAGGCAATTCAGTAGCGGCATACGGAGCGAAGGCCGGCATCAACTGTGAGATATTCGTTCCTGAAGGCACAAGCCCTAAGAAAATCAGCATGATCCGTGCGCATGGAGCTACCTGCACTGTTGTACCGGGCAGCCGTGACAACTGCGCTGATGTCTGCAGAAGCAAAGTCGAGAATGATGGCATTTTCTATGCCAACCATGTATACAATCCGTTTTTCTATGAAGGTACCAAGACATATCTGTATGAAGTGTATGAGCAGCTCGGGAGACTTCCGGAGAACATCATCATCCCTGTAGGCAACGGGACACTCTATCTCGGCGTGATGCACGCACTTGACGAGTTTGTGGAATCCGGAGTCATCGATCATGTTCCGCAGATCATCGCTCTTCAGACAGAGACCTGCGACCCGCTTCTGAGGGCTGCAGAGCAGGGCCTTGATGAATATGCTGAGGTCGAGGTTACACCTACTATCGCTGAGGGCATTGCTATAGGAAAACCTATGCGCTCTGCAGAGATACTCGGATACGCACGCAAGTATGGAGTAAGATTTATTCATGCAAGAGAGGATAAGATTCTCGAAGCACGCGCAAAACTGGCTGCAAAAGGTATATACTGTGAACATACGACAGCAGCAAATTACGAGGCATACCTCAATTACTGCGAAAAATACGGCGAGACTCCGGACTGCCTGATAACAATGTGCGGAGCGGGACTAAAGTCAGATCATTAGAGAGCGGCCGGACTGTTAATAATTAAGATAAACTGAGCTGTCAGCAGCTATGCGGGGGTAAAAAATGGAAAGACTCAGAAAAGATGCAAATGCTATCATAGCAGAAAGCCTCAGGGCTGTACTTCCTGATGAAGCGGTGCATAATGCACTTGAGCAGCACGGCATGCAGGGGAATATCTATCTTCTTGCCGTCGGCAAAGCAGCGTGGCAGATGGCAAAAGCAGCATATGAGAGCATAGGAGACAGCATCATAGACGGGATAGTGATAACCAAGTACGAGCATTCACAGGGCCCGATCGGCAATATCCGGATATATGAAGCAGGACATCCGGTATCTGATGAGAATTCATACGCGGCAACACAGGCAGCGCTGGATATGGTCTCAGGACTCACCGAAGATGACAATGTGCTGTTCCTGCTCTCCGGAGGCGGAAGTGCTTTGTTTGAGAAACCTCTCATACCTGAAGCAGAAATGCAGGATGTGACCCGTCAGCTGCTCGCATGCGGGGCAGATATAGTGGAGATGAACACAGTGCGTAAGAGACTGTCAGCCGTAAAGGGCGGCAGATTCGCCGAAGCATGTCCTGCCAGGATCAATGCAGTAGTGCTCAGCGACATCCTCGGAGATCCTCTGGATATGATCGCTTCCGGTCCTGCAGCGCCGGATGCGTCGACCTGCGAACAGGCACTGGGGATCGCTGAGAAGTATTCGCTGAGGCTGAGCGTCGAGGCCAGGGAGCTTCTCGGGAGAGAGACACCTAAACATCTCAGCAATGTTGAGTCGCATGTCGTAGGAAGCGTAAAACATCTGTGCACAGCAGCAGCAAGGACGGCTGCCGAGCTCGGATATGAACCTTATATACTGACAGATCAGCTGTGCTGCGAAGCCCGGGATGCAGGGTCATTTCTGGCATCAATTGCGAAGAGCCATGCAGGAGACGGCAAGTCGCTTGCGTTCATAGCAGGCGGAGAGACAGTAGTTCATCTGACCGGAAAAGGTATGGGCGGACGCAACCAGGAACTGGCTCTTTCGGCAGCTCAGGGGATCGCCGGACTTGATAATGTGCTGGTTTTCTCCGTCGGAAGCGACGGCACAGATGGTCCTACCGATGCTGCCGGAGGCATAGTAGACGGATGCACTGAATCAATGCTTGCGGATAAAGGGATCAGGATAAGCAGCGTCCTTGCTCAGAATGATGCATACAATGCACTCAGAGCGATAGATGCTCTTATAATGACAGGTCCTACAGGAACTAACGTGAATGATGTCGCAGCAGTTCTGATCAAAAAAGAATGAATCAATAGTCGGGAGACAGAAGAAAATGATTGACAAGAGTATGTATGTTGCAAGTGCCGGACAGACACATATTCCTTTTCAGGAAAATGACGGAGTACCATTCGTACCATTCGAAAAACCTGCTCTGCCGGATCCTCCGCTGCCTCAGCTCGAGCTGACAGATGAGGCCGTAGAGAAGGGCTATGCTCTTCCATCACAGAGACATCATTTCCTTCCTGGTCTTACTGCGGAGATGCTTGACTGGTTCTGGGCTAATATGGAGAAAGGCTATTATCTCTGGGCTCCGGGTTCACACAAGAGATTCAACTGGCTCAGGACGCCTTATGAGTATGGATTTGAGGATTCAGTACATATAATAGCTGAGACGACTGATCCGTCTCTTCCGGTATTCGGAGGGGAGGGCGTGGAGATACACAGACTTCATCTACATGACTTTTACCCGTTCACAACAGCCCTCAGCCATGTAATATGCGAGGGCGTCTTCAATGATGCAGGCGAGCTGGTTGACTCCACCATACATGAATGGGAAGATGTTCCGGGCGGTATAGTGCATATAACAGCAACCGTTACCAATACCCGTGCATCGATGCCTCCCGGCTTCGTTCTTGATATACTGAAAAATGATCCTGAAGCGAAGCTGGTTCCTAACTACGCCACAGACCACGAAGACTATGAGGCAAGCCAGTGGCCGGTATTTCTGCCGCGGCTCTATGAGCTGTGGAAGGATCATCCGGATCCGTCCCAGAATGTTCACTGCGATCTGACGGTGGAGATCGGAGAGGACGGAAAATACCGGTACAGGAACATGTAACTTGCTGAGCAAGACTGATCGAGCAGCTTGGATAATAACCTGTAGAAGATAATGACAGGTGCGACCGGATTCCTGGGGACTGAACTGGCCGCCAAGTTTTGCAGGATGCAGGATGTTAAGGTATATGCTCTGGTTCGGGCGGAGACACGGTCGTTGCACTGGGCAGAGTTCTGAGCGGTCTCGGACTGCCATTGTCCTGCGACGCAGATGCAGACAGCATTATCTCACTCATAATGAATGACAAAAAAGTTGCAGGAGACTGCATTGATATAGCCCAGGCTGATGAGATCGGCAAGGCTCATCTCGAGACCTGGACGATGGAAGATATCAGGAGTGCATTGAAATGAGCAATATACTTGGCAATTTGATCACACTTACTGTTTTCGGGGAGTCGCACGGACCATGCATAGGCGGAGTGCTTGACGGCCTGCCGGCAGGACTCGCTGTAGATGAGAGTTATATCGCACACTATATGGAGCAGCGAAAAGCTGTCAGTGCTCTGTCAACACCGCGAAGAGAAGCAGATGTACCTCAGTTCGTAAGCGGTGTCAGAAACGGCCGCTCAGAAGGCACACCTCTGACCTTCATGATCCCTAACACAGGCACCAGATCGTCTGATTATGATGCTCTTGCGGGAATAGCAAGACCGGGACACGCTGACTACACCGCGCAGGCAAAATACAACGGATATCAGGATGCCAGAGGAGGCGGACATTTTTCAGGCAGACTGACAGCAGTGTATGTAGCGGCAGGTTCTGTCCTGCGTAAGGCGCTTGAGGACAGGGGGATACTCATAGGCAGCCACATCTGCGATCTGTGCGGGATCAAAGATATGGCGGCGGATCAGGACGATCTGTCAGCAGAGATACGCAGGCTCAATGACATGGATTTTGCCGTGCTTGACAGCGAAGCTGCAGAGAAGATGAAGGACCGTATCCTCAGGGCGCGGGAGGACAGAGACTCAGTTGGCGGTGTCCTTGAAACGTTCATCACCGGACTTGAACCGGGGGTAGGCGAACCGCTCTTCGGATCGATAGAATCAGAGATCTCCAGGGCAGTATTTTCTGTCGGCGGGGTGAAAGGCATAGAATTCGGAAGCGGATTTGATATGGCTCATATGACAGGGAGTGAAGCGAACGACAGCTTTGCCATCAGGGACGGCAGAGTGATCACTCTTACCAATCACAACGGAGGCATCAACGGGGGTATAAGCAATGGGATGCCTGTTATATTCAGAACTGTGATCAAGCCGACACCATCTATAGGCAAGGCACAGAAAACAGTAAACTTTATTACTGAAGAGGAGAAGGAGATCGAGATCGGCGGCAGACACGACCCTGCGATCATCCACAGGGCGAGAGTAGTCATAGACTCTCTTGCCGCACTGGTCATTGCAGACCAGCTGTGCATGAGGCATGGCCGTGAATGGCTGATCAGATAATGAAGGGGGCTAAGGATCATTATGAAAGAACTGGCAGAACTCAGAGATGAGATCAGACTGATAGATGAAGAAATGGCTGAGCTCTTCATGCGAAGGATGGAGAGTGTCAGGGGAGTTGCTGAATACAAACGCGCACATGGCCTGGCAGTCAGTGACCCTGCCCAGGAGCAGCGAGTCATAGAGGGAAGATCGGCACTTATAAGCGATGAAGAAGTGAAACCTTACTATATTCAGTTCCTCCACGATCTGATGGATGTAAGCAAACTCTATCAGCATAAGCTTCTTGAAGGGCGAAGGATAGCATATGTCCCGCACAAGGACAAAACAGCCGGAAAGGCAGCCGAATCATTTTTTCCGGACGGGACTCCTCAGCGTTATGATGAATGCGATCACGGCCGCCCGCCACGAACATGACTTCATATACCGCGGATGGGACAAGACTGAGCGCATGATATACGAAACAGCCAACATTCTTCAGGCTATCTAGGCGGTGCTCAGCCAGAAAGGAACTTTTGATGAAATACAGATACTTCCTGTTCGATCTGGACGGAACTCTTACAGATCCGGGCGTGGGCATAACCAACTCTGTTATGCATGCGCTCAGCAAATACGGTATTGAGGTCGATGACAGAAGCAGCCTGTATCCTTTTATCGGCCCTCCGCTTACGGATTCATTCAGCAGATACTTCGGATTCTCAGAAGAGCAGGCCCTCGAAGCAGTGGATCATTACAGGGAATACTTCAGAGATAAGGGCTTGTTCGAGAATGAAGTGTATGAGGGTATTCCGGAGATGCTCGGAGAGCTTAAGCAGCGGGGTGCAGTCATAGCACTGGCAACATCCAAGCCGTATGAGTTTTCGGTAAGGATCCTTAAGCATTTTGACCTGTATAAGTATTTTGATCACTTCGGTGCTGCCACTATGGATGGGAGCATAAGCCGGAAGGCAGATGTCATAGAGCATCTTCTGAGCGGGCTTGGCGATATAGACCGCTCTTCGGTCATCATGATCGGAGACCGTGATCAGGATATAAACGGAGCCAGAGCCAACGGGCTGACAAGCCTCGGTGTACTGTGGGGCTACGGCTCAGAAGAAGAATTAAAAGGCGCCGGAGCAGATTTCTTTGCCTCAGCGCCAGAAGATATTATTCAGTTTACAGAAGACTGATCACTTCATCAGCCACATCTTTCATGTGTTCATCGACAAGTCCGAAATCCATTTTGCGATAGCTCCATGCAGCCCGTCCTATGCCGTATCTGTCGAATACGGTGCAGATCATGCGGTACCATTCAAGCGTATCTTCAGGGCGGGCGAGATCGATGACTCCGAATTCCCCGCAGTAAAGCGGAACATTCCTCTCCTCAGATATCCTCACGGCTTCAGCGACTATATCCTCGAAGAATTCTGCACCGAAGACCTTCTCCGGATCATACTTGCTGAGACTGCACGTGAACTGGCCGATCTGCTTTGCTGTGTTTTCTGCATATTCCCTGTATGAATCTCTGAGCGGCATCCGGAAGGATGTGTCCATGCTTCTGATCCAGTAAGCACCCTGATGAGTGAAAATCAGAGGCTCATAGCAGTGGAAATTGTATATGACATTACTGTCATACGGCATATCCAGATCTTTCAGCGCTTCGATGCTGTTGTTGTAGTAACCGCCTATCAGGATCCTGATGTTTCCCGATATCTTTCTTATGCGGCGGATGCATTCAGCAGATATCTCGTTCCATTTCGCACAGTATTCCCTGTCGGTCACTTCGTTGAGAAGCTCGAAGGCGAGACGGTCAGAATACTTGCCGAACCTGCCTGCGAATTCTTCCCAGAGCCTTATAAAGCGTTCCTGGTATGAAGGATTATCGAAAAAGCCTGATTCGCACTCTCCGTCATCAAAGCTGAAGCCGTAAGTCTTGTGGAGATCGAGAACCATGTTCAGGCCGTATTTTCCGCACCAGTCAATCACAGTTTCTATCCGTCTGAATCCATCCTCGATATAGTTTCCGTTCTTATCCTCCACCAGGTCATAATCGACAGGAAGCCTGACATGATCGAGGCCCCAGTCACTGATCCTCTTCAGATCTTCTTCTGTGATAAAGGAGTCATAATGCTCCTGTGTATGTACGCACTGTGAATACCAGCCGCCGAGATTGATGCCATGCATCAGTCCATTCATTATTTCCATGATCATTCCTCCGGAATCGTTCTGAAGTCATATTCTGCTCATAGATTATAGCGTCCGGAGAACCTGTGTGTCACTAATCTTCAGAACAAAAGAAAAAAGGAATAATGTGATTGAAAAAAGATCTGCAGTTGGTTATAATGTGCAAGGTTTTGCTAACCAGATGTTAATTAATAAATTATTGTTTCGTTAAGATCCTAAGAGGGTCATATGGAGGTATAACATGTTATTTCAGCTTTACAGTGATCATGCAGTAATGCAGATCATTGGATGGGTCCTGGTATTCGTCGGACTCATCCTGATGAATGAGATCGGCCGCAGGACAAAGCAGGGCGGCATGGTCGTATTCGTCATAATCCCGACTATCCTTACAGTCTATTTCATCCTTGCACACCTGGGAATGTTCGGCGGAGCCAATAACCCTACTGTTGCATATATGGATGGCTGGTTCCACTACTTCAAGCTCTATGCAGCTGACATCGGATGCGTAGGCTTCATGATGATCAAGTACAAGTGGGGCATCGGCAAGGAAAAATGGTTCAAATGGTTCCCGTGGTTCATCGTAGCTGCCAACATCATGATCGCAAATGTTTCCGATATGGAATCCGCACTCGCTGCCTATGCTATCACCGGTGACTTCAGCGGCGCATGGTGGGCATCCAATGAAGGTGTATTCATCTACGGCGGATGGTGGAATCTCGTCAACGCTCTCGCAGGTATGATCAACATCTTCTGTATGACAGGATGCGTACATCTGCTCACATCCAAGGACAAGAACATGTCAGATATGATCTGGCCGGATATGACTATCTGGTTCATCGTTGCTTATGACCTGTGGAACTTTGAGTATACTTATCTCAACCTTCCTACCCATACATGGTACTGCGGTGTTGCACTTCTGCTTGCTCCTACATTTGCCAACGCTCTGTGGAACAAGGGTGCATGGATCCAGAACCGTGCCAATACTCTTGCTATCTGGTGCATGTGGGCTCAGGTCGTACCTGGATTCCAGCTCTCAAGCAGATTCGCTGCAGCTCTGCCTTCAGTCTACGGCGGTGCAACAGCCAACGGTATAACTACCATGGATCTCTATGAGAAGGCTATCGCTCTGTACAATGCAGGAGCAGGAAAGACTGCTCAGGCAGGAGAGATTATCTCCCAGATGGGAATCACAGCTGATCCGAGAGCTCAGGGTGTCGTAGCTATGCTCGCTATCACAGCTAATGTTATCTGCATCGCAGTCATCATCAAGCGTTCCATCGCAATGGGCAAGAACCCATATTCAAACGATGTATTCGCAGGAACAAAGGACTACGAAGAGGCAATGGCAAGAGCAAGAGTGGAAGCTTAAGACCAGTCTTACAATCATGATCGGTATAAGCCGGGACGACGTATGTTGTCCCGGCTTATTTGTTTATCGCGGCTTCAGGCTGCGTCAGCCTGAGCTATGCAGAGCTTCCTTGAAGCCGGGCAGTAGCGGAACACCTTGTCTGAGAGAACATCCTCTTCGTCGACTACTGTCCGGTTGCCTTCTGCAAGCATCAGCGTAAGCGCGTTCACATCCGGTTCGGCGTCCTCCGGTATGATCAGCATCTCGTGAACAGATATAGGCAGGACGAAGTAACCTCCGTGGAAGACTTCAGATATCCTCTCCATTATCCCCGGATAGAAGAGTACAGCAGCGCCTCTGACCTGGCTTGTGTTAGTCAGAATAAAAGGGCCGTTCCCTGTTTCTTCGGGCGCATCTTCAAGGAAATTGTCCTGACTTCCGGCAGTCAGAAATGCCGGAAGATCCAAAAGGAGAGGCGGCTCAAGGCTGATAGTGTTCTCCATAGCTGCGGTAAGAAGTTCCTCTCTGCTGCACCCGATAGATTCGAGTATCCCTTCTGTAACTGCGACCTTCCATTCGCTTCTGATACTTTCGCAGCAGTTGATATCCACGGTCATAGCAAGACCGTTGCCGGCATCGATGTAAGGCCTTTCAGCCATATAACTCATGTTGCGTCTTACATCAAGCAGCCTCAGCGTGAGCTTTGAGCGTATGCTTTCGAGCCTGAGATCGCTGAGAAGCTCCAGAGGAGGCAGAGGGCAGTCAACAGCATATCTGCACCGGCTCCGGAGCTCATACATGATCTCCTGCATCGGCTCACCTGATTCATGCCTTTCGAAAAGATCGTCCAGATATACGTTTGCACCTGCAGCACACCCGTCCCTTCGCAGTATCAGTCCGTGATATACGGTGTCATTGGCCTTTGTGGTGGACTGCTCGGTGATTATCACATCGCTGTCTCCGCAGTCATCAAGATAATCGCGGATCTCTTTTGTGGCCTGTATAATAAAATCCTGAATAGTCATAGTCATCCTCCTTGCTGTGAAATACATCGGATGTAGTCCGGTATGATCCCGGTTGATTGTCCCTGCGCGCGCTGCAGTGTACGCACATAATGCATCATCGGGCAAGGCTGTTCAACCGGCATGTCGGAATTAGGGATCAAATTGCAGGAATAAGGGACAAATAATATTCTCCGTCAACTAAAAAGCTTCAGAAACGGAGGAGACTCTCGGCAAAAACCGTTCAACCGGTTTGTGAAAACAATAGCGGTAACATGCCTGCAGGCTGTATAATTAATCGATATATGCAGGTGGCAGTAATCGGAGGAGACGATGTCTGATATTTTTGATTACCTTAAGTGGAGAGGAGATCTGTCCTTCGAAGCGGATCCGTTCAATGATGTCGATAATCTGGTGCTTGCGGAGCTTTCGTACACATGCTTTGACGGACTTGTTTCGGACAGCGGCGAAGAAGTACCGCTCACCTCTGTGCGTGAGAGCTTTTTCCTGACCAGAGACAGAGACGCGCTCATGAAAAGCGACGATCATATGGACCGGGCGCCGCTTCTGATGGACGGGATGGTCAGCGGAGACAGATATCGCTGCACGATGCTGTCAGACTATATCAATATCGTTGATACGGAGAAGGATCTTCAGATCTCCGCTGTAGTATTCCATCTCAGCGACGGGTCGGCATACATAGCTTTCCGGGGTACAGACAACACTGTGACCGGTTGGAAGGAAGATTTCAATATGAGCTATATGCCTGAAACACCGGGCCAGCGGATGGCGAAAGAATATCTGCAGCGCGTTGCTTCCAGGATAAGAAAACCTCTGCGCGTCGGAGGCCATTCAAAAGGCGGGAATTTTGCGGTATACTCTTCAGCTTTTGCAGACCCGGATATAAAAAGACCGCATCCTGCGGATCTACACTAACGACGGACCGGGGTTCAGGGAGGAAGTGCTTAAAACTCCGGAATATGAAGAAATAGTCCCTAAGATCAGGAGCATCGTTCCTGAAACTTCTGTGATAGGTATGCTGCTTATGAGCAAGGCCAGACCTGCAGTAGTGAAAAGCTCATTAAAAGGGCTGGCACAGCATGACGCTCTTTCCTGGCAGGTCATAAGAAACGAATTCGAGAAAACTGAGCTTTCGGAGCTGGGGAAGTTTATAAGAGAAACTCAGAAAGACTGGCTCGGCAAGATAGATGACGAGGCAAGACGGAATTTTGTCGACACAGTGTTTTCTCTGTTTGAAGCGACCGGAATGGATACATTCGGTGCAATGAGTGACAGCATGCTGAAAACCGTCGAAAAGATAATCGCTGCGGCACAGCAGCTGCCCCGCGAGAAGCAGAAGCAGCTTGTGAATATCGCTGCAGAGTTCATGCGCAGCGGAGGCCAGAATGTGAAAACGTGGTACAACCGCATGCTCGAATATTATGAAAAGAATAAGACTGATAAAAACTGAAAAAACTGAGCAGCAGTGAATGAGAGGAGGACTAAAATGATCAGACACATAGTAATGTTCAGAATAAAAGATGAATTCAAAGATGAGATCCCGCAGCTGGTAGAAAACTTCTACGGCATGAAGGGAAGGATCGAGGGAATGCTGGAGCTTGAGGCCGGTGCGGATATTCTGCACAGCGAGAGATCATACGATCTGGCTCTTGTGACACTTTTTGAAAACAGAGAAGCTTTCGATGCATACCAGACTCATCCGGTGCACATGCCTGTTAAGAAGCGCATGCATGAGGTCAGAAGCGGATCAGTAGCCTGTGATTTTGAAGTCTGATAATATCTCATCAAACTTTTCTTGTTGTATTGCTTTGTTTGATATAAAATTAATATGTATGGACTAAAACCAGAATCACTGAATATCAGGAGGTTAGTATTATGATTTATTCAGCAGAAGTGAAAGGCATGTGTCCTGTTCACCAGGGAGTACACCATGGAGCTGCCCCGATTCCTGAAGAAGGAAAATGGGTCAAGTCCAAGGAACTCTCAGATATCTCCGGCTATACCCACGGTATCGGCTGGTGCGCTCCGCAGCAGGGAGCCTGCAAGCTTTCACTTAACGTTAAGGACGGCATCATTCAGGAAGCTCTCGTAGAGACTATCGGATGCTCCGGAATGACACATTCAGCAGCTATGGCAGCTGAGATCCTCCCGGGACTCACTATTCTTGAGGCTCTCAACACAGACCTTGTATGCGACGCCATCAATACAGCAATGAGAGAGCTCTTCCTTCAGATCGTATACGGACGTACACAGAGTGCATTCTCTGAGGACGGACTCCAGATCGGAGCAGGACTTGAGGACCTCGGCAAGGGAACAAGATCCATGATCGGAACTACATACGGCACACTTGAGAAGGGCCCGAGATATCTCGATCTTACAGAAGGATATATCACACAGCTCGCTCTTGACGAAGATGATGAGATCATCGGATACAAGTATCTCAACTTCGGCAAGATGATGGATTTCATGAAGGCCGGCGATGATGCTGCTACAGCAGTTGAGAAGGCATCCGGACAGTATGGACGCGTAGCTGATGCGGTCAAGCTCATTGACCCTCGCAAAGAATAATTCAGGGAGGAAAGAGATATGATTACATTTGAATCTTACGAAAGAAGAGAAAAGCAGATCCTTTCCAAACTGGCTGAGTATGGTATCGGATCGATCGAAGAAGCAGAGCAGATCACCAAGGACGCAGGTCTCGATGTATATCACATGGTAGAGAACATCCAGCCTATCTGCTTCGAGAACGCAAAGTGGGCTTACACAGTAGGCGCTGCTATCGCTATCAAGAAGAACTGCCGCAAGGCTGCTGACGCAGCTGCAGCGATCGGCGAAGGCCTCCAGGCTTTCTGCATCCCTGGTTCTGTAGCTGACCGCCGTAAGGTAGGTCTCGGCCACGGCAACCTCGGAAAGATGCTCCTCGAAGAGGACACTGAGTGCTTCGCATTCCTCGCAGGATCGGTATCGCATCCAAGGCTAACAAAGTACGTCAGAAACCGCTGAGAGTAATCCTCGACGGACTTGGCAAGGACGCTGCTCAGATCATCTCCAGGATCAACGGCTTCACATATGTTGAGACAGAGTATGACTACTTCACAGGCGAGCTCAAGGAAGTATTCCGCAAGTGCTATTCCAAGGATCCTGAGAGCCCGAGAGCTAAGGTCAACTGCTACGGCGCTAACGATGTACAGGAAGGCGTTGCTATCCTCTGGCATGAGAATGTTGACGTTTCCATCACCGGTAACTCAACAAATCCTACAAGATTCCAGCACCCAGTAGCAGGAACATACAAGAAGGAACGTCTCGAAGCAGGCAAGAAGTACTTCTCAGTAGCTTCCGGCGGCGGCACAGGCCGTACACTGCATCCTGACAACATGGCAGCAGGTCCTGCATCCTACGGTATGACAGATACCATGGGACGTATGCACTCTGATGCTCAGTTCGCTGGTTCTTCATCAGTACCTGCACACGTAGAGATGATGGGTCTCATCGGAGCAGGAAACAATCCTATGGTAGGAATGACTGTATCTGTAGCAGTATCAGTAGAAGAAGCTGCAGCAGCAGGAAAGTTCTAGAAAACAGATCATCAGCGCTGCACCGGCACCGTGATCAGAATTGACCATGCAATATGAAAAGGCGTTGTCCCGTGCGGATGACGCCTTTTTTCATAATCCCGCCTGTTGCATCGGGAGCCTTGCAAACACTGCATTTTGTGAAATATAATAAATATGTATGCAACCGGAGCGGAAACACGCTGATCCGGGGAAAAGGAAAGGTTTTTCTATGAGTGAATATGTTTCAAAGCACGCCAGGACGGATGAAAAGGTTAAAAAGAAAGGCGGTTTTTTCAGATCGCTGCTGAAACTGATCGGAATACTGATCCTGGTCGTTGTTCTCCTTGTCGGAGGAATGATAGGATTTCTCTCGATCACTGAGTATAAACCTGTTGAAAGGGAAGCTGTCGCTTTTGAAGGAGAAGCTTCCGGGAAGCTGGCTGCCGGAGAACCATTCAGTGTAATGACCTGGAACATAGGCTACGGAGCTCTCGGAGATAATGCTGACTTCTTCATGGACGGGGGCACTATGGTCAGGACTGCTGATGAGGAAAGAGTCAAGTCCAATATGGACAGCATCACTTCAGGTATCCTCGAAGATGCTGCGGATGTCGTTTTCCTTCAGGAGACCGACAGGGATTCGAGCCGTTCATGTCATATGAACGAGTACAGCATGCTGAAGGAAGCTATGACGGGATATACGTCGGGCTTTGCCAGCAATTTCAAGGTAGCATTCCTGCCTTATCCGGTTCCTCCTATCGGAAAGGTCGATTCAGGTATCGCGACATTCTCTTCATACCCTGTAAGCGGGGCGGAAAGGATCCAGCTGCCGATTCCGTTCAAGTGGCCGGTCCGTATGGCTAACCTCAAGCGCTGCGTTCTTGTATCGAGAGTGCCGGTCGAGGGGTCTGACAAGGAACTGGTGCTCTTCAATCTTCACCTTGAAGCATATGATGATGGCCAGGGTAAAGCTGCTCAGACCAGGATGCTTGCAGAGCTGCTCGAAGAAGAAGCCGAAAAAGGAAACTATGTCATCGCAGGCGGTGATTTCAACCAGATATTCTCCAGTGCCGATACCGATGCTTTTCCTATGAAGGAAGGCCTGTGGCAGGCGGGAGAAATCAATGTCTCTGAATTCGAAGGCAAGTGGCAGTTTATCATGGATGAGAAAGTTCCGAGCTGCAGGAGCCTCGATCAGAAGTATGAGGGTGCTGATCCTGACACCTTTCAGTACTACCTGATAGACGGATTCATAGTATCAGACAATATCAAGGTCAATTCTGCGGGAACAGAGGACAGAGGATTTATATCATCCGACCACAATCCTGTTCTGATGGAAGTTGTACTTGATGCAGAAACAGGAGAAGAATAACAATGGCAGAAAATATAAAAACACTGACAGAAGGTATAAAAGGACATGCGGAGGACATAGTCACTCCTGAGAAGACTGCAGTCAGCATGGGAAGCGGCGGCCTGGCCGTATATGCCACGCCGAGGATGCTGTGCATGATGGAATACACAGCCTGGTCAAGCGTCGAGCCTTATATGGAAGAAGGCAAGGGCACGGTCGGGACCAGACTCGATGTGTCTCACGTGTCTGCCAGCCCTGTCGGCTCGCATATAAGATATGAAAGTGAACTCACAGAGACAGATGGAAGGAGACTTGTCTTTAGAGTGCAGGCTTTTGATGAAGCGGGGCTTATCGGAGAAGGTACTCATGAGAGATTCATCATCAATAATCAGCGATTCATGGATAAAACACAGAAAAAACTGGAACAGAGGTAAATATGAGTAAAGTATACATAACAGGTCACCGCAATCCGGATCTTGACAGTCTGTGCGCAGCTCTGTCATACGCACGGCTCAAGAACATGACAGACCCGGAAAATGAATACATCCCTGTCCACTGCAGCCCTGTATCAGACAGTGTGCGCCGTCAGATGGAAGAGATGGATCTTGAAATACCTGTCTATATGAGGGATGTACGCCCTAAAGTCAGAGACGTCATGCTTACATCAGAGGGGCATCTTCAGACAACTGCTCCGATCTTCGATCTGATCAAGACCTACAGCACTGATAAACCGTCAGTCGTTCCTGTATATGAGGGAGAGAACTTCAAAGGCCTTCTGAGCGTAGATGATATTACGGGCTGGTTTCTTGCAGACAATCAGGAGGAAGTCCCTTCGTACGATTTCAATGTGGATAACATCCTCAAGGTCATTCCTTCAGAGCTTCTTCACAGAGGCAAAAGCGATGAGATCCACGGTTCGCTTATCGTCGGTGCAGCTACTTTTGATGCTTTCACCGATTACATTGACAAGTATAAGAACTGCATACTTGTTACGGGCTGCCGCAAAGAGCATATCGAATATGCAATGAAAAAGCAGGTCCCTGCGATCATAATCACAGCTGAAGACGAAGCACCTGATCTGGATTTCACCGGCTACAAGGGATCTGTTATACGTACATCGCTCGGAACAGCTGAAACTATCAGAAGAGTCAGGATGGCGGAGACTGTCGAGCTGATGATGCAGCAGGCAACAGAGAAGATAGATGCGGATGATCTTTTTGCAGACGGCAGAGCGATATTCCTGAACTCTCATACCCGCGGCCTTGCGGTCATGGACGGCAAAAAGTTTGCCGGATTCGTTACCAGGCGCTGCTTCCTCGTGCAGCCGCAGTATAACGTCATACTCGTTGACCATAATGAGCCGGCCCAGAGCATCGACGGCATAGAGACAGCCAATGTCCTGGAGATCATCGATCATCACAGGCTCGATGCAGTTTCGACAAAAATGCCTATATTCATAGATGCTGAGCCGCTTGGAAGCACCTGCACCATAATCTATCAGCAGTTCCTCAGGCACGGCATAATGCCGGATCCTCATATAGCAAAGATCATGCTTACCGGAATAATCGCGGACACGCTTATTCTCAGAAGCCCGACTACAACAGTCACAGATATAAGCACAGCAGAGATGCTGGCCAGACTTGCCAAAGTCCAGAGCATAGAAGCTTTCGGAGAGAAGCTGTTCAGCATCACAGATAATCTCGAGGCCATGGATCCTGAGGAGATGATACTCTCCGACTTCAAGAAGTATGAATCAGGCGGAGTCCGCATGGGTATCGGACAGTGCGAAGTCACGACTCTCAGCAATGTAGCGGATTACGCCGAAAGGTATATTGATACCATGGAAGAGATCAGGAAGAGAGAAGGCCTTGACTGGACACTTCTGATGATAACTGATGTACTCCGCGAGAAGAGCGTTCTTCTCACCACTGACTACAAGGGAAACAGAGAACTTCCGTATAAGATGAAGAAGAAACAGATATACAACATGCCGGGAGTCATGAGCCGCAAGAAACAGCTTCTGCCTACGCTGATATCTATAACAGCAAAATAGGAGATCATATGAAAACGAACTGGTACAGAGATTCGGTCGTCTATCAGATATATCCGTTCAGCTTTATGGACGCGGACAATGACGGGATGGGTGATATACAGGGTATCATATCCAGACTCGACTATATCAGAGATCTCGGCGCAGATGCGATCTGGTTCTCGCCGCTGTATGTATCGCCTTGCAAGGATTATGGATATGACGTGGCTGACTATAAGGCTATAGATCCTAAGTTCGGGACTATGGAAGATTTTGACCGCCTTATGGAAGAGTGCAGCAGCCGCGGCATCAGAGTGATCATGGACATGGTGCTCAACCATACCAGTGACCAGCATCCGTGGTTCAGAGAGGCTCTGTCCGACAGAAACTCTCCGTACAGGGATTACTATATCTTCAGACAGGGCAGAAGGAAGGGCAAAAAGCTCCTCCCTCCGACCAACTGGACATCATCATTCACAGGAAGCGCATGGCAGAGGATCGGGGATACCGATGAGTTTTATCTGCACCTGTTTGCTCCCGAGCAGCCGGATCTCAACTGGGAGAATCCTGCTGTCAGGGAGGAGATCATCAGCATCCTGAAATTCTGGCTCGATAAAGGTGTCAGCGGCTTCAGATTCGATGTGTTCAACATGTACTCCAAGGTATATCCTCTCAGGGACGACAGAAATCCTGTGAGATTCCAGAAAGGGACCCCGTTTTTCGTAGACGGCCCGAGGATGCATGAGTTCCTCAGCGAGATGAATGAAAAAGCTCTTTCGCTGTATGATACCTACACCGTCGGAGAGTCATACATACCGGATGAGGAGCATGCGCTGAGATATATCATGGAAGAGTCCGGCGAGCTGGATTCCATATTTGATTTTGAACACCTCGACTCGGATAATACTTTCAAATTCATACCGAGGCCGTTTGACCTGAGAAAGTTCAAGAAAGGTCTTCTCGGACCTCAGTTAAAATATCACGGATCGGGCTGGAATACTCTCGTGCTTGAGAACCACGACAACCCGAGGAGCGTAAGCAGGTTCGGGATCAATACAGCAAAATACCGCTACGAAGCTGCAACATTTCTCGCTATGATCACCTTCCTCGGATGGGGAATACCTTTTATCTATCAGGGCGAGGAAATCGGGCTTACCAACTGCAGCTTCACAAGTATGGATGAGCTGAAGGACCCGGTATCGCATTTTGTCTATACGATGATGACAGAAAAGCTGCATATACCTGCAAAGACAGCATTCAGGCTGATCAGAAGAGGTGCCAGAGACCACTCCAGGACTCCTATGCAGTGGGACGGATCTGTCAACGGCGGATTCAATACAGGCGCTGAGCCATGGCAGTGTGTCAATCCTGCGTACAGAGAAATCAACGCAGCTGCTGATATGGCTTCCTCAAGATCTGTGTACAGGTTCTATCAGAGGCTGCTTGCGTTAAGAAGATCCGAGCCGGTCCTCCTGAGAGGGGAGACCCTTGAATACGATCCTGACAACAGGAATATAGTCGCTTATTCGAGGACATACCAGGGCAGGAGAATGCTGATAATAGGGAATTTCTCAGGCCGATCACATACATACAGCATACCGGCTGATTTCGATATATCTGAACTGAGTACAGTGCTGTCTAATTATGACAGACAGACGACTGAAAGAACGTTGAAACTTCGTCCTTATGAGGCGATTCTCTTCAGAGAAAATCAGGATGTGAGCGAAGCATAACGCGTCACTCATCCCGCAATGGCGAAAGGGGGCCGAACAATGAATCAGGAAATCAGAGAACTGAAGAAGATCATCGATGAGAGCAGCAACATAGTTTTCTTCGGCGGGGCAGGTGTCTCAACAGAGAGCGGCATCCCGGATTTTCGGAGTGCCAACGGTATCTACAATCAGGATCTCGGCAGAGAAGTCTCCCCGGAGGAGATGATCTCACATTCCTTCTATGTGAGACATACTGAGGACTTCTATGAATTCTACAAAGACAAGCTGATATACAAAGATGCTAAGCCTAACGACTGTCATAAAGCTCTGGCAGAGCTTGAGAAGCAGGGCAAAGTCAAAGCTGTGGTAACACAGAATATTGACGGGTTGCATCAGCTTGCCGGAAGCAAAACGGTATATGAGCTGCACGGATCAGTTCTCCGCAACTACTGCGAGAGATGCCATGCTTTCTATGATGTAGACAAGGTCCTTGAATCAGATGGAGTCCCATACTGCGACAAGTGCGGCGGAAGGATCAAGCCGGATGTAGTGCTCTATGAAGAAGGTCTTGATGAGGGTGTGATCAATGGTGCCGTAGATGCTATCGCAAGAGCTGACACGCTCATAGTCGGCGGAACTACTCTTATCGTGTATCCTGCAGCGGGACTTATCAGATATTTCCGCGGAAAGCATCTTGTCCTGATCAATATGTCTGCGACCTCAGCAGACGGAATGGCAGAGCTCGTCATCAGAGAGCCTATAGGAAAGGTGTTCAGCCAGGTAATGGGCTGGTAAAACAACTGTAATACTGAAACTGAAAAAGGGCGGTGCACTTTCGCGTGCATCGCCCTTCATTTTGTATATGGTTACTTGATATGCGCTATCTTGTCGCACTGAATATCTCCCGTGGACGGGTCGCGAACAACATGATAGTATGCGTAGTCCCCGGAAGTCAGCTTGCTGCTTTCCCTGAATATAGCTTCTGCATCTTCGCGTCTGTCCGGCCTGATCCTGACTGAAATACCGCAGCTTGCCGAGATGAATCTCGGAACAGGCATGATGGTCACTTCTGCAGGCTTGAGAAGCTTCTCTGTAGAAATAGCAGCATGTGTTGATTCAAATGTGAGCAGATAATATTCATTCATAACGTAACAATTATACATAATCGCGGGCTTTTGTAAACCCGCGATTTTATGTTAACGGATGATCACCTTGCTGAAATCTTACAGGATTACAGCTTGATAACCTTGCTTACTTCCTGCATAGCTCCGAGGATGTCGTACATGTTGCTTACTGTTCCGACCTTGAGCTCGTCCTTCAGACCGTAGAAGTTGAGGCATGTTCCGCATACCAGGACCTTGGTTCCCTTTTCGATGAGGGTGTTGAGGTTCTCAACGATCTGTGGCTCAACTCCGGTTACCAGCTTAACGCCCTCGTTCATGAAGAGAACGTATGAAGGAACTCTGTCAGACTCACTGAGTGTGAAGATAGCCATCTTAGCGAGGTTTCCGCCGAGCTCAGAGTTATTGGTTCCGATAGCGTTAGTGTTGAAGAATACAGCGTATGTATCTGCTACGTCTACGTGAGCACTCTTCTTGGTCTCGCCGTTAGCGAATTTTACGAGGAACTTGTCTCCGCATGGTTCGCTTGTTGCAGGTCTTCCGAGTGCGTCGCCGAGTCTTGAAAGGTTGTCGATCTGAGTCTGTCCGTCTACGATGATCTCAACATCCTGCTCGCCTGCCTCGAGCTCTTTCTTAGCCAGTATTACAGGAATAGGGCACTGCTTGCCGCCAGCATCAATTCTCATTAGTATTACCTCCGGTTATTTATAAAGTTGCAGGCGGAAGGGCTGAACAAGCAAGCTGCTGCCAGCTCCGCCGCTGTTTTTAACACCAAATAATAATATACTATTAATGTGGCGTGACGGACTATTGAAAAAATCTATACCAGACGGCCGGAAAATAGCTCAGCTGCAGACTGAAGAGCATGGCTGCATATGTCCGCAAAAATTTACTGCAATGCGGTGTTTCACTGTGACTTTTGAGCCTCTGATATAGTATGATTATAAGGATTACAGTAGCAGGAAGGGAAACACATGGTTATATTTGATCTTGACGGAACATTATGGGATTCCGGTGACTCGGTAGCAGAGTCCTGGAACATTGTTATACAGCGTGCCGGGCTCGATATCAGTCTCACCGGCGATGACATCAGACGCAATATGGGCAAAACGATGAACGATATCGCGGATGATCTGTTCGCGGCTCTTCCGGCAGAGGAGCGCTATGCTCTCGCGCGAAGATGTGAAGTGTTCGAGAACTCATATATTGAAGAGCACGGCGGAATTCTGTTTGAGGGAGTCCGTGAGACGCTCGAAAAACTACACAGGGATGGAGTCAGCATGAGCATCGTCAGTAACTGCCAGGAAGGATACATTCCTGCATTTCTCGTCTCGATGGACATGGGCAGGTATTTTGACGACTATGAGGAGTGGGGAAGAAGCGGACTTCTCAAGGCAGACAATATACGTCTCGTGATGGAGCGCAATGGTGCTGACAAAGCAGTATATGTAGGTGATATCCAGAAGGATGCCGATGCATCTGCTAGGGCGGGAGTTCCGTGCATATGGGCGGCATACGGATTCGGGCATATTGATAAGCCGGCAGGGGTGCTGGATAAATTCAGCGATCTGCCACAGGTCCTGAAGGATCTGGGGTTCTGTAAGTAATAATATATGATCAGTCAGAGTAGTGAGAAAAAATGAAGCTTAATAACAAAAGAACTGTTCTTGTAGGTCTGGCATTTCTCTCCATCTGCGCTTTCTGGCAGATGTATGACAACGTAGTGCCTCTGATCCTGACCAAGACATTTCATCTGAACGAATCATTCTCGGGCGCCATAATGGCCGCGGACAACGTGCTTGCGCTGTTCCTGCTGCCGTTCTTCGGCACCCTTTCAGACAGAACGAGCAGCAGGCTCGGCAAGAGAACGCCTTACATACTTGCCGGGACCGCGGCCGCAGTAGTGCTCCTTAACATTCTGCCGCTGCTGGACAATGCATACTATGAGTCCCCGTCACCCGGCAAGATGGCGGCATTCGTGATACTGCTCGGACTGCTGCTTATAGCAATGGGCACATACCGTTCGCCTGCTGTAGCGCTCATGCCGGATGTCACGCCGAAGCCGCTGAGGTCGAGAGCCAATGCTATCATCAACCTTATGGGTGCAGTAGGAGGCATAATATATCTTGCCGTTGCGGCAGTCATGTATCCTAATTCAAAGGTGCTCGGGATGGAGCACGTGAATTACCAGCCGCTTTTCCTTGTTGTCTCTGTCATCATGATCGTCTCAATCGCTGTTATGTTTGCGACCATCAGGGAGCCTCAGCTGGCAGCAGAGAATCAGGCGCTTGAAGCCCGGCATCCTGAGTGGAACCTCGCTGAGGATGACGGAAGCGGCAACGAATTGCTCCCTCAGAACGTCAGAAGGAGTCTTATATTCCTGCTGGCCTCGATAGCACTGTGGTTCATCGGATACAACGGCATCACTACATGGTTCACAACATACGTTGATCAGGTCATGGGCCAGGGACTGGGAGGAGCTTCGACCTGCCTTCTCATTGCAACAGGCGGAGCGATCATCTCGTACATCCCTATCGGCCACCTGGCACACAGAATAGGAAGAAAGAAAACAATAATGACCGGCATCATCCTGCTGGCGGCATGCTTCCTCGGAGGGTTCTTCCTGACAACAGCATTCCACAGCATCAATGCGGTCATGTTCATAGTCTTTGCGCTTGTAGGATTCGCGTGGGCGGCCATCAACGTCAACTCCCTGCCTATGGTAGTTGAGATGTGCAGAGGCTCGGATATAGGCAAATTCACAGGTTATTACTACACGGCTTCCATGGCGGCTCAGGTCGTCACGCCGATACTGGCAGGATTCCTCATGAGGAACATAAGCTACAAAGTGCTGTTCCCGTACGCAGCCTGCTTTGTAGCGCTGAGCTTTGTGACCATGACGCAGGTAAGGCACGGAGACGCAGCTCCTGAGGCAAAAGGCGGACTTGAAGCTTTTGAAGACATGGACGATTAGTCAGATAAGTATGAAAAGTATCAGCATATTAACAGATAAACTGAAGGATGCCAGAATAATGACAGGACGCGCGGGGAGGACGCCTGCACCGAGAGAAGTGAAACTGGCAGAACGCTATGCGCACAGAGGCTATCACGACAAGCCCCATATACCCGAGAACTCAATGGCGGCTTTCAGAAGAGCCCTTGAGCATGGTTTTTCGGTCGAATTTGATGTGCACCTCATAGCTGACGGGTCCCTTGTCGTCTTTCACGATGAATCTCTTGAGAGGGAGACCGGAGCCAGCGGAGAGATAGAGGATTACGACATCGTCAATCTTAAGAAGCTCAGACTGGAAGGGACAGATGAGCAGATACCGACTCTGGATGAGGTTCTTGACCTCTATGAGGATTCAGGCCTGCCTGTTCTGATCGAGCTTAAGGTCGCAAGGGGCAATTACAGAGCGCTTACCGAAGCCGTATGCAGAAGGCTCGACAGCTATAAGGGTGAATACGTTATAGAGAGCTTTGATCCAAGAGCACTGATGGTGCTGAGCAGGATAAGGCCGGAAATCAGAAGGGGCCAGCTGGCGCAGAACTTCATCAAGAACAGAGAGGGGCTGCCTTTCTATCAGGCGGTGCTTCTGACCAATCTGTTCTTCAACAGGATTGCCAGACCCGATTTCATCGCGTACAGGTTCAGCGACAGAATGGTGCCGGCGCTGAGCAGAGCGGCCCGGAAGAAGGGTATCCCGGAAGCGATGTGGACAATAAAGACACCAGAGGATTACAAAACGGCAGTAAGAGAGGGCTGCGTTCCTATATTCGAGCAGCTCGATCCGGATAACATATAAAACGAAAGGAAGAGATCAATGAAGAACAAAAGAAGAGACGGCGTGAGAGTCAAAGGCCTTGACGGATACCACAATATACTTCCGTATATCATGCCTAAGAGAACTGAAGCAGAAGTTTCCATGACTGAGCAGTTCGACGTCACAGACCTCGTGAAGTACATGAAGGAGAGAAATGAAGAGGAAGGCGTAAATATCAAGATTTTCCACTCGATCGTCACTGCTGTCGCAAGGACGGTATATCACAGACCGAGACTCAACTGGTTCATCTCCGGCAGATTTTATTATGAGAGACCGGACATCACTTTCTCTTTCGTCGTAAAGCAGAAGTTCGAAGATACTGCTGACGAGACTCTTATGTTCATGAAAGTCAAACCTGACATGAACATCGACTCCATATCGAAGCTGATCCTCGGCGATGTCAAAAAAGTCCGCAAGGATAAGAGCAACGATCTCGACAAGCTGATGAACTTCGTGGGAAGCCTGCCGAGGCCGTTCCTTGAAGGATTCTTCGCTACACTCAGAAGGCTTGAGTATCACGGTGTTATGCCTAAGGCTCTTACCGCAGGTGATCCTAACTACTCATCGGTGCTGCTGTCCAACCTCGGATCGATAGGAGCGGATTCGTGCTATCACCATCTGAGCAATTACGGTACATGCTCGGTAATGATCACGATCGGCAAGCTGCATCAGGAGCAGAAGCTGATGTATGACGGAACATGGCAGCCGCGCGATGTCATCAACTGCACATTTAACATTGATGAGAGACTTGCAGACGGATTCTACTACGCAAAATCTCTGCGGATCATGAAGTATCTGCTTGAGAATCCGAAATCGATGGAGGAGCCTATCTCACAGCCTGTGCCAGTCGAACTTTAAACCTCGGGGGACGGGGGTCTGACTATGAGAAAACTGACAAGGGTATCAATATTTCACTATATACGGCTGACTTACCGTTCTGTGCTGTTTGTGCTTCTTCTGATCGCGTATATCAGATACAGATTCAGCTACGGTGAGCAGCTGACCATAAGCATTGAGAGAATGCCGGTCATACTGTATGTCGTCTGGGCGGTTTTCGTTATTGAGATGATCGGGCGGTTCTTCCCGAGTCCTTTCGAAAGCCCGGGAAGCCAGAAGCAGTTCGCCAGTACATACATCAAGACGGGCTGCTCGGATATAGTTATACCGGACAACAATGCTACCATGCTTGTTGCCATGATATGGATCGTTTTCAATGCAGCGTTCGGCGCTCTGCACATGCTGGGGATCCTCGATGACGGTGTCATGATACTGCTCTGCAGCGCTTATTCAGTGTGCGACATGATCTGCATCCTGTTTTTCTGCCCGTTTCAGTCGTGGTTTCTCAAGAACAAATGCTGCAGCGCATGCAGGATATACAACTGGGACTATGCGATGATGTTTACTCCGCTTTTCTTCGTCGAAAAGACGTATACGTGGAGTCTTCTTGTGCTGTCTATCGCTCTGCTTGTAAGATGGGAGATAACCTTCTACAGGCATCCCGAGAGATTCTCTGAGAATACGAACGCTTACATGAAGTGCAGCAACTGCACAGAGAAGCTGTGCACTCACAAAAAACAGCTGCACAGACTCTGGAAGCAGATAGAAGCTTATACTCTCGAACGAAGGAAAAGACTGGAGAATTAACAGTCCGTTGTCACGGAAAAGGAGGGGGACATGGCAGGACCGGGACCGGGCCGTATGGGCCCGATGCGTTTTCTTACTGACGAAGAAAAGCAGAATATGCCTAAGGTGACAATGCCTCTTCTGAAGAGGATCCTGAGTTACCTTAAACCATACTGGCTGCAGTTTGTATTCGTGTTCATCGCGATACTGCTTTCAGCTACTATAGGCCTGATGCCGTCGATCATAACAGGCCGCATCGTCGATGAGGCACTTGTTGGAAAGAATATGGAGCTTCTCATCCGGCTGCTCCTTATGGCTTTTGCTGCGCTTACAATAAGCCAGCTTGTCGGAGTGCTTGAGAATTACATCAACGCATGGATATCGCAGAGGATCATCTTCGATATGCGAAACCAGATGTACAAGCACCTCCAGTACATGCCGCACTCTTTCTTCACAACAGAGAAGCAGGGCGACATCATCACCAGGATGAATACTGACATCAGCGGTGTCAGCTCTGTGATCAGCGGAACGCTGTCCAATATCGTCAGCAATGTCGCCACTGTAATAACGACTCTCATAGCGCTGTTCAGCATGAGCCCGCATCTTGCGACTGTGGGTATCCTTGTTATCCCGCTTCTGATCCTTCCGACGAGGACAGCCGGCAGGACCAGGTGGAAATATCTCACGCAGAGCCAGGCCAAAAGCGATGAGCTGAACCAGAAGATCGACGAGACTCTCTCGGTCAGCGGGTCTATGCTGGTCAAGATATTCACCCGTGAGCAGAAGGAATACGATGATTTTGTCAGGATCAACAAGGAGGTCACCGATCTCAATCTCAAAGAGCAGAGATCAGGACAGCTCTTCAGGGTCGTCATGGGCATGTTCACACAGCTCGGACCACTCCTCATATATTTTGCGGGAGGATACTTCATCATAAGAAACATCGACCCGAATCTGACGGTCGGTATGATCACAGCCACGGTAGCACTTATCAACAGGCTCTACCGGCCGGTGGAGCAGCTTCTCAACCTGTCGGTCGATTTCACCAGATCACTGGCTCTGTTCACCCGTATCTTCGATTATTTTGACAGGGAGAATACGATCGTCTCACCTGCCGACGGCAAAAAACCGGATGTGGATAACAAGCCGATCACATACGAACATGTTGCGTTCAGCTACAACCCGGAAAATCCTATCCTGACCGATGTGGACTTCGAAGTTCCAGGCGGTTCAATGTACGCCATAGTCGGGCCGTCCGGCTCGGGCAAATCCACAGTAGTCAATCTTATACCGAGGCTGTACGATGTGTGCGGCGGAAGCGTTAAGGTAGCAGGTGTGGATGTCAGGGATTTTGACCTTGAATACCTCAGGCGGCAGATAGGTGTGGTCACACAGGAGACTTATCTGTTCAACGGTACGATCCTTGAGAATCTCAGATATGCCAATGACAGCGCCTCCACAGAGGAGATAGAGGCTGCCTGCAGGATAGCCAATATCCACGATTTCATAGCAAATCAGCCTGACGGATACAATACTCAGGTAGGCAACCGTGGACTCAAGCTCTCCGGAGGTGAGAAACAGAGGCTTTCCCTGGCGAGAGTCATACTTAAAGATCCGAAGATACTGATCCTCGACGAGGCGACTTCGGCACTCGACTCCATATCCGAAAACTCGATCCAGGACGCTCTTGAGAAGATGATGGAGGGGCGCACGAGCATTGTCATTGCGCACAGGCTGTCCACCATCCTCAAGGCAGATAAGATACTTGTCGTCAAGGGCGGAGTCATAGCAGAGCAGGGCACCCACGAGGAGCTCCTAGCTCTGGGCGGAACATACAAAGATCTGTACGAGACACAGTTCCGTCAGGCTATAGACAGTGAGGCTGCAAGGACCGGATCTGAAAGCGACGGGCTGAATATAGAGACGCTGTCTTCGCAGTATTCCGTGAAGAAGATCACCGAGGCGGATATATCAACTGTCTACAGGCTGGCCAAGTCAAACTCGAAATACTACGAATACATGAATACCGTTCCTACGAGAGAGAGCCTGACGGAGATCATATCCGACATCCCTGACGGAGCGCAGAAGAACTGCAAGCATTTTGTCGGATTCTATAACAGCGATGACGTGCTGGTCGCAGTTATGGATCTCATCACAGGCTATCCGGAAGGCGATGATGCTTTCATAGGGTGGTTCATGGTGGACGGAGCTATGCAGGGCCGCGGAGTCGGGTCTCAGATCATAGCTGACGTCAGAGCTTCTATGAAGGCTGCAGGCTACGACTACCTGTCCCTCGGTTGCAGCAGCAATAATGAAGAGGCGATGACCTTCTGGAAAAACCAGGGGTTCCGCGAGACCGGGGTACAGCAGGAGGCAGACGGATATACAGTCGTCGGCCTTGCGAAAGATATATAGTGATAAACATCAGAGACAGACAGTGATGCAGACGAAACTTGGCACTAAATTCTGGATAGCGATGGCCGTGTTCGGGCTCATGGGACAGGTCGCATGGGTCGTGGAGAACATGTACTTTAATGTGTTCATATACAAAATGTTCCACGCGACTCCTGCCGACATCTCGCTGATGGTCATGGCGAGCGCTGTCACTGCGGCACTGACTACAATTATCATGGGCGCGGTGTCTGACAAGGTCGGGAAGCGCAAGGCCTTCATGACCGCCGGCTATATCATCTGGGGCATAAGCATTATCAGTTTTGCATATATCAAAAGCATATTCATGACGATCGTCATGGACTGCGTGATGACATACTTCGGTTCGACTGCCAATGATGCTGCGTACAACGCCTGGCTTACTGACAGGGGAGATTCCACCAACAGGGGAAAGATCGAGGGTGTCAACTCGATGATGCCTCTTGTCGCGATACTGGTCGTATTCGGCGGTTTCATGAGCTTCAACCTTGATACTCATCATGCATGGACGGTCATCTACTATATCATCGGTATAACGACGACTCTTATCGGAGCTGCCGGCTGGTTCATGATAGAAGATGCGCCTGACCTTAAGCCTTCAGAAGAGAGCCTCGCTGAGACCCTGACTTACAGTTTCAGGCCGTCTGTTGCAAGGGAGAATAAAGCATTGTATCTCGGACTGCTTAACTTTGCAGTGTTCGGGATATCCATACAGGTATTCATGCCGTATCTTCTGATTTACTATGAGAAGACTCTCGGCATGGATAATTACGTCCTCATATTCGCGCCGGCAATCATTCTGGCGGCCATATTCACTGTTTTCTACGGCAGACGCTATGACAGTCAGGGATTCATGAGGAGCATAGTTCCGGCGATGCTGATGCTGCTGGTCGGTTATGCAGTGCTGTTCTTCACAAAGACGACTGTGCCTGTCTTCATCGGTTCGCTTCTGATGATGTGCGGATATCTTTCGGGAATGTCGGTGTTCGGAGCTCTCATAAGGGACAATATACCTGAGGGCAGATCGGGCCAGTTCCAGGGCGTCAGGATCATAGGACAGGTGTTCATACCTGGGCTCATCGGGCCGGCTCTCGGGGCATGGATACTGAAGGATGCGGAAGTGATCGCCAACAGTGACGGTACAACGTCATTCCTGCCTGACAGGGGCATCTGGTCAGCAGCCGCAGCGGTCCTTGTGATACTGCTGGCGGTGCTTGCCGGTACATTCAGAACGGGCAGAAAAAAGAACGGGTAAATTCACATTACGGAGAACGATATGGGCCTTGTATTCAGAAAAGCGACATTCGATGACCTTGAGGACATCGTGAGAATATATGACAAAAGCCATGATGCAGAGGAAGCCGGGCTTACGACAACCGGATGGAAAAGAGGGATATATCCCGTCCGTGAGGTTGCAGAGGCTTCGCTTTCGCGCGATGACATGTATGTGGCTGAACTGACTGATGAGGATCATCCTGAGCCGAGGATCGTAGCATCCGGAGTGATCAATCAGATACAGGTTGATGTATATGCCGACTGTGACTGGATATACAGGGGGCCAGACGATGATGTCTGTGTTCTCCACACGCTTGTGGTGGATCCGGGTGCACGCGGCAAAGGTATCGGACCTGCATTCGTAGGATTCTACGAGGACATTGCGGCTAAGGAAGGCTGCTCGATACTCAGGATAGACACGAATGCACTCAATAAGAGAGCCCGCAGGCTGTATGCAGGACTGGGATATACCGAGTCCGGGGTAGCTCCGACACTCTTCAATGGGCTTAAGAATATAGACCTTGTAATGCTGGAGAAATTCATCGGTACAGATATACAGCGGCGCCTTCGGGAGATGCAGGATGATAAATATGCAGACTTTCAGATGGCTCTGATCCCGGGCAAGGAACGTGAGCGCGCGATCGGCGTGCGTACACCTCAGCTGAGAGCTATGGCGAAAGAACTGTACAGGGCCTCTCAGAAAGGCGATGAGGCAGCAAAGAAAGAGCTTGACGCTTTCCTCGCAGCACTGCCGCATAAGTACTTCGATGAGATGCAGCTGCATGCGTTCATCATTTCAGAGATCAGAGATTTTGACACATGCATGGCGGAGGTCGAGAGATTCCTGCCGCACATAGACAACTGGGCGACCTGCGACCAGCTGTCGCCTAAGGTGTTCAGAAAACATAAGCAGGAGCTGCTTTCACACATTGACAGCTGGCTTGGGTCGGATCACACATATACGGTCAGGTTCGGGATTGGGATGCTGATGCAGCATTTCCTCGATGGAGACTTTGATATATCATATATGGACAGGATCGCGGAGATCCGCTCAGATGAATACTATATCAACATGATGATCGCCTGGTACTTTGCGACGGCGCTGGCAAAGCAGTATGGACCTGCGCTGGCAGTGCTGAAGGAGCAGAGACTGGAAAAGTGGACGCACAACAAAGCCATCCAGAAAGCGATCGAAAGCCGCAGGATAACCGATGAACAGAAGACGTACCTGCGCACACTTAAAATCAGGTAATTATGAGTCAGATCAGTCTATTTGAAACAGAGAATAACAGCAGTCAGCCGCTTGCGGCAAGGATGCGCCCGAGGAATCTCGATGAGTACGTCGGGCAGGAGCATCTTGTCGGACCGGGAAAAGTGCTGAGAAATATGATAGAAAGGGACAGCGTCTCTTCGATGATATTCTGGGGTCCTCCGGGAGTGGGCAAAACCACCCTCGCGCAGATAATAGCTGCCGGTACGAATGCTCAGTTCATCACATTCAGTGCAGTGACCAGCGGGATCAAGGATATCAAGAATGTCATGCAGCAGGCTGACCGCATGACAGCCCTCGGCGCGAGGACTATTGTTTTCGTGGACGAGATACACAGATTCAACAAGGCCCAGCAGGATGCCTTCCTGCCTTTTGTCGAGAAGGGCAGTATAGTTCTCATAGGAGCTACTACGGAGAACCCGTCTTTTGAGGTCAACGGGGCGCTTCTTTCGAGGTGCAAGGTCTTTGTGCTTCATCAGCTGAGCCAGGAGAATATAGCTCAGCTTGTGAGAAATGCTCTTGCCGATCCGAGAGGCTTCGGGGATATGGAAGTCAGGATCAGCGATGATGAGATCAATGCACTTGCAGCATTCGCGAACGGTGATGCGAGGACAGCTCTTTCCACACTTGAGATGATGGTCCTCAATGCAGATCACAGCGTTGATAAAAAGACAGGACGGGAAGTCGTTACGATCACGCCGGATGACTTTGAACAGTGCACATCGAGAAAGTCGCTTCTCTACGATAAGCAGGGCGAAGAGCACTACAATCTCATTTCGGCTCTCCACAAGTCCATGAGAAATTCGGATGCGGATGCAGCTGTATACTGGCTGGCTCGCATGCTTGAGTCCGGGGAAGATCCGATGTATATAGCACGGCGCGTGACAAGGTTCGCAGCAGAAGATGTCGGCCTTGCTGATCCGAGAGCACTCGAGCTTTCAGTGGCAGCTTTTCAGGCGTGTCATCTCATCGGTATGCCTGAGTGCAGCGTTCATCTTACTGAGGCTGTCATATACAACGCTCTTGCTCCGAAGTCAAATGCGATGGAGGTCGCATATATGCAGGCGGCAGCAGATGCGAACAGCAGCATCGCAGAGCCTGTTCCGCTCCATATAAGAAATGCGCCGACTAAGCTCATGAAGGAGCTTGACTACGGAAAAGGTTACATATATGCCCACGACACGGAAGACAAGATCGCGGATATGGAGTGCCTGCCGGACAATCTGAGAGGCAGACAGTACTATCACCCTGGCGATCAGGGCTTTGAGCCGAGGTTCAGAGACAGATACGAGGCCATTAAGAAATGGCGCGAAGATCACAAAAAACGCTGATATCGATACAGGCTGAAATACTTGCATAACAAAACAGACTCCCCCGCGGGAGTCTGTCGTTTTATAGAGTCAGCTGCTAAGCGATCTCGAGTGCGATCTCCATCATCTTGGTGAATGAATTCTGACGCTCTTCAGCGGTAGTGTTTTCTTCAGGATAATTGAAGGAGTCGGATACCGTGCAGATGCACAGACCGTTTTTGCCGAGTCTTGCAGCGTTGCAGTACAGAGCAGCGGATTCCATCTCCACGCCGAGAACGCCCATCTTGGACCATGCCATAGCGGAAGCGGCGTCGTCATAGAACATGTCTGAGGAGAGGATGTTGCCTACCTTGAATCTGACTCCTGATTTCCTTGTAGCGGCGACTGCCTTTTCGAGGATCTCATAGGAAGCTATAGGGCAGAATGTGCCAGGCAGCTCGTACTGTGCGGCATAGTTTCCGTTGGTGCATGCTCCCTGAGCGATTATGATGTCTCTCACATGGAGTTCCGGATCTATGGATCCGCAGGAACCTATCCTGATGATGTTCTTAACATCATAGAAAGCGAAAAGCTCGTATGAATAGATCCCGATTGCCGGCTGGCCCATTCCCGAAGCCATTACAGACACACGTTTGCCCTTGTAAGTTCCGGTATAACCCTGAACGCCTCTGACGTTGTTGACGAGGACCGGGTTCTCAAGGAAATTCTCAGCTATGAACTTGCTGCGGAGCGGATCGCCCGGCATCAGTACTGTTTCGGCAAAATCGCCGGCTTTTGCATTTATATGAGGAGTTGGAATAGGCATAGTTTTCCCCCTTTTCTGTATTAACAATGGATTATCTGTCTGATGATCCGCATCGCGGAGCTGCTATGTGTATTGTAACATATTTTTGCATAGAGAACATCCGGAGTGCGCAGAAGAGATAAATGCCTGTAAAATCAAAGAAAACGTGTATGCAGAGCAGATTTGTGATGACATGGAGAGCGTCTGTGTGATATACTCTTTAGGCTGGTGTTTTATGCCAGCCTAATAATATCAACAAGGAAAACATACTTATGAAAGACATTGAGATCAGAGAACTTTTCCGCGATACTGCGGCTTATGACGGCAAGGAAGTGATCGTCCGCGGCTGGATCAGGGGCAACAGAAGTTCCAACCAGTTCGGATTCATTTCACTCAATGACGGGACCTTCTTTTCACCGGTCCAGGTCGTATATGAGGCCGATAAGCTCAGCAACTATCAGGAAGTGTCAAAATACCGCCTCAGTGCAGGGATAATGGTCAGAGGCACACTGGTGGTCACACCTGAGGCAAAACAGCCATTCGAGATCAAGGCTGAGGAGATCGTACTCGAGGCAGATTCCGATCCGGATTATCCTCTCCAGAAGAAGCGCCACAGCATGGAGTTCCTCAGAGAAATCGCACATCTCAGACCAAGGAGCAATACATTCTCCGCTGTGTTCAGAGTAAGAAGCGTTGCAGCATATGCGATCCATCAGTTCTTCCAGGAAAGGGGCTTCATCTACGCTCATTCTCCTGAGATCACATGCAGCGATGCAGAGGGTGCAGGCGAGATGTTCCAGGTCACCACACTTGACCTTGACAACATTCCGAGAACAGAGGACGGGAAGATCGACTATACTCAGGATTTCTTCGGCAAGAAGGCTAACCTGACTGTATCCGGACAGCTTGAGGCAGAGATCATGGCTCTCGCTTTCCGCAATGTATATACATTCGGTCCTACATTCCGTGCTGAGAATTCCAACACAGCAAGACATGCTTCTGAGTTCTGGATGATCGAGCCTGAGATGGCATTCTGCGATCTGCAGGGTGATATGGACATTGCAGAAGCGATGATAAAATTCATAATCAGCGAAGTACTCAGAAAGTGCCCTGAGGAGATGAAGTTCTTCAACAGCTTCGTTGACAAGGGACTCCTCGAGAGACTTGACAACATCGTCAACTCGGATTTCGAGAGGATCACCTATACACAGGCAGTTGAGATCCTGCAGAAATCCGGTAAGAAATTCGAGTATCCGGTCGAATGGGGACTTGAGCTTCAGACTGAGCATGAGAGGTATCTGACTGAAGAGGTCTACAAGAAGCCTATCTTCGTAACTGACTATCCGAAGGATTGCAAGGCGTTCTACATGAGGCTCAATGATGACGGCAAGACCGTCGCAGCCTGCGACATGCTTGTACCTGGCGTAGGCGAGATCATCGGAGGCAGCCAGAGAGAAGAGAGATATGATGTTTTGCTCAGCAAGATCGAAGACATGGGACTCACTGCTGATGACTATGACTGGTACCTCGATCTGCGCAAATACGGCGGTGTCAAGCACGCTGGTTACGGACTCGGTTTTGACCGTATCCTGATGTACATGACCGGAATGAGCAACATCAGAGACGTCCAGATGTTCCCTAGAACACCTGGTAACGCAGAATTCTAGCAACAGTTAACAAGGCGGTCCGGTAAGGACTGCAGCAGAGAAGATAATATAAGATAAACAACATATAACTTACCAGGAGGAACAAATGAAAGGCTATTCAAGCGACAAGATCCGCAACATCGTACTGCTCGGACACGGCAGCACAGGCAAGACTACTTTCCTCGAAGCAGGACTGCTCAACACTAAAGTTATCAGCAGACTCGGAAAGGTTGAGTCCGGCAACACAGTTTCTGACTATGAAAAGATGGAGATCGAGAAAGGTTACACAATCAACCAGACTCTCGTTCCTGTAGAATATAATGGAACAAAGCTCAATTTCATCGACACTCCGGGATTCTTTGATTTCGCAGGAGAGGCAAGAGCTGCACTTTCAACCGGAGCTACTGCTATCATCATGGTAGACGCTTCTTCCGGAATCCAGGTCGGAACTGAAAAGGCATGGGACCTCGTTAAGGAATACAATTCACCGACATTCTTCGTAATCAACAAGATCGACAAGGACAATGTCAATGTAGATGAGGTCGTTGCTGCACTTCAGGACAAGTTCGGAACAGCATGCGTAACACTTGATGACAAGGACGCTCTTGATGAAGCTGTTGCCGGTGCTGATGAGGAGCTCATGGAGAAGTTCTTCGAGGGCGAGCCGTTCACAGATGAAGAGTTCGCACACGGACTTGCAACAGGTATCCATAACGGCGACATCATGCCGATCCTCACAATGAGTGCACTTACAGGCGAAGGCGTAGACACAGTTCTTGATTCACTGTGCAAGTACGTACCTAAGCCGGCCACAGTAGTTACTCCGGCTAAGGACGCTGATGACAACGATATCGAGATCGCATGCGATCCTGCAGGAGATCTGGTTCTCTTCGTATTTAAGACTCTCGCAGACCCATTCCTCGGAAAGATCTCATATGCAAAGGTAGTATCCGGCACACTCAAGTCAGGTACTGAAGTATACAACCCTCGTTCAGAGAAGTCTGAGAAGCTCGGTTCTGTATTCTTCGTAAGAGGCAAGAGCCAGGAGATGACAGACACTGTAGTAGCCGGTGATATGGTAGCTCTCGGAAAGCTCCAGAACACCAAGACCGGTGACACACTCTGCGCTAAGAACAAGCAGGTAAGAATCCCTGCTATCGCATTCCCAAGCCCATGCTACTTCATCGCTGTAGAAGCAGCAGACAAGAATGAAGACGAGAAGATGGCTCAGGGTCTGTCCAGACTCATGGAAGAGGATCCGACATTCGTACTCGAGAGAAACGCTGAGACACATCAGACTCTCCTCGGCGGACAGGGCGACATCCAGCTCGGAATCATCCAGGCTAAGCTGAAAGACAGATACGGCGTATCCGTAAATGTTGTTCCTCAGAAGATCGCTTACAGAGAGACCATCAAGGGCAACTCCGACGTTCAGGGTAAGCACAAGAAGCAGTCCGGCGGTGCTGGTCAGTACGGTGACGTTCACATCAGATTCTCACCATCCCAGGAGCCTGGCCTCGAGTTCTCAGAAGAGCTCTTCGGCGGATCAGTTCCTAAGAACTACGTACCTGCAGTTGAGAAGGGACTTCTCGAGTGCATGGAAAAGGGCCCTCTCGCTGGATGCAAAGTACAGAACATCAAGGCCGTTCTCTATGACGGTTCCTATCACGAAGTAGACTCCAACGAAGTTTCCTTCAAGATCGCTGCATCCCTCGCATTCAAGAAGGGTATCGTAGAGGCTAAGCCTTGCCTCCTCGAGCCTATCATGAAGCTTGAGATCACAGTTCCTGAAGCTTACGTAGGAGCTGTAATGGGTGACCTCCCTAACAGAAGAGGTATCGTAATGGGTATGGACCCTACAATGAGCGGTACTGTTCTCCACGCTGAGGCACCTCAGTCAGAGCTCTTCGACTATGCTATCGCACTCAGATCGATGACTCAGGCAAGAGGATCCTTCACAGTAGAGTTCGCAAGATATGCAGAGCTGCCGGGCAACCTTGCAGACAAGGTAATCGCAGCCTATAAGGCTTCCCAGGAGGAAAAGTAATTACGACTTCGTCGCAAGGTAGGAAGCCTTGACCTCTGTCGGCAAGCTCCGACGGTAAAAAGCCTCCCAGGAAGATAAGTAATAGGACGGACAACGTCGCACTTAAACAACATCAGCTCCGGCGAGCAATCGCCGGAGCTTTTGGAATCATTCAGGCAATACGCTGCAATCAGTAGTTTGTACATGGCACAGAAAAGGAGGTGCAGCATGAAGAATAAACTGAAAGTATTCAGCGTGATCATACTTGCGCTTGTTATGGTGTTTGCATTTGCAGGATGCGGCAAAAAGACTGAAGCACCTGCAGAGGAAGCGCCTGCAGAAGAAACTGCCGAAGAGGAAGCTCCGGCTGAAACAGAACCAGCTGTAGAACTGAAATACGGATACAACGGAGATGATCCTGTGATCGCAGAGGTGTATTCATACGCAGCAAATGCACTTTCGGTGAATTACGAGGAGGCAGAGCACCATATTCCTATCGTTCAGATAGTTAATGTCGATGACAGTGATGAAAGCGATATAAAAGTATGTGGCGATTTCTGGGTGCTCAATTATAATGTCGAGGGCGATACTCTCAAATGTGTATCCGGAGGTAATTATCCTGGCATGATGCATGTTGAGAAGACTGATGAAGGGTATAAAGTCAAGGATATGCAGGTCACTGAGGACGGCGGTAATTTCGAGAGCAGCGCAAAAGAGATATTCGGTGATAACTATGAGGCTTTTTCCAAGATAAATTCAGACAGTGATGCCCGCGAGAAGATCAGAGCTGAGATAATTGCAGAATACGTCAGACAGAATGGCCTTTCTGTAACAAAGTATCAGGATGAAGGATGGGATCCTGTCGATATTCCGCTGTAGTCAGCAAGGCGATATAAGCATTCAAAAGTCTCCGCGTTAGTTCGCGGAGATTTTTCATTGCCTTCATTTCACTGGAGATATGCGCGGATGGCATCTGACAGATTGGCTGCTCCGATAATCCGGATGCCGCTGCCGTCCTCAGCACCTGCAGGTGTCACGGTGACAGTCCTGCCGTTATCTGAAAGCCGGACTTTGCCTGCCTCTGCCGCATGCCGGGCGTTTCTTTCAGGCAGGATCACAGCTTCATAGCCAAGTCGCACAGCTTCCTGCACTATCCTGTCAGCATTAGGGATGGAGCGGAGACATCCGGTCAGTCCGACCTCTCCTGCAGCCACGATCCGCCTGGACGGAGTCTTGCCGGAATAAGAGCTGTATATAGCCAGAGCTGCGGCCAGATCTGTCGCAGTGCTGCCTGTGTTCATGCCGCCCACTACATTGACGTATACATCGTGATTCAGGAGGTTGATGCCGGCTTTTTTCTCAAGGACTGCCAGTATCATATTGATCCTGTTGTAATTGATGCCTACGGCTGTCCGGCGTGCGAAGCCGACGTTGGCTGGTGTGACCAGAGCCTGGATCTCAAAGAAGACAGGCCGGCTGCCTTCGTAGACAGCAGAGATGACAGAGCCTTCCTCTTTTGCATCGCTTTCTATAAGGCTTCCGGACAGGTCCGCTACCTCTATCAGTCCTCCGGAGGTCATCCTGAAAGCGCCGATCTCATCAGTTGTGCCAAATCTGTTTTTGTATGACCTGAGGATCCTCAGATCTCTGTCGCGCTCGCCTGTGAAGCTGAGCACACAGTCGACCATATGCTCGATGGTCTTAGGACCCGCCAGTTCACCTGATTTTGTGACATGGGCCACTATGAACACAGGCACATTGTTGGTCTTGGCGAATCTGATAAGCAGGTTGGAGCAGGCACGGATCTGAGTCACGCTCCCTGCAACAGAGTCTGCCTCACTGGAGTACATGGTCTGGATCGAGTCGATGATCAGGAAGCATGGTTTCATCTCTTCGCAAGTAGCCAGTATGTTTTCTATGCTGGTCTCAGGATATATGTACAGAGACTCGCTGATCGATGAAGAAGGATCTCCTCCGGATGTACATACTCTGTCAGCTCTGAGCTTGACCTGCTCCTCGGATTCTTCTCCGCTGACGTACATGACTGTCCCGTAGCGCTGCGCAACATTGTTGGCTGCCTGTGCTATCACGGTTGACTTGCCTATGCCCGGTTCTCCGGAGATAAGGACAAGAGATCCAAGGACTATCCCGCCGCCGAGAACTCTGTCGAGTTCGCCGATCCCTGAGCTCATCCTCTCGTATTCTGATGTTCCCACGCTCCCGAGCTTTACTGGACGGCCTTCTGTGCCCGTACGCCGTCTTGTGTCAGCAGCAGGCTCCTTAAGACCGCTTATTCTGTGCTCGACTATAGTGTTCCAGCTGCCACAGTAAGAGCACTGTCCCTGCCAGGACAGATACTCGTTGCCGCATTCGCTGCACATGTATACTGTTTTCTGTTTCTTTGCCATAGTACTGTTTCCTGATAGTGAAAAATGGCGGCCTGCATTCGCATTCCGCCTTTATATCTTATGAAAGCTTCATTCTTCACTTTCTGCATTTGCCGCAGAGATCTGCATTCCTGACTGAGTGTCTCTGGATGACTTGCCTCTGGAAGAAGGCTTTCTGACTGTCTCCATCTCGAACCAGAAATCCGAGCCTTTGCCTTCCTCGCTCCTGACTCCGTAGTTTGCGCTGTGAAGATTGAGGATGCTCTTGGATATTGCAAGACCGAGGCCAGTTCCTTCGATGCCTCTCTCGTGATTGGCGGAAGTCCTGTAGTACTTATCCCATACGTGAGCCTGTTCATCTGAAGGGATACCGACACCGTGGTCTATGCAGTGAAATGTCACTTTCTTGTTGGTCCTGTTAAGCTGGATATCTATGAATTTATTCTCTCCGGAATACTTGACTGCATTGGACACGAAATTGGTCATGACCTGCATTATCTTGCTCCTGTCTCCGGTGACATATGCTGCCTTGCATGGATGGAAGTGGATCTCATATCCCTGGGAGGAGCCGAGGACCATGAAACTCTCATATACGTCCTGTGCCGCTTCAACAAGATCAAATACCTCGCGGTGCATCTCTACATTGTTGGACTGAAGGTTGGAGACAGACAGCATATCTGTGACGAGGCGGTTGAGCCTCTCTGTCTCGGAGATGATGATCTGAAGGTCTGCGTTGCGCTTCTCGGGATTGTCGCCCGAGATATCAATGATCTTCTCGGCATAGGATCTGATCATCGTGAGCGGGGTCTTCAGGTCATGTGAGACATTGGCGAGGATCTCCCTCTGATAGAAGTCTGTCTTCTCCATCTCATAAGAGGCCTTGTTAAGAGCGTGAGCGAGCTCCTTGGTCTCTGTAAACGCGGAACCGTTGAACTTGACATTGTAATTGCCGGTAGACAACTCCTTGGCAGAACGCGTCAGATCTTCGATAGGATATGTTATCCTCCGCGAAAGGGCATACGCAAGGAGCGTTGCGACAGACAGGAGGATGAAGGTTATATAGCTGAGCATGCTCTTGATGATCCTGATAGTAGTCTGATCAGGATACAGAGGCGCTATTATATACAGTGTCGACAGATCTCCTGCAGACCTGATATTGGCGGCATATATGAGTCTTGCATTAGAATCTGAGGACGCAGTGTGCATAGTCTCGGTCACGCTGCCGGAAGTGCCGTTCTGGAGTTTTTTGTTGATGCGCCTGATATCCTTGTCGTAGTCATCAGATGTGAGACCGGTCCTGGTCCCGTCAAAAATGATCGTGCCGCCGGCGTCATCTATTCTTACATATACTCCGTTGATGTCAGCTGTCTCTACTGCATAATCTGCAAAATGCTCAGGTGCCTTACGGTACTGTGCTTCGATTGAACTTGCTGTACGTATTACTTCCTGCGTACGGACCCTCTGATAGTAGGTGTCAAGAAAGAACGATGTAAGTATCCACAGAAACGCAATAAGAATCAAAGCAAACATGACGAACGAGAAAAGTGTCGTCGTCTTGATGCTGCCTGTATCTATCCGTTTTACTTTGTTTCCGTCGCCTGCAGAAGTCATGTGGTTTTATCCTTCGTATTCGAATTTGTAGCCGACTCCTCTGAGCGTTACTATGAACTTTCTGTATGGTCCGAGGCTGTTGCGCAGGTTTTTGACATGTGTGTCTATTGTCCTGTCATCGCCGAAGAAGTCATAGCCCCAGATGTCTGACAGGAGTCTGTCTCTTGACAGGGCAATGTTCTTGTTCTGGATCATGTAGAACAGAAGGTCATATTCCTTAGGCGTAAGCTCGACACGCTTACCGTCGACTGTAATGGTGCGCGCAGCAAAATTGACTTCAAGACCTTCGAATTTCCTTATATTCTGTGAAGTCTTGTCAGAAGCATCTATTCTGCTGAGCACGGCGTTAACTCTTGCCATAAGCTCCTTAGGGCTGAAAGGTTTGACGACATAGTCGTCTATCCCGAGCTCAAAGCCGAAGAGTTTATCATACTCCTCGCCGCGGGCTGAGAGCATGATGACCGGAATATTCTTGATCTTCTGGATCTCCTTGACTGCACTGAAACCATCGAGTTTAGGCATCATGACGTCCATTATGATAAGATCATAGTCGTTGAGTTTGACCATGCCTATCGCGCTCATTCCGTCAGCAGCTTCTTCTGCCTCATAACCGCTGAACTCTGCGTATTCTCTTATGACCTCGCGGATCTTATCCTCATCATCTACAATGAGCAATCTCTTCATGTGGGATCCTCCGTTATCTGAAACTGTCTGTAATTGCGAAAAATTATATCACATTGGGGCTGTTGCATAAACCAGAATCGGAGAAATTAGCGTATTGACAAGACTATATACTGGTGATATAATTCATCATTTCAAAAAGATTGACTTTTTGTTCAAAAAAATATAAAATCTGTATGAAATATAGTGGAGGGAGACAGCGCATGTTCAAAATCGGTGATTACATAGTATATCCGATGTATGGTGCGGGAACTATCACAGATATCGTAGAGAAAGATTTTCTGGGAGAGACCCGTACTTATTATAGTGTCTCGCTTCCTTACTCGCGCATGGAGGCCTCAGTCCCCGTTGACAACTGCGAAAGACTTGGAGTCAGAGCTATAATCGACCAGTCGCGCATCCCTGAAGTTGTCGAAGTGCTTAAGGCTGACACGGAACCTATGAATCCTAACTGGAACAAGCGGTACCGTGAGAATACCGAGAGGATGCAGACAGGAAACATCCTGGAGGTGGCCGCAGTCGTACGAAACCTTGTAAGGACGGACAGAGCCAAACCCCTTTCAACCGGGGAGAAGAAACTCCTCGGTACTGCCAAGCAGATCCTTGAAAGCGAACTGATATACTCAGGCGGCTACACAATGGAGGAAGCTGACAAACTGGTCGAATCCAGCATATAGCTCAGGCGATGCGGGAAACGGCCTTTTTTAGTGGTGATTATTCATTGAAATCAGCACTTTAGCATGATTTTCTCATTGAAAGAATCAATCCATTAGCATATAATAGCGAAAGGTGTCGCCTGACACAGATAAGGCACCGAAATGATCATCCAAGAGGGAGATTATATATGTCTGTAAGAGTAGGAAACGGATATGATGTCCATGAGCTTGTCCCGGAGAGGGCTCTGATCCTGTGCGGGACTCCAGTCCCCTATGAGAAAGGACTTCTCGGACATTCGGATGCTGATGTTGCAGCGCATGCACTTATGGATGCACTGCTGGGAGCAGCCGGACTCGGGGATATAGGCAGACATTTTCCCGACAGTGACGAGAAATACAGAGGAGCGGATTCGATGAAGCTCCTTGCGGAAGTGAGAGACATGCTTGCGGAGGCAAGTGAGGACGGCAGAGTCGATATCAACAACGTAGATATAACGATAATTGCTCAGGCCCCCAGACTCTCACCGTACATCGAACAGATGAAGACTAATACAGCAGATGTTCTCGGGATCCCTCTGACGCGTGTCAATATCAAGGCGACTACAGAAGAGGGTCTCGGATTTACAGGCAGGGGCGAAGGTATTGCAGCAATGGCCACCTGCGCAATAGAAGGGAGATTTAAATAATGAGATTATCCAAAAACCATCTTAAAACACTCAGAGAAGCGCCATCCGATGCTGTTCTTGAGAGCCACAAGCTGCTCGTCAGAGCTAATATGATAAAGCAGGAATCAGCCGGAATCTACATGTTCCCTAAGCTGGGATGGAGAACAGTACGCAAGGTCGAGCAGATCGTCAGAGAAGAGATGGATTATATCGACTGCCAGGAAGTATACATGCCACACGTCAACCCTGCTGAACTCTGGCAGGAGACAGGCAGATGGTATGCATACGGACCAGAGCTGTGGAGAATCAAAGACCGTAATGGAAATGACTTCATCCTCAACCCTACATGCGAGGAGATGTTCACAGATTTCGTCCGCAAAGAGTGGTCATCATACAAGGAACTGCCATTCTCTCTGTATCACATCCAGTTCAAGTACAGAGACGAATCACGTCCAAGATACGGACTCCTCAGAACAAGAGAGTTCATCATGAAGGATGCTTATTCATTCGATGCAACTGAGGAAGATCTGCATACTGCTTATATGAGACAGTATCACGCTTATGAGAAGATCTTCACCAGAATGGATCTTGACTACAGGATCGTAGAGGCTGACAACGGCCCTATCGGCGGCAGCAAGTCCCATGAGTTCTCGGCTCTCAGTGATTGGGGAGAATCAGACATCATGTACTGCGACAACTGCGGCATGGCAGCTACAGAAGAGAGAGCTGAGTTCACAGATGAGAAGCCGGTTGCTGAGGAAATGAAGCCTACTGAGGTGGTATTCACACCTGGAACCAAGACGATCGAAGACGTCTGCAACTATCTGAACCTTCCTGTAGAGAAATCCATCAAGGCTCTTATGTTCACTACATATGACACTGACCTTCAGCCAAAGGACTACGTCACATGCTTCATAAGAGGTGACAGACAGCTCAACATGATAAAGCTTGTCAATGCACTCAATATTCCTGAGCACTACATCGAGTTCTCCGATGAAACAGTAGCAGGACCTCTTACAGGCAGCGTTGCAGGATTCACAGGCCCTGTCGGCCTCAAGAACTGCATAGTGGTTGTTGACTCCGAACTCGTCGGAACAGTCAACATGTGTGCAGGTGCCAACAAGGAAGACCACCACATGCTCAATGTATGCTATGGCAGAGACTACACAGGCGATATCGTTACAGATATCAAGATGCTTCAGGAAGGAGATCCATGTCCACACTGCGGAAAGCCGGTCAAGTTCAGAAGGGGAATCGAAGTAGGACAGATCTTCAAGCTCGGTCTCAAGTATTCCGAATCCATGAATGCTACTTTCAAGGATGAGAAGGGCGTCGATCATCCTTACTGGATGGGTTGCTATGGCATAGGAATCACCAGATCCATGCAGGCAATCGTAGAGCAGCACCATGATGAAAAGGGTATCATCTGGCCGGTAGCTACCGCTCCTTATCATGTCATCGTAACAGTTATCAAGTCCAAGGACGAGACACAGCTCGCTCTTGCTTATGATATCGAGAAGAAACTCGAGGCTATGGGTGTTGAAGTCATGGTAGATGACCGTGATGAGAGACCTGGAGTCAAGTTCAACGATGCTGACCTTATCGGTATTCCTATCAGGATCACTGTCGGCAAGCTCGCCGGTGAAGGCAAGGTTGAATACAAGCTCCGCCGTGAAGATCAGCACGAGATAATGACTGCAGAGGAAGCTATTGCTAAGGCAAAAGCCCTCGTTGATCTCGAAGGCGACGGAAGATGCTTCTTCTCAAGACTTTCAGAGGAGACAATGAACGCTCATTAATCGTATAACAATCAGGAGGATAACAACATGCAAGTCTACAATACACTGACCAACCGCAAAGAAGAATTCGTACCTATCGAAGAGGGAAAGGTCAAGATGTATGTCTGTGGACCTACTGTCTATAATTTCTTTCATATAGGAAATGCAAGACCTTTCGTCGTATTCGATACACTTAGAAGGTATTTCAAATACAGAGGGTATGAGGTCAAGTTCGTTCAGAACTTTACTGATGTTGACGACAAGATCATCAACAGAGCCAAGGAGGAAGGCATCACTGCTCCGGAGGTATCCGAGAAGTATATCAAGGAGTATTTTGAAGACGCCGCTTCCCTTAACGTCATCAAGGCAGACGTTCACCCTAAGGTATCCGAGCACATTCCTGAGATCATCAACTTTGTACAGACACTGATCGACAAGGGATATGCTTATGAAGCAGATGGTGATGTCTACTATTCGACAAGAAAATTCAAAGATTACGGCAAACTGTCCGGACAGAACATCGATGACCTCGAGAGCGGTGCAAGGATAGCTATCGGCGAAGTCAAGCATGACCCTCTTGATTTTGCACTGTGGAAGGCACGCAAGGAAGAGTCCGAGATCGCATGGGAATCACCATGGGGTATGGGAAGACCTGGCTGGCACATCGAGTGCTCGACAATGGCCAAGAAGCACCTTGGCGAGACAATAGACATCCACGGAGGCGGACAGGATCTTACATTCCCGCACCATGAGAATGAGATCGCTCAGTCCGAGGCGTGCAACGGAGTTCCTTTTGCACATTACTGGATGCACAACGGATATATTACTGTTGACAATGTCAAGATGTCGAAGTCGCTCGGCAACTTCTTCACTGTAAGGGATATCCGCAAGGAGTACACGGGAGACTTTATCAGGTTCTTCCTGCTCTCAGGACATTACCGCAGCCCTATCAACTTCAGCGACAGCCTTATGCATGCATCCAAGCAGGGCTATGACAGAATAGCTACAGCTATAGAAACTCTCGAGTTCCTTAAGAAGAACGGAACAGATGAGAAGATGCAGGGTGAGGATGAGCTGATCGCGGGCTTTGACAAGTTCAGAGACAGATTCATCGAAGTAATGGACGATGACCTCAATACTGCAGATGCTATTTCCGTGATCTTCGAGATGGTTTCCGAGATCAATGTTGCTGTCAAAGACGGCGCATCGAAGTCATATGCTGAGGAAGCTCTGAAGAGAATAGACGAGCTGACTGAGGTACTTGGCGTGTTCAGAGATGCAGATGAAGAAGCCGGCATCGGCGATGACATCCAGGCTCTGATCGATGAGAGACAGGCTGCCCGCAAGGAAAAGAACTGGGCAAGAGCTGACGAGATCAGGGATCAGCTCGCAGCTATGGGTATCACCCTCAAGGACACTCCGCAGGGTGTACAGGTCATCAGAAACTGACAGGAGATATAATGAGCAAAGCTGATAAGCTTTTCGTGAATATGTGCCAGGACATCCTGGACCACGGGTTCAGTACCGAGGGAATGCCCGTAAGACCGCACTGGGAAGACGGGACTCCGGCTCACACTATCAAGAATTTCGGAGTAGTCAACAGATACGACCTGTCTGAGGAATTTCCGGCTCTGACGCTCAGACCTACAGCTATCAAGCTGGCTGCAGACGAGATGCTCTGGATATGGCAGAAAAAGTCCAACAGACTCTGCGATCTTAAGAGCCATGTCTGGGACGAATGGGCTGATGAGAACGGTACCATAGGCAAGGCCTACGGATATCAGATGGCCAAAAAGTACAGGTTCAGACAGGGAGAGATGGATCAGGTCGACAATGTTCTGTGGTGTCTCAAAAACGACAGATACAGCCGCCGCATAATGACCAATCTCTACAATTTCGAGGACCTTTCGGAAATGAGACTCGAACCGTGTGCCTACTCCATGACATTCAATGTCAAAGGAGATACGCTCAACGGCATACTCAACCAGAGATCCCAGGATATCCTTGCAGCCAACAACTGGAATGTTGTCCAGTACGCCATACTTCTTATGATGATGGCTCAGGTGTCAGGACTCAGGGCGGGAGAACTTGTGCATGTGATATCAGATGCTCATATCTATGACAGACACGTGGACATCATCCGCGAACTGATCACAAGACCGCAGTACCCGGCACCGAAGGTCACTCTGGATCCGGACGTCAAAGACTTTTACAGCTTTACGACCGACCATATAAAAGTCGAAAACTATCAGCACGGGCCTCAGGTGAGAAACATCCCTGTAGCCATATGATAAAATGAAAAAGCGCCTCAGAAGGGCGCTTTTCGATACTATGATAACAGGAAACACTATGACACCAGAAGAACTGAACCGGGTCAGCACTACAGAGCTGGCATACCTGGGCGATGCTGTATACGAAGTATATATCCGGAGGATGATACTTGAGGTGTATCCTGCGGATGCCGGCAAGTCCCACAAGGCGGCAGTAAAATATGTCGCTGCTGCCGGACAGGCTGCCGCTGCAAAGGCGCTGATGGCGGAGGACTTTCTGACGGAGGCCGAGGAAAGGATACTGAAGCGCGCACGCAATCACCGCTCGATGTCAAGGCCTCAGCATGCAGATCCTCGCGATTATAAGCTCGCAACAGGATTTGAAGCCGTGATCGGCTATCTGTATCTCTCCGGAGATATCGAAAGAGTCCGGTCGATATCGGCTGAGGCTGTAAGGATAATCGAATCACAGATCCGGTAAAGAAGGGGGCTTTTGATGCTCGGGATCAATTATTCGGACGACAAAAGAATATTCAATACACATACAGACGGGATCCCGTTCCTGTCGGCAGATCTGCTTGATACACTCGGAGTGCCGAATCTTTTCACGACCAGATTTATAAGCTATGATCCGGACGCCGGAGAAGGCGAAAAAGGACTCAGGCTGGCGGTCATGAAGAATGAGGAGATATCTGAAGCTTCGCCTGTATGCAGGAAGAACAGGGATGCTCTGGCAAGGCAGCTGGGCTCTTCGATCTCTATGGAGTGTATAACAGATCAGAAGCATACTAACTATGTTCATGTCGCCTCGCGGGAAGATCTGGGCGTGCCGACGGTAGGAAATTTTGCACTCCACCGCCACTATGTGGACGGGGTCGTTACGGATATTCCGGATGTTCTGCTGACTGTCTTCGGAGGAGACTGTCCGCCGGTATATATAGCTGATCCGGTCAGGAAGGCTATAGGCCTTGTCCATGCAGGATGGCGCGGGACTCTAGGCAGGATCCCTGAGGTGGCCATAGCTAATATGGCAGTCAGATTCGGAAGCGACCCTGCAGATCTGTATGCGGTGATAGGGCCAGGCATATGCAGAGACTGCTATGAAATGGGTGATGAGGTCTATGACGTCTTCGCTCAGCAGTGGGGAGAAGAATCCGCCGAAAGGATCTTCTCGAAATACCCGGCGCGGGATGCTGAGGGACATGAGATACCGGGAGGCAAATACCATCTGGATCTCAGAGAGGCAAACCGCCTGACACTTCTCAGGGCCGGCGTGCCTGAGGATCACATATCTGTCTCCAATGTATGCACGAAATGCAATTCGGAGACATTCTACTCATACAGATCCGGACATATGGAAAATGAGCAGGTTGCAATGATGGTCAACCGTTTTGGGACTAAGTGAAGCAGCACATATATCATCAGCGGATACGGAAAGGAGCAGCCTTATGAACCTCATCGTAGCAGCAGACAGCAAATGGGGCATCGGCAAGGACAACGGACTTCTTGCATCGCTTCCTACAGACATGAAGTATTTCAGAGATCATACCGTGGGCAAGGTCGTTGTTATGGGACGCAAAACGCTCGAGTCGCTCCCGGGAAAGAAAGGCCTTCCGAAGAGGACCAATATAGTCCTTTCGGCCAATCCAGATTTTGAGGCACCGGGCTGCAAGATCGTCCACTCTGAATATGAGCTTTTTGATGAGCTCTCAGCATATGATCCTGATGATATATTCCTTATAGGAGGTGCGTCGCTGTACAACAGATTCTACAAGTACTGCAGCACGCTCTACATCACAAGGATGGAAGGCGACCTCGGCGCGGATGCCTTCATAGTCAATATAGATGAAGATGAAGATTATGTTCTGGTATCCGAGAGCGAGCCGATCACAGAAAACGGCGTGACGTTCAGGTTCCTGGTATATTCCCGGAAGTCGGAAGGTCTCAGCAGAGCCAGGACGCTCAATTTCTGACAACCGGACGGCATGGCTGATGAGCAGTGAGATAAAGAGGAAACAATGAGCAAGAGAGATAACAAAAGATTCAGTGACAGTGCCAGAAAGAACGCTCCTAAGAGAGGCGGCAAGAACAGAAGAGACTACGGAGAAAACTACGAGCCGAAGCGCCGGAGCAGACCGGCTGCAGCGTCAGCAGGCCGCAGATCATCTGCTTCCTCTGTCAGACCTGAGAGAGACAGCCGCTCACGCAGAGTGCTGGGCTTTGATCTTGATGCGGGAGAAGACAGAGTTCAGAATATAGGAACTGACGGTCTTGAGGTAGTCGCAGGCCGCAATCCTGTAACTGAAGCTCTTAACGGAGACCGCGATGTAGAGAGAGTCTTCATCGCCGACGGATCGGAAGGCTCTGTATCAAAGATCGTAGCTATCGCAAGAGAGCAGGGCGTTATTGTCGATTTTGTTCCGAGAGAGAAGATCGACGCGATGGCACCGGGAACTAAGCATCAGGGCGTAGTGGCCAAGGTCAGTGAGTACAGCTATGCGGATATGGAAGACGTCTTTGCCAGGGCAGAGGCTGCAGGCGAGGACCCGTTTATCGTTATCCTCGATGAGGTGAGTGATCCGCACAATCTCGGGGCGATAATCAGAACGGCCGAGTGCGCGGGCGCACACGGTATCATCATCCCGAAGCGCAGGGCTGCATCTCTTACTCAGACTGTTGCTCTGGCTGCGGCAGGAGCTGTTGAAAGCATGCCTGTAGTCCAGGTCACCAACCTCGCAAGGACGATAGAAGAACTCCAGGCGAGAGGCATATGGGTCGGCGCAGCAGATATGGACGGAGAGACATATTATGAAGCAAATCTCACCGGACCTATTGCGATCGTAATAGGAAACGAAGGTAAGGGAGTAGGCAGACTCGTCAAAGAGAAGTGCGACTTCGTGCTGTCGATCCCGATGTACGGGAAGATCAATTCGCTCAATGCATCCAATGCCGCTGCAGTGCTTATGTACGGAATAAGAAGGGCAAGGGGTTAGGCGCCCCTCCTTCCCGGAATGCTTATATTCAGGCAATGTTCGGCCGTTAATCCAAAATAATTCTTGACATTGACTTGTATAGTGAGTATTCTTATTGAGTGACTTTATGATTATTTAATCGAAGAACGGGAGACCGGGCTTCGAGTTTTAGATTGAAAAGACGGAGGAAAACCAATGGCAGCAGGCGTAAGACAGAAAGTTATCCTTGCATGCACAGAGTGCAAGCAGAGAAACTACAATACGATGAAGAATAAGAGAAACAATCCTGACAGGATCGAGCTCATGAAGTATTGTAAATTCTGCAAGAAGGAAACTCTTCACAAGGAAACAAAGTAATTTTCTTTAATTACTGATACGGAGATACAGGTATGGCTAACAACAAGACTAACGGAAGCGATAACAGTTCGGCTGATCTCGCTAAGCAGGCAGCAAAGGCTTCCGCAAAAAAAACGAGCCAGAATAAAACAGAGAAAAAAGGCGGCCTGCTCGCTTATTTCAGGGGAGTAAGGCAGGAACTGCGCAAGGTAGTATGGCCTACAAGAGATGAGCTTACGACAGATACAGTCGTTGTTATCGGATGCGTCATTTTCTTCGCAGTAGCATTCTGGCTGATAGATACAGGATTCCTTGCTGCACTCAAGGGTATCCTCGGCATCACATTATCCTAGGGAGATAACAGATGGCAGATAACGTAAACATTGAAGAAACGGCAAACGTCAGGACATCAGTTTCACCGCTCGAAGGCGAAGGCCTCAGAGGAGACGGAACTGCCAAATGGTATGTCGTCCACACATATTCCGGCTATGAGAACAAGGTCAAGACCAGCATTGAGAGAATGGTCGAGTACCGCGGAATGCAGGACCTCATACTCGAGGTAGTCATCCCGACCGAAGAGAGAGTCGAGATCAAGGACGGTGTCAAGAAGGTCAAGACACGCAAGCTCTATCCGGGCTATGTCGTTATCAAGATGATCGTCAACAATGAGACCTGGTATCTGGTCCGTAATACTGAGGGTGTTACAGGATTCGTAGGACATGGCTCCGATCCGATTCCTCTCACCAAGGAAGAGATCGTAAGAATGGGCATCGAAAAGCTCAAGATCGATCTCGACATCGAAGTCGGCGATACTATCCGTATCATCGGCGGAGTATTTGAAGGCCAGCTGGGTATTGTTGAAGCGGTCAATCCGGAAAAGCAGATCGTCAAGACGAGGATCTCAATGTTCGGAAGAGATACGCCTGCAGAGATCGAGTTCTCTCAGGTAAGTAAACTCAAATAGTCATTTCAGGGTACTCACCCTGATGTGACTGAGATGTGATCTTATGCAGGGCAGCAGTCCTGCTGAGATATAAAAATGAGGAATCTTCGATCCCTCAGGAAAGGAGAAATCAATGGCAAAGAAGATCGACGGCTACATCAAGCTTCAGATCCCTGCCGGCGGAGCAACACCTGCACCTCCAGTCGGACCTGCACTCGGACAGAAGAGCGTTAACATCATGGACTTCTGCAAGCAGTTCAACGCAAAGACTCAGGATCAGCAGGGAATGATCATTCCTGTAGTAATCACAGTTTACACAGACAGATCGTTCACATTCGTATGCAAGACACCACCGGCTGCAGTTCTTATCAAGAAAGCAGCAGGAATCGAGCATGCTTCCGGAACACCTAACAAAGTTAAGGTTGCTTCCATCACACTCGCACAGGTAGAAGAGATCGCTAAGACAAAGATGCCGGATCTCAATGCAGCATCCCTCGAGGCCGCAATGGATATGGTCAAGGGTACAGCTCGCAGCATGGGAGTAACGGTAACTGAGTAATGACGTGGGAGGCATTATGCCGCATGCACCACAAGGAGGATTTTAATGAAAAGATCAAAGAGATACGCAGAGCTTGCAAAGACTTATGATAAGCACGAGCTCGTAGACGTAGCAACTGCAGTAAAGCAGATCAAGAGCTTTGACAATGCAAAGTTCGACGAAACAGTTGAGATGCATTTCCGCCTTGGAGTAGACGGAAGACACGCAGATCAGCAGGTAAGAGGCGCTATGGTACTTCCTCACGGAACAGGTAAGACCAAGAAAGTCCTTGTTTTCGCAAAGGGACCTAAGGCAGAGGAAGCACAGGCAGCAGGAGCTGACTACGTAGGCGCTGAAGATATGGCAGACAGGATCAAGAATGAGAACTGGTTCGAATTCGACGCAGTGGTCGCTACACCTGATATGATGGGTGTTGTAGGTCGTCTCGGTAAGATCCTCGGACCAAGAGGCCTTATGCCTAACCCTAAGTCCGGTACTGTAACAATGGACCTCACTAAGGCTCTTGAGGACATCAAGGCTGGTAAGGTTGAGTACAGACTTGACAAGGCTAACATCATTCACTGCATCATCGGCAAGAAGTCCTTCACAGAAGAGCAGCTTGTTGAGAATGCTAACGCTCTTATCCAGGCTATCGCTAAGGCTAAGCCGGCAGCAGCTAAGGGACAGTATTTCAAGAGCATCAGCATGGCAGCAACAATGAGCCCTGGTGTCAAGATCAACCCGGCAACAGTGATCCAGTAAAGGTTCACAACACACAATACAGAACATCCAACCTGAGACAGCGGGTGCCTTAGGGCTTAATTTCCCGCCGAGGTACAATTCATAAATTGAACCTCGCAGTCTGCCTCAGATTGCGAGGTATTTTGTACCTACAGAACTACACTATGAACGAAGGGATATCGTTCAGGAAAGGAGAACTAATGTCTGTAGCAGCAAAACAGGCCAAGCAGGTCGTCATCGATGAAATCAAAGAGAAGTTTGAAAACGCATCTTCTGTAGTAGCCGTTGACTATCTGGGACTTACAGTAGAGGAAGCTGACAAAATGAGAGCTGACCTCCGTAAGGAAGGCGTTAACTACACAGTTTACAAGAACACCCTCATCAAGAGAGCTATCGCCGGAACTGATTATGAAGCATTCGGTGATGTACTCAAGGGTTCCACAGCTCTTGCATTCAGTGGTGATGACATCACAGCAGGCGCAAGAGTACTTGCTAAAGCCATCAAGGATTATAAGAAGATGGCATTCAAGGGCGGAGTTGTTGAAGGCCAGGTATATGACAAAGCAATGGTCGAGGAATTCGCAACCATCCCTTCAAGAGAAGAGCTTATCGCAAGATTCATGGGCAGCATCCAGAGCCCGATGACAAAGCTCGCCCTCACCCTCAAAGCAATCGCAGAGAAGGAAGAGGCTTAATTGCAGAAGTAAATTCACACACAGGCCGGAAGGCCGCATAGATTATCGAAAAGGAGAAAAACAATGGATAAGACTCAGATCATTGAGGCTCTGAAGAGCATGACAATTCTTGAGATCAACGAGCTCGTAAAGGCTCTTGAGGAAGAGTTCGGCGTAAGCGCAGTAGCAGTAGCAGCACCTGCAGCAGGCGGCGCAGCAGCAGCAGAAGTAGAAGAGAAGACAGATTTCAACGTAATCCTGAAGGAGATCGGTCAGGAAAAGATCAAGGTTATCAAGGCTGTAAGAGAAGCTACAGGTCTTGGACTGAAGGAAGCAAAGGCTCTCGTAGACTCTGCACCTGCAGCAGTTAAGGAGAACGTTGAGGCTGCTGAAGCTAACGCTCTGAAGGAAGCACTTGAGGCTGTTGGCGCTGTAGTAGAGCTCCAGTAAGTTTCTGTAATTTATCGCTCGCTGACTGCTTATGCAGTCCCGGCGTACGGCTCTCGCCTCGCGCCGGCAACGCAGCGGTACTAAGTTCTGACTTCGCCTGATGGCTGAAGAAATCAAACATAAATTGGACCATGCGATATTGGCCCGAACCACGCAATAAAATGAGCCCCGGCATTCGAGGCTCATTTCGTGCGTCTGGCGGCTTCAAAAATCGCCAAAAAAATGCAAAAAAAGCCGGATAATCCTGCATTTTTGCAAAAACAATACGTAGACTGCTGCTTTTTCCTCAGGATGAGCAGCACTGTTCAAGACAATTTACAAGGAGTGAAACACATGCCACATCCAATAAAAGTTGGTAGAAAAGAGCGTATGTCTTTCTCTAAGATCCATGAGGTATGCGAAATGCCTAACCTCATTGATGTTCAGACCAAGTCATATAAGTGGTTCATGGAGGAAGGCCTCAGCGAGGTTCTCGAGGATGTATCGCCTATCCGCGATACTACCAATACTCTCAGCCTTGAGTTTGCGGATTATCATTTCTCAGATACTCCTAAGTATGATCAGGAAGAGTGCAAGGAGAGAGACGCGACATATGCTACATCCCTTACAGTCAAGGTCAGACTGATCAACCGCGAGACCGGTGAGATCAAAGAACAGGATGTTTTCATGGGAGATTTCCCTCTCATGACAGAAAAGGGTACATTCGTATACAACGGGGCAGAGAGAGCTATCGTTACTCAGATGGTACGTTCTCCGGGACCATATTTTGACGTTGCAACTGACAAATCCAACCAGAAGCTGTTCAGCTCACAGGTCATCCCTAACAGAGGAGCATGGCTTGAGTATGAGACAGATTCTCAGGGCATTCTGTATGTAAGAGTAGACAGAACAAGAAAGCAGCCTCTTACCTCTTTCCTCAGAGCATTGGGCATAATCGATCCTGACGCTCTTGCACTGAGCAGCAACGAGGACATCATCGCTATTTTCGGCGAAGACGAGAGACTCATGAAGACCCTCGAGAAGGATACTACCAGAAACAGCGCTGAAGGACTCAGAGAGCTCTACAGAAGACTGAGACCTGGAGAACCTCCGACAGTTGAAAATGCAAGATCCATGCTTATGGCTCTTCTCTTCGATGAGAGAAGATATGACCTGGCTAAGGTCGGAAGATTCAAATACAACCGTAAGCTCGGACTCCACAACAGACTCGTTGACACTGTCGCTGCAGAGGATATCATCGATCCTAACACAGGCGAGATCCTCGTTGAAAAAGACGGCGAGATCTCCCGCAGCATGGCTATGGTCATCGAAGATGCAGGTGTTGAGTCAGTATATGTATACAGCAAGAATGAAGGTCATGAGGGTGTAACTACCAAGGTCATCGGAAATAACTTCGTTGATCCTGCAAAATACATCGACATCGACCTTACACCATACAAGCTTTCCGAGAAGGTCTTCTATCCTGTTCTCATGGATATCATCGAGCAGGCAGACGGAGACGAGGATAAGCTGAAAGCAGCAATCGCCAACAGAAGAAAAGAGCTCAGCCCTAAGCACATCATCCTTGAGGATATCGTTGCTTCGGTAAGCTATTTCCTCAACCTCAACTGCGGTATCGGCGACATCGATGACATCGACCATCTGAGCAACAGAAGACTCAAGACAGTCGGAGAACTCCTGCAGAACCAGTGCAGGATCGGTTTTGCCAGAATGGAGAAGACCATCAGAGAGAGAATGACTACTGAGAACTCGACTCCTCAGCAGCTCATCAACATCAGACCTGTAACAGCAGCGATCAAGGAATTCTTCGGATCATCACAGCTGTCACAGTTCATGGACCAGAACAATCCTCTTGCTGAGCTGACTCACAAGAGAAGACTGTCAGCTCTCGGACCTGGCGGACTTTCAAGAGAAAGAGCCGGCATGGAGGTCAGAGACGTACACTATTCACATTACGGAAGGATGTGCCCTATCGAGACACCTGAAGGTCCTAACATCGGACTTATCGGTTCCCTCACTACATACGGCATCATCAATGAGTACGGTTTTATCGAGACTCCTTACCGCAAGGTAGATAAGGAGACCGGTGTTGTAACTGACGAAGTACAGTACCTCGCTGCAGCTGATGAGGATCTTATGATCGTTGCACAGGCGAATGAGCCTCTTGACGAAGAAGGACACTTCCTCAACAACAAGGTTGCTGTAAGAGGCATCAAGGGTGAGATCACCATGGTATCGAAGAGTGAAGTCGATTACATGGACGTTTCCCCTAAGCAGGTAGTATCTGTTGCTACAGCCATGATCCCGTTCCTTGAGAACGACGACGCTAACCGTGCCCTCATGGGATCCAACATGCAGAGACAGGCAGTTCCGCTGCTCGTCACTGAGGCTCCTTATGTCGGAACCGGTATCGAGTATAAGGCTGCATGCGACTCCGGCGCTGTTGTTCTCTGCAAGAGCGCAGGTACAGTTTCATACGTAGATGCTAACAAGGTCAGAGTTACAAGAGATGACAACGGCATGGTCGATGAGTACAGGATGCTCAAGTTCAAGCGTTCCAACCAGGGTACATGCATCAACCAGAGACCTATCGTCAGCTATGGCGAGCATCTTGAAGCAGGGGAAGTCGTTGCTGACGGTCCATCCACCAATCTCGGAGAGATCTCACTCGGCAAGAACCTTCTCATCGGCTTCATGACATGGGAAGGATATAACTACGAGGACGCTATCATCCTCAACGAAAGACTCCTCATGGACGACGTGCTCACATCCCTGCACATCGAGAAGCACGAGTGCGAGGCTAGAGACACCAAGCTCGGACCTGAAGAGATCACAAGAGACATTCCTAACCTTCCTGGCGAAATGCTCAAGGAGCTCGATGAGGAAGGTATCGTAAGAATCGGAGCAGAAGTCAAGTCCAACGATATCCTCGTAGGAAAGCTGACTCCGAAGAGCGAGACAGACCTCACACCGGAAGCAAGGATGCTCCGTGCTATCTTCGGTGAGAAGTCCAAGGAAGTAAGAGACACATCCCTCAAGCTGCCTCACGGCGAAGAGGGTATCGTAATCGATGTAAGAGTATTCGACAAGACCAACAGCACAGAGCTGCCTCCTGGAGTCAACAAGATCGTAAGAGTCTATGTTGCAACCAAGAGAAAGATCAACGTCGGAGACAAGATGGCCGGACGTCACGGTAACAAGGGTGTTATCTCCAGGATCCTGCCTCAGGAAGACATGCCGTTCAAGGAAGACGGTGAGCCGCTGCAGGTAATGCTCAACCCTCTGGGCGTACCTTCACGAATGAACGTAGGACAGGTACTTGAAGTACATCTCGGACTTGCTGCAAAGTCCAAGGGATGGTACATCTCAACACCGGTATTCGACGGCGCAAGCGAGAAGGACGTAATCCAGCTTCTCAAGGAAGAGGGTTATTCAGAAACAGGTAAGCTGAGACTCAGAGACGGACGTACAGGCGAGTACTTTGACAGCCCTGTTACAGTCGGCTACATGTACATGCTCAAACTCCACCATCTGGTAGATGATAAGATCCACGCAAGATCGATCGGACCTTACTCACTCGTAACTCAGCAGCCTCTCGGAGGTAAAGCTCAGTTCGGCGGACAGAGATTCGGAGAGATGGAGGTATGGGCACTTGAGGCTTATGGTGCAGCATACACTCTCCAGGAGATCCTCACAGTCAAGTCCGACGATATCATCGGAAGAACCAAGACATATGAATCTATCATCAACGGCGTCAACATCCCTGAGCCTGGTATCCCTGAGTCCTTCAAGGTACTCATCAAGGAACTCCAGTCACTCGCTCTGGATATCAAGACAAAGGCCGGCGATGACAGCGAGATCAAGATCAGAGAGACTTCAGAATATGACGGAGCTCTGACACTTGACAGAATGCTCAGCGAGACCGACAGGAAGGCTGAGAAAGAAAAGAGAGAGCATGAGCAGGACAGAGCTGCTGAAGAAGAAGCGGCACGCATCAATGCTGAAGAGGATGATGACGACATCATGTCCGATGATGATATCAGCGGACTGTCGGCATTCCTTGAGAGCATGGCAAAGTCGGCTGCAGCAAAAGAGCCTGACAAGGATCTCACAGAAGCAGTAGAAATGGAAAGCCTCGATGAACTTGCAGAAGCAGAAGCAAACGAGTCTTTCGATGATGAGTTATAAGAAAGGGAGGAAATATTATGATGACAGACAACAATCAGGATCTGAGAAATATTGAGTCCCTTCAGATCAGACTTGCAAGCACTGAGGAGATGCTGAGCTGGTCCCATGGCGAAGTTACAAAGCCAGAGACTATCAACTACAGATCCCTCAAGCCTGAGTTTGACGGACTTTTCTGCGAGAGAATCTTCGGACCTACCAAGGACTGGGTCTGCGGATGCGGCAAGTACAATAAGATCCGCTACAAGGGACTTATCTGCCCTTACTGCGGAGTTGAAGTTACCAAAGCCAAGGTCAGAAGAGAGAGAATGGGTCATATCCAGCTCGTATCTCCTGTATCTCACATCTGGTACTTCAAGGGCATTCCTTCAAGGATAGGCCTTGTCCTCGACATGACACCTAAGGATCTGGAAAAAGTTCTGTACTTCGCTTCTTACGTAGTAACAGATCCGGGAGATACACCGTTCCAGTACAAGCAGGTCATCGAAGAGGATGAATACAACGAAGCTCGCGAGATATACGGCAAGAGCTTCGAAGCAGGTATGGGTGCTGAAGCAATCAAGAAGCTGCTCTGCGACATCGATGTAGACCAGATGGCTGTCGATCTGAGAGAGCAGATGGCAACTGCCAGCGGACAGAAGAAGATCAGACTTGTCAAGATCCTCGAAGTTATCGAGGCCTTCAAGCAGTCAGGCAACAGACCTGAGTGGATGATCCTCGATGTCATTCCGGTCATTCCGCCGGAACTCAGACCTATGGTACAGCTCGACGGAGGCAGATTCGCAACATCCGACCTCAACGATCTGTACAGAAGAGTAATCAACAGAAACAACAGACTTAAGAAGCTGGGCGAGCTCGGAGCTCCTGACATCATCATCCGTAACGAGAAGAGAATGCTTCAGGAATCCGTCGATGCTCTTATCGATAACGGCAGAAGAGGCAGACCTGTACAGGGTGCCGGCGGCCGTAAGCTCAAGTCCCTCTCGGATATGCTCAAGGGTAAGCAGGGAAGATTCCGTCAGAACCTCCTCGGTAAGAGAGTTGACTTCTCCGGACGTTCCGTAATCGTAGTAGGACCGGACCTGAAGTTTTATCAGTGCGGACTTCCGAAGACAATGGCTCTCGAGCTCTTCAAGCCTTTCATTATGAGAGAGCTGACAGAGAGAGAGATCGCTCAGAATACCAAGCAGGCAAGGCTGATGGTAGAGAGAGCTGACACAGAAGTATGGGACGTTCTTGATTACATCATCAAGGATCACCCGGTTCTCCTCAACCGTGCCCCTACACTGCACAGACTCGGTATCCAGGCATTCGAGCCGGTACTCGTAGAAGGTAAAGCTATCAAGCTGCATCCGCTCGTATGTACAGCGTTCAACGCTGACTTCGACGGTGACCAGATGGCTGTTCACGTACCACTGTCAGTTGAAGCTCAGGCTGAGGCAAGATTCCTCATGCTTTCAGTCAACAACATCCTCGCACCTAAGGATGGATCACCTATCACTATCCCGACACAGGATATGATCCTCGGATCATACTACCTGACACATCCGGGCAGTGTTGAGAGAGGCCGTCCGGCTGAGAGAGGCGACGGAAAGTGCTTCGCAGACTATGATGAGATGATCATGGCATACCAGACAGGTGTTGTCGGCATCCACGCAAGAGTCAAGGTACGCTGCCGTGCTTATGAAGGCGACCCTGGCAAGCTGGTAGAGTCCACAGTCGGAAGATTTATCTTCAACAGAGGACTTCCTCAGGACCTCGGTTTCGTAGACAGAGAGAAGGATCCGTATTCACTCGAAGTTGACTTCCTCTGCGAGAAGAAGGCTCTCGGAAAGATCATTGCTGCATGCTTCAAGGTTCACGGCAATACTGAGACAGCCCTGATGCTCGACTACATCAAGGATACCGGATATCACTACTCAACTGTCAGCGCAGTAACGATCAGTATCTCCGACATGGAGATCCCTGAGGCTAAGGCTGAGATCGTAGGCGAGGCAGAGAAGGAAGTAGATACATACGAAGCTCTCTACAAGCGCGGACTTATGTCCAACAAGGAGAGATATGACAAGGTAATCGCCACATGGAGAAAGGCTACATCCGATACAGCTGACGCTCTTATGGAAAACCTCGGCACGATGAACAATCTGTACATCATGGCTAATTCCGGAGCGAGAGGTAACAAATCCCAGATCAGCCAGATCGGAGGAATGAGAGGACTTATGGCAAACGCTACAGGTCACACTGTAGAGATCCCTATCAAGTCCAATTTCCGTGAAGGTCTGTCCATACTGGAATACTTCATCTCTTCAAACGGAGCTCGTAAGGGACTTACAGATACAGCTCTGAGAACAGCTGACTCAGGTTATCTGACAAGAAGACTTGTAGATATCTCCCACAGCATCATCATCAATGAGCAGGACTGCGGTACAGAAGAAGGTATCGAGATCCGCGCATTTATGGATGGCAAGGAAGAGATCGAAAAACTCTGGCAGAGAATCGCAGGAAGATTCACCATGGAGGATGTTGTCGACCCTCAGAGCGGAGAGGTCATCATCGGAAAGAATGAATACATCACTGATGAGATCGCTCAGGACATCGAAAACCGCGGTATCAAAACCGTAAAGATCAGATCGGCTATGACATGCCGTGCCAAGAGCGGACTCTGTGCTAAGTGCTATGGCAAGAACATGGCAACAGGCAGAATGGTTCTCCCTGGCGAGGCTGTCGGAATCATCGCAGCTCAGTCCATCGGTGAGCCGGGTACTCAGCTGACAATGAGAACATTCCATACTGGCGGTGTCGCAGGTTCCGACATCACTCAGGGTCTCCCGAGAGTTGAGGAGCTGTTCGAGGCACGTAAGCCTAAGGGTCTCGCTGAGATCTGCGAAGGCGATGGTGTTGTAACAGCTATCGAGCCTAGAGAAGACAACAAGACAGACCTGATCGTAAGAGAAGAAGGCGGAGACAGAAACTATGTCATCCCGTTCGGAGCAAGGATCAATGTCGAAGTTGGTCAGAAAGTCAAGGCCGGTGACTCAATCACAAGAGGTCCTCTTGATCCTCATGACATCATGAGACTCAACGGAGTTCAGGGCGTATATGAGTATCTCCTCAGGGAGGTCCAGAGAGTATACAAGACTCAGGGTGTAGACATCAATGACAAACACGTTGAGATCATCGTAAGCCAGATGCTTTCCAAGTTCAAAGTTGAGAAGCCTGGTGACACAGGACTCCTCCCTGGCGGACAGTACTCAAGAAGAGAGCTCGAAGAAGCCAATGCCAAGGCTGAGGCTGAGGGCGGCGAACCGGCAACTGCCAACAGACAGCTGCTCGGTATCACTAAGGCGGCGCTTGCTACTTCATCATTCCTGTCGGCAGCGTCATTCCAGGAGACAACAAGAGTTCTGACAGATGCGTCCATCAAGGGCAAAACTGACAGACTGGAAGGCCTCAAGGAGAACGTCATGATAGGTAAGCTCATCCCGGCAGGTACCGGAATGAAGAGATACAGCGAGCTTGAGGTAGACTACGGTGCAAATGACTGGATGATGCATCCTGCTGAAGTTCCGAGGATCTATGAAGATGTTCCTTCGGAAGAAAACCAGGCAGCAGCAGAGACTGCTGATGCAGCCGAAACAGAGGCTGAAGAAAAGCCGACTGTTTACGGCGAGACATACATTCCTGAATAATCAAAAAATGCTGGCAAAGTATTGACTTGTCAATGCTTTGCCAGTAAAATTATGAAGTTCGAGACTCTCGTTTGGAGAGGTACGAATGAATAATAAAAAATTTCAGAAGAAAGGAGAAAAGAATGCCTACTATCAATCAGTTAGTACGTCAGGGAAGACAGAGCACTGTTAAGAAGTCAACAGCTCCTGCTCTCGGTAAGAACATGAACACACTTCGCAAGACTCTTACCAACGTTAACTCCCCTCAGAAGAGAGGAGTCTGCGTAGCAGTTAAGACTGTTACTCCTAAGAAGCCTAATTCAGCCCTGAGAAAGGTAGCCAGAGTTCGTCTGACCAACGGAATGGAAGTTACAGCTTACATCCCTGGTATCGGACACAACCTGCAGGAGCACAGCGTTGTTCTTGTAAGAGGCGGCAGAGTTAAGGACCTCCCTGGTGTAAGATATCACATCATCAGAGGAACACTCGATGCTTCCGGAGTTGCCAACAGAGGACAGGGCCGTTCGAAGTACGGTGCAAAGAGACCTAAGGTCAAGAAGTAAGCATTTCTTGGATCATACGCCGTTGGCGCAATGAAGAAATGCTTCTAATTCGCTCCACAAGGTCGCGAATTAACTGTATTCTTCAGGATCATACGCCGTTGGCGCAATGAAGAAATGCTTCTAATTCGCTCCACAAGGTCGCGAATTAACTGTATTCTTCAGGATCATACGCCGTTGGCGTAATCAGGAAATGTAAACTCTGCGGAGGATAGCTCCTCCGGCAGAATCATGAAAAACTACAACTCAGTACCAGGCATTCTTTTATATAAAAGAGCGCCGCGGGGGCTTCATGGTGAGTAAGCCAGCTGAATCTGCTGTCCGAAGAGAAACACTGTGACAGTCAACGAGTACCTATTCAATTCCAGAAGGAGGGAAGAGAAGTGCCAAGAAAAGGTAACACACCTAAGAGAGACGTTCTTCCTGATCCTGTATATGGCAGCGTAGTAGTTGCCAAGCTGATCAACAGCATCATGCTCGACGGTAAGAAGGGCGTAGCTCAGACTATCGTATACGATGCTTTTGACAAGATCAGAGAGAAGACAGGTGAGGAACCTCTCGAAGTATTTGAGAAGGCAATGAACAACATCATGCCTGTTCTCGAAGTTAAAGCAAGAAGAATCGGTGGTGCGAACTATCAGGTTCCTATCGAAGTAAGACCGGAGAGAAGACAGACTCTTGGTCTCAGATGGCTGACCAGATACACCAGAGCAAGAAGTGAGAGAAAGATGTCTGACAGACTTGCCGGTGAGATCCTTGATGCTGCCAACAATACAGGTTCATCCGTCAAGAAGAAGGAAGATACCCACAAGATGGCAGAAGCAAACAAGGCATTCGCACACTTCAGATTCTAGTCTGCGGGCAGTTGTATATGCAGACAGGATCATATGTAAGCAGATAGAAAGGAGGGAATAATGGGAAGAGCATTTACGCTTGAACATACCAGAAATATTGGTATCATGGCTCATATCGATGCTGGCAAGACAACAACAACGGAGAGAATCCTCTTCTACACCGGCAGAACCCATAAGCTCGGCGAGACTCATGAAGGCGCCGCGACTATGGACTGGATGGAGCAGGAACAGGAGCGCGGTATTACCATTACTTCCGCCGCTACTACTGCTCAGTGGAAACACACTAGAATCAACATCATTGACACCCCGGGACATGTAGATTTTACCGTTGAGGTAGAAAGATCACTCCGTGTACTCGATGGTGCCGTAATGGTGCTCTGCGCTAAGGGCGGAGTTGAGCCTCAGAGTGAGACAGTCTGGAGACAGGCAGAGAAATACGGAGTACCGAGAATGATATTCGTCAACAAGATGGATATTCTCGGCGCCAACTATTTCAGGGTACTGGATATGATCCACGACAGACTCAAGGCCAATGCTGTAGCCGTTCAGATCCCGATCGGATCAGAGTCGGATTTTATCGGTATCATCGATCTTATCAAGATGAAAGCCGAAATCTATCATGATGACGATCTGGGCAAAGTATATGAGGAGCAGGAAATTCCTGAGAATATGCTTGACGAGGCTAAGGCATGGAGAGACAAGATGCTCGAGTCCGTTGCCGAAGCTGATGAGGACATTATGATGATGTACCTTGAGGGAGAAGAGATCCCTGAAGAGGACATCAAACAGGCTATCCGCAGACAGACTATCAAGGGCGAGATGTACCCTGTTTTCTGCGGATCGGCATATAAGAACAAGGGCGTTCAACTGATGCTTGACGGAGTCGTAGACTACATGCCTTCGCCTCTGGACATTCCGGCTATCAAGGGTGTCAACCCTTACACAGATAAGGAAGAAGAAAGACCTGCATCAGACAAAGAGCCATTCTCAGCGCTCGCATTCAAGATCATGGCAGATCCTTATGTCGGTAAGCTCGCATTCTTCAGAGTCTATTCAGGAACTCTTGAGTCAGGCTCACATGTATATAATGCGACCAAGGACCGCAAGGAAAGAATCGGCCGTATTCTGCAGATGCACGCCAACCATCGTAATGAGATAGATATGGTCTACTCAGGAGATATCGCTGCTGCAGTCGGACTGAAGTTCACCACAACAGGTGATACACTTTGCGACGAGAAGCATCCGATCATTCTTGAGTCGATGGAGTTCCCTGATCCGGTTATCGAGATCGCTATCGAGCCTAAGACCAAGATCGGTCAGGAGAAGATGGGACTCGCTCTTGCCAAGCTGGCAGAGGAAGACCCTACATTCAGGACCTATACCAATCCGGAAACAGGTCAGACCATCATTGCGGGAATGGGTGAGCTCCATCTGGAGATCATCGTCGACAGACTTCTCAGAGAGTTCAAGGTAGAGGCCAATGTCGGTAAGCCTCAGGTTTCCTACAAGGAGACTGTAAGAGGAACAGCAGATGTCGACTGCAAGCATGCAAAGCAGTCAGGCGGAAGCGGACAGTATGGTCATGTCAAGATCAGACTCTATCCGAGAGAGCCGGGTGCAGGCTTCGAATTCAAGAATTCGATCGTCGGCGGTGCTATTCCGAAGGAATACATTCCTAAGGTACAGGAAGGCATCGAAGAAGCCATGCAGGCAGGACCTCTTGCAGGATACAACGTCGTCGATGTCGGCGTAGAACTGTATGACGGTTCTTATCACGAAGTCGACTCTTCAGATATGGCATTCAAGATCGCAGGATCAAAGGCGTTCAAGGAAGCTGTAATGAAGGCTGACCCGGTACTCCTCGAGCCTATATTCAAGGTAGAGGTAACAGTACCTGATAACTACATGGGAGATGTCATCGGAGACATCAGTTCAAGAAGAGGAAGAATCGAAGGCTCAGACATCGTCAATGGAGCAGCCGTAGTCAGGGGCATGGTGCCGCTGTCAGAAATGTTCGGCTATGCTACAGACCTGCGTTCAAGAACTCAGGGAAGAGGCGTATATGTAATGCAGTTCGACCACTTCGAAAAACTCCCTGACAATCTCGCTGAGAAAATCATCAAATAGTATCGAACAATATTTCATCATTTTCATGACTATTTAACAAGGAGATGTAAAATGGCAAAGCAGAAATACGAGAGAACGAAGCCGCATATCAACATCGGTACAATCGGCCACGTTGACCACGGCAAGACAACTCTTACAGCAGCTATCACATCCGTACTTAACAGAAAGTATGGACTTGGCGGAGACGTAGCATTCGATCAGATCGAT
>CADABZ010000013.1 GCA_902786355.1 uncultured Eubacteriales bacterium
GTACATAGATGGTGATGCAAAGAATGTCACTGAAGGCAAAGTCTCATTCGAAAAGGGACCGGGAGAATATGATTTTAAGTTTGTCTGGGAAAAGGACAACATGAAATTTGAACAGAGTAAAAAAGTGACCCTGACAGAATGGCAAAACATTTCAACTGATTCATTATCACAATGCATCCAAGGTGGAGTGAACGCAGATCAGCTCCGAAGCTTTCTTAATCACTTCCCGGATTCTGCAGGTCCAGAGTCAATAATGAATACGTTTGTTGATGATGCTTTTCATATCATACTCGATATATGTGAATGCGAAGAAACAATGCAGGGAGATGGTATTTTCTACACCTATGTATATAATCTTGGTGCTGTAAATAATGTTTTGAGCGGACTTGTGGATTATCGAATGGATGCCAATACGAGTTACAGTGAAATCTTATATACGGATAATAACAACCTGTATATTACGATTCCGCCAACAGACTGGATGACAGATTATGTAATGGATAATCTTCGAGCTACCAGTAATGGCAAGATCTTGATAGTTTACTATGATGTAAATGAAGTAGATTATTCAGCCCCTTCGAATACAAGTTTTAAAAAAACTATGAGAGCTGTGTTTGAAAAACAAAGCAGCGGTAAGTACAAACTGAGACGGATAGAAAATGCTTAACTTCAGCGAAAAAAGAGACGAGATTATAGCATAATAGATGAGAAAAATGAATTAATAACATAAGGATGGCTCTGCACACTCCATACTTTTGTATTTTTATCTACATATCCACCTGGCTTCAGCATGACCTAGCATTTGTTTGAGCATATCATAGCCATTGTGTTAAACATAATGATCATGATACATGACTGCAGCAGGTGGATTTTTTCAAGATTGTTACTTGAATTATATTCAAGTATAATCGTAATAGAGGATTTTATTATAGAAACTCAGAGAAAAGAGCTTAAATGACCCGTAATAATTGCAGGAAGGCCATCGATGAAAAAGAATATATACATTTTTCTGATAATAACTTTGCTCTTGCTGTCCTCGTGCAGTTCTAAAAAGTATGCAGGAACATGGTACAACATTGACAATCCTGATGATTCTTTGATCATAACTGAAGATGATACTTATTCATGGGGATCAATCGGTGGAACTGTTTCTGAGTATGATGACGGAGTGGTTTTGACTGAATCTGAGGAATTTGCAGAAACCCATACATTGAGTTTTAGTAGCTTTGAGGGAGAGACCTCTCTTGTTACGGAGCAAGGTTACACTTACATCAAAGACCATGATAAAGCCGTTGAATATCATGAAGAACAGGTTGACAAGGAGATAGAACGTTTAAAAGATCAGTTCGTTGGAACGTGGTCTAACTCTGCGCTTAAGGTGATTATCAGAGATGATGGTTCCTATGACTTAAACAATATCTATTCTGGAGAAAAACAGTCAGGAACATGGAAATCTGTCAGGAAAGGGGAGCATTTGCATCTTGAGGTATCTCTTGAGGAAAACACATTCAAACAAAGCACATCTAATGATCACCACACTGATCCAGTATTACGGGATGCATATATTTCAGATTCGCCTTACCCGGATAGTGACTATGTGCTATTTGTAGGAAATATCACTCTAATTAAAGAGAGTTCTGAAACAGAACCGAGGTCGCAAACACTCGAAGATATTTTAAAAAGTGATGCTGTGGCTATGGAGGAAATACGACAAACAGCAGAGGATGCAGGACTAGATGTTACTTTCAGTAACAACAACGTTATTTACACGTATGACTTTTTCGGGACTGATGGTGTAACTGAAGAACTTGTGAAAAGTGACAAGATGCGAGAGGAACTTGGGAAAGCGCTCGAGAAAAATGGAGATGTATTTTCCGGCCTTTGCAGTAAATTACAGGAAGAAACAAATGTAAAAGGGGTACAGGTAACTGTTATATATATGTATGGAGGAGAGGTAATAGTGTCTCAAAGTTTCGACGATACAGGGCGTGTTTGATGGAAAGAAAGGAGAGTCTGTATGTATTGTAGAAGATGCGGACATAAAATCTCTTCTGATAGTAAATTCTGTCCAAAATGTGGAGAAAAAGTAATTGCGATTAACGATAAAAGAGCAATCAAAGACCCTGCAGATGATTCTTTTGATGAAGAGCGGAGAAATGAATCAGGAATAAAACCGCTGGTTCTGTTTATTCTGACGTGTTGCGCAATAACGTTAGTAGTCTTTTTTATAGTGACGAAAGCAGTTATGCCGAGGGAAGGAGCTCTGAACAAAACATTTCAGCTCTCTGACATAGAGATATCGTCTCAAGCGCATGACGATGATTTCATAGTGGCCCCAATAATGCCCAATTACGGAATCAATGCATCCAAATTTGAGGAATATGGATTCGGTATGCAAACCTTCTCGCTAAGTAGCTATAAGGACAAGAGATAACAATCTGGGAATAGTTAGCAGGAACTGTCAGAAAAAAAGTATTTGCAAAACATGGGAGGTATATCATGTTCTGTCCAAAATGCGGCACAAATATTGATGGTGTGGCGAAATATTGCCCCAAATGCGGCAACGATCTATCAGAATATCTTGATGATAGGAGTATTGCCGAGACGACTGATGAGTCTGATGAACCACCCTATATAGAAGGAGAGGAGACAGATAACTCTTCACATATTGTTAAACCTAAAAGAAAAAAAAGGAGAAAAAGAAAAGCAAAACATAGAATTCTTACAAGAGTGTTGATAGGAACTGCGATAATCGCTGTTGCTATTTTAGGTGTTTTTGTGTGCACGAAAGTCATTAGAAGCCTTTTCTCGGGTAATGAATACTACGTTGTGCTATCTGATGATAAATATGAGATTACAAAGAATCCAAAGAAGGATGCCAACATTGAACTGTCATCTGCTCAAATAGAACACAACTCTGATGCTTATGTCAGATTCAGTCCTGATAAAAAATACGTATACTTCTATACAAAAGTAAAAGAAGATAACACTGGAACCCTATGCAGAGCAGAGATAAGCAAACTCAAGAAAAACTCTTCGAAAAACGATAAGTATATTGAAACAATTGACTCGAAAGTCCATGTCGGCTTCAAATTCTTTCGAAACGGATCATTAGTATATAAAAAATCTGGGCGCAGTTTGTATTTCTATGATGGTGAAGAAAGTGTCCTTCTTGATAGAAATGTTGATGAAGTTGAAACGGACCATGAAAGCAGACTGGTGTATTGTGTAGAGCAGGATAGTGATTATAGTACGCCTTACAGATTCGACATATACGGAGTCGATATAAAGGATGTTGATAATAAGATCAAGATAGCATCCGATGCGCATGAAATCAGAAAAATAGATGATTTTGACAACATATTTTTTGAGAAATGTGATAATGACTATACACCATCGTTATATACAGCAGGCTTCAACAAAGAAACGGTGAAGATTGCTGACAATGCTAGTTATGTAGATAGCTGGGGAGATATAGTAATTTACTCAAAAGAAACCGGGGAGCTAGATCCGTTCGACTACATAATAGATGATGCTCCGGAAGACATTTATTATGATTCGATAAGATACGAGATCAGAGAAAGCGAGCCACCAAAATTATTAACATTGTTTAAATATGTAGATGGTGAATCGACGGTAATTGAAGAGAATGTTGTTAACTCTATAGATTCACGATGTGGGCTGCTGTGTTACCAGACGGAAGATATGGTAGAAGGAAAACTTGATATTGATGAGTATGAAGAGCTATGGAACTTGTTCCGTTGTGACTATTCCAAAGCTACATATATATTGACTTCCAACCCTGATAATAAATTAGAACTGAGTGCAAAAGCGGCTGATGATTTGTTTGGAGCGGAAGATACAAATTGGCCGATATTTTTCAGTATCAATAAGAATATATATTTTATTAATAATAATGAATTATGGTCTGCAACCGTTAAAGAAGGAGAAATCACAGGAACGGTAGCCGTCGCAGATGGTGTCTATAGTGTTGGACATGATGACTCAAGTCTGTATTATATCAGCGGTCAAGGCAATTCAAACTATGGTGATGTATGCAGAATCACTGACGGAGAGGCAACTCGAATTGCACAGGATGTTATGGTATATGATTATACTCTCTACGAAGATGGATCTATCATCGGATACACAGACATTAATTCATATTCGGATGATTTCTGTGGTGATATTGCACTTTTCGATTCTAACGGTGAAAAACAGTCAGTAGGAACTGATGTTACAGATTATGTGCGAAAAAAACCGACAGAAATACTTTTCATTTCCGAAGGCAATCTGTATTCATTTGATGGAAAAGAGAAAGAACAGTTGCAAAACAATGTGGATAGAGTATGGTGCTCAAAAACTATGAAGAAAAACGATACCATCAGTTATTGACGGATAGCTATATGAGAAAGGCGGGTAAATCTAAAAATGGCATTTTATAACAATTTGAAAGGCATGATAGTACAGAAAAACCAATCGGCAGCCAATAAAGTTAAGGATATATCTGAAACTGTTAGACTCAACACGGAAATAAGTGATCTTGAAGAGCAGATAACTGAATTATATGAAAAGATTGGGTACGAAGTATATTCTGCATATAAAGAAGAGCCACTTCCGGAGATAGAAGGGCTAATAAAAGAAGTGACAGCTATGCATAATAAAATAGAAGAAATCAACGAGCAGATCCTTGCAATTCAGGCGCATGATTTGTGCCCGAATTGCGGTCGCAAGATAACATCTGAAATGGTGTTCTGCAGCGGTTGCGGAATAAAACTAGAAGAACCAAGTAACGATGATACAGAGAAAGTAGCTTTTTGCAGCAAATGCGGAGAACCCCTTCTCGAAGATGCTTCATTCTGCACGGCATGTGGAGCAAAAATAGAATAATAGACGAAGAGAGGAAGATCGATGTCAAAATATTGTATTAACTGTGGCAAACAGATCAATGATGATGCGGATTTCTGCAAATACTGCGGAACTAATCAACATAAAAAGATTGAAAACGATTATAATAAAACGAAAGATGGTAAGTCTCTGAGAAAGAAGAAAAAGAGAAAAACAACGGAAGAAAAGAAATCTAAAAAAAGAATTGTATTAGCAGTTATTATTTTTTGGATCGTTGCTTTGGGCGCGCTTGCAGCTATGCTTTTCTTCAGAAATGATGACAACATACTTCCATTTAATGATTCAACCACTTCAGAAAACGAACACAAAGAAAACAGCTCTGAGGAATCGCAATCTGGAAAGGAATCAGGAGAAAATACCGATGAAAAGACCGCCATGGATAATGGCGAGACAAAGGATAAAAGTGCAGTTCATGATGGTGCAGCTGAGTATAATGGACATTATTATAAAATAGTTAACGAAGGAACATCCTGGAGCGAGGCGGTACAACGTTGCGAGGCTGAAGGCGGTCATCTGATAACTATCAATGGCTCAGGTGAACAGAAATTCATTGCTAAATTACTGGAGACTGATGGACTACAAAAGTGTCACTATTGGCTTGGAGGAACAGATAAAGAAGAAGAAGGTAAGTGGAAGTGGATCACAGGAGAACCGTTTGACTATACAAACTGGGATCCGGGAGATGGCGGAGATCACGATCCTCAGCCTAATAATGCTGCAGACCAAGACTATCTGGAGATGCAGACTATAAGCAATACCGGCAGCAATTATATGACCTGGAACGATATGTGCGAAAGTGGAGATAATGGATCAAATCAAAGAGCTCCATGGTACTACATGCAGCCATTCTTTGGATATATATGTGAGTGGGAAGAATAGCGGTGAAAAGAAAAAGAATAAAGACAATATGCACCATATTAACTGTGCTGTTTGTAATTGTTTTAGCAGCCGGCTTCCTGACAATAAAAAACAGAACGCAGGAGAACCGTGGTCAGAAGATCGCGGAAGCCGTCGAGAGCGGGATGAAAGGCAATATCAAACCGGAGATCACGATCGAAAAGGAAGAAACACTTCCTGACCCTGAGTCGATACCGCTTTATGCTGACGCGGCTTGTATATACAGGGTCGATGGAGAAGGGCGCGGGACGCTGCTGTATGACAAAAATGCAGAGGAGAAAAGAGCGCAGGCAAGCACGACTAAATTATTGACGGCTATGCTGCTTATCGACAGTGGCAAGCTTGAAGATGATACCGTGATAAGCGAGAATGCGGCTTCTACCAGCGAGATTTATTATGAGCTGGAGGCAGGTGATGTATACAGCAACCACGATCTGATGTACGCGATGATGCTCCCTTCAGCTAATGATGCGGCCGTCGCAATTGCGGAAGGAGTATCTGGTGACACTCAGACCTTTGTATCACAGATGAATGACAGAGCAGCAGAGCTTGGACTCAACGACACTCATTATGTTAATCCGCATGGCCTTGATGCCGATGATCATTACTCAACAGCGCTGGACGTTGCGAAACTGACTGCGTATGCATATGAATATCCGGATATCCGCGAGTCATGGACATACAAAACCAAGACAATAACCGGCGAAAAAACGGGGAACGCATGGACACTGGAATCTACAGATCTGATTCTCGGATACGATGATCACTTCAAAGGCGGCAAGACGGGCACACAGCCAGTCGCAGGTTTCTGCTTCGCCGGAGTGTATGAATACAATGGCAAAACCTTTGTGACAGTAGTGCTGGACTGTGATGAGGAAGAAGAACGATGGGCAGATACGAAAGCCCTGCACCAATATATAAGAGAATATGAAGACGATATAAAAGCCGAATCCTGATTTTGGATTCGGCTCTTTCTTCAAATAGGATCGTCAGATTTAAACAGATTCTTTGCGGCTTTCTTCAGCATGCTTCCCGCCATACACTTCCCGCACTACGTATTGCGGGTAGTTGCCCATTGTCAGGAACATCCGTCCGACGTATTCGCCGACGACTCCGAGAGTGATAAGGATGATGCCGGAGAAGATGATGATTGTCATCATTGTGGATGTCCAGCCGAGGATCTTGGTCTTGCTGATGATCTTGCGTACAAGCAGCCATATGAGACCGAGGACACCGCACATGGTAGTGAAGACTCCGAAGCGCTGTGCAAAGCGGAGCGGCACTATGGAGAACCCGGCGATGTTGGACCAGAGGCTGAGAAGCTTCTTAAGTGTATAGCCGGACTCGCCGTACGCTCTGTCAAAATGCTGGATCGGCACGCTCGCTATACGCGACGCGGAGACAGTGCGCAGGATCAGTCCCTGCATCTGAGTGTAATGAGCAGGGTATTTGATGATGTTGTCGCGGACGTATTTCTTCATAGCGACATAGCTTGAAGTCTTCATGTCCTTAGGCTTGCCTATGAGTACCCGCACACTCATGTGAGTGAACCATGAGCCGAAATTGCGGAAACCCGAGTGCTTCTTGTTCTCGTAATAGCCGTATACGACATCGTGGTCCTCGTCGAGACCGCTGATGATCTTGTCAATCTGAGAAGGATGAGTCTGCATATCGTCATCCATGAAAACTATGATATTGCCTGATGCATAATTGAGTCCGCAGATGAGGGCATTATGCTGGCCGACGTTGTGGGCAAGAGCAATAGCAGTGACACACGGATACTGCTCAGCAAGAGCCTGCAGTTCGCGGACGGTCTCGCCGTTATCCGGAGAGAAGTCATCAACAAGGATGAACTCATAGCCATCCCTGCCGAGACGGTCCATTTCAGCTATAGTAGCCTCGACTACGGATCTGATGGTATGCGATGACCTGTAGCATGGTATAACGATTGAATAATTCATATATTTCTCACCTCACAATTAATTAATTGTAGTATGAGAGGGAGATAGTTATCAAGAACAAATTTTATGCATTGCGCATATAACCGATCGAAATCCTTGAGAGAATCATTTACCGCATGATAAACTATCTACGGATCGTTTGTGATGCGGTGTTTGATTACTTTTTCGGCGGATCAGACCGGATACAGATTTTATAACTTAGTTAGAAAAGGTCGGTATGATGAGTTTCAGAAAGAGAGTATTAGTTATCCTGTTGTCCCTGATCATGGTCATGACTTATATTCCTGCATTCGCTTTTGCGGCCAGTGACGTGGAAGAAGTCACCGAACCAGCACAGACAGAGGAGACCGTTGATGAAGAGAAGACAGATGAAGTAATTGTTACAGGCACTGATCTGTCTTACAGTGTCAATGTCAAGCCTGAAGTTGAGCTGGCAGATAACGATGAGCTGCTCATGCAGTACCTCCAGAAGGAAGTAAGCAGCGAAGTCCAGGCGCCGAAGCCGGGAATGCTCAAGGCATCGAGAGCCACAAGAGGAAGCAGGCTGAGTCCTAACAGCAAGCTTATCTACAACGAACTGGTGCCATATGTGACATCTATAGCAGAAGGAAAATGTTCGACAACAGACAACTTTGTATTTCCTGTGAACAACCTGGATTTTGATCATGAAAAGTGGTATACAGCTTCAGATCTTGGCGCGGACAGTATCTATGCTGAAGATGAAAATGGGAATACATTTATTTCAACGGATGCTTATTACGGTATCCTGAAGGTCCTCGGATATGAAGCAGAGCCAAACTCAGACAAAGTAGTGAATGCTCTAATTGCGGATCTTCCATATGAAATGTACTGGTACGATAAGCTCGCGGGAACTGATGTAACGGTTGTAAATATTACTGAGGGAACTCTCAAAGATAATGGCGAACCAGTTCTAAATCTTAATAATGCAAATCTTACTTTCAAGTTCACGGTCGCAGGCGGCGAGGCTAATACCGGATATCCTGAATATGGTTACAGAAGCGACGAGAACAACGCGTATTCGATCAATGCCGCAAAAGTCCAGAAGGCTAATGATGCAGCGGAAATAGCGGGTGATATCATCAACAGCCATCAGGAAGCTGACGTGTATGACCGGCTTGATGCCTACCGAGAGGAGATCCTTGCTCGCAATACATACAACGATGCTGCGGCTGCATCGCCTTCTGAAGTGTATGGCGATCCGTGGCAGATGATATATGTTTTTGACCGTGATCCTGATACTAATGCCGTGTGTGAAGGCTATGCTAAAGCCTTCCAGTTCCTGATCGACAATACAGCTATGCTCGCCTCAAAGGGCGTAGAGTGCTACTCTATCCTCGGCAACATGATCGTACCGGGCCACCATATAAATGCCGCTCATATGTGGAACATCGTAACTATGGATGATGGCAGGAATTATCTGGCAGATCTCACTAACTGTGATGCTGGTACCATCGGTTCACCTGACAAGCTCTTCCTGAGAGGCTGTATGGCCGGAGGAACTGTAGCGAACGGCTATGATTTTGATCTCGATGCAGACAAACAAAGCGATATCCGCTTTAAGTACAGCAAGCAGGCTCTCTCTCTATATGATGAGGAGCTGGTACTTTGTGAGGAAGACTATAAAGATTCTTCACGCAAGCCTGTATATAACTGGTCTGATGACAACAAAACGGTAACTGCAGAGGCCTATAACCCTGATGATCCGGAAAATAAGTTCACGGAAACAGTAAACACGACATCGGAAGTAACCGCGCAGCCAACATGTACAGAGGGCACCAAAGTAACCTATACAGCAGTATTCACTAACCCTCTATTTACAAAGCAGACTAAAACTGTGACCGGTGACGACACGATCGATCATAAGCTTCAGAAGGTCGCTCTCAGGAAAGCCACAGCTGCATCTGCAGGAAATATCGAACACTGGAAGTGCAGCGTATGCGGCAAGCTCTTCAGCGATCAGGAAGGTAAGAATGAGATCCCTCAGGCACAGACTGTGATACCTAAAGCCGCAGCTCCTGCAGGCAAGGTGAATATCCTGAATACGATCGCGAACTCTTCCCGGAAGACCAATGATGTCATCTGGGATAAGTCGAAGGTAACAGGAGCGACAGGCTACATCATCGAATGGAGAGCCCGCGGAGTCACAAACTGGGCAAGCAGAAGAGTCGGAAACGTCACACGTGGAGTCACATCCGGACTTACTATCGGAAATCTGTACGAGATCAGAGTGACCCCGTACAAAGCAGCTACTGCTGCGACAGCCGAAGTAAAAGGGACTCCATCGGCCATAGTTTACAGATACTTCTTCACTACTCAGAAGATACGCCTTGCATCTAACAGCAAGGGCACATTCACTATGAGCTGGGCCAGAGACTCAAAAGCTACAAGCTATCAGGTCCTGTACACGACCAACAAGAACGGCTCCGGAGCAGCACAGAATATCAAGACTGCAGGCAAGACAGCTACAAGCATCACCGTGAGGGATATCAAGGTGAATGGCAAGGTGCAGAAGCTGCAGAGCGGCAAGACGTACTATGTTCAGATAAGAGAAGTCCGTACCGTTGGAGGAAAGAACTACATCGGCAACATCTCATGCCCTGTGGCAGTTAAAGTCAGATAATGATATATATTATTATCTGCTGAATTGTGGTATACTCAATTGATTAAGTTCAAAATCACAGGAGAGGCAGAATATGCTGATATCTTTCGTAATACCGTGTTACTATTCTGAAGATACGATCGGCAAGGAAGTCCTTGCGGTCATGGATCAGTTCAGGCAGCGCGAGGGCTATGAGTGTGAGTTCGTTCTGGTCAATGACGGATCGACGGACGGCACTTTTGATGTGATCAGATCTCTGTGCGACAAGTATCCTAACGTCAAAGGCATCAACCTTATGAGAGGATTCGGTCAGCACAATGCTCAGATGGCAGGCCTCAACTACGCGACGGGTGAGTACATAATGGGTATGGACGATGACATGCAGACACATCCTTCCCAGGTGTTCAAGCTGATCGAGACTATCGAGCAGGGCGGCTATGATGTCGTCTATGGCACGTATCCTCACTCCAAGAACTCATTCTTCAAGACACTCTCAAGCAGGTTCAACAGGTTTACATCCAAGATCCTGCTCGACATGCCAAAGGAGATCGTAGCGACCAACTTCTGGATCATCACAAGAGCTGTGAGGGATCAGGTCGTCAAGTACAGCAGCTTCAATCCTGTCCTCGATGCGATCTTCTATCAGGTCACGCACAACTTCGGCTCTGTCGAGGTCGAACATCACAAGAGAGAGTCCGGCAAGTCCGGATACACATTCAGAAAGCTCGTCAGACTGTGGCTCTCATACTGGAACTACTCTGTCGTGCCGCTGAGGATATCGTTCCTCATTGGGGCAGCATCGGCAACATTCGGGATCCTGGTCACATTCTGGCTCATATACAAGAAAGTCACAGACCCTGAGATCCCTATGGGCTGGGCATCGACATTGTGTCTGATGACCCTGCTCTTCGGAGCGGTACTTATGGTGCTTGGTGTCGTCGGAGAGTATCTGGGCAAGGCGATCCTGATACTCAACAAGACGCCGCAGTTCATCATCCGCGAATCCCTCAATCTGGACAAAACAGTTCCGGCAGGCACTCAGGCTACCGGAGACATATCAAGCACAAGCGAATGGGAAGACTCAAATATTTCATAGCGCTGCATCTGTGCATCCTCGTCTTTTCGATGACGGAGGTGCTGGGTAAATTTGCAGCCATAGCATATAATGAAAACGGATTACACAGTGTCAGGATATACGTCTTCATACTCCTGATGCTTTTCGTTTGTGTCTTCTATGCATTTTGCTGGCAGAAGATAATCAAGCATTTCGATCTGCATATAGCCTACGCCAACAGGAGCATGTACCTGGTGTGGAGTCAGCTCTGGGCCGTATTCATTTTTTCCGAAAGCCTCACACCGAGGAATATAATCGGGATGCTGATCGTAATGTTCGGGGTCATAGTCGTCTCCCTCGGGGAGAGAACAAGTAAGGAGTAGCCATGCATCCATATATGCTGATTTTGTTCGCGACTACTTTCTTCACGGCTATCTCCCAGGTGCTCATGAAGAAGAGTGCGCAGATCGAACACAAAAGCTGGATATACGAATACCTGAACTGGAGGGTCATACTTGCGTACGGCATTGCTTTTACGGTGCTGATGGTCAACACCTACGCCTACACCGAGGTCGAGATCAAGTACGCCTCGATAATCGATGCGTTCAGCTACGTCAACGTCATGATATTCTCGTATCTGCTTCTCAAAGAAAAATTCACAGGACTGCAGCTTGTCGGCAACCTGATAATCATTACCGGCATACTGGTCTATACGTTATAGAAACTGCTTGCGGAGGTAACACATGAAAGGAAATGTCGCAATACTCGGAGCGAGCTATCATCAGCTCCCGCTTATTGAAAGGGCAAAAGAACTCGGCTATGTAACTCACGTTTTCGCATGGGAATGCGGAGACGTCGGAGAGACCGCGGCTGATCACTTTTATCCTATCAGTACCAGAGACGGAGACGCGATTCTTGAAAAGTGCAGGGAGATCGGTATAGATGGTATCTGCAGCATCGCATCGGATGTAGCACTTATCACCTGCAACTATGTTGCCAACAAGATGGGGCTCACAGCCAACACTATGGAAAGCACTTACAAGAGCACCAACAAGCATCTTATGAGGGAAGCCTTTATGGAAAACGGCGACCCTACTCCGATGAGCATGCTTGTGACCCCTGATACGGACCTTTCGGAGATCGATATCCCGCTACCGGTGATCGTTAAGCCGACTGACCGCAGCGGAAGCAGAGGAGTACACAAGGTCGAATCACCTGAAGAGCTCCAGGCCGCACTCGATGAAGCCTTTGAGTACAGCTTCGAGAAGAAGGCCGTTGTAGAGGAGTTCGCTGAAGGTCAGGAATACAGCATAGAATACATTTCCTACGAGGGGAAGCATACGTTCCTTGCGGCGACGTTCAAGTACACTACAGGGGCTCCGAGGTTCATAGAGTCCGGTCACTACCAGCCGGCACCTTTCAGTGAAGAGACCCTTGAGCGTATCAAAAAGGTCATAGAGCACGCACTCGACAGCCTCGAGATAAAATACGGAGCGTCCTGCTCAGAGTTCAAGATCGATGATAAGGGCAACATAAAGCTCATAGAGATCTGCCAGAGGATGGCCGGTGACTGTATCGGAAGCGATCTGGTTAAGTACTCTACGGGACTTGACTACGTGGGTATGGTAGTAGACATCGCCTGCGGAAAGGCGCCTGATTTCACGCCGGTCTGTGAACCGTTCCCGGTAGAGAGCTGCTTTATTTTCAACCAGGAAGATCTCGACAAATTCAACTACATACAGGAGCATGAGCCTGAGAGAATAGTCCGCATTGTGGATATGGATCTCGACCTGCTCGGCAGCGCGACAGACAGTTCCAACAGAGCCGGATGCTACGTCATCAGACACAAAGACTGATTGACGATTGCGTTTATATACTGATATAATATATACGCAAAAAGTTTAATAAATATTAAGATATCAGAATTAAGGAGAGAATTTATGCGTAAGAAATTCATTGCAGTGCTTATGATCAGCGCAATGATCCTCACGTTTGCGGCGCCTCTCAGTGCATCCGCTGCATCCTCGCCGGCGCTTTGGAGTGTTACCTGGGCAAGAGGATATTCCAGCTACAACAGAGTCCGTCTTGAATGGAAACAGGTAGCCAATGCTGACGGATACAGAGTTTACTGGGCAGCTAACGGGGTCAGAGGAAACGTTGTCCTGAAAGGACGCAACACACTCAAGTATACACATGTCATCACCGACTCGAGACTTCTCGACAGAGATATTACCTATGTAGTATATGGTGTCAAACTTGGTACAGTAAACGGGAAGAAGAATCAGGTGGTCAAAATGTCACCGCATCCATGTACGATCAAGGCTTCACCGATCAGGCTCATGACTATCAGGTTCACATTCGCTGAGAACAGGACACTGACAAGCCACGAAGGAACAAGCACGACCAAGAGATTCTATGAAGGTGACTCATACAAGGCAAGAGGCTATGATCAGGGGCGTTATGTATTCCCTGTCGGCAAGCTGACTTACTACGTATCCAGACTGAGCACATACAATGCATATATCGATGATATCGATTCGGATAAGACATACTGGAAGAGAGAATGCGAGGACTTTGTCAACACTATCGGCATCACCAGTAACACCGATTACCTTATCTGGGTCAACCAGTACACACAGAGGCTTTGCATCTTCAAGGGATATCAGGGCCACTGGAGCATGATCTGCGGACCATGGCAGGTATCGACAGGTAAGGCAAGCACTCCTACAGATACAGGAAAGACAAGGATCTATGATAAGGAGTATTATGGCACACCTATGTACTGGAACATCTGCCAGGTATTCTCGATCCACGGAAGACTGTATTCATACGGCGACCTCAACTGGCCTAAGTCTAACGGCTGCGTAAGGAATACAGATGACCATGCTCTGTATATCTACAACCACTGCCCGATCGGCACAGCTGTATACATCTTCTAGGAGTACTCATCAACAAACTAATGCGGAGGCGTCTCATCATTTGAGACGCTTCTTTCATGTATAAGACAGAACACAGAAATGAACGGATTAAAGAAGCTCTTTACTGAGTCAGACAACATCACCAGGGACAGTTATATCTGGAATACACTGTCGGCTACTTTCTTTGCTGTGCAGTCGACTATCGCACTGGTCGTCATAACGCATACGGGAGCGCAGGAGGATGCCGGCATTTTTTCTATTGCTTATGCTGTCGGCAGTCTGATGTACTACATCGGCGAGTATGGAGTCAGAAAGTATCAGGTCAGCGATGTCAATGAGGAGATGTCATTTACTGACTACCACTCGCACAGAGTAGCCGCATGCACGATAATGCTGCTGGTCAGCCTGGTGTGTGTCGCAAGAGGCTACTTCTTTTCCGGCTATTCCTCACGCAAGGCATATATCGTCCTGATGGTGTGCCTGATCAAAGTAGTCGAAGCCTACTCCGAAGTGTATTTCGGGCGCTTCCAGCAGGTCGGACGGCTTGATGTATCTGCCAAAACGAATTTCTACAGGACGATGGTCGGCCTGGCAGGCGGCTGTGTAGCTCTTGTCATTACACACGACCTGGCAATATCGATCACGGTGTGGTTTGTGCTGACTGTGCTGGCGATGCTGACCTCCAGCATTCTCGTATACAGGGATTTCGGAACGATCGAGCTTAAGTTCAACTGGGACAAGGTCCTTAGGATATTCATAGAATGCTTCCCTCTGTTCATCGGTTATTTCATGATGAACTACATAGGAAATGCGCCAAAATACGCTATAGACGCGACTATGACCGATCTCGATCAGGCGAACTACAACTACATATTCATGCCGGTGTTCGCCGTAGGCCTTTTCGCTAATTTCATCTTCAACCCTATCCTTGTAAAGCTCGCGCGCAGATGGGATGAGAGCAAGATCAGAGCGTTTGTGAAGATAGTGCTTCGTCAGCTGCTGGTCATCGCCGGAATCACACTCCTGGCTATAGCGGTCGCTCTGACGATAGGCTGTCCGGTACTTGGGATCCTGTTCAACGCAGATGTCTCGCCGTTCAGAACAGAACTCACTATACTGATGGTGGGAGGGGGCATGCTTGCTCTGGTCAATTTCTTCTCGGTCGTGGTCACTGTTATGAGATACCAGAAGCATCTGATTGCAGGCTATGTGATCATCGCGGTACTTGCGCTGCTGCTCGCTCAGAAAGCTGTACTCGGGTACGGCCTGAGAGGTGCGGCTGTTCTGTATACAATACTGATGGGCATGCTGGCGCTCATATTCGCCTTCGTGACCTTCTGGTTCATACACAAAAAAAGCAGCACCCTCAGATCGGATGCTGCCTGATAAATGCGGATGTGTTAGTTGACCTTGGTCAGCACAGTGTTGATCACGCCTTCAGGGTTGGTCTCTGTCATGACGAGGTCGCCGGACTGATCAAAAGCAAGATCGAAGTCAAAGTTTAGCTCGCTCGTATCATCAAGATGGATGTGATCATCGGCTTCTTTCCAGGAGCCTCCGAGTTTTTCCTCAGTGATGTCTGCTGCCCATGAACCGTTGCTGTTGATGATGAGGTCTATGTTGCCGTACAGGTACAGAGCCTGGTCAGAAGTAGCGGTCCATCTGCCGACGAATTTTTCCGGATTGGTTTTGACTCGCTTGATCTCAGCGTCCTCTCTCTCAAGGTCAAAAGAGATACCGTTGGATTCTCTTTCTGTCAGGTCCGGCTGATTCGGATCAGCATCGATCAGCCCCGGATCGGCCTCGAGGTCATTGACCTCATTGCTCTCCTGCGAAACGATCACCGAAGGATCGTTTTCACCGACGGCTTCTTCTTCCTTGTTTCCGAATATCGAGCAGGAAGATGCGAGGAATGCAAGCATGGCAATGATTGCTACAAATGAAATGTATTTTCTATTCATGTGAAAGCCCTCCAATCTGTTGTTTCTGTATAATCTGCTGCCGGCTGCCTCGTAAGAGGGCAGCAGCTGCGCATTTTCATATTGGTTGAAGTATGATTGTAATAGTATAATATATTTGCTGAGATTTGTAAAATACGCTCGGCGCGCACAGGGTCTGCCGCTGGTTATGCCGGCAGCGCAAGAAAGGCTTTATATATCGATGAAAGATAATAGACTAAGGAACTGGATGATCTCACTTGCTGCCAACGCAGTGATACTGGCAGCTGTTTTTGCGATGTCTGAAGTCACTTATGAGACCAACGACGACTTTGCGATAGCGGCAGAGATAGCGGCAGGCTATCCTTTTGTCGGCTTCGTGAGCGTATACCTGTGCAGGATCCTGATACTGATACAGAAGGTCTTCCCTGCGGCCAACATATTCATGATTTCCCAGATCGTGATGTCATTCCTGGCGTTCACGGTCATCGTCAAGGTGATACTGGACAGGCAGAAATCAGTTCTCCTGACAGCACTGGCCTTGCTTCTGACGGCATTCTTCTCGATGGATCACTATGGCTGCATGCAGTTTACCAAGACCTCAGCGCTGCTTATGACGGCAGGCCTCATATGGGTGGCGGATACATATCTCCATGAGGGAAGGCTGATCACCTTCATACTTGCTTTTGCTATGTATTTTACAGGCGTGGCGTACAGACAGAAAGGGATGTTCCCTGCAATAGCTTTTGTCGCGCTGTTCATGCTGATCTGGTGGCTGACCAACGCAAAGGAGTTCTTCAGCGGCAGAAAGCCTCTTCCTGAGATCGGAAAGGTGCTGATAATAATCGTTGCAATGCTGGTGCCTTATGGACTCGATATGGCATCGGACGCAGCCAACGCAGGCACTCCGGAGCTCAAAGCCGGAAGAGAGTATCAGGCAGAGAGAGTGCTGGTCACAGACTATCCTATGCTGGATTACATTGAAGAGAACATCGGAGAATATGAAGCGGCGGGTTTTGACCAGAATGACCTTGAGCTGATCGACAGATGGTTCTTTGACTATGACGGGGCGGCCTCATATGACAATCTCAAAACCATCAACGCGATCAACGCTCCATACGCGCAGTCAGACAAATCGCTTGTCAAGGCGGCCAAGAGGGCTGTGAAGAGATCTCTGGAAGCTGTGGTTGCCAGAGACAAAAACGGACTGCATATAATATTCGCACTGATCCTCGCGGTGTATCTGCTGACCCTCAGGAAAAAGCACACATGGATGTATGTGCTGGGGCTCGGAGCGCTGACGGTCGCTCTGTACATCGCCGTGTACTATATGAACAGAGTGCAGTACAGGGCTCTGTACACAGCTGATGTGGGTATAGTATTCTGGCTTCTGTACATAGCGGCTATATCTGAGCTGCCGGAGCGAAAGACTGCCTGCAATATAATACTGGCGGTCGCTATCGTAGCGGTGGCGGCCAGTCTGCCGGGACAGATCCAGTTCCTCGAAGGCAGGGTGGCTTACAACAGCAGCCTCATAGAAGCGCCTGAGGTGACCGAATACCTTCAGACCCACAAGGACAGTTTCTATGTCATGCCTACAGTGCTCAACAGCCAGACGCAGTCCTATATGACACCGCTCAAAGCCCCTGTGGTCGCGGACAATCTGACCGACACAGGAGGATGGGACACGATGACGCCATATAAGCTGGAGCAGCTCAGAGCATACGGGATCAATAATCCTATAAAGGATCTTATCAATAATCCGGATGTGTATTACTACGGGGATTTCAAAGTCCAGGGCCTGACAGAGTACTACAATAAATGGTACTGCAAGGAAGGAGAGAAAGCGGAATTCATCAGGGTCGATGATTTAGGCGATCAGGGAATTTACCGGGTAGTGATAAGGAAGCAATAAAGAAATAAGCAGACACAGAAAAAAGCCGGGCCGACTGACATCAGTCGGCCTGGCTTACTTTATAGATCACTATGTCGTCGTTAGTGAATACAGGTTCATAATCATCCGAGGACAGATCAGGAGTCTCCGGGAATATTTTTTTGGTGACAATTACATAGTCTATGCCGAGACTCCGGGCGAGGTCGCCACGCTCCGCGTTGTTCACATCGTAGAGCTTGTTGTTAGTCTCTATCATCCTGAGACGGAGCTCTGTCTCGTAGGTCTCAAGCGTGAAGCCGGAGCCTTCCAGGTAGAACATTCTGTCTGAGTACGCTGCGTATACGAAATGACAGCAGTCCCAGCGGTCAGTGTAGTCAAAATCGCTGACGCCTACTGACAGATACATCTGTGTTGCGATAAGGGAATCACGAGGCGTATTCTCTTTGAGCCAGTTCATAGCCTCGTATTCTGCCCTGGTCAGGCTGGTGCCCGGGTTGTATGGAGCCTCAGGGTGGGTATGGTATCTGGCGGCAGGGATCAGACCATAAATGTCGATGAACAGAGTTGCCGATGTAATGAAGATCAGTGAGAAGAACCATATGACAGAGATCCTGAACAGGACACTGACTGCTTTGGAAGTGATCTCCTCTTTGTCCTCAAAGAACCAGAAAGCTATGATCGGGGCAAAGGCCGTTGTGGCTGTGCCGAAATATACCTGGCTGTGACCATCATAGCTGAGGAACATCATCAGGACAAAACCTACGATCGCGGCAGCGTACACTGTGATGCGCGCGAAATCAAAGTCATGCTTCTTAGTCACGACCAGTATAAACTCCCTTATATATCCGACAGCGAAAGCGAGCAGATATATAGTGAAGAAGAATATGGCGAAGACCGCGAGTATGCAGATGAGGCGGACAGGTCCCGGAACACCGATGGATCTGAGAGCTATTATCAGGTCCTCTTTCCACCAGGTGATATTGGTCATCCCTCCGAAATAGAACAGGGAATCGTTGGTAGTGCCGGAAGTAGGGTCGCCGCTGAAGAGGAACAGATATGTCGCGAGGAATCCTATGTCCGCAGCGGCTGTCGGGACAGCAGCTTTCCGGATGACAGGACTCCTGAGTACAAGGCAGAGCAGGAATGTGCCTGTGATGCCGCCCGCGAAGACCAGTCCGACCGGAGCTTTGATGCCGGTCAGTGTCATAACGAGGATGGCGAGCAAAAAGGTATTGCGTGCCTGTGACCGCTTGTCCTCAGAGTCTCTGATGCATATATCCAGCATGATCGCGCATGCCATCAGGGCAGAAATACCGAATCCGCCGTGGTTGGCATTGCCGAAAAGTATAGTGAACATATAAGACGTAGTGTGCGTCTTGGATATGAACATATTCGAAAGGATGACAGACAGGGTGTACAGACCGGCTCTCTCTTTCCTGGAGCAGAAGTGCCTGAACAGAGAGTAGAAGCCCAGTCCGACAAGGTATGTCGTCATATACGGACTGCAGGACATGGCAAGAAAATCCGGAGTAAGCCCGAAAAGCATAGCCGGCACAGCAAGCAATATCTGCGTGTACAGATGGTAGTATTCGACTACGCCGTGGACCCATGGGCTCTGAAGAGGGTATCCGTGGGTCAGTGACATAGAAAGACCCATCTGATATACTTTGTCGATGCCGGCAAAAACCTCATCGCAGAGTTCAGGCGACAGATAGAGGAACTGCGAATTGAGGAAGACATAGGTCATAAGGATCGCAGTTGCGATAAACATAGCCGCCGGCACGCGCCTGAGGGATAGTTTTCCAAGAACCGCAGGGTCAAAGCGCCTGCGTATCAGGAGACAGACATAGGCCAGGGTACAGAGAGGACCGGATATGAAGAGTATCAGCTTGCTGCCGATCAGATCGCACAGAAAATACTCGGCGACAACCAGTGCCCATCCTGTGAAGAATGAGATAAGAAGGTCTTCGGATATGTGTCTTGTCCGTATCCTGAGAAGCCTGACGATAAGAAGACCCGGGAGCTGCACATAGCAGACCGCGAAAAACGCGAATACTGCAATCTCCGGGATGTGCACATGATACAGAGCTTTTGAGATGATCAGCAGTGCAGCGATAGCCGCAAGGCTTAATGCTTTTATTAATGAAGAGGCTTTATCAGCTCTGTCCATCACATCCTCCGACATGGTCATATTCGTTGAATTATTCCGTGTTTGTAAGTATAATATAAGCGGATAATTTTGTAAAACGACAGCTGAATGACGGCGATGAGCAGCTCTGCATTCAGTCTGATGAGGTTTTTATGCTTGATAACAGAAAAAAACTCAGAGACAGAGAGTTCACGTTGTCTCTGAATATATATGATTTCGTCTGGATAGCAGCTATCGCGGCAATATCGACGGTATGCCTGGAGCTGTTCTACAGGATGATAGTTAACTACAACAACAGATATGAATCCGATATCGGATACTACGCGCTTGAACGAACTCAGAGTTCCGAGCCTCAGGAGAGGCTGGTAGGCATCCTCTGCCAGTGGCTGTTTGACATCAACAAGTCCACCCTTGAGATCAACATTATGCTGGCGCTGGTAATCGCGGCGATCATCGTGGTGAATTTTGTTGTTATCAGATTCTATCTGAAAGAGGACGGGCTTATCGAGAAGATCCCAAGGCACGCGGTTCAGTTTTTTTCAGTGGCGATGCTATTCATAGGACCGATCTATGTGCCGGTGATCCATGAGTATTTCTATCGCAAGTCTTTCAGCTCATTCTGCTGGCATTCTCCGACTCAGCATTTCATGACGCTGTTTGCCATGCTCTCCGCTGTCTGTTTCCTCAAGATGTACCTGGTATATGATACAGAAGGCGTCAGCATCGGCTGGTGGATCGCGACTCTGATCACGACCTTTCTGGCGACAACGAGCAAACCGAGCTATACTATCGGACTCGTTTTTACCATCGTTGTGATGTTCATTGCTGAGCTTATCCGCAAGGGTAAGGACGGCTTTCTGCTCAGGCTCCGCAGGATGATAGTTATGGGGCTTTCTGTAGTGCCGAGCGGACTTTATATAATCTGGCTCAACAAGAGACAGTTTTCTGACAACACACAGTTCGGCGAAAAGCACGAGATCATCTTCGGATTGGGACCTCTGCTCAGCTATGAGCGTCCGTGGGCGGCGCTGCTCTTCGGCATCACCTTCGCGATCGTGGTATTTGCCTTCAATCTGTCAAGATTCAGAGACACTAAGTACAAATTTGCCTTATATACATTTGTGATGGGGACGCTTCAGTGGGCACTGATAAGCGAGACCGGGACGAGATCCAATTTCGGTAACTTCTCATGGGGAAGGATGTTCGGATGCTATTTCATTACGCTGGTATCTACAGCCGTCTTTCTCGAGATGTATTATGACAAGGGAGCTCTCGGATCTCCTAAGAAAAGAAAAGCAGCACTGGTGCTGGCCGTGGTCGTACTGGCGGCTTCACTCGTCTGCCAGCTCTATCATTTTTACATGATACTTACAGGACATGGCTACATGAGATAACCAGCCACACATCAGTAGTACAGAACAAAAGGAGTGTAATAACAGTGAAGATATTGGTAACAGGCGCAGCCGGATTCATAGGCAGCAATTTCGTTTTCCATATGCTGGATGCTCATCCGGACTATGACATCGTAGGACTCGACTCACTCACATATGCAGGCAACCTCGAGACGCTCGCACCGGTGATGGATGATCCTCACTTCAAATTCGTCAGGATCGATATTACTGATAAGGAAGCAGTGGACAAGCTTTTCGAAGAAGAGAAGTTTGACAAGGTCGTCAATTTCGCAGCAGAGTCCCACGTGGACAGATCCATTGAAGATCCGGGCCTCTTCCTCAGGACTAATATCCTCGGGACACAGGTTCTCATGGATGCTTCGATCAGAAACAATGTACAGAGATTCCATCAGGTCGGCACAGACGAGGTATACGGAGATCTGCCGCTCGACAGACCGGACCTCTTCTTCGTTGAGACGATGCCGCTGACCGCATCAAGTCCTTACTCGGCTTCAAAAGCCAGTGCGGACCTGCTTGTCATGGCATATCACAGAACATACGGACTGCCTGTCACGATCAGCAGATGCTCCAACAACTACGGACCTTATCAGTTCCCTGAGAAGCTGATCCCGCTGATGATAGCCAACGCTCTTGCTGACAAGGCTCTCCCGGTATACGGAGAAGGACTCAATGTAAGAGACTGGCTGTATGTAGAGGATCACTGCAGGGCCATCGACCTCATCCTCGAGAACGGCAGAGTCGGAGAGGTATACAATATCGGCGGACACAACGAGAAGGCCAATATAGAAGTCGTTAAGATCATACTCGCTCAGCTCGGCAAACCGGAGAGCCTGATCACCTATGTAACAGACCGTAAAGGACACGACCAGAGATACGCTATCGATCCTACCAAGATCCATAACGAGCTCGGCTGGCTTCCTGAGACTAAGTTCGAAGACGGCATTAAGAAGACTATCCAGTGGTATCTCGACAATGAGAGCTGGTGGAAGAACATCGTAAGCGGCGAGTATCAGCAGTACTACGAGAAGATGTACGGCAACAGATAATTATTTTTGAAGCATAAGAGTATACAGGACAGAGCAGGAGATAAGAATGATACCTTTTAACAAACCTCCGTTCATCGGAAAAGAGAAACAATACATCGAACAGGCTATAGACAACAACAAGATCTGCGGAGACGGAGAATTCAGCAAGAAATGTCACGCATGGCTTGAGGAGAAGACAGGTGCAACGAGAGGTCTTCTCGTGACATCCGGCTCGACAGCACTGGACATGGCAGCCATCCTCGCGGATGTAGGTCCGGGAGACGAAGTCATTCTTCCGTCGTACACCTTCGTTTCGACAGCGAACGCTTTTGTACTCAGAGGCGCGAAGCTCGTATTCGTGGACATCAGGCCTGACACACAGAACATCGACGAGAAACTCATAGAAGAAGCTATCACTGACAGGACCAAGGTAATAGCACCTGTCCACTATGCAGGAGTCGGCTGCGAGATGGACACAATAATGGATATAGCGAAGAAGCACGGTCTGATCGTTGTTGAGGATGCGGCTCAGGGCGTCATGTCCACCTACAAGGGCAGAGCACTCGGATCGATCGGCGATTTCGGATGCTACAGCTTCCATGAGACCAAGAACTACAGCATGGGTGAAGGCGGCGCTATCCTGATCAAGGATGAGGACGCTGCCGAGAAGGCTGAGATCATAAGAGAAAAAGGAACGGACAGGAGCAAGTTCCTCCGCGGACAGGTCGACAAGTACACCTGGGTCGAGATGGGTTCATCCTATCTGCCAAGCGACATCAACGCGGCATTCCTCTATGCTCAGCTTGAAGAAGCTGACATGATCAATCAGAACAGAAGAGCCAGCTGGGATGCATACTATGAGATGCTGAAGCCTCTGGCTGATGAAGGCAGGATAGAGCTTCCGGTCGTACCTGAAGAGTGTGAACATAATTCGCATATGTTCTACATCAAGACAGCAGGAATAGAGGAGAGGACTGCGCTCAGCGTCTTCCTTAAGGAAAACGGCATCGGTTCTGCTTTCCATTACGTACCTCTGCACACTGCTCCTGCAGGCCAGAGATTCGGAAGATTTTTCGGAGAGGATAAGTACACCACAGTTACCTTTGAGAGACTTCTCAGACTGCCTATGTATTATGGCCTCAAATCTGATGAAGTAGAATTCGTATGCAGCAAGATAGAGGAATTCTACAGAAAGTAATATATTGAACAAAACAGGAAAAGCATCTGATAAGTCAGATAACATAACAGAAACAACAAATAAACAGAAAAAGCACAAGGTAGTCAGACCCCGCAATCATTCGAAGAAGAAAACTGTCTTCAGCAGATTCCTGAGATTCAGAAATCTCAGCAGAAAGCAGAAAAGAAGACAGGTCAGGGTCGGGCTTATTGTGCTTGCTGTTGTTGCGGCGATCGCTTTTGCTGTGATATGGAAGGACTATCAGGAGCGTCCGGGTATCCTCGAAAGAAGCACTCTGAAGGCGACCGAAAGAGGGATCGATACGATCTCTCTGGAATGGAGAGGCACGAGGAACACCGACTCATACACGGTCTACTATAAGATCAAGGGAGAATCTCCGCTCGGATGGCATAAGGTCACTGTAGAGAATCCTGAGGGACACAGAGCTTCCATTACTCTCAAGAACCTTGAGGAAGGCACGGCTTACGGAGTCATAGTCAGGGCTGATAATGATGAAAGGACGGGATTCAGCACCAGGGAGAAATTTTTCTCCACAAGGACGCACCAGACTATCGAAGGAAAGACGACATATACCAAGCTCACGAGCTCTGAAGACTTCAGACTCGACCTCACTGCATCAACGCCGATGACCTTCACTACGGACGATACAGATGTCGTGCAGGTCAACAGCAAGACGGGCAGGGTGTCCATGAAAGGATCGGGAACAGCTGTGATCAGGGTCGCCGCGAAGGAGACCGCAGACTTCCTGCCTGACGAGACAGAGGTCACGATAGAATCCATCGCTGCTGAACCGGTCAGCTCGGCCGGCGCTGCGGTGAGGATCATATACTATGTAAGCCCGGATAACTGCGAAGCTGTGAAAGCGATCATGGGAGACGGACCGAATGCGGACATACCTCAGTCATTCGACTGCACGGACGACAGTTATGTCGTGGCATACGGAATGTACGACACAGCATCACAGAGGATCATCACCTTCGATAAGGAGGGCGACGGCAAGAACATATCCGTTCCGGACATCGTCATAGGACATCCTAACGGATTTGCCTACTCAGACAAGAGCAAAACGTGCTACTGCGTTGCAGGCGGTTCCGGACGGGCCGTTACATACAAGCCTGAAACAGGAGAGTACGGAACGTATAATTTCTCACACGGAGGGCATGCGCTTGGCTATGACAGTGCAGAAGACTGTATGTACGCATGTTCAGGCGGATCGCTGATAATGTACAGGAACACTGATACCGGATTCGTCAAAGAGCACATATACGGCTCTGTTCACCACACTGTAGATCTGTATGGACAGGACTGTGGAGGACATGCCGGTATAATGATGAGATGCATGTCGCCAAAAAGCGACACGCACGGCACTAATTATGTCGATCTCTATGACATGAAGCACGGGGAGTATCTCGGTACAGTCCAGTGTGAACTGAGCGAGGTTGAAAGTGCGGCTGTCGATGAAGACGGATACATGCTTCTCCTCGGCAATACGTCAGATTATACAGATTATATATGGAAGACTCCGATCAATATCGAAGATATCGGAGCAGGACTCGGAGACTGATAATATCAGGAGGAAACGATTTTGAGCTCTGCCGGAAGACAGACCCCTGTTATAGGGATCACCAGAATGAAAGTATGGGAAGAAAACGGAAGCCTTATAGCTGCCGGGTCTTGTATTGTAAGGCCGCAGAGCGGACGGGACTACATCGATACCGATCAGATAAGGATCGATGTGCCTGTCAGGGAAAACGCCGCGAAGATCAGTTTTGGTTCAAGATATGGCAGGAAACTTTTCCGCGGTACCAGTCTCAATACCTTCAGACTTGAGATCAACATGGAAGAGGCAAGAGCTCTGGACATCCAGAACAAGCTTCAGCCTGTATACAAGGGAGAATACGCTGGCAGGATCCTGTACTCGGCTGCAGACCTCAAGAAGGGGCACAACAAAAACAGCCGCATCTTCATCCACGACGGCACGGCTATGTATCTGCGCCAGAATGTGAAGAATACGATGTTCCTGACTGTCCGTGATGCCAATCAGTACGATACTCCGGAAGGACAGCAGAGACTCAGAGACGCAAAGCGCAGGGCCCGCCGTCTCAAAGGGCAGGACATCGTACTCATGTACGAGAAGAACTGCGCAAAATACGAAGAAAGCGCATCTGTTCTGTACGAGAAGCTTATCGATGCAGGATACGATAATGTATATTTCATCGTCGATACAAGCATCCCTGCAGTGCAGAATGTTGATGAAAAATATAAGAAGAACTTCATAGAGAAGGATTCAGATAAGCACCTTGAGTACTTCTTCGCCTGCAATAAATTCGCTGCGACAGAAACGATCGATCACGCGCTCCAGCTGCGTATCGCGAGCAAGGATGTTCTTGACAAAATCACCGGAAAAGGATTAATGTATGTATTCCTGCAGCACGGTGTCATGTACATGGTATCTCTCGGATCCAGCCTGAGAGTCGGATTCAATAAGAAGAAGGGATATAAGCTCCACAAAACGGTCGTAAGCTCTGAGCTTGAAGCTCAGCACTTCATAGACCTTGCCGGGATGACCCATGATGATCTGTATGTCACAGGTCTTGCCAAGTTCGACAAGGCTGTCAGAAATCCAGGCGCAGACAAGATCATAATAATGCCTACCTGGAGAAGGTGGGAGACCAATCAGGCAAGACAAGACCTCCATGACACGGGTTACTACAGGATGGTAGAGACCATGCTCGAGGGAGTTCCTGAAGAGCTCAGAGACAAGGTCATAATACTGCCGCATCCGCTTATAGCAGATCGGTTCTCCGGCGATGAGAGCTTTGGCGGACATGTAGTCGTGACTGATCAGTATGATCCGCTGCTCAGAGACTGTGCTCTTCTGATCACAGACTATTCATCCATAGCTTACGACGCGTATTACAGAGGTGCCAATGTCATCTTCTACTGGAAGGACAAGGATGAATGTATGGAGCATTACGGCGAGGGCACGAAGCTTATGCTCAATGAGGATAATGTGTTCGGACCGGTGTGCATGGATGCAGAGGACATCTGCAGCGCCGTGAAGCAGAGATACGGATCAAATCAGGATCCGCATGAACTTGAGAAATACAGAAAGATCGTAGAATTCCATGACGGGAAGAATTCAGAAAGGATACTTCGGCTGCTCGTCAGAGACGGAATGCTGGAGCCGAAATAGTACAGACATATGCATCTAACGTTCTATCTGACTAAAATACTGCAGGCATTCCTGATAGGGATCCCGATAGCATGGCTTACCACACCGCTGAGCATAAAGCTGGCATACAAACTGGACATCATCGACAAACCGCGTGATGACAGGAGGGTGCATAACAGGCCGATCCCGAGATTCGGAGGAATGGCGATATTCCTCGGTTCGATGGCTGCCATGATAATACCTGCGGGAATGAACTCGAGCATCCGCACAGCAATGCTCGGGGGTTTGATGATGTATCTTACCGGTGTGGCTGATGACATCTATGACCTCAGGCCGATGGTAAAATTTGCGGCGCAGGTGTTCACAGCGACCGTCATGTTCGCCATGGGTATACGGATCCGCTTTATCAATCTGATGCTGGCTCCGATCTCCAACGGATCGAAAGGAATGATTTACTTCAGCATCGGTCTGGCCTACCTTATAACGGTACTCTGGATCGTCGGAATCACCAACGCCGTCAATCTTATGGACGGCCTTGACGGACTGGCTGCCGGAAGCACAGCGATAATGTCGATCTCACTGGCATATGTCGCATACATCCACGGCATCAGGCTCGGAGCGATGCCGGTCTGCATAGCATTCTGCGCAGTAGCGGCAGGCTGCATAGGGTTTTTGCCTTACAACTTCTCACCGGCCAAGACATTCATGGGCGACGGCGGGGCGCTGTACCTGGGGTATATGATAGCTATCCTGTCTGTCATATCGCCTCTCAAGAGGGCGACCTTCGTCGGTGCGATCATCCCGACGATGGTACTCGCAGTACCTATCTTTGATACTGCATTCGCTATGCTCAGGAGGGTATTCCGCCATGAATCGATAATGAAAGCAGACAGGGGTCATCTTCACCACCACCTGATGGCGGCGGGCTTCGGTCAGAGGCGGTCTGTACTGATCATGTACGGAATAGTCGGAATAATGGGAGTAGCGGCCATTCTGATCAGCCGCGAGCTCTACATAGATGCCCTGTTCCTGATGACGATAGCGCTTCTGTATCTCGGTATCATAATCGTGCCGCGTCAGCCTAAGAAGAATCTGCGCAAGATCATCACGCAGGATCCGCGTGAAGCTGCCAGGCAGGCAGAGCGTGAGAACCTTATATGGATGCTCAACCAGGAGAGGGAGAGAAGAAGAGCTGCCAAGGAGGCGGCGGGAGAAAATCCTGATACAAGAGACGATGAGCTTCTCGCTGAGATAGCCAGAGACGCAGCGAAATCAGACAAGAAGTCTTCAAGAAGGACGGTCAGGCTCAAAATGCCTGAGAAGACTGATCCGGCAGATGAAAAACCAACGGATAAAGACAAATAATACACAGAACAAAAGTTTAGAAATAAGAGGAAACAGATGGCAAAAGTTAAATCACCAGGCAGCAAGGACGGAAAGAAGGGCATCCTGCCCGTCAAAGGTTACGCGTTAATCGTCCTTTTAATGGCGCTTGTAGCGATCGCGTTCATGGCGATGCTGACCCTCGTCAGCGCATTTCCTAAAGAAATGACACTGACATTCGTCGGCGTGCTTTTCGCGCTGCTGATAATCGTATTTTTACTGTTCAGGAGCAGGAAGAGAGGCATAAGGATATTCGGCATCCTGCTTGCGGTAGTATTCCTTGTGGTCTACGGCATTGGCACATACTATCTCGGAAGCACATATGCGGCTTTCTCCAAGATCGGAAACAGCAGTCAGAGCGAGCGTGCTGCTTCTGAAGAAGGCAAGGACATCACAAGCAGGCCTTTCAATTTCTATATCACCGGTATAGACATGTGGTCCAGCGAGAAAGGTCTCGACCTCGAGAGAAGTGACGTCAATATGATCGTTACAGTCTCTCCTCAGACGAGAAAGATCCTGATGACATCTATCCCGAGAGATACATATGTCAGGCTGCACACTGCAGGACAGATGGACAAGCTCACACATACAGGTGTATATGGAGTTGACGAGACACTGAACACGGTAGAGGACTGGCTCGGAGTCAAACTGAACTACTACGTCAAGTGCAACTTCACATCTGTAATGAAGATAATATACGCGATAGGGGGTATCGATGTATATTCGCCTAAGGCTTTCAAATCTTCGATATCAGAATATGAATACGTAAAGGGCTGGAATTACATGGGCGGCAAGGAAGCTCTGTATTTCGCCAGAGAGAGGAAGGCTTTCAACAACGAGGATGATAAGAGAGTAGAGAATCAGCAGGCTGTTCTCAAGGCTGTACTCAACAAGATGATGACTTCTCCGTCGCTTCTTACAAGCTATCCGGAGCTCCTTGAGATCGCTGCGGAAGACCTTGAGACCAACATGTCATCTGACGACATGCAGGCCCTTGTCAGAATGCAGCTTGCAGATCTGGGTGCATGGGACATAGAGATGCAGAAGATAACCGGCGAGTACGACATGGATTACGTTGCATCCCTCACTCAGGATCAGAAGTTCCAGGTCTACAGACCGGATGAGAAGTCTGTAGCAGAATGCGTCGCTAAGATCAATGAAGTTATGAACCCGACTGAGGAAGAGATCCAGAAGATCGAAGAAGAGAAGAAGAAGACCAGCTTCATGAAATTCCTCAAGGGACTCAAAGACGGAGACCAGGCTGCTGACGGCAGTGAAGAAAGCGAAGAGAACTGATGAGGATCTTCAAATACGATAATGTAAAAACACTGCTTATATTTCTTGTAGTTATCGGACACATGACGACTGATTATGTGTCCGATTCTCATATGGTAAGATGGATCACGCTGTGGATCTATTCATTCCATATGCCGGCTTTCATTTTCATATCCGGACTCGTGCACAAGCAGTATATAACTGAAGAGAGAGCCGCCCTTGGTGTCAAAGGCGAGACAAGGCTGAGATGGGACAAGGTATGGGGATTCTTCCTGTGCGCATACGGTCTCAAGGTCTTCCTGCAGGTGACCAGAACACTTATGGGACAGAACCCGCTCTGGCACTGGATCGAAGAGCCGGGCATCCCGTGGTATCTCTTCGTTATGGCCGAATACGAACTGCTCTTCTATGTGATGAGGCTCATAGACACAGGCAGCGAGGTACCGGGTAAAAGGCGTCTGAAGCCGTGGATGATGATAACCGGTGCTTTTGCACTGAGTGCTGTGATCGGCTACTTCCCGGCGATAGACGATACATTCTGCCTGGCGAGGATGATCAATTTCCTGCCGATCTATATGATCGGATATTATCTGGATATGAAGAAGTTCCTGCCTCTTCTGAATGGAGGAAGCTACGGAGATCCGGCAGAAGCTTCGCCGGATGCTGCGCGTAAGGCTGCCGTCAGACGGAGAGTGATACTGGTACTGAGCTGGCTTACGATTATCGTCACTATGGCAGTGTGCTACTTCGGAAAATGGAATATGTACCGCTGGAGGAAATGGTTCACAGGAAGGCGTTCATATGAATTCCTCCAGGATTTCTTCAGCTATGCTTACGAGAATGGCTGGTGGATCAGGATAGCTGTATGGCTTGTCGCCCTTGTGATTACTTTTGCTATCATAGCGATAATTCCTGACAGGGACTTCGGATTCATCACTGTCATGGGAGCAAGGACCCTGCAGGTGTATTTCTGGCACAGACCGCTGTGCTATCTGTTCAGGACCTGGGCAGTCCTGCCTCGTCTTACAGTCCTCTTCGGCGGCACTTATAACGCAGCTGCCGCCGGGACAGCAAAAGGCCTTGCGTTCGGGGGCAGCAGTCTATCGATGGCTGCCGCTTTGCTCGTCTACTGCCTGATAGGAGCTGCTATGACGGCATTCTTCAGTCTGAAAGTGTTCGAGCACCCGACCAAAGAACTGATGGAACTCGGAGCAAAGATAGCAGAGATCGGAAAGCCGAAAACAGATCAATAGGAACTTTCTCAGACAGAAAGATAAAAAAGAATGCATATATCCTTCGGGTGAAGGATATATGCATTCTTTTAGTTCCATTAAGATTTTGGTGTTATTGTCGGCGCTTAGATCCCGAGCATATCTGCGTATTCTCTGAGTGCTCCGTCTGTCTCGTGAGCGAGGACGCGTTTTGCGAGGACTTTGCCGAGCTGGACGCCTTCCTGGTCGAAGCTGTTGAGATTCCAGAGGAAGCCCTGGAACATGATCTTGTTCTCGAAGTGTGCGAGGAGAGCTCCGAGTGATTCAGGTGTCAGCTGGTCTCCGATTATGATGCTTGAAGGTCTGCCGCCCTCGAAGTTCTTGTTGAGATTATCGTCTTCCTTGCCGCAGGCGAATGCAACTATCTGTGCAGCAACGTTGGCGCCGAGCTTCTTCTGGCTGGTGCTGCCCTGGATGTCTACATCCACTCCGGACTGGTTTTCTCTGAAGCCGATGAACTGCAGAGGGACTATATCCTTGCCCTGATGCAGGAGCTGGTAGAATGAGTGCTGACCGTTCGTGCCCGGCTCACCGAAGAGAACAGGACCTGTCTTGTAATCAACAGGCTCGCCGAAACGGTTGACAGACTTGCCGTTGGACTCCATGTCAGCCTGCTGCAGGTGTGCAGGGAATCTTGCGAGCGCCTGAGCATACGGAAGAACAGCAGTTGTCTCATATCCGAGGATGTTCCTCTCATAGACGCCGATCAGTGCGTCGAGCATTGCAGGGTTCTTCATAGGATCTGCAAGAGCTGCAAGCTTGTCTGATTCGGCAGCTCCGCAGAGGAAGCGGTCGAATACATCAGAGCCGAATGCGAGTGAAAGTACTGCTCCGCCGACTGCAGAGGTCGATGAGTATCTGCCGCCGATATAGTCATCCATGAAGAATGCTGCAAGGTAGTCACTGCTGCTTGCGAGAGGTGATGTCTCACTTGTAACGGCTATCATATGGCGTGACGGATCGAGACCGGCCTCTTTAAGCGCGTTTTTGACAAAAGCTTCGTTAGTCAGTGTCTCGAGGGTCGTGCCGGACTTGGATACGAGGATGAAGAGAGTGTGTGCGACATCGATCGTCTTGAGGACGCTTACGGCATCATCAGGGTCGACATTGCTTATGAACTTAGCGTCCATCAGAAGCGAATCGTTGGCTTTTGCCCAGTTCTCAAGCGCGATATACATAGCGCGTGGACCGAGGTCGCTTCCGCCGATGCCGATCTGTACTACAGTTGTGAACTTTTCGCCGGCTGCGTTGGTGATCTCGCCTGCATGTACCTTAGCAGAGAATTCTGCGATCTTAGCCTGCTCGCCTGTGTAGAAAGCTCTCTTGTCTGTTCCGTCGCAGACTACAGGGCTGCCGAGCTGTCCGCGTGTCAGGTGATGGAGAACAAGTCTCTTCTCTCCTGTATTGATCATAGCTCCGTTATACAGCTCTTCGAACTTGCCTGCGAGCTCGGATTCCTCTGCGAGCTTCGAAAGCATTCCGAGGATCTCAGCGTCTACCTGCTTTGCAGCGTAGTTGTATGTCAGGCCGCATGCCATCGGCATCGCGTATTCTTTTACTCGTGCGCCGCCATCTTCGCCGGCAAGAACTTTTCTCAGATCTACACGGTGATCTGATGCCATGAGAGCCTTATATGCTTCAAGTGTGTCAAGATTTTTCCATCCAGCCATTTTACCCTCCCTTTTGGTCATGTTGGTTGTTCTGTGATGAGGCAGAGTTATCTGACCTCCGCCTGTAATTATAATATCATTATTTTCAGTTTATTATCCGTGGTATTTTTCCGCGACAGCTGCAGGGCTTTCTCCATTGACGATCCTCTCGACATCAGCAGCGAGCGCCGGAGATTCGCCGAGGGATTCAGTTTTTCCCTGACGGATCAGCTCTTCGCTGAGTGAATCGAGTGCGTGGAAATATTCGACGCTCTGATCCCACTGTGCACGTACACTGTCATCAAGCTCTGTCGGAGCTATATTCAGAGTTTTCTGGATATAAGATCCGAGATAGCCGGTGACTTTCTTCTGTCCGCGGATGTTGGTGTGTCCGTGGTTGTAATAATCTTCTCTTTCTTTGAGACCGATCTTATGGAAATCCTTCTGCATGTTGAGAGAAGTAAATCCGTATTCTTCTGCGATCTCGCATATGCGGTTGGCTTTGAGATTGACGAGAAGTTCATCAGGATCCTGCTGGGTCAGTACTGTCGGGTATTTTACGAACAGCACTTTGAGATTCTCGCTCTTGCAGTATTCGAGGAAATCTCTTACCACGCCTTCAGTCTTCTCATCCAGTGGCTTAGTCTCCTCTGTGAAACTTGCATCATCAACGAATGCGAGCTGACGTGTGCGCGTTCTTGTCTCGAGCCCCTTGAGAGGGGAAGGCCCGAATTTCTCTGTCTCGAGTCTCTCTTTGAGACGGAGGAGATTGATCGGAACTCTGGAGTGGCATTTAATAAACGGGAAAACCATGCTTGCCGCGCTCACGTTGTTGACATTCTGACTGATTTCCTTAGCCATCCGGATCTTTTCTGCTGACAGCGGAAATGAGTTCATTATGAGATAGAGCTGGCTACTTCTGCTCTCGATCAGCTCTCTTTCGTATCCGCCTCCGAAGACATCAACGACGACAAGCTTAGGCCGCTGATTGCGAAGAGTGTCCTGGAGGGCAGGCTTCCACATAGTGCAGGTCCCTCCTCCGATCGCATACGGATAGGAAGTAAAACCGAATTTTTCATACGCGTAAGCTGATGAAAATCCGGAATAAGTTGCACTTGATCCGATCAGAAGCACATCGATAGTATTCTTAGGCTCTTTGTGCAGCATAAGGATACGGTTCTGGTCGAGTGCCTGCGAATCTGGTATGCACAGGAATTTCTCCATGAACACAACAGAGCCGACAAGAGCCAGCACCATGGTGATCACGGCAATCGTCCGTCTAATATTGATTTTCTTTCTGTCTGTGTTATCAGGCATCAGGAGTATACCTCACGTTTATCAGAACTGCATATATACGAATTCAGCCGGATCATATGCCGGACCGTAAGCGCCGATAAGAAGTATCAGCATTATCAGGCCGAAGAGGCATATCCACTGAATAAGTCCGCTCCGTCTCTCGAGGAGCTCTGCAGGAGTGTCAATTTTGGTCTGTTCAAGGCGTATGCTGATATACAGAACCAGCATTGCGCTGCACATCACAGCCAGATACTCGACCTTGCGCATCCCGAGGGACGGAAGCTCGCTGAGAAAAGCACCGACATTCTGGTCTGTGAGAGTCAGATACATCATCTGCATAGCATTGGTGAAGTTGTCAGCTATATCGAAGACATAACCGACGAGGACTATTACAAAAGTCCTGAGCATCTGAAACAGCTTCCACCATGCGGCATTTTCATTGATATGCAGAGCTTTGCGCGAGCCTGCGTATACCGGGCCGAGCATGGCTGAGAGCATTATGATCAGGCCGTTCCACACACCGAAGGCGATGTACTTGCTGTTGGCTCCGTGCCATATACCTACGAAGAGGAATACTATGAACGAAGCGACTGCAGTCATGAAGACCTTGGAAATGTGCTTGCCGACAGGTGTTTTCCCGAAAGAGGAACTTGCGATGGCTCTGGTCACACGTTTGGAGAATTCCGACATCGCGATAGGATAGAAGACGTAGTTCTTCATCCACGCTCCGAGGGAGATATGCCAGCGTCTCCAGTATTCGCTTATAGATCTGGAGAAATACGGCTGGCGGAAGTTGACTTCGAGGTCGATGCCGAGCACACGGCAGATACCTCTTGAGATATCTATGCCGCCGGAGAAGTCAGTGTACAGCTGGAGGGCGTAGAGCAGGGTGATGAACAGCACCATAGTGCCTCCGTATCCTGCAAAATCCCCGCTTCCGTTGATCCCGCCGTTGGCATAATAAGCTTTGATCGCTTTCCACGAGCAGTCGGCGATAACGAGCTTCTTGAAGAGGCCCCATGTGATGTTCATGATGCCTTGCTTGAAATTGATCCACTCCAGATCGTGCGGCTCTATAAGCTGGTCGTGAAGCTTCCCATACTGGCTGATCGGTCCCTGGATGATCTGCGGGAAGAATGAGACGAAGAGAGCGAACTTGAATAAGTTGCGCTCAGGCTTAACTGTCTCTCTGTAGACATCGATCAGATAGCCTGTAGCTATGAAAGTATAGAAGGAAATGCCGAGCGGCAGCAAAAGCCGGATCTGCGGCGCACTCTCAGGTGAAACGCCTACGAGAGCAGCGATGCTTCCGGACATGAAGTTGAAGTACTTGAGCAGGAAGAGTATCCCGAAATTCAGGATGAGTGTCAGCGCGAGGATCTTCTTCTTCCTACCGGCAGCAGCATCCTTGAAAGCCTTTTTCTCTTCCTTCGACCATTCGGCTTTCTTCTCCCTGACGGTCTTGCGTGTCTCCACAGAGATGTCGTCCATCTTCACAGCGGCGAAGTATATCGTGAGGATCGTCACCACGATGAACGCCGCGTACCTGAAGCTGTTGTACAGATAAAAAAAGCAGCTGGCGATCAGCAGAATGACCCAGCGCTGCTCTTTTTTTGGGTACACAAAATATATTATACCTGTGATTATTGCAAAAATTGCGAATGGCAGTGATGTCAGAGCCATGCAGTCATATCCTCCGGTTGGTTGAACTGTGCAGTCTCGATCCTGCTTCTCATGAGGTGAAGACCGCCTGCCCTGTCAAGAACATAGATCGATGGGAGATCTCTCGACAGGAAGAGAGAGAACCCTTCGTACAGTGAGTAAGCACCTGTTCTGTGGAATACGAGACTGTCGCCGATGCTTAGTCCCGGCAGAGAAGCGCCGCGTGCGATGACATCAGCGGTGGTGCACAGACTTCCACAGAGAGTCCACTTGTCATCCGGCTGTCCTCCGTCAGCTTCCTTCGGTGCAGCAGAGCCGGCTGCATTCTCACCCTTGATGTGCGTGATGACAGGTATCTGCATGCCCTGTATCTGGCCGTCGTACTTCAGCTGATGCAGGCCGCCATCAACTATCGCGTAGTTGATACCATCATTGGTCTTGGCGTCTACGACCTTGGTGACATAGTATCCGCAAGGAGCCGCAAAAAACCTGCCCATCTCGACTGTGACGTGCACTCTGGCTGAGAGCTCTCTGATCGATTCAGCAACATCACTGAGTCTTGCGGACTCTTTCTGATCGGCTTCATCTGTGAAATAGTCCACAGCAAGACCTGTGCCGTATTCTATCCTCTCCGGCACATATCCGAGCTCTTCTTCGAGGCGGTCAAGGATCTTGCCGAGTCTGGTCATCTCCTTGATGATCTCCTTAGGCCTTGTCTTCTGTGTACCGGTAAAATAATGTATACCGGTTATCCTGATGCCCGGATAAGAATCTCTCTGAGCGATCACTTTGAAGACATCTGATTTATCCATTCCGAACTGGCTTTCGCAGGAAAGACGAACGAGAACGTCTACAGTGATCCCGCGCTTCGATGCTTCTGAGCTGATGCTGTCAAGATGGCTGTAGCTTTCTGCAGTCAGAAGTGTGACTCCGTAATCAAGCGCGCGTCCGACTTCCTTAGCTGACTTGTTGACACCGGAAAAAATGATCCGCGACGGATCGATTCGGAATGCTTTGCATATCTCAAGCTCGCCCGGACTGCACACCTCAATATTGGTGAAGCCGTCAGGCAGTACTGAGAGAAGGAAAGGATTGGCCTTGATTGAGTAGCAGATGTCTATAGTCTCTCCGAAAGCTTCTCTGACAAGCTGCATCCTGTCAATGAAGTCCTGTTCCGAGAAAATATAGGCAGGGGACTTAACTGCTCTGAAAGCTTCGTTAAGATCCCCGCATCTGACCGCTTCATGTGCGCTGATACCTGCTGCCTTAGATCCCTGCATACTCTGCACCTACTCTTCGTCCTGGAGCTTCTCGATCAGCTCGAGCATAGCTTCTGCGGAATTGAAGTTCTCCGGTACGAGGTTGGCCGGTCTGATAGTGATGTCATACTCGTCATTGAGCATTCCGACCAGAGAGATGATATCGAAAGAATCGAGGATGCCTCCTGTAACCAGAGACTTTTCCTTCTCAAAATCAACATCAGGTCTGAGTTCTTTAAGGATCTCCATTAACTTTTCCATTTACTTTTCCTCCGTTTTCGTAATATTATTCTAATTTTCGTAATTATCCGATAGTCTCTGCAAGCGCTTTCATTGCGATCTTGCCGTTAGGCAGGTGAGGGAGCTCCTCCATCTGCACGATTTTGCGCGGCACCATGAATGCCGGCATATCAGTACGGAAGCTGATCGTGATGTCTTTGGCGGTCGCAGGACCTGAGTAGAACAGGTAGATCAGCTGACGTTTTTTGTCGTAAAGTGAAGCGCACTCGGTGACGCCGTCGATCGTAAGCGCGTATGCTTCGAGCTCCGCAAGCTCTACACGGTGACCCATATGTTTTATCTGACGGTCCTTGCGGCCGTGGAAATACAGATTGCCGTCTTCGCCTATGTGGCCTATATCACCTGTATTGTATATGCGCTCAGGATATTCGCTGTTGAGCGGATTCTGCTTGAAGACTTTGTCTGTCTGCTCAGGTGAGCGGTAGTAACCGATCGCCAGGCATGGTCCTTTGACCCAGATCTCTCCGATCTCACCCTGAGGAGTAGCGGTATAGGTATCGGTATCCTCATCATGAGTCAGCATCAGGATCTGGTAGTGCTTGTACGGAATGCCTATCGGCAGGACGGTATCATCGCTGACAACACCTTCCAGTGCATAATAGGTGCATGAAGCTGTAGCCTCTGTAGGACCGTACTGGTTAACGAATAAAACATCCGGTAAATTCTCCTGCCAGATCTTCAGATACTTGTTGGAGATGACCGAGCCTGAGAAGACGATCCTCTTGATGTATTCAGGCCTGCCGTCTGCGAATCCGCCGAGCTTGGCCGGGATCTCAAGACCTGCCGCACTCCAGCAGAGCGTTGTCACTTTGTACTCGTTGAGCGTGCTGAACAGAGCATCCGGCATTGCGAACTCGTTCTTAGGGATCATCACGGTCATTGCGCCTGTCATCAGAGGCAGATACATATCTCTGATAGCGGCTATATAGTCGAGAGGAGCCTGGTTTCCGATGACATCTGTATCATCAAGTCCGATGACTTCATTAAGACTGTCGAGGTAGCATACCATCGAGTGATGGGATGTCAGAACGCCTTTAGGAGTTCCTGTTGAACCTGAAGTGAAGATCATGTACAGAGGGGACATCTCGGTAACGGAGCGTTCACGTGCTGCTACAAGCTCATCGTCCGCTTCTGTTTCGAAAACATCCTCCATAACAGCGATCTCGTGATCGCCTGCAAGTGACTGTGCGATCTCAAGATGTTCTCTGTCGACTATGAGCAGCTTCGGTTCTGTTACACTCATGATCTGCTCGAGCCTTGCATGAGGCACCTCCGGATCCATAGCTGCGTAGAAACAGCCTGCACGGGCAACTCCCATATAGCAGGCCGGAGTATATACGTTTCTTCCGCCCATTACTGCGACCGGACGCTCGATCTCAGAGCGCTTTGCTACCCATGTAGCTGCCGCAGCCGACAGCCTCTCTAAGTCACTGAATGTCACGCTGTGTTCAATATCTGTGTATGCAGTTTTGCTGCCGCGCTTTATCGCGGAATCTCTGATCCAGTCAAAAAATACGGATGCCATATAACTGCCAACTCCTTCCTATCACATTGTTCTTTACATAATTATGCAATATATACTATGGTACAATATCCGAAACAATCATGCAACTTTCAGGGCGGCAATTAATGGGGAAAAAGCTGGCATACGCGATGCGTGCATACTGAGTATGGCAATACTGATGCAGATAAGTCCGCAGCTGCAATACACGCAGCCATATCCAGGGAACCTTGTATACTTTGATTAGCATTTTCAAGATGACAAGATCGCCTTTAATAATCGGTCTAATTTTGAAAAAATTCAGGGAAACCTTGTATGCATTGAATCTAAGGGTTCTAGATGGCAAGGTTTTCCCAAAAAACATTGGCATATTCTTTGCAGCGATCATATATACAATGTTTGCTGCAAAAAATGCGCTGGCAAGCCATCGTTTACGCCCCGACCTTGTCATTTTTCCTCTGCCACCTCAGATCATACAAGGTTTGGGCCAGCCCAGCCTTAAACGTACAATGTTGAACCAGCTCGGAAGAGAATCACGGAAGCGCCTTCCGATCAATGTTGTGTCCTTAATGCCGAGCCTTCCGATTTGCAATACCAATGTTGTAGATCTGATCGATGAATCCTTTGTGTTCAATGCTATTTTCCGAAAAACGGGCAAAACAGGTAAAATTGTTGTTTCCGAGGCGCCTGACGATCCAACCTGTCAATGCGAATTGGACTAAATATTGAAAATCAAGAGTGGCGGGAACCATATCTACAAGATTATCCGTGCGCAAACGACGAATCTCGATAGGAATGCAGATAGAATATTGACGCAGAGAGAAAACGTGCAGGGCGATACAATAATAAAAGAAAAACGGGAAGCGCAGCAGCCTTAATAAACATGTAGAATAGATGAGTTCAGGCCTTAATAATAGTATTATATTGAGAAGTACGGCTGTGCGCCTGTGAGATCTGATGCAGGCTCTTAACGCTGTATGAATTGATGAGCGGCCGTCTTCCGGCACTGTGTGTGGTACGGAATGATTGTGGCCGGCAGGAGTCAATATATTATGAAGAAGAAAAACAAGTCAAAAGCAAAAATACTTATAGCCCTGATAGTTATCATGCTGGCTGCGATCGCCGCTTCAGTGTGGTGGCTTGGTCAGAGAGGCGAGGAACTGAACGAGACAGACGCTCATGAGACAGCTCTTGCTGCAGCAAAAATGGCAGCAGAGGGAGCCGGACATGTGCTGCCGTCTGAAGATGTGATCATCTCTGTCGACGCGGCGCGCCATGTGTATTCGCACAGAGGCTCCGCGGGAGACAATGAGCATACTTTTGCTGCCTATGATGCAGCGATAGAGGCAGGATCATTTTACATCGAGCAGGATCTGGTCATCTCATCCGACGGGGTCCTGTATGTTGCTCATGACCTGAACACATATCTGATGACAGGAAGAGGTGCCAACTATTCAAACCTGACTTCCGAAGAAATAGACCAGATCAGGACCAGAGCCGGAAACAACATCCTCAGAATGAGCGATGTTTTTGACAGGTACGGCCGGGATGTCAGATACGTGATCGAACTCAAGACCTCCGGAACAGATATGATCGAGGCCTTTGAGAAGATCATCGATGAGTACGAGTATCAGGATATAGTTACGGTACAGTCTGAGGATACGGATGTACTCAAAACTCTCGAGGAAAAGTATCCGGATATGCCTAAGCTGTTCGTGTGCAAATCCTGGAACTCTATGCTCGGCTGCCTGGACATGCCGTATGTCGACATAGTTTCTGTCAGAAAAGCATCGAATCTTATGACAGAGAAGAGCTGCACGAGAGTGCATGATGCCGGCAAAGTGTTCAGCGTCTGGACTCTGAACAGCGAATCTGAGATCAGACAGGCGATCGAACTGGGCGTAGATACATACTTCACAGATAATACAGAACTTGCGATCAACCTTGAGAAGGAACTGAGATGCAAAGTTAAAATGCCGCGTACGTCGGCATTTTTGTTTGCCGCTTCGGATTATCAGATCGAGCCCGGATGGCAGACGCCGGCAGATAATCTGACGGGGATACTTAAGAAGGTCGCCGAAGACGGCAAATCCCCGGACAATGTCATATACTGCGGAGATTATACCAATGATCCTGAGCTGTACGATTATCAGCTGGCCCCGGATGATTCGATAGCAGAGATCCGGGATATCGTCGCTTCAGAATGCAGCTATGTCGATCAGGATGACATGATCTTCGTACAGGGCAACCATGACAAGCTGACGGATGCGATATCCGCTTCAGGTCTCCACGAGTATGACGACTATCTTGTATATGTGGTGAATACCGAGAGTGATTTCCCGTGGAAGCAGGGAAGAGACACGGCTTTCAGAGACAGAGTCGTAAGAGCATCTGAAGAGATGAAAAAATGTTTTGACGAGCTGATCGCTGCGGGAGAAACAAGGCCGGTCTTCGTGGCCGCTCATGTGCCGCTGCATTTTACAGGAAGGACATCCTCCCTTCACGGAAGCGGAGACAATATGTACGCGAGCTATATTTTTAATGTAGTAAACAAAGCAGCAGAGGACCTGGACATAGTATATTTTACCGGACATAATCACAACAAAGGCTGGGACTGCTATATGGGAGGAAGCTGCATCTTCAGAGCCCCGGGGGACACATTGCTGATCCCGGACGCAGGAGAGAATACAGAGAGCACGGATACATTTACCGAGCAGGAGATCCATTTCACCTACATGAATGCGGGATATACGGGATATTACATGAACTGCGGACAGGGCGAGGATTATGAACAGTACCGTGCGGCAGATGAGACTTTGACAGGAACGGTATGCGAGATCACGCCTTCGAAGATCATAATTTCGAGATATTCGGCAGACGGAGTCCATCAGCTGAGAGGCGAAGGCGAGGGCGATCCATACAAAGGCGGCATAGACAGCGGGCTGATCGACAGCAGCTACTATACTGAAGCACTCGAAAGTCCTTATACCATAGAGCGGAAAGCAGGGCCTGATCAAAACTAGTGCCGAAAAAAGGCGGATAATAATCAGAAAAAATATACTTGATTTTGACATTGCTATTGAGTAGAATATATGGGCGCGTCGTGTGAGATGCGCTCATTAATTATTACTTTCTGCACCGGGTGAACCGGTGCCAATATGACCACAGGAGGTGTCAACATGAGAGATTATGAACTTCTATTCGTGCTTGATCCAAACCTGGACGAGGAGCAGAAGGCAGCTATCGTTGAGACAGTAAAGTCTGTAATCAACGCTGGCGGCGAGGCCGGAGAGGCTGATGTATGGGGCGAGAGAAGACTTGCTTACAGCATCAACAAGAAGAACACTGGTTACTATGTAGTTCTTCCTTTCAAGGCTGATGCAGAACTGCCTAAGGAACTCGACAGAAGACTCAGGATCAATGAAAACGTTATGAGACATATCATCGTATGTCAGGACGAAGAATAGTGAAAGGCGGTCGGAAATGAACAGCGTAGTACTTATCGGAAGGCTTGCAAGAGATCCGGAACTTAGTTATACGCCTAGCACACAGACTGCTGTATGCCATTTCACACTCGCTGTCGACAGACCTAGAAGAAGCGGCGAGGACAGAGGCGCGGATTTTATCCGCATCACAGTATTCGGCAAGCAGGCCGAGAATTGTGACCGCTATCTGTCAAAAGGCAGGCAGGCTGCAGTTCATGGAAGGATTGAGACCGGAAGCTATAAGAACAGAGAAGGTGTCACCGTATACACCACAGATATCATAGCAGATAACGTAGAGTTCCTCGGCGGCGGCCAGAACAACGGCGGCCAGGGCGGTTACCAGGGCGGCCAGAACGGCGGCTATCAGGGTGGCAATAACTACGGATCAGCTAACAACAGCGGTTTCGGCGGACAGGACACCGGCTTCGGCGCACCACAGGGAAACAGCGGAGATTCACAGAGCAGCGGACTTTTCGACGGCTTTGATGATCTTCCGGATACTTTCCAGGCAGCCGAGGATGACATTCCATTCTAGAGAAAGGGGAAAGCACGAATCATGATGAACAACAGACCTAGACGTGCGAACAGCGGCATGAGAAGAAGAAAAGTATGCCAGTTCTGCGCAGACAAGGACAAGAAGATCGATTATAAGGATGCTGAGACTCTTAAGAAGTACATCACAGAGAGAGGAAAGATCCTCCCTAGAAGAGTCACAGGAACCTGCGCTATGCATCAGAGAGCAGTTGCTAAGGCAATCAAGAGAGCAAGAGTTGTTGCTATCCTGCCATTCGACGCAGAGCAGTAAGATCTGATATTCCGGAGCTGTCACATCAGAGTGGCAGCTCTTTTTTTATGCTCCGGTTTGATCGCGGATCAATGAATTGATCGGTCTTATCAAACAAGTAAGTGTTTGTTTTTTGGTGATCTTAGTGTATTCTATATATATATATTAATATAGTGTTGTTAAGAACGCAGAGGCATCGCTTTTTTGCACATTGGGAAAGGTGTTCGAGGTATAAGCAAAGGAGGGTAACTTATATATGAAGAGAAGTTATAGAATAGGGCTTGCTCTCATAATGATACTGATGATGGTTTTCACATCGGCAGGTATGGCATTCGCAGCAAGCGATTCACAGGGTGAGACCAAGGCCGAGATGGCATCGTTCGAGGACAAAGAGGTTTCAGGTGCCGAGCAGGGAACTGAAGCTGAGGCGATCATTTCCGATGATCAGGAGGACCTCGGTGAGATCGATGAGGATGCCGATGAGGATTCACCTGAGATGCTGAAGGGAAACTCACTGTTTGAAAAACTTACTGTCCATTATGTTCAGAATTATCGTAATTTCGCTGACTTCATTCAAAATGAAACAGCAAGGACTGACTCAACAATGACAGCAACAGGCAGGAGAGACTCTTTCGGCAATTACTACTCTAATTACTATATAGCAGAAACCAGTGTTGTACAGTTAAAAAAGGGAACTCTGTACCTTTCAGGTTACGCTAATAAAAACGCAGTCTCGATCGAGGTCATCAACAACAGCAACGGTCAGGCTGTGGGTAATGCTTCCTGTAACTGGACTACAGCGAACAAAAGTTATTGGAACTCTTTCGAAATAACAGCAGAGGGATCTTATTTCATTATGGCGTTCTGCAAGAACAGTGGAACAGTCACACATCTCAGGGCCAGCGTCGCCCCTGACCTGCAGGGTACGACTCTTACAAACAACCAGCAGCGTGCTGTAGGAATTGCAAAAACCTCTCAGACAAAAACATACAAGTTCTATCCTAGATCAACAGGATATATGCGCATCTTTACAGACGAGAAATCCAAGATCACTCTCTGTGATGCCAGCGGAAAGGTCGTTGCAAGACAGGCAACTGTTAACTATACACCTGTATTCGGCGTAAGAGCTAACCGTTATTATCTGATTAAAGTCGCCTGGCCAAGCGGTTCGCCGGGAATGAGCCATATCAAGGTAGTTAACGGATCGTGGCTGCCTACAAACGGTGTATCCAAGGCAAAAGCAACTAATCTGACCAAGGGCAAGGCTCAGAAGGGACTGGTAGTAGCCGGAGAAAACAACATTCGCTGGTTCAAGTTCACCAACTGGCAGAGCTATACCAAGATCACAGTGACCGGCGGTACCAATGATCAGCTGGTATGGTACATCTATGAGGGCAATAAGCAGATCAGCAGGAGAATATTCACTCCTAGTCTCGCGAAAATGTGGACTTCGTTCACGGCCAAGAGAGGCGTGACCTACTATATCAAGGTCCAGAAACTCACCGGCACAAGCTCGGGATACTATCATGTGAAGTTCGAGTAAGGGCTTTGAGGAACATAATCAGCCTTATCTCAAGATCAGAAAACATGGAGGGCAGTCTGATTCATTCGGACTGTCCTCCTCTTCCGCTTTTACTCTCCCGTGATACAGGTACTTGAAATGGTCAGGATATTCATTTGCGATGAAGACAAAACATGGCAGGAAAAGGAATCACAGATACTGAGTGATTATGCTTCTGAAACAGGGATCACTGTCAGTATCAGATGCTTTGATGATCCGCACGCCTTGCTTGCAAGTGACGGGCTTGCGCCGGACGTGCTGTTTTGCGATACGGTGTTTTCCTGTGATCAGGAGGAGGGTACCGATACTGATGAGCCGGCAGGGATAACTGCAGTTAAACAGATCAATCAGCTGTTCCCGCGATGCCAGGTCATATATATAGCAAAGGATACGGACTGCGTGCTGGATGTGTACCGGACGGAGCATCTGTGGTTCGCACTCAAAGACCAGCTGGCAGAGAGGCTCCCTGAGATCGTAGGCAAATACTATCGCATAGACAATGAGCGCAAGGCTGATCTGGTGATAAGAACGACTGATGGCAGCACTGCCGTCATTCCATGCAGGGATATTATGTATCTGGAGCGCAGGGACCGAAAGACTGTGATCGTCACTCATAACCGCAGGTATCAGGTCAGGGGACGTCTGTCGGAAATACTTGAAAAGCTTCCGATCGGCCGATTCGCGCGCTGCCACAACAGTTTTGCAGTGAGTCTGGATAAGATCAGAGAGATCGACACACGCAGCGTCCGGATGAAAAACGGAGCTGAGATAATCATCAGCCGCGGGTACGGCAAAGCTTTCAGGGATATATATCATAAATACGCCGAAAACAGGACCATACAATAGGAGCTCTTAAGGAAAACGGCCAGGAGAGACCTGTGGTGACCACATGTTCAGCATAATGTAAAGCAGGCTTTACAAGGCTCTGCTTTTTTTGCGCTTAAAACTGCAATTTTTGCATGCGGATTGAAGGCTCATTCAGGCAAGTGATATATTTTTCTTAATAATTGTTAATGATCTATCGCAAAGGGGAATTGTTATGAAGAAAAAGTTATTTGCAATGCTTCTGACGCTGGCTATGGTGTTTACATTCATGCCTGCTCTGGCATTTGCGGATGCAGAGGCCGAAGGCCAGAACGAAAAAGAAGCTTCAGAAGCCGCGGTACAGACAGAAACGGCAGACGATGAAGCAGGTGAAGAAGTTGTTCTACATGAGAAGACAGATACGGTAAACGCTGAAAGCGCTGACAAGGCTAAGGATACTTCCGAAAAGGCGGCGGCTCAGACATCCGCAACATCCGGGGATGAAGAGGAAGTACCAGAGGAGGCGCAGGTCACTGAACTCCGCTTTACAACCAGCTATGACTATAAAGGATATATCGGATCACATCAGATGGTAGATAGATTCGGCCATGACGGTGAGAAGATAGAGTTTGTATATTCAGACGGGACTTCTGCTGTGCTTATCTATGATCAGGCCGATGGGGTCTTCTATCTGGATGAGGAGAGCAGTACGAATACTTATTATTACGACTGTATATATTCGGGTGATATAGAATGGGATTTCAGTGACCCTGATCAGATGACTTTCACAGAAGGCGAAAACTCTATCATGATCATGGCTGGCGGCATGACATCAACAGAACCGGTACTTGTCACCGGCGCGCCTAAGGCACCGGAAGTAGTGTCGCTTAAGTACACACAGAAAGCCGGAAACGATCCGCTCGAATCTTACGCTGGAGTAAGATATGCTAACATACTTAATTATAACTGGCCGCAGCCTGGCGACACCCTGGTCCTGACCCTGGATAACGGCAACTCTGTTAAGTATACATATACTGACGGCGATGAAGATGAGGGCAGCGGATTCCTGGACGCTGATGGAAATAATCTGGAAGACACCTATACAGACTCGTACTGGCTCGAGTTCAAGGGTGACCAGGACGCATATGCTGCAGGCATGAACACCGTAAGCTTCTGCCTGCGGGATGAACCGAAATATCAGTCGTCTGATGACGTGGATTATGATGACTGTGTAGTCCGTTGCGATGTCGAGGTAAAGGGTGTTGTAAGCGATATCTGGTCGATATCCTACAAGAAAGCTAAGACGATCAATCTGGAACAGGAAAAAGGTCTTGAAGACTATTTCGATTATTATGAAGTGTTCACTCAGGGTGATGTTCTGACTGTCAGATACCTTAATGGCACGAACAAATCATACACATACTATGAGGATGAAGAAGAGTTCATCAACAAAAAAGGCTCAAGCAATGAAGAAAACTGGGACTATCTGGAAGATGAGCTCGAGTACTACGATACTCAGGAAGAGAATCCTTGGGTAAAAGGTTATTATTCTATCTTCTACGTATATCAGGGTGTGGAGTGTGAGGCTAAGAACGCAGTATATGTAAAAGAGATCCCTCATGAGCACAGTCTGGACTATTACCCGGCCGAAGAGCCTTACTGCGGCGATGAAATTCCGGGCGTTCGTGAGCATTATCATTGCGATATATGCGGAAAGGACTTCGAAGATGCAGAGGGACTGACAGAGGTCCAGGAGAGTGATCTTGAGATCGCTCCGGAGCACGATTGGGGTGAGCCGAGCGCTTTGGATGAGTCTTATTATCCTGCTATAGAGATAAGAACCTGCAATATCTGCGGTGCAGAAGAGACTGAATATGCAGAGCATGAGCATTCGCTGACTCCGGATGAAGGAAGAGAGGCAACATGCCTGGAAGAAGGCATCAAAGATCATTTCAGATGCGATATCTGCGGCAAAGCATTTGCTGATGAAAACGCATCAAAAGAGCTTTCCAAAGAGGAGCTTGCTATTCCTGTCAAGGAACATAGCTACAGTGAGCCTGTTTATGAATGGTCTTCGAATAACAGAGAAGTGAGAGCCTACGCGATCTGCTCAGAGTGCAACGAAGAAGAAGAGGAAACAGTCAGGACAAAGGCTACAGTCAAGAAAAAAGCGACATGCGTGAGCAAGGGAACGACTGTATACACAGCAACATTCGAGAACGAGGTTTTCACCACGCAGACCAGAGAACTCGAGAACAGAGTGATAAATCCTTACGCGCACACCTGGAACGCAGGTACCGTGACTAAGAAGGCATCCGGCACCGCTACAGGAGCGAAGACTTTCACGTGTACTGCCTGCAAAAAGACCAGAACGGAGATCATCCCTAAGGTCACTCTGGCTAAAACGACCATACGCAATACCGTTGCGAATTCGGCAAAGAAAACTAACGATGTTATCTGGGACAAGGTAGCAGGCGCAACAGGCTATGAGATAAGCTGGAGAGCCCGCGGAGCATCCAAGTGGGCAACGAGAGAAGTCGGCAATGTGGTACGCGGAGCAACTACCGGCCTCACTATAGGCGGAATGTATGAGATACGCGTAAGACCGATCAAAGCAGCATCAGCTACGAACGACAAAGTATACGGACCATATTCCGCAACAGTCTACAGATACTTCCATACAACAGGAAAGATCAGACTTGCCTCCAACAGCAAGGGCACATTCACGATGAGCTGGGCGAAGAACTCTGCAGCCACAGGTTATCAGGTGCTTTACACAACGAACAAGAACGGTTCGGGCGCAGCACAGAATATCAAGACAGCAGGAGCGTCGGCAACAAGCATCACTGTCAGAGATATCGCGGAACGACCTACTATGTCCAGATCAGAGAGATCAAGAAAGTAGGAAACATAACCTACATCGGAAACATCTCCTGCCCGGTAGCAGTCAAGGTCAGGTAATCACTTAAGTAAAAACTGAAAACTATTTTCGAAACAGGAAGCCGGGATCCGGCTTCCTGTTTCCGCAATAGGGGCATTGGGAAGTAATTGGACATAGGTTGATGGCAAGCGGCGAACGGAAGAATACAGTGAATAGAAAGAATAACAGGCTCGGCACTTCTGCTTTGACCGCAGGAGAGGACTTGCTGCCTTCTGTACCGGGATTACTGGTGTGCGTCCCGATCGCTGCCATGACGATACTCGATCTCCTGCCGATAGGAATGACCGAAAAGCAGTATACCGTTTTCCCGGCACTGTTCCTGGCGGTCAATGTGATTGCGGGTGTATGCGGAGCCTGTTTTATCATTCCCCGGATCCGGCGCAGACACCTGAGGGTGAACAGCACGATGATCCTGTTCTCTGCTTTTGCGGTACTGATCCTGATATCAACAGTGATCAACGGACTGACAAGAGAAGCCATACACGGAATACCATACAGGCACATCGGCATTTTCGGGATGTTCCTCTTTCTGGCGGTGTACTGCGGAGTGACCTCGCAGATCTCTGCCGAGGCGATGAGGGAAAGGATCCTCTTCGTGTTCATGGCTACTGCGGATTTTGCAGGTATAACTGCTCTGCTCGACAGATATGTCATTGGGATCCCGGCTTATCACGCGAAGAAAGAACTTAGCGCCGTATTCTTCAACGGCAATCACTATGCATATTTCCTCCTGATGGCTGTGCTGACAGGGCTTGGCCTGTACATGTATTGCGAAGGAAGAAAGCAGTATTTCGGGATCGGTACAATGATACTAAATGCATTCCTGCTGATGCTCAATCATTCCATGGGATGCATACTGGCTCTGCTGGCGGTGCTGGCCGGCCTGACGGTCTCGGTCCTGGTATCCGACAGAGGCAGGAGGAAGAGAGCCGGGATCCTGTGCTGTGCTGCGCTTGCCTGTCTCACTGCAGCAGTTATTCTAAGCCCTGATGTCAGAGACGAATTTATCAGTCTGGGGAACGATGTTTCCGGACTGCTGAAACATACAGGTGACGGCTCTGAAGGCCACAACCGGCTGATACTGTGGAGTCTCACCTGGGAATACATCAGGGAGCATCCGGTGTTCGGAACCGGGTGTGAGGCGATCGCTTTCAGGCTGTTCGAGGTGACCGGACGGTCTAATCCTCACAATGAGCTGCTGACATACGCCGCGTATTACGGGATACCGGCAGCAATATGCTATACAGCAGGAGTGATATCTGTGTTCGTGCGGTATTTCAGACGCCGTACTGAAATGACGGCAGCTGTAAAAACAGCAGTGCTGGCAGCGGCCGGATACTTCATCTCCTCACTGTTCGGTGTAGCGATGTTCTACACCACACCACTATTCTTTGTTTTGCTCGGGACAGCATCCTGCACGGATGTAAACGGCCATGACGAACATGCTGTGTAAGGAATGGTCTCCGGGTTGAATCATACATAGTCCGTTATAACTATTTGCTTAATCTATTTTTGTGAGAGGTAGAACAATGGATCTAATCAAGAAATTAACCGCTGTGCTGCTGTCGCTTGCAATGGTGTTTATCTATACACCTGCACTGGCATTTGCGGCTGAAGACGATCCTGCTGAAGGACCTGCTGCTGTTTCAGAAGAACAAGCAGAAGCAGATGCAAAGGAAAAGGCAGCCGCTGCTGATGATGCAGCTCCTGACGCAGAGGATGAAGCAGACAAAGAAGTACAGTCCGAGGGAAAAACTCAGGACGGAGAGGCTGATCAGGCAGAAGATGAAGAATCTCCTGCAGCTGACACTCCTTTAAGAAGTAATAATAATGAGGCTGTATCGATATCTTATGAATTTGCAGACCTTAATCTGGTTGAAGGCTGTGACTGTGAATTGCGTGATGATGGCAATGGAGAATGGTACTATTACAATATTTACAGTCGGGACGGCGATGTGCTGACCGTTAATAATATCGACTATGTCTATTCCTACAGTGAAGAGCGTGAAGAATGTGGCTTTGAAAGTGATACAGGAGACTGGATCCCTGATTATGAAGTCTCTTTTGACACTAATCAGGATGAGGAGCACTGGACTGCAGGTGATACAGTACTTATCACAGTTAGTTATTCAGATTCCGAATATATAGTTGAAACTGTGCTGAAAGAAAACCCTGTGCATGAGATCTCATACGAATTTGCTGAGCCTCTGAATTTAACGGAAGGAGAAGATTCATACGAAGCCAGCGACTTTATATATGATGAAAAAGCTGATGAATATGTTGAAGTAAAGTATGATTCATACGATGTTCCGAGAAGAGAAGGGGATCGCCTGATCGTTAATGGTGTCGTGTACACACTCAGTCAGGAAGATCCCGGTTCAGAAGGCGAGTATGTCAATGAATCGGGCGACGCAATACCTTACGCGGATGTTGAAATGGTTACTGACCAGAGTTACGATAACGAGTGGACACCAGATAACCCGGGATACATCACTTTTAAGTATATGGGTGTAAGCAGCGACCCGATAAAAGTCGAGATCCAGAAAAACCCGGTCAGCGAGATCTCGTATGAATTTGCTGATCTTTATCTGATCGAGGATAAGGATGGCTATGTACAGGACGAAGAAGTATATAACGAAGAGACCGGAGAGAAGGAAACTAAATCATATTTCAGTTATCACGTCCAGAAAGGCGATGGAGATGTACTGACGGTCAACGGCATAGACTATATCTACAGTGATGAAGGCTGGGAATATGTCAGTGATTCAGGGGAGAGGATCGATGGCGAAGATGTACTTATCCTTACTGATCAGTCTGCTGTAAATGAGTGGACACCTGACAATCCGGGATATGCAATAATCACATATAAAGGACGGGACTGTAAGGTCGAGGTACCTGTACATGAGAATCCGGTTGACAGCATTGAATATGAGCCGGCGGGACCTGTATATGTAGTCGATGGAATTGGAACCAGTGAAGAAAATACTGAAATATATGATGAAGAAACAGACAGTTATGATTTTGTGAGCTGGGATAAGTATCAAACGCCGGACAATGCAGTCAGTACTGGTGCGAAGCTGACCGTTCATTATACAGATGGAACATCAGCAATCTATACTTATAACGGAGAACTGTTTGCAGATGATGAAGGAGCCGCACCTGAATACTACGAGTCTATGGATTGGTATACTGATGAGACTTATGATCATCGCTGGAATGCCGGCAGCCAGGGAAACCTTATATTCCAGTACATGGGGCGCAAGTGTTCTGTTCCGGTGGAGATCAGGGAGAACCCGGTCCAGGCGATTTCTTTCGCCAGGGATGGATACGATGAAAACAACCGTATTGAACTGATAGAGAAAATCGACGGTGACTCATACGGCGATGATTATTTCCGTTATGATTTCTGCTATAAGCCTGGCGATGTTCTGACTGTATCGATAAAGGACGGCGATGAGGTTAAGGATGTCCGCTATATAGCAGAGCAGCGAGACGATGAGATTGAGTTCATCAATGAAGAGGATCCTGATGATTCGATTCTGACTTTCGGATATGTTGAATCCCGAAGAATGAGGTGTTCATCCGATCAGGAATATGAGAGTCAGTGGGCACTCGGCGAAGATCGTGCATTTACCCTGAAATACATGGGCAGAACATGCGAGGTTCCGGTGACGATCGTTCCTAACGATGTCGTTGGAATCGAATACAGCAGAGGAGAATCTCCGGTACCTCTGGTTGAAGGTGTTGACGGCATCAATTCAGATGGTGGAGATGGTACATACTTCTATTATCAGCTTGGTGTGCAGCAGGGAGACATTCTCAAAGTATCAAAGCAGATCAGCGGAAACATCATAGATGTACTGTATACTGCAAAGGTAATAGATGAAAACGTGGTATTCGTCAATAATGCTGATCCTGAAGACACGATTGATCCGTGGGACCCATATCGCGGAGTAAGCGAGTCATCCGATCAGAATGATGGTGCAAGATGGGGAACCGGTGAGGCTCATACATTAATAATCGAGTATATGGGCATAATTACTGAGGTGCCTGTCGTCACTGTCAAGGGTGCCGTGATTGAGTCAATGTCGTTCAGCAGGGACGGATACGATGATGAACACCCGATCGAGCTGACAGAGAATGAAGACGGCTACTTTGACGAAGATGAGGAGACTGGCGAAGGATACTTCTGCTACGAAATACCATATATCGATGGTGATGAGCTCCATGTAAAATTCGACGTTTCAGAAGATGAAGTGGTCTATGTGTTTGACAGTGATACAGACTGGTTCACTGCTTTGGGACCTGTTCCTGAAGGCGCATTTGATCATATCGATATAAACGATCTGGAACAGGTAACAGAGCAGTCACTGGACAATGTCTGGGAGGCCGGAAAAGACTACAGCATCACGCTTGACTATGACGGATATACAACAGAGGTCAATGTGCGCGTTGTTGCGGCTACTCATGAACACGAATTCGGTGACTGGGTAGTCAGCGAAGACTCAACCTGTACCAATACCGGCCGCAGAACCAGAACATGTACAGTCTGCGGCTTCGAGGAAGAAGAAGAGATCCCGATGAAGGATCACACCTGGAGCACGGAGTACACAGAAGACGAGCCTGCAACCTGTACAGAAGAAGGCTCAGAGTCGCATCACTGTACAGTATGCGGCGTTTCCGATGAAACATCCGCAAGAGCGATCCCTAAGAAACCACACAGCTACGGCGACTGGGAGATCACTGAGGAAGCTACCTGCATTAAGGCGGGATCACATAAGAAGATCTGCAGCGTGTGCGGTGATGAAGTAACAGAAGAGATCCCGATGAAGGATCACACCTGGAGCGAAGAGTTTACAGTAGACAGACCTGCAACCTGCAAGGAAGAAGGATCCGAATCACAGCACTGCATGGTATGTGACGCGGTCAATGAAGATTCTGTAAGAGCTATCCCTAAGGCCGATCACACTTTCGGCGAATGGGAAGTTGTGACTCCTGCAACCTGCAAGGAAGGGTCACAGAAGAGAGTCTGCAGTATTTGCGGGAAGACAGAAACTGAAGCGATCCCTGCTGTCGATGAACACAAGTGGGATGCCGGCAAGGTTACCAGGAAAGCTACAACATCTGCAGCGGGCGAAAAGGTGCTGACCTGCTCTGTATGCAAGAAGACCGAGAAAATCGCGATCCCTAAAGTCCCGGCTGTCACAGGAACACCTAAGATCCTGAATACTGTCGCGAACTCATCCAGAAAGACGAATGATGTCATCTGGGATAAGAGCGCAGTTAAGAACGCGACAAACTATGAGCTTAACTGGAGAGCTCGCGGAGCATCCAAGTGGGCAAGCGCTAAGGTCGGTAATGTCACACGCGGAGTTACCACAGGCCTGACCATCGGCGGACTGTACGAGATCAGGGTCACTCCATACAAGGCAGCGACAGCTACAACAGCCGAGGTGAAAGGAACTTCATCTGCCATAGTCTACAGATATTTCCACACGACAGGAAAGATCAGACTTGCCTCCAACAGCAAGGGCACATTCACGATGAGCTGGGCGAAGAACCCGAGCGCCACAGGCTATCAGGTGCTTTACACAACGAACAAGAACGGTTCGGGCGCAGCACAGAATATCAAGACAGCAGGAGCGTCGGCAACAAGCATCACTGTCAGAGATATCGGCATCACCTACATCGGAAACATCTCCTGCCCGGTAGCAGTCAGAGTCAAATAACAAAAGCAAGGGTAACTCCGACATCAGGGAGAATATCTTGTACACAAGCAACGCAGAAGGCGGGTATAAAACCTCGCCTTCTGCATTTCTTTTGTGTGGATTTCAGCGGATTTATGCCTTATAATACGCTTTATGCCGAAAATACAGACAACGGACACATAGTTTTCACTAAATCATATATAATAAGCTGAACCGGCAGATAAATATGTAAGAAGGTAGAGTAGATAATATGGTAGATCTTTTATACAGAGCTATTTACTGGATCGCGGGAGTACACGATCACATACTGAATATCAACAACAGCGGCGGCTGGTATTTTGATGACAAGCAGCTGCATTTCCTGGTGATCGGAGCCCTGGGCATGCTGATGATATTCGTGACATATCCGGTATTCAAGCTGCTTGCTGAGACCGGACATACGATGGTAGTGTCCTGGCTCTATACGTTCACGCTCATCCTGGTTATAACCTTTGCCATTGAGATAGGGCAGTGGTTCTCGGGGACGGGAAGCATGGAGACAGAGGATATGGCATCCGGTGTAGCCGGATTTCTTGTGATGTTTTTCATATTTGCAGTGATACGGGCGATTTTTCATGCCTTTCTGTCGCTTTTTCGCAGGGACGAGTCGAAGGAAGCGCAGAGGGAGGTACTGAGAGAAGAGGCTGAGCGCAGCAGAAGAGAGAAGGAATACAGACGTCCGGATACCTATGCGCAGATGCAGCCGGTAAGATACGCCGGAGAGCAGAAACCGCTTCAGAAGCGTCCTGCGAAGAAGAAGCATAAGCTTTCAGACATCGCGCAAATGGCAGCGAACGGAGGCCTTTCTGTAAAGAATCTGGCATCAGAAGGCAAGTCATTCCTTGAAGATCTTGCAGGAGAGATCGCCGAGGAAAAGGTCAGGACAGAAGAGATCCCTGCGCCGGTCGAAAAGATACACAGCCAGCAGCAGAGCAGACCTGTCCATACTGACCGCGATACTCTTGTGATGCCTGTCAACGCAGATGCAGCGCAGACACCGGCAGAGAGACCTGTCATCACGGACGGAGGCAGAGAGACACTTGTTATGTCTCCTGAAGAGATAGCAGAAGCCGGCGGCCTGGATCTTAAGGCTGCTGAGACCGATGACAGGATGACTTACGTCATGCCGTCGCCTGAGTTCTTCCCGGAAAAAGGGACTGTCAGCGCTGAAAAGGCGGCAGACAGAGACGTTGAAGAGCTCTTTGCAGAGTTCGACAGAGTAGCTGCAGAGCCTGAAAAAGAATAGAATCCGAACGTAAATAAGAAAACGAGCAGAATATATCGAGCATAGCCGAACGTACTGTGTACAAAGACCAGAACATTGTGAAAAAAAGACTGGTTTGTTTGATTTATTGCATCTAAAATGCGAAAATGCTTCGTGTATTTCCGTGTACTTTTTGAGACAAAGGAGCGTAAAGGTATGAAGAAAGTCGGACTTATCATGGGAAGTGACAGCGATCTTCCTGTAGTGAAGAAGGCTGCGGCTGTGCTCAGCGAGCTTGGTATCACATATGAAGCTCACGTATATTCAGCGCACAGGACGCCGGCAGAGGCAAGAGACTGGACACTGGCTGCAAGAGACAATGGATTCGGAGTAATAATCGCTTTTGCAGGAATGGCTGCCCACCTTGCAGGTGCAATTGCAGCGAATACCACGCTCCCTGTAATAGGAGTACCGTGCAAAAGCGCTGCGCTTGACGGTATGGATGCGCTTCTGTCCACAGTGATGATGCCAAGCGGCATCCCTGTTGCGACAGTAGCTATCGACGGAGGAAAGAATGCTGCACTTCTTGCGGCAGAGATACTTGCTGTTTCAGATGATGAGCTGGCAGCAGCACTCGATGCCAGGAGAAGCGCTGAAGCAGAGGCAGTGCTCGTAAAGGATGCCGGGATCAGCGAAAGACTGCTGTAAGGCAGCTAAGTGACCGGCACTGAGACAGCTGCGCGTGATGCAGCCTGGATGATTCGGATAATCTATTGAGGGTATATTAATAAAAAAGGAGAGATCTAATGAAACTTGTTTACACCGGGAAGACTAAGAATGTATTTGAACTTGAGAATGGCAACTATCTGCTGAAGTTCAAGGATGATGTTACAGGTAAGGACGGAAAGTTCGATCCGGGCGAAAACCAGATCGGCCTCACTATCGACGGAGTCGGCGATTTCAACCTTCGCATGACTGACTATTATTTCAACAAGATCAACGCTGCAGGAATCAGAACACACTATGTCAAGGCTAATTTTGACGAGACCACTATGGAAGTCAAGCCTGCCAAGGTATTCGGACACGGACTCGAGGTAATCTGCAGACTCAAGGCTGTAGGCAGCTTCATCAGAAGATATGGTGAATATATCGAGACAGGAGCAGATCTCCCTGCTTATGTAGAGACTACTTTCAAGAACGATGCACTCGGCGATCCGCTCGTAACCAAGGACGGACTCGTTGTACTCGGCGTTATGACAGAAGAGCAGTATGATGACCTCAAGACAATGACACAGCAGATCACAAAGATCGTTGCAGACGACATGAAGGAAAAAGGTCTCGACCTCTACGACATCAAGTTCGAGTTCGGATATGATGCAGACGGCAAGGTAATGCTGATCGACGAGATCGCTTCCGGCAACATGAGAGTATATAAGGACGGCGAGTATATCGAGCCGCTCAAGCTCAACGAGCTCTTCTTCGCTGAATAATCACTGCTGCCCGGCGGCATCAGGCCGGGAAAAGGGTATCACATATAGACAAAAGGAGGCCTTATGGGAGGCTTTTTCGGAATAACCTCTAAGGAAGACTGCATACTTGATGTGTATTTCGGTACAGACTACCATTCACATCTGGGTACCAGGAGAGGCGGCATCGCAGCCTATGATCCTGAGATCGGCTTCCAGAGAGAGATCCACAATATTGAAAACGCGCCGTTCAGAACAAAATTCGAAGGCATCGTCAACAAAATGAGCGGCACTGCTGCTATCGGATGCATAAGCGATATGGATCCGCAGCCGCTTCTCTTCCGCTCCGTGAGCGGGACATATGCAATATCCACGATCGGCATCATCAACAACAGGGACGAGATGATCGACCACGTGCTCAAACGCACACACGGCCATCTTGAGGCCAAGACAGGCGGCAAGATCAACCAGACAGAGCTTGTTGCTGCTCTTATCTCTGACAAGGATGACCTGATCGAGGGAATCCGCTATGCGCAGGAGATGATCGAGGGGACATCATCGATCCTGATCCTCAAGGAGGGCGGCACTATTATCGCTGCCCGCGACCCGCTCGGAAGACTTCCGATCAGAGTAGGTATCGGGGAACATGCATGCGCAGTCGCATTCGAGTCCTACACACTGTCCAAGATGGGCTATGAGGAGCAGAGAGACCTCGGCCCGGGCGAGATCGTTGAGATCACACCGGACGGCATCAGGCAGCTTGTAGCACCGGGCGAAGAAATGAAGATCTGCGCCTTCCTGTGGAGCTACTACGGATATCCGACAACATCGTACGAGGGTGTCAACGTCGAGGTGATGCGTTACAGAAACGGGCACATCCTTGCGAGAAACGATATCGAAAATGGTTTTGACATATCCGATGTTGACTATGTCGGAGGCGTTCCTGACAGCGGCACACCTCATGCCATAGGATATTCCAACGAGACACATCTGCCTTTTGCGCGCGCTTTCATCAAGTACACACCGACCTGGGCAAGAAGCTTCATGCCTACGACTCAGGCAGAGCGCAACAAGGTCGCCAAGATGAAGCAGATCCCTGTTGTCGAGCTTATCAAGGGCAAGAAGCTCCTCTTCGTTGATGACTCGATCGTCAGAGGAACTCAGCTCAGAGAGACTGTAGAATTCCTCTATGACAACGGAGCAGAGGCCGTGCACATGAGATCGGCCTGCCCGCCAATAATGTATGCGTGCAAGTATCTTAACTTCTCCAGGAACAACAGCGACATGGATCTGCTGTCGAGGAGAACGATAGCTGAGCTTGAAGGCGAAGAAGGCATGAGACATCTTGATGAGTATGCCGACGCGTCCACAGAGAGGGGCAAAAAGCTCCGCCGTGCCATTGCCAAAAAGATGGGATTCGACAGCCTCGAGTTCCAGACTCTCGACGGAGTAGTCGAGGCGATAGGCATAGACAAATGCAAGCTGTGCACATACTGCTGGACAGGAGAAGAATAGCGGAAAACCCCTTTGCAGAAGCGATATCCGCGACAAGGGGTCAGAAAATATGATAAAATGACTATAGTCGGATCACGGATCCCGGATCCGGCTATATTTGTCTGAATTAAGTGCTTCAGAGTCCATCGGACAGGTAACATAAGAGAGGTATCAATGAATACAAAATCAAGATCTGACAGCTACGCAGCTGCCGGAGTAGATATAACCGCGGGTTACAGAGCAGTAGAGCTGATGAAGAGCCACATAGCCAGGACCGTCATACCGGGCGTCATGGGCGGTGTAGGCGGTTTTGGCGGACTGTTCGAACTCGATCTTACAGGAATAGAGAAGCCGGTCCTCGTCAGCGGCACTGACGGAGTAGGCACCAAGCTCAAGCTGGCTTTCCTGCTTGACAAGCATGACACCATCGGCATCGACTGTGTTGCGATGTGCGTCAACGATGTCATCTGCGCAGGCGCAAGGCCGCTTTTCTTCCTCGACTATATTGCCTGCGGCAAGAATGTTCCTGAGAGGATAGAGCAGATCGTCGCCGGCGTATGCGAAGGCTGCGTCCAGGCAGGAGCTGCCCTGATAGGAGGAGAGACGGCTGAGATGCCGGGCTTCTATCCTGCCGATGAATACGACCTCGCCGGATATGTCACAGGCGTCGTCGACAAAAGCAAGATCATAGACAATACGAAAATGGCTGAAGGAGACATAGTCATCGCACTTCCATCGAGCGGTGTACACTCCAACGGCTTCTCCCTCGTACGCAAGGTTTTCAACCTCGAGAAGGCCGATATGAAGGCGCTGACTGCCGGCAACACCATGCTCGGCGGAAGATCTCTCGGAGAAGCACTGCTTGAACCGACTAAGATATATGTCAAGCCGGTACTGGCTCTCCTCGAAGAGATCAGCGTCAAAGGCATCTCGCACATCACAGGAGGAGGCTTCTATGAGAATATCCCGAGGAGCATCCCTGACGGACTCGGAGCCAGGATAGAGAAGAAGGCAGTCAGAGTCCTGCCGGTCTTCGACATGATCGCAGAGGTCGGAGCTATAAGCGAACACGATATGTTCAATACTTTCAACATGGGAGTAGGCATGTCGATCGTCGTCGCACCTGAAGATGCTAAGAGAGCTCTTGAGATCCTCAGAGCAAACGGCGAAGATGCGTACATTATCGGCGAGATAGTCAGATCCGCTGATAAGATCGAGATAGTCTGAACAACGGGAGAACAGACATGAGCAGAAAAATCAGGATCGCTGTGCTCGCGAGCGGAGGCGGGACCAACCTGCAGGCTCTCATAGACGCAGAGAGGTCAGGCAATATACCTGATGGTGAGATCGCCATCGTAATATGCAACAGAAAAAGCGCCTATGCTGCTGAGCGCGCAAAAGAAGCCGGGATCAGAGCTGAGATCGTCACCCGTAAGGCTTACGGAGGGCAGGAAGGCTTTGAAGCGAGGATGACAGAGCTCTTTGAAGAAGAGAACATCGAACTGATAGTCCTCGCCGGATTCCTCAACATACTTTCAGAGGATTTTGTGCGCCGCTACGATCACAGGATAATCAACATACATCCTTCCCTCATACCGGCATTCTGCGGGGAGGGATTCTACGGACTCGTTCCTCACATTGCCGCACTCGAAAGAGGCGTCAGGGTGACGGGCGCCACAGTGCATTTTGTCAATGAGATCGCTGACGGAGGCGAGATCATAGCGCAGAAAGCTGTCGAAGTCCGTCCCGGAGATACTCCGGAAGAGCTCCAGAAACGCGTTATGGAGCAGGCCGAATGGGTCATCCTGCCGGAAGCTGTGAGCAGGATATGCACCGAAAGAATACAGCAGAAAGAAAGGGAACAGGATAATGGATGTATATAAAACACTGAGCTTCAGCGAGGCAGTCAGAGGGAATGCGTATCCGGGACGCGGCATCATCGCCGGAGAGACACCGGACGGCAAAAAGGCTGTCGCTGCATATTTTATCATGGGCAGATCTGAGAACTCGAGAAACAGAGTTTTCACAGTCAAGGGAGATGCAGTTTTCACAGAGCCTTTTGATATCTCAAAGCTCGAGGACCCGAGCCTCATTATCTATGCAGCAGTAAGAAAAGTCGGCAGTCATCTCATCGTGACTAACGGCAACCAGACAGATACCATAGCTGAAGGACTGAATGCCGGAAGTGATTTTCACAAGTCTCTTAAGCAGAGGACATTCGAGCCTGACGCACCTAACTTCACACCGAGGATCAGTGCAGAGATTGTGTTTGATGATCAGGCAGGTTTTGACTACAGGATGAGCATCCTCAAGAGCGCTGATGCAGAGGGAACAGCCTGCAACCGCTATGGCTACGAATACAGCCCTATTCCGGGACTCGGCCATTTCATCCATACATATGAGTGCGACGGCAATCCGCTTCCGACATTCCAGGGCGAGCCGGCACGCATAGCTGTTCCGGACAGCATAGATGAGTTCGCAGATGAGATCTGGAATGCCCTCGACGAGAACAACAAGATCTCTCTCTACGTTATATATACAGACCTCATCAGCGGAGAGACAGAGACCAGACTCTTCAACAAGAATACGAAATAACCTCAGGACCAGGAGATATATATGAAAGAATTTGAACTGAAATACGGATGCAACCCTAATCAGAAGCCGGCACGCATTTTCATGGCTGACGGATCGGATCTTCCACTCGAGATACTCAACGGAAGACCTGGATACATCAACTTTCTTGACGCGCTCAATTCATGGCAGCTTGTCAAGGAGCTGAAGGAAGCCCTCGGTATGCCTGCAGCTGCATCATTCAAGCACGTAAGCCCGACAAGCGCTGCTGTCGGAATGGTGCTGCCTGAAAAGCTCAAGAAGGCCTGCTTCGTCGATGATATCAAGGGTCTCGATGAGTCTCCTCTCGCATGCGCATATGCAAGAGCAAGGGGTACGGACAGAATGTGCTCCTTCGGCGACTGGATCGCACTTTCGGATGTCTGCGATGCTACCACAGCAAGGCTGATCAAGAGGGAAGTCTCCGACGGAGTGATCGCTCCGGGTTATACAGACGAAGCGCTTGAGATGCTCCGCAAAAAGAAGAACGGCGGATACAACATAGTTAAGATAGATCCTGACTACATGCCTCCTGAGAAGGAGACAAAGCAGGTGTTCGGAGTCACATTCGAACAGGGCCACAATTTCTTCAGGATCGACAGAGAGCTTCTCAGCAACGTAGTTACAGAGAAAAAAGACCTTCCTGAAGAGGCTGTCCGCGACCTCATCGTTGCGCTGATCACCCTCAAGTACACTCAGTCCAACTCAGTCTGCTACGCTTATGACGGACAGGCTATCGGAGTCGGAGCAGGCCAGCAGTCAAGAGTACACTGCACAAGACTCGCAGGAGGCAAGGCAGACACATGGTTCCTCCGTCAGCATGACAAGGTCCTCAGCCTGCCGTTCAGAAAAGAGATCAAACGTCCTGACAGAGACAATGTCATCGACGCCTATATCAACAAGAATGAAGAAGACTGCTGCGCTGAAGGCGTATGGCAGAAGTATTTCACAGAGCAGCCTGAAAGATTCACAGACGAAGAGCAGAGAGCATATCTCGATACTATCAGCGGTGTAAGCTGCGGATCAGATGCTTTCTTCCCGTTCTATGACAATGTCCAGAGAGCTGCAGCGAGCGGCGTAAGCTATATCGCTCAGCCGGGAGGCTCCATCAGAGACGATGCAGTCATCGACTGCTGCAACAGACTCGGCATCGCAATGGCATTCACAGGAATGAGGCTGTTCCATCACTAGTAAGAAACTTGTATCTCTGCATAAGGACCTTGCGTCCATCAGTGGTTTGTCAGGTAAGATAAGAACGAGAGGGGGACTGAAGTCAACTACCCCTACTTAGGCTGGCGCCTTGAAGAAGGGGCTTGTGACTGCCCTGCAGTGTTCGGCTGACGCCTCCTGCATTTGTTACCGGTCCGGATAGCTCCGGATCGGCTGGCGTCACATCAGGGGTCATTGACCGGACCCCACCGGCAAGAGACATGCTCTTCCCGGACTGTACCAGGTACTCATTTCCCATGCTGTATCGCAGCTATCCTGTCGTCATTGGATGTGTATCCACATCCAGTGCATCTGAAGAGATGCCGCCTCTTATCACGGCTGGTTTTGTCTCTTCGTCCGCATTTCGGACAGGTCTGCGAGGTGTATGCCGGATCGACATTGATAACCTTCTGACCTCGCATAGCTGCTTTGTAGATAAGCTTTTGCTCAAGATCGTAATATGACCACGATACGGATAAATAACGATCAGAGAGTCTGACGCGTTCAGTTGCTTTGCGGATGTCTGTAAGATCCTCAAGTACGAAAAGTGTGCCTTTGGGGTAACTTTCAGCGAGTGCCTTGCTGATGCAGTGATCCACATCATTCATCCAACGGTTTTCTCGCTGACCGATTGCTTTCAATCTTCTTCTTGAGGATGGTGTCCTGACGCGCTGGATTTCTTTCCTGAGTGCCTTGTAATGAGCTCGCTTTGCCTTGACCTGTGCACCCGAAAAGAATGTCGTTTTGCCTGAAGTGTCATAGGCAGTGGCAAGGAAGCGTATCCCGCGGTCTACGCCAACTATATTGGCAACTGCGTCATCAGATACATCAGAGACTTCATGTGTCACAGGGATATGCAGATAGAATTTCCCATGCTTGTGGACGAGCTTCGCTGTACCGAACTTGCCATCAAGAGATGATCCCGGTCTGCAGAAAGATGTCTTCTTACGGCCTTCAAGTGTGTTGACTGAGAACACATCTCCCTTGAGAGAATAATCCCTGTTCCACACGAGGTCATACTGAGGCTTGGAGAATTTTATAAGTTTCCATGGCTCATGGGAAGATGTAAGAGTCTTATACTTTGCTGCTACAGTACGGATAACAGATTCGGCCATCTGGGATCTCAGGGCAAAACGGGAGCGTATATCCCGGTAGAGTTCGTCATGGAGCATCTGCTTGCTGGTCACACCGGTAGAAAACACATGCACGGAAACATAGTTGCATGCCGATGTATATGCATGCATTGTCCTGATCATGAGATCTTTAGTCTCTTCGTCAGGAAGTATTCGCACTTTGGAAGTAAGGGTGATTTTCATGGCAGATCCGGGGGTATATGTGCAGAAAGCAACTAAGAACCTATGTTCGTATTATACCACTAAACCCTAGTATTTTCAAGGGATTGAGGTCTGCAACATTCCGCTGGAAACCGCCAGAAAGCGCCATCGGTCGCTAAATTACGAACCTTACGAGCCGGTCTGTGACCATATATTTTCAAAGGTTATTACTCGATCCATATTTAGCTTTTATAGGAAAGGAGGTAGAGGCAATTCCTCCCCTACTTGCAGAAGATAGGGGTATCATTGCCTAATATTTGATGAATATCCTCGTAGTCGGCGGAGGCGGAAGAGAGCACGCTATCATCAAGAAACTCAGAGAAAATGCTGAAGTAGACCATATCTATGCACTGCCCGGCAACGGCGGCATAGCAAGGGATGCTGAGTGTGTCCCGGTCAAGGCGACAGATATCGAAGGCATCGTTGCTTTTGCGAAAAAGGTGCATCCGGACTATGCTGTTGTTGCGCCTGATGATCCGCTTGTGATGGGGTGCGTCGATGCACTGACCAATATAGGCATTCCGTGCTTCGGCCCGGATGCGAAAGCTGCTGTCATCGAAGGCAGCAAGGTCTTCTCCAAGAATCTCATGAAGAAGTACGGCATCCCTACAGCCAGATACCAGACCTTCGACGATATGGAGGATGCTCTGTACTATCTTGAGACTGCGCCTATTCCGACTGTTATCAAGGCTGACGGACTCGCTCTCGGCAAAGGCGTTATCATAGCTGAGACCAGAGCTGATGCCAAGGATGCTGTCCGCGAAATGATGCAGGACCACAAGTTCGGAGCAAGCGGGGACAAGATAGTCATCGAGGAGTTCCTGAAAGGACCGGAGGTTTCAGTCCTGAGTTTTACCGACGGCAAGACTGTCGTCCCTATGGTAAGCTCAATGGACCACAAGCGTGCAGGTGACGGTGATACCGGACTCAACACAGGAGGCATGGGCACTATAGCACCTAACCCTTACTATACAGACGAAGTGGCGGCAAGATGCATGGAAGAGATCTTCCTGCCGACCATGAGAGCGATGAATGCAGAGGGAAGGACCTTCAAAGGCTGCCTGTATTTTGGCCTGATGATAACCGAAGACGGTCCTAAAGTGATAGAATATAACTGCAGGTTTGGTGATCCTGAGACTCAGGTAGTGCTGCCTCTTCTTGAGACAGACCTCCTGACGGTGATGAAAGCTGTTACCGAGGAGAGACTCAGTGAGATCGATGTAAAATGGTCAGACGGGTATGCATGCTGCGTAGTTGCAGCGTCTGACGGTTATCCTGTCAGTTATGAAAAAGGCTATGAGATCACTATTCCGGATGAAACATGGCCTTATATATACATAGCCGGCGCTGCGGAGGAGGACGGCAAGCTCCTGACTTCAGGAGGCAGAGTCCTCGGTGTGACAGCAGTCAGGCCGACGCTCGCGGATGCTATAGACGCCTCATATGATATGCTCGACAGGATCGATTTTGCCAACAAGTACTACAGAGTGGATATCGGCCAGAGAGCACTGAAAGCTTGCAAATAGGAGAGAGAGTATGGTCTACAGGATATACGTAGAGAAGAAACCGGAGCTGGCCAATGAGGCTGCAGCTCTCAGAAATGATGCGAAGACGCTTCTTGGAATAAAAGGTCTTGAGAACGTTCGCATCATCAACAGATACGATGCGGAAAACTTAAGCCTGGAGCTGTTCGACAGCTGCCGTTACAAAGTTTTCGCTGAGCCTCAGCTCGACAACACAGCCGGCAGACTCGGAGCGCTTATCGGCAGATCCGGCATGATCGCTGACAGACCGCAGGGCGTCAATAACGGAATGGCTTCGGCAGGAGACGCGGCTGCAGTTTTCGCAGTGGAAGCTCTTCCGGGTCAGTTCGATCAGAGAGCAGATTCTGCAGAGCAGTGCATACAGATCATCTCCCAGGGAGAGAGACCGACGATAAAATTCGCCAGAGTGTATGTGCTCTACGGTGATCTCAGCGAAAGCGACATAGCTGCGATCCGTAAGCACGTGATCAACCCTGTTGAGACAAGAGAGGCAAGTCTTGATATGCCTGTTACTCTCAGGACTGAATACGAGATACCTGAGACGGTCGAGACAGTACTGGGCTTCACATACATGGGCGATGACAAGCTTACAGATTTCATCCGCAGTATGGGACTCGCAATGGACGAGGCTGACCTTGCTATGTGCAGGGACTACTTCAGGGATGTCGAGAACAGAAATCCTACTATAACAGAACTCAGGATGATCGACACTTACTGGTCTGATCACTGCAGACATACCACTTTCGGGACAGTCATCGATAATGTGGAATTCGAAGACGAAGTCCTGCAGAATGCTTTTGACGATTATATCAAGACAAGAGAGCTCCTCGGACGCACCAAGCCGGTATGCCTGATGGACCTTGCGACTATAGCAGTCAGATACCTCAGGAGAGTCGGCAGACTCGACAAGCTCGATGTCTCCGAAGAAATCAATGCCTGCACGGTCAAGATCAATGTGGATGTCGACGGACAGAGCGAGCCATGGCTCCTCCTGTTCAAGAATGAGACACACAATCACCCGACAGAGATCGAGCCGTTCGGCGGAGCGGCGACATGTCTGGGCGGATGCATAAGAGACCCGCTCAGTGGCAGAGCTTATGCTTACTCGGCTATGAGAGTCACAGGCGCAGCTGACCCGCTGCAGCCGGTATCTGAGACTCTTCCAGGCAAGCTGCCGCAGAGATCGATAACAACGACAGCTGCAAAGGGATATTCCAGCTACGGGAACCAGATCGGATTGTGCACCGGTATGGTCGATGAGATATATCATCCGGGCTTCGCGGCCAAGAGGATGGAGGTTGGCGCCGTCATGGCAGCCGCTCCGGCTTTCAATGTCAGAAGAGAGCGGCCTGAGCCGGGCGATGTCGTGCTTCTGCTCGGCGGATCGACCGGACGCGACGGTATCGGCGGGGCAACCGGCTCATCCAAGGCTCATGATTCTCACTCGGTCGAGACATGCGGCGCAGAGGTACAGAAGGGCAACGCTCCTGAAGAGCGCAAGATACAGAGACTTTTCCGCAACGGAGATGCAACACGCCTGATCAAGAGATGCAACGACTTCGGAGCAGGCGGCGTGAGCGTAGCCATAGGTGAGCTGGCCGACGGACTTGAGATCGATCTCAATGCTGTACCTAAGAAGTACGAAGGCCTCGACGGAACAGAGCTTGCTATCTCCGAATCCCAGGAGAGAATGGCCTGCGTTGTAAGTGCCGAAGACAAGTACATGTTCATGAGACTCGCAGCACAGGAAAACCTCCAGTGCGTACAGGTCGCTGTCGTTACAGAAGAGCCTAGACTGGTCATGAACTGGAACGGCAGGAAGATCGTAGATATAAGCAGAGAATTCCTCAATTCCAACGGTGCTGACAAGCACATAGAGATCAGACCGGAAGCTCCTAAGGAATGGAAAGACACAAGTCTGTACAACAAGTACGCTGAGGCTGCAGCAGAAGAAGCCGGAGCAAGTGCTTTTGCCGGACTTTATTCAAAGCTCGCCGAGGATCTTAATGTGTGCTCCAAGAGAGGCCTCTCAGAGAGGTTCGACTCGACTATCGGAGCGGGCACAGTCCTCATGCCGTTCGGAGGCCGCAATCAGCTGACTCCGATCCAGGCTATGGTCCACAAGATCCCGCTTGAGAAGGGCAATACTGATGACTGCTCGCTGATGTCATGGGGCTACAACCCGTACATTTCATCAGCTTCGCCTTATCACGGCGCTTATCTAGCTGTAGTTGAATCCGTATCGAAGCTGATCGCTACAGGCGCAGATATCAATGATGTATATCTGTCATTCCAGGAGTACTTCCCTTCACTCAGAAAGGATCCGAAGAGATGGGGCCTGCCTCTGGCAGCTCTGCTCGGAGCATTCGAAGCCCAGATGGGTCTCGGTATCGGATCGATCGGAGGAAAGGATTCCATGAGCGGCACCTTCGAGGATATCGATGTGCCTCCTACACTGATCTCGTTCGCCGTCACGATGGGCAAGACCGGAAATATAGTCTCGCCTGAGTTCAAGGCTGCAGGACACAAGGTCGTCATGCTCTGCCCTGAGGCTGAATCAGACAACTCAGGTGTAGGTGCCGGACTTCCTAGACCGCATTCACTCGTCAGAGTATGGGAGAAGGCAGCTCTTCTGATCAGAGAAGGCAAGGCATCAGCTGCTTATACACCTGGCATCGGCGGTATTGCCGAGGCAGTCATGAAGATGACATACGGCAACGGTATAGGTTTTGACTACGCAACAGATCTGAGCCTTGAGGAGATGTTCGGATATAACTACGGAGCAGTTATACTCGAGCTGACAGACGATGATATCAGATTCGACAGAGGTGTCAGAGTCAGAGTTCTCGGACACACGACTGACAGACATCTCATCACATACGGACAGGATGAAGTATCGATCGGAGATCTCCTGTTCCGCTATGAGGGTAAGCTCGAGAGCGTGTTCCCTAACAATGCAGACAACAAGACCGGACCGGTCCAGACTCTCAACTACAGGAACAGAAGCTGGCATACACCGATCTACAAGAAGGCAGAGCCAAAAGTCCTGATCCCTGTATTCCCGGGCACTAACTGCGAATACGACAGTGCGCGTGCTGTAAGAGAGGCGGGAGCAGTTCCTGAGATCATGGTCATCAGAAACCGTTCATCAGAGGATATCAGGAATTCTGTAGAGAGCTTCGCACAGAAGCTCAAAGAGTCCCAGATGGTATTCATCCCGGGAGGCTTCTCGGGCGGTGATGAACCGGACGGATCTGCAAAATTCATAACAGCATTCTTCCGCAATGCGGAGGTCAAGGATGCCGTTACAGACCTTCTCGATAACAGAGACGGCCTTATGTGCGGTATCTGCAACGGATTCCAGGCACTGATCAAGCTCGGACTTGTGCCTTACGGCAAGATCATGGACACTGACGAGAATTCGCCGACACTGACCTACAACACTATAGGATGCCACCAGTCCAGGATAGTCAGGGTCAGAGTAGCGTCCAACAAGTCTCCTTGGCTGAGATTCACCAAGGTCGGAGATATCTACTCAGCGCCTGTATCGCACGGCGAGGGAAGATTCCTTGCTGATGAGGAACTGATAAGAAAGCTCGCAGTCAACGGGCAGATCGCTACCCAGTATGTTGACCTGGAAGGTAATGCGAGCAGTGACATAAGATTCAATCCTAACGGCTCTATGATGGCCGTAGAGGGTATCACATCTCCTGACGGCAGAGTCTTCGGTAAGATGGCTCATGCTGAAAGAGTTGGAAACGGACTGTACAAGAATGTCGAAGGTGATTACTTCATCAAGATGTTCGAGGCAGCAGTCAGATACTATAAGTAGAAAACCGCCGGGAGGAAGATATGATCGATAACAACAGTTTTGCTAATGACAGCGTAAGAGATTTTCTCGTGAAGCTCGGGTCGGGCGAGCCGACCCCGGGCGGCGGAGCTGCCGCATCGCTGAGTTCAGCGATGGGAGCTTCACTGCTCATGATGGTGGCTAATCACACGATAGGCAAGGCAAAGTACGCAGAATTCGAAGAACTCAATATCAGGATCAGGGATGAAGCCGAGGTCCTGATGGAGAGATTCATTGAAGGAATGGATAATGATGCAGCTGCATTTAAGAAAGTATCTGCCGCATTCGGAATGCCTCGCCTGTTCAGTGATATACAGATAGACAGAGTTTCGGCAGTGATCGAAGAACTTCGCGCTGCAGGCCGCGAAATACCGGACATTGATGAAGAAGAAGGAATGACACCGGAGCTTATGGACGCGGTCGAAAGCGGCCTCAAGGCTGTGAGATCGGCAGCGATCGGTGAGGCATCAGAGGCTGCAGCCAGAGCACCGCTTGCAGTCATGGAGGACTCCGTGGCAGCCCTCAGACTGGCATCCAACATGCCGGGCTGCTCAAACGCCAATCTTCTCAGCGATGTCCTTGTAGCGACACACTGCCTGAGTTCAGGTCTGCTTTCAGCTTTCTACAATGTAGAAGCTAATCTCCCTGCAATCAAGAGGCGCAATGAAGCACTTGCCGGGGAACTTGTCGATAAGGCAGGAAGCCTTATAGTGGAAGGCGAGACACTTGCAGCTGATATAATGAAGAAAGCAGGGAAGTAACAGACAGGTTGCACATACGGAAAGGAGTGTGCAGGATATGGAGAATTCCCGATGTAAAGCTTTTATTGAATGTGCTAACTGCGGCAGCATTAAAGCCGCAGCTGATCTGATGGGGTATACTCCATCAGCGATCAGTCAGCTTATCACAGCTTTCGAAAAAGAACTTGGTCTTAAATTATTCGTACGTACACAAAAGGGTGTTGAACTGACACATGAGGGATACGAGCTGGTTCCTGTCGTAAGGTCGTATCTCGCACAGGAGCAGGAAATATACCAGTATGCTTCAGAACTGAGGGGAGTCACACGAGGAGAGATTACTATAGCAAGTTATCCGAGTGTTGCCACGGCATGGCTGCCGGAGATAGTACGCCGCTTCAAGGCTGACTATCCCGGTATACAGATCAATTTTATGGAAGGTATCAGAGAGAATATCTATCAGCTTCTTGACAGGAATGAAGCCGATATGGGATTTCTGACCTGGGCGGATCCTATGCCTTATGACTGGATACCGCTCAAGGAGGAAGAAGTGCTCGCAGCGATACCGGAGGACCATCCTTTTGCAACAGCAGAGAAGTTCCCGGTGAAGGAATGTCTGAACAGTGATTTTATCCTGGGTTCATGGGGACATGAACGGGAGATCATGAACATCTTCAACAAGAATAAGATCCATCCGGAGATCAAGTATACGACATACGACACACCGGCCACACTGGCTCTGGTACGCATGGGCCTCGGGATCAGCCTTGTCAATGAGCTGAGCGCAAGATTCTGGAGCGAAGATCTCGTCAAGCTCCCGCTTGATCCGCCGGCATTCGTAACATTCGGAGTTGCTGTCAACTCACGTAATCATATGACCAACGCAGCCAGGAAATTCCTGGAATACACAGAAAGCTATTTCGCAGAAGACTAGTCTGCAAAAAACGGCAGAGCCCGGAGACCTGTAAGTCTCCGGGCTTTTTATCTGATTGTAGGTTCTGTATTTCCGGGTACTATCTCTTTGTTGAGTAATACTTGTTGTAGAAACTCCACTTTGCGATAAGAACTGCTGTAAATGCTGCTGTTACGATTACTGTTGACATGACCATGACCTCCTTCTTAAAGCCCCATATAATAGTGATGTTACAATGAAGATGACCTTTTGATCCGCCCCCCGGATCGCAAGTTCTTATCTTTTGTAACTGCATTCTAATCCCGCAATTCAATAAAGTAAACTTAATGTTTTTTACTGACTGTGTAAGTAAAACTTAAACAGATACCGGCGCCTTTTATATCGATTTATTCGATACAAAAAGCGCCAAAAATCAGTATACTTTAGTTAAGACCAGAGCGATTGGAGGCGTGAAAAACCATGGAAAGTGCAAGGTGCAAAGCATTTCTGGAATCAGTTGAAAGAGGCAGCTTCAAGGCTGCTGCTGATGCGCTTGGATATACACCTTCAGCAGTGAGTCAGCTTGTTGCAGCGCTTGAAAAGGAGCTGTCCCTCAACCTCCTGATCAGATCGAAAAAAGGCGTCACTGTTACAGATGAAGGCCGCAAGCTCGTGCCGATAGTCAGATCGTTTCTGGCAAGAGAGAAGGAGATGTATGAGCTGGCATCAGAGCTCCAGGGACTGTCTGTCGGCAACCTTACGATAGCTGCTTATCCGAGCGTTGCCACCACATGGCTTCCTGAACTTGTCAGGACATTCCAGAGGGACTATCCCGGAATCGAATTCAGCATAATGGAGGGTGTGCGCCAGGAGATTTTCCAGCATCTCGATCAGCATGAAGCAGACATGGCGTTCCTCGCCTATGCTGAGCCGATGAATTATGAATGGATCCCGCTGGCAGAAGAAGAGATGATCGCTGTCCTTCCGGAGGATCATCCTCTGGCGGCAGAGAAGGCATACCCCGTAAAACATCTCGAGAAGGATAACGTCATCATGACATCCTGGGGGCAGGATGCGGAGATCCTGGATATTTTCAGAAGAAATCACGTAGCGCCGCATGTAAAATACACGACATACGATACTCCGGCATCGCTTGCCATGGTAAGGATGGGGCTTGGAGTATGCATATGCAATGAACTGGCGGCGCAGTACTGGAACGATCACCTGATCAAGCTTCCTCTGGACCCTCCGGCCAGGGCGACATTCGGTATCGCATATACATCTGAAGAACATATGACGGCAGCAGCTAAAAAATTCCTGGCGTACGCTGTACAATACCTGACGCAGCCTGAATAGTAAAGAACCTGAACAGAAGAGTAAAGAATCTGAATAACAGAAAAAAGGCCGGACGGCCTTTTTTCATCTCATTATCATTATTATAGAATATGTACAGGATATAGGGGATTATTTGCTCTCCTGCTCCATTTCTACATCTTCCAGATCCATTACTGCACCTGCATACATTGCACAAGCAACTCCGAGAATGATTCCAGCTACCATGACGATACCTCCTTCTATGATCAGCCTGACGCCTGTAAGATCGCCAGGCGTTTTTTTTGATATCTTTTTGTTGTCTATATTTTAACGCCGGATTGGTATGGAGTAAAACTATGTTTTGTAACGTTTATGATTAGTAATATTTATTGATAGCAGCTCGCAGTCTGATCTCCGATTAATTCCACGGACAACATACACAGACCGATATTGTCATGGATATCAGCAAATAATAGTGGAATTATGGATGGTTTAATTGTAGAATCTTATGTGACGGATGATCGTATAAGACAAGAGTTATTTAATTATCACAGGAGGCATGAAAGATGGAAAAATACGTATGTGATGTATGTGGTTATGTCTATGATCCTGCTGTAGGTGATCCTGACAACGGAATCGAACCTGGAACAGCTTGGGAAGACGTTGCTGAGGATTGGGTTTGCCCACTCTGCGGCGTAGGCAAGGACAGCTTCAGCGCTGAATAAACATAAGTGAAAAGGGGGCATCCGGGGCATGCCGGATGCTTTTTTTCATACCATGCCGGCAATCGATTATACTGATCGAGTATATATGTTAGACAGCGGAGCGCCGCGTGAGTATGATTAATATCAGATAGTATAACTTATTTGCTGCAACTGTCTGAGAATGCTGCCTGTATGAAGAGGCATTCTCAGAGGCAGGCTTAATAAGGAAGGAGCGATAATGTACAAAATTGTAAGACGGAAGGCCCTCAGACCGACGGTAACACAGCTGGAGATCGAAGCTCCGCTGGTAGCGCGCAAGGCAAAACCGGGCCAGTTCATCATTCTGCGTGTTAATGAAGAGGGCGAGCGTATCCCTCTGACCGTAGCAGGCGTGAATCCGGAAGAAGGAACAGTCAAGATCATCTTCCAGGTAGTAGGAGCTACGACCGAGCTTCTGAATCATGTGCCAGAAGGCGGATATCTCCAGGACTTCGTCGGCCCGCTCGGCAATGCGACGGAGACAGAAGGCATCAATAAGGTCTGCATCGTAGGCGGCGGCGTAGGTTGCGCTATCGCGATGCCGGTAGCCCAGGAATTCCACAGACTCGGAGCAGATGTAACAAGCATCATCGGCTTCAGGAGCGAGGACCTGGTCATCCTTGAAGATGAATTCAACGAGTGCTCGAACAAGCTGATCGTCATGACAGATGACGGAACATACGGAAGACAGGGCAATGTAACAGTACCTCTTGACGAGATGCTCTCAGCAGGCGAGAAGTTCGATATGATCATCACTATCGGACCGCTCGTCATGATGAAGTTCGTCACCCTGACAGCTAAGAAATACGATGCGCCTATCACAGTCTCGATGAGCCCTATCATGATCGACGGAACCGGAATGTGCGGCGGCTGCAGACTGACCCTCAACACAGAGGAAGGGCCTAAGATGAAGTTCGCGTGCGTAGACGGACCGGACTTCAACGGATATGAGGTCGACTTCGATGAAGCGATCTCAAGAGGGCGCATGTACTTCGACTATGAGAGACATGCATACGAAGAGACATGCAACCTGTTCAGACAGGCTGAGAATGCATAGCACAGAAAGGAGACGAGAAATGGCACTTAACCCTAAGAAACACGAAATGCCTGCTCAGGATCCGCAGGTGCGTGCACACAATTTTGACGAGGTAGCGCTCGGATATACAGAAGAGATGGCAGTCAGCGAGGCACAGAGATGCCTGAACTGCAAGAACAAGCCATGCGTTGCAGGCTGCCCGGTCAACGTAAACATCCCTGATTTCATCATGAAGATCAAGGAAAAGGATTACGAAGGCGCTTATCAGATCATCAACAAGACATCCACACTTCCTGCAGTATGCGGAAGAGTATGCCCTCAGGAGACACAGTGCGAAGCAAAGTGCACAATGGGCATCAAGTTCGAGCCTGTAGGCATCGGCCGTCTTGAGAGATATGTAGCAGACTGGCATAACGAGAACGCAACAGAGAAGGCTGTTGCTCCTGAGTCGAACGGCCACAAGGTAGCAGTAGTCGGATCAGGCCCTTCAGGACTGACATGCGCAGGAGACCTTGCCAAGAAGGGATACAAGGTATCCGTATTCGAAGCTCTGCATACAGCCGGCGGCGTTCTGGTATATGGTATCCCTGAATTCAGACTTCCAAAGGCTATCGTAGCCAGAGAGGTAGAAGGACTTAAGGATCTCGGCGTCGATGTCGAGACCAACGTCATCATCGGCAAGACTCTTACAGTAGACGAGCTGTTCGACATGGGATATGAGGCAGTATTCATCGGCTCAGGAGCCGGACTTCCAAGCTTCATGAACATCCCGGGCGAATCACTCAAGGGCGTATATTCAGCTAACGAGTATCTGACAAGATCGAACCTCATGAAGGCGTTCAGAGATGACCCTAAGACACCTATCATGAAGGGCGGCAATGTAGCAGTAGTCGGCGGCGGAAACGTAGCAATGGACGCTGCAAGAACAGCACTGAGACTCGGAGCTGATCACGTATACATCGTATACAGAAGATCGATGGAAGAGCTTCCTGCAAGAGCAGAGGAAGTCGAGCATGCCAAGGAAGAGGGCATCGATTTCAGACTCCTGAACAACCCTGTAGAGATCCTCGGATACAACAATCCTGATGATCCGCGCGATCCTAAGAACGGATTCGTTACAGGCATCAGATGCATCAGGATGGAGCTCGGAGAGCCTGACGCATCCGGCAGAAGAAGACCTGTACCTATCGAGGGAAGTGAATTTGAGCTTGATGTAGATGCTGTCATCATGGCTATAGGCACAAGCCCTAACCCGCTGATCAAGAACACTACAGCAGGACTTGAGGTCAACAGACGCGGCGGCATCGTAGTTAATGAGGACGGACTGACATCACGCGAGGCTGTATATGCCGGCGGCGACGCAGTTACAGGAGCTGCTACTGTTATCTCGGCTATGGGCGCAGGCAAACTCGCCGCAGCTTCCATAGACAAGTATCTGAGCAGCAAATAAGAACGCAAAGCGTATTAAGCAGATACAGAATGCGGGGCATATTGCTCCGCATTCTCTTTTTCATGTAAGATTCTAACAGTAAATCAGGGCAAGGGGAGTGCTTGGTGTGACAGTGAAAGATAAGCAGCAGGACATGAGAATATATCATCCGTTCGGGCCTCTGTATAGTGAGAACAGCCATGTGCTGATCCTCGGGTCGTTCCCGTCGGTCAGATCCAGAGAGCAGGAATTCTTCTACGGGCATCCGCAGAACAGATTCTGGAAGGTGATCGCGGCGCTGTTTGCGGACGATGCGAACGGGAAGGATGATGCAGTAACGGAGCGGATCAGGATACCTCAGACGATAGAAGAGAAGAAGGATCTTATCCTCAGAAGCGGACTGGCCCTGTGGGATTCGATAGCAAGCTGTGAGATCACGGGCTCGTCGGATTCAAGCATACGGAATGCTGAACCGAATGATCTCAGCGTGATCACAGATAACTGTGATATTCGGGCTATATACTGCAACGGTAAGAAGTCACTTGAGGTATACAACAGATACATCAGGCCTGAGCTTGGAAGGGAAGCTGAAGCGCTTCCGTCGACGAGCCCGGCCAATGCGGCATGGAGCCTTGAGAGGCTGATAGAAGCCTGGTCGGTGATAAAAACTGATCTCCGTAGCACGGCAAAATAATAACAGCTCTTTCGGACTGCTATTTTCTGAATTTGTCCAGTATGGTTATGGTGGAGGCCAGCGAGCCGGTACAGGCGCGCAGCCCGGGATCAGCAGACTGTTCTGGTATTGAGAAAAATACACATAAAAATCGTTAGTTTTTGTACAAAATGCCAAAACTCATTGACATAGCCGTGACTGGGTGATAGAGTACAATAGATGTGTAAAACTATTGATTTTTAAAGGCTTTCAGGAGAAAAAAAGGATGCTTATCAGTACATTCACAGAGCTCATCCTTAGCGCAAACATCATTATTCTCGGCCTGCTTATACTTATAGGCAGGGAGGATAGTGCTGAATGTTGTGCCAGGGATTAGCATAAGCAGAGTACGAATGTACAGACAGGCTGCGATATACACGACCTCTGACCAGCAACAGCATGGTACAGAGGTCTGTTTTATGTAACACAGGGAGTCAAAAAACATCTGAAAGGAGAAGCCAAGATCGTGAAATTATCAGGTGCAGATATCCTTATGGAATGCCTGCTTGAACAGGATGTCGATACAATATTCGGCTATCCGGGGGGCACCATACTCAATGTGTATGATGCTCTCGTCAAGTACAGAGGCAGGATCAACCACTATCTGACAGCACATGAACAGGGCGCATCTCATGCCGCTGACGGGTATGCCCGCAGCACAGGCAAGGTCGGAGTAGCTTTCGCAACCTCCGGACCGGGAGCAACCAATCTGACTACCGGAGTTGCTACAGCATATATGGACTCATCTCCTGTAGTGTTCATTTCCTGCAATGTTGCCGAGAATCTGATCGGCAAGGATTCTTTCCAGGAAGTAGACAGTACAGGCATTATGCTGCCTATAACCAAGAGCAATTTTCAGGTCACTGATGTGAACAAGCTTGCCGACACAGTCCGCAAAGCATTTGCTATCGCAAGGAGCGGACGTCCCGGCCCTGTCTTCATAGATATACTGAAGAACGTCACTGCTGAGATGGCGGAGTATGAATTCATCCCTCGCAGGGAGCACAAAGCAGCAGGCGCTATCAGATCGCTGTACGAAAGAAGTCTGGCGGATTTCAAAGTTCCTGCGATCGATGAAGAAGACATCGATAAGCTCGTCGAGATGATCAATGAGTCTGAAAAGCCTATGCTGATCTGCGGAGGCGGAGTAGTAAGAGCAAGAGCGCACAAGGAATTCAATGAGTTCAGCAATCTCGTGGATGCTCCGACTGCGATCACAGTAATGGGCGGCGGCGGAATGCAGGGAAGAAACCCTCACACGACCGGAATGATCGGCATGCACGGATCACAGGCATCGAACATCGCCTGCGACAACTGCGACCTTCTGATCGCTGTAGGCTGCAGATTCTCTGACCGTGTAGCTCTCGATCCGCAGAGCTTTGCAAAACAGGCCAAGATAGTACATATCGACATTGACCGTTCAGAGATCAACAAGAACATCATGACCGATCACCACATCATCGGTGATGCGAAGGATGTTCTCAGAATGCTCAACGAGAGGCTGACGCAGCAGGAACACACAGAGTGGAAGAATTTCGTATTCTCATATCCGACAGAGACTGTATATGAAGAAGGCGGAGATACACTCACTCCTAAGCAGGTGTGCGATACCATCGCAAGGCTGGTTCCTCAGGATACTATCGTTGCTACAGACGTAGGACAGCATCAGATGTGGGCTATACAGCACTTCCACTTCGACTATCCGGGCCAGCTGATCACATCGGGAGGCTTCGGAACGATGGGATTCGGGCTCGGGGCAGCAATCGGTGCAAAAGTCGGCAATCCTGACAAGATGGTCATACATGTTGCCGGAGACGGAAGCTTCCGCATGAACTGCAATGAGCTCTGCACCGAGCAGTATTACAACATACCGGTCATCACATTCATCTTCGACAACCGTACTCTCGGGATGGTACGCCAGTGGCAGAACCTTATATATAAGAAGAACTTCTCTGAGACCACACTCGACAGAGGCCCGGACTTCGTAAAGCTCGCAGAAGCTTACGGGCTCCACGGCTGGAGAGTCAATAACCAGAAGGATCTGGAGAAAGCTATCCTCGAGGCAATGGACTGCGGAGAAGGCTGCGTAATAGACTGCATGCTCGACATCGACGAGATGGTCCGCCCGATGGTCGGCGGCGGCAGCCATATCACAGATTTTATGAAGATATAGAAGGGAGGAAGAGATGGACAACATGAACGATGTCAAAAGACAGACCCTCGCCATGCTCGTCGACAATGAGCCGGGAGTCCTGTCACAGATAGCCAGACTTTTCTCCCGCAAAGGGTATAATATCGAAGCTTTTGCAGCGGGCCCTACAGAGAATCCGGGCGTTACCCGTATCACCATAGACGTGATGGCGGACGCACCGCACACAGAGCTCCTGTGCAACCAGCTTCGAAAGATCTATCCGGTACATTCGGTAAAATGGCTCAACGCAGAGTCGTCGATATACCGTGAACTGATGCTAGTCAAGGTCCGCGCGGAGACCAGCGAACGCCGCAATGATGTTATGCAGCTCGCCAATATATTCCGTGCTCAGATCATAGATGTATCGCTGCAGACACTCACACTCGGGATCTCAGGAGACGCAGACAAGCTTTCGGGACTTGAGAATATACTCAGAGAGTTCGATATCCTTGAGATAGCAAGAACAGGTGTCGTGGCGATGGAACGCGGAACAGCTACTATTAATGATGAATCAAAAGAAAGAGGGGAATTCAGCTATGGTAAAAATGTATTATGAAAAGGATTGTAATCTTGATGTACTGAACGGAAAGACTATTGCTATCATCGGTTATGGTTCACAGGGACACGCACATGCACTTAACCTCCGTGACTCCGGATGCAATGTAATCGTAGGACTCAGAAAGGGCGGCAAGAGCTGGCCTGTAGCAGAGAAGGACGGTTTCGAAGTATATACAGTTGCAGATGCAGCTAAGAAGGCTGACATCATCATGATCCTGATCAACGACGAAGTTCAGGCTCAGGTATACAAGAGCGAGATCGCACCTAACCTCGAAGCTGGCAATGCGATCGCATTCGCACACGGATTCAACATCAGATATAAGCAGATCGTAGCTCCTGAAGGCGTTGACGTATTCATGGCAGCTCCTAAGGGACCTGGACACACAGTCCGCAGCCAGTATGTAGCAGGAAAGGGCGTACCTTGCCTCGTAGCAGTAGAGCAGGATGCTTCCGGCAAAGCATATGACATCGCTCTTGCTTATATTGCAGGAATCGGCGGAGCTCGTGCAGGAATCCTCGAGACAACAATGGATGAAGAGACTGAGACAGACCTCTTCGGCGAGCAGACAGTACTCTGCGGCGGCGTAGTAGACCTGATGCAGTGCGGATTCGAAGTACTCGTAGAGGCTGGTTACAAGCCTGAGAACGCATACTTCGAGTGCATCCACGAGATGAAGCTGATCGTCGACCTCATCAACAAGGGCGGCATCGCTGCAATGAACTACTCCATCTCCGACACTGCTGAGTTCGGTGAATATGTATCGGGACCTCGCGTACTGCCTCACGATGAAATCAAGGCCAACATGAGAAAGGTTCTCTCAGACATTCAGGACGGCACATTCGCAGGCAAGTGGATCGCTGAGAACAAGAACGGCCGTACATTCTTCAACTCCAAGAGAGCACAGCTTGCAAAGCATGAGATGGAAGTTGTAGGAAAGAAGCTCAGAGATGAGATGCTGTGGAAGAATGACAGCGATCTGGACAACGCTTCCAACTAATAGCACGGCGCTGCCGTACTTACAATAACGGTTCTGGACGAGCCGCGGAGGACTTTTTCAGAAAACTATACATATGAAAAATGTTTCTGCAATAAATGTATAGCTGCTAAAGGAATTTCCGGCAAGTCACTATAGAATAAGAGCAGAAGAACTGAAAAATCCGTTGTTTACGGACAAATGCAAACTAATCGATTACAATACAGTCGCCGGTAGTCATTTGTATAAACAAGAGCAGTGAGTCACTATACATTATCCGTGCTTTTTCACGGAAAATGTATAGCTTCTCTCAAAACTCATCACCGGCACCTGCAGTTATCCGGAGGAAATAATGAAATCTGATCAGATAAAGAAAGGGGTGGACCGCGCGCCTAACAGGAGTCTCCTGTACGCGCTGGGTCTTACCGAAGAAGAGCAGAGAAGACCGATCATCGGTGTTGTCAGCTCATATAACGAGATCGTTCCGGGTCATATGAACCTCGACAAGATCGCTGATGCTGTAAAGGCAGGCGTCAGAGCAGCCGGAGGAACACCAATACTCGTTCCGGCCATCGCAGTATGCGACGGTATCGCAATGGGACATATCGGAATGAAGTATTCTCTTGTCACACGCGATCTGGTAGCAGACTCTACTGAAGCTCTCGCTATCGCTCATCAGTTTGACGGACTCGTTATGATCCCGAACTGCGACAAGAATGTGCCGGGCCTTCTGATGGCTGCAGCACGCATCAACGTTCCGACCATATTCTGCTCAGGCGGACCTATGCTGGCAGGAAAACTTCCGGACGGACGCCGCACATGCCTCTCGCACATGTTTGAGGCTGTAGGAGCATATCACGCAGGAAAGATGGACGAGGACGGAGTGCAGACATATGTAGAGAAAGCATGCCCGTCATGCGGTTCCTGCTCAGGAATGTATACAGCCAATTCCATGAACTGCCTCACAGAGGCTATCGGAATGGCACTTCCTGGCAACGGCACCATCCCGGCACCGTATTCAGCTAGGATACGCTTTGCCAAGGAGACCGGAATGCAGATCATGAAGCTCGTCGAAGCAGATATCAAGCCGAGCGACATCATGACAGCCGCTGCTTTTCACAATGCAGAGACAGTAGATATGGCACTCGGATGCTCGACTAATACGATGCTCCATCTGCCTGCTATCGCTCATGAAGCACATGTCGATGTCGATTTTGACATGGCTAACGAGATCAGCGCGAAGACTCCTAACCTGTGCCACCTCGCACCTGCAGGCGACACCTTCATGGAAGATCTTGATGAAGCAGGCGGAGTCTATGCAGTAATGAAAGAGCTCACCAAGGGCGGACTTCTGGATACTTCGGTCATGACATGCACCATGAAGACGATGGGCGAGAATATCGAGCATGCTGAGAATCTCAATCCTGAGATCATCAGACCATTCGAGGATCCGTTCATGAAGACAGGCGGCATCGCAGTACTCAAGGGCAACCTCGCACCGGACGGATGCGTCGTCAAGCAGGCAGCTGTCAAGGAGTCCATGCTTCAGCATGAGGGTCCTGCAAGAGTCTTCGACTCTGAAGAAGATGCCATCAAGGTCATCTATGCAGGAGAGATCAAGGCCGGCGATGTAGTTGTCATCAGATACGAAGGACCTAAGGGCGGTCCGGGAATGAGAGAGATGCTCAATCCTACATCCGCTATCGCAGGCATGGGCCTCGATGAATCAGTCGCGCTCATAACAGACGGAAGATTCTCAGGCGCTACAAGAGGAGCTTCGATCGGACATGTCAGCCCTGAGGCTGCATCCGGCGGCAACATCGGACTTGTTGAAGAAGGCGACATGATCGCTATAGATATCATCAACAAGACTATCGAACTGAAGGTATCCGACGAAGAACTCGAGGCAAGACGTGCAAAATGGGTATGCCCTGAGCCTAAGATCACTACGGGTTACCTTGCACGCTACGCTAAGCTCGTATCCTCCGCGGATAAGGGAGCTATACTGGAATAATTAGGAAAAAGGGTAAGGACTGCGGGATCAAAGTGCACAGCACAGTAAGGTACCGGAGATCATACTACAGGAGATCAGTTTATGGATCAGGTAAAAATATTCGATACCACACTCAGAGATGGTGAGCAGTCGCCTGGCTGCAGCATGAACCTTGAAGAGAAGATCGAGGTCGCACACTGTCTGGAAAAATTAAAAGTAGATATCATCGAAGCTGGATTCGCTATAGTTTCCCCGGGAGATTTTGAGTCTGTAAAGACCATCTCGGAGAACGTTAAGGACTGCACTGTTGCGAGCCTTGCAAGATGCAATATCAAGGATATAGACGCTGCATGGGAGGCAGTTAAGGGAGCAGTGGATCCGAGGATCCATGTCTTCATCGCTACTTCGCCTATACACATGCAGTACAAGCTCAAGATGTCCCCGGATGAAGTTCTCGAACAGGCAAGAGCGATGGTCGCCTATACGAGAAAATACTGTTCCAACATCGAGTTCTCAGCTGAGGATGCAACGAGGAGCGACATTGAATTCCTTAAGAAGATCACTGCTGTAGCCATCGAAAGCGGAGCTACAACGATCAACCTTCCGGATACAGTAGGATACACTACACCTGATGAGATGGAGTATCTGATCAGGAACGTGAAGGAGAACGTCCGTGGGGCAGAGAAGGCCATATTCTCAGTACACTGCCACAATGATCTGGGCATGGCGACAGCCAACTCACTTGCAGGCGTCAGAGGCGGTGCAAGACAGATAGAGTGCACAGTCAACGGACTCGGCGAGAGAGCAGGAAACACTTCGATGGAAGAAGTTGTAATGGCACTGCGCACACGTCAGGATGAGTATCAGGCAGACACAAGGATCGATGCGACTCAGATCCACCGTGCAAGTAAGACCGTATACAACATCATCGGACAGACCGCTCCGATCAACAAGCCGATCGTAGGCAAGAACGCTTTTGCCCACGAGGCAGGCATCCATCAGCACGGAGTTCTCGCCAACAAGAAGACTTACGAGATCATGACTCCGGAGTCGATAGGCCTCAGGATCAACAACATCGTTCTCGGAAAGCATTCCGGACGCCATGCAGTAGGCAAGAGACTCGAGGAGCTCGGCTACAATCTGACCAAGGAAGAGCTCAACAGCTGCTTTGAGGAGTTCAAGGTGATCTGTGACAAGAAGAAGAACATCACAGATGCTGACCTCGAAGCTATCGCGACACATCACACTACAGATATCTACACAGATACAGATGACGGCTACAAGCTCGACTGGTTCCAGGTATCTACAAGCAACTTCACTACAGCTACCTGCACCGTCAGCCTGATCAAGGATGATGAGAAGAGTCAGGATGTAGCTCTCGGCGACGGACCTATCGACGCAGCATACAATGCTATCGATGCGATAATGAAGCCGTCCCCGCATACATTCGACATATTCAATATCCACTCTATATCCGAGGGCAAGGACACTCTTGGTGATGTAACTGTCAAGGTAAACGCTCACGGCAGGACATTCACAGGCCGCGGACTTTCAACAGATATCATCGAGGCGAGTGTCAATGCTTACCTCAAGGCGCTCAACAAGCTGGCAGCTTATGACAACAAGGTCGCAGATCAGGCCGGAGCAGCCGAAGCATAGGCAGAAGGACAGGAGGCAGAAACAATGGGCATGACAATGACACAGAAGATCCTGGCCGCGCATGCAGGCCTTCCTGAGGTGCACGCCGGCGATCTGATCGAGGCAAAACTCGACATCGTTCTCGGCAATGACGTCACAACACCGGTAGCTATCGGTGTATTCGAGAAAGCCGGTTTTACCGAGGTCTTCGACAGAGAGAAGATCGTCATCGCGCTTGACCACTACACACCTTGCAAGGACATCAAGTCAGCAGAGCTGTGCGTTACTGCGCGTGAATTCGCTAAGAAACACAACATAACACATCTCTACGATGTCGGAACTGTCGGCATAGAGCACGCTCTTCTGCCGGAGCAGGGGATCGTAGGCCCGGGAGACTGCATCATCGGTGCTGACTCCCACACATGCACATACGGAGCACTCGGTGCTTTTTCCACAGGAGTCGGATCAACGGATATGGCAGCCGGAATGGCTTCCGGACTCAACTGGTTCAGAGTTCCGTCCGCGATCAAGGTCGAGCTGAAGGGAAAGCTGCAGCCGTATGTATCAGGTAAAGACGTCATCCTCCACCTGATCGGAATGATCGGTGTAGACGGAGCGCTTTATCAGTCGCTTGAGTTCACAGGAGAAGGCGTCTCCGAACTCAGCATGGACGACAGATTCACTATCTCCAACATGGCGATAGAAGCCGGAGGCAAGAACGGCATATTCCCGGTCGATGAGAAGACCATGGAATACATCAGCGGCAGATTCGGACGTGAGCCTGCAGTATATGAGGCAGATGAAGACGCTGAGTACGAGAGAGTCGTAACCATCGATCTTTCAGAGCTCAGACCGACAGTATCGCTTCCGCATCTTCCGTCCAATACAAGGACTGTAGATGAAGCTGCAGGAATGCCGATCCAGCAGGTAGTTATCGGCTCATGCACCAACGGACGTATGTCAGATATGAGAGTAGCTGCTTCCATCCTCGAAGGCCATAAGGTAGCGGATGGAGTGCGCTGCATCATCATACCGGCGACTCAGCAGATCTACCTCGACTGCCTTAAGGAAGGACTCCTCGAGACCTTCGTCAAAGCGGGATGTGCTGTATCCGCACCGACATGCGGACCATGTCTCGGAGGACACATGGGGGTCATGGCAGACGGAGAGAGAGCTGTCGCAACAACTAACAGGAATTTTGTCGGCAGGATGGGACACACAGGCAGTGAGGTCATACTCGCAAGCCCTGCTGTAGCAGCAGCTTCGGCTATTGCCGGATGTGTCGCTTCCCCTGAAGCATAGAGGAGGAGATATCATGAGAGGAAAAGTATGGAAATACGGAGATCACATCGATACAGACGTGATCATCCCTGCACGTTATCTCAACAATCCTGATCCGGCCGAGCTCGCGAGCCACTGCATGGTCGACATCGATGAGAGTTTTGCCGGCAGTGTGCAGAACGGGGACATAATGGTCGGCGGCTGGAATTTTGGCTGCGGATCATCAAGAGAGCATGCTCCTGTAGCGATCCAGGCAAGCGGCATTTCGTGCGTTATCGCAGCAAGCTTCGCGAGGATCTTCTACAGAAACTCGATCAATATAGGATTCCCTATCCTCGAGTGCCCGGAAGCATCCGAGGCAATCAGGGCAGGAGATATCGTCAGTGTCGATACTGCAACAGGAGTGATCACAGATGAGACTACGGGAGAGACCTTCCAGGCAAAACCATTCCCGGCATTCATCGAGCAGATCATCGATTCCGGCGGGCTGCTTTCGTATCTCAAAAGCAAGCAGGATAAGAAGTAATATTCCCTGTTGACGGAGGATCAATACTATGAAATACAACATCGCGCTTGTCCCTGGAGACGGGATAGGTCCTGAGATAGTCGGGGCGACAGTAGAAGTGCTCAAAATCACAGCCGGCAAGTTCGGACATGATTTTGCTTTCAATACATATCTTGCCGGAGGTTCGGCACTCGATGAATTCGGAGTTCCGCTGCCTCAGGAGACTGTAGACGGATGTCTCGCATCTGACAGTGTCCTTCTCGGAGCTGTCGGAGGACCGAAATGGGACGCTGTGCCGAATCATATGCGCCCTGAGAAAGCTCTGCTCGGACTGCGCAAGGCTCTTGGACTCTATACCAATCTCAGACCGGCTGCGATCCAGCCGGCTCTTGCAGAGGCCTGCGTGCTGAGACCGGATATAGCCGCAAAGGGCTTCGATCTTATGATCGTAAGAGAGCTGACCGGCGGCATATACTTCGGAGACAGGGGCAGAAACGAAGCCGGAGACGCTGCTTATGATACAGAAGCATACAGCGTCATGGAGATAGAACGCGTTGCAAGGAGAGCTTTTGAGACTGCACGCAGACGCAAAGGCCATCTTACAAGCGTGGATAAAGCCAATGTTCTGGAGACATCCAGGCTCTGGCGTGAGACAGTCCACAGGCTCGGAGAGACAGAGTATCCGGATGTCAGGCTGGACGATATGTACGTCGACAATGCAGCGATGCAGATCATCCGCGATCCTTCATTCTTCGATGTATTAGTAACATCGAATATGTTCGGTGACATCCTCTCTGATGAGGCGTCGCAGGTGACAGGTTCTATCGGCCTTCTCGCTTCGGCTTCTCTCGGAGACAGCTCCCGCGGCATGTATGAGCCTATCCACGGATCAGCCCCTGACATCGCAGGAAAAGACCTCGCGAATCCAATCGCGACGGTTCTCTCCGCTGCTATGATGCTCAGATATTCCTTCGACCTCGCAGAAGAGGCAGACTATATCGAGAAAGCAGTCGCAGATGTACTCAGTGAAGGCTGGAGGACAGCAGATATCAAGGCTCCGGGACAGGAAGACTGGCTCAGGGGAAGCGAGATGAGGGACAAGATCCTTGAGAAGCTCGTTTAGCAGAAGCTATATACATTTCAACAGAAAAAAGAGTAAACAGACATAATGTACAGAAACGAACCGGAATTCCTCTTCTATGGAATGGAAGATCTAAAAGAAGCAGACGAACGCGCGTTCCTGCGCATGCTCGTCTCTTTTGCAGCAGAATTCGGTCTTGAGGGCAATATCTGGCAGCACTGGCTGACCTACAGGATCATCACGGCTGAGAATCCTTTCAGCCTCACATGTGAGAGGATGCAGGTCAGGAAGGATGCGACCGTCCTTAAGCTTGCAGAACCTGACCTTGACAGGATCAGGCTGATGATGGCCGATGAGCCGGTCAGCATCATGAAAGACTACCGTGCGCCATACGCTGACTCAGAGCCTTCAGCAGCAGGCAGGAGGATAATGGAACTGAGCTTCCGGCTTGCAGAGTGCGATAACACTGGAGATTTCTGCAGGGTAGTGACCGATGAGTATGAGAGATACGGCTGCGGAATGTTCAGCCTTTTCAGAGCATTCCGTGCAGAGGACAAGCCTGAGTCTGCATACGTTCCGGGAGAACCTCACTTCGTACCGGTGACGGAGATGAGCGATGTGACCTTCGATGATCTCATAGGATATGAGAGCCAGAAGGAAACACTCAGGGCGAATACTGAGGCCTTTGTGTGCGGGCAGCACGCGAACAACGTTCTTCTCTACGGAGACAGCGGTACGGGCAAGTCAACGAGTGTCCACGCCCTGATGCATGATTATTTTGACCGCGGACTGAGGCTGATAGAGATAAGCAAGGCGCAGAGACATCTGATGCCTCAGATCATGTCCGAGATCAAGAAGAGGAATTACAGATTCATAATCTACCTCGACGATCTGTCGTTTGAGGAGAACGAGAGCGATTACAAGGAACTCAAGGCTATGCTTGAGGGCGCTCTTGAAAAACGTGAGGACAGGGTCCTCATATACGCGACATCCAACAGGCGTCACCTGATCCGTGAGACCTGGGGAGACCGCAGTGACATGGAGTACAACGAAGACATACACAGGTCGGATACCATGGAAGAGAAACTGTCTCTGGCGTCCAGGTTCGGTGTCGCCATATTCTATCCGAAGCCGGTGCAGAAAGAGTATCTGGATATAGTCAGATCGCTGGCGGAGAGAAAAGGTATAACGCTCGAAGGCGAAGCACTTTATGATGCGGCACGCAAGTGGGAGCTTCGTCACGGAGGCATGTCCGGAAGGACCGCAAGCCAGTTTATTACATGGCTTGAAGGACTGCAGAGCCAGACAGAATAAAATCATGCTCTCAGGCAGGAGAGCAGCCACATTGACAAGGAAAGAGGGAATCAGGAAATGGCAACAGGAAACAAGCTGTCACTTGACAGAGTATATCAGGCATCTTTCGCGCTTAAGGACGTAGCAAGAAAAACAGACCTGATCTATTCACCGCATTTCAGCCACGGAAATGAGGTGTATCTCAAGACCGAGAATCTTCAGGTAACAGGAAGCTTCAAGCTGAGAGGAGCATACTTCAAGATCAGCAGACTCAGCGATGAGGAAAAGGCCGCAGGCATAGTCGCATGCAGCGCCGGCAACCATGCTCAGGGCGTTGCTCTTGCATCGACAAGAATGGGCGCCAAGAGCACTATATGCATGCCGGACGGAGCTCCTATCAGCAAGGTCGAGGCTACCAAAGCTCTCGGTGCTGAAGTATGCCTCGTAAAGGGAACTTATGATGATGCATACACATATGCGTGCAAGCTGCGCGACGAGACAGGAGCGACCTTCATACATCCTTTTGACGATCCTGATGTCATCGCAGGCCAGGGAACTATAGGCCTTGAGATCCTCGATCAGCTTCCTGAACTGGATGCGATCGTCGTACCGATCGGCGGAGGCGGACTCATTTCCGGAGTTGCCTATGCTGTCAAAAAGCTGAAACCGGACGTCAAGATCTACGGCGTACAGGCGAAGGAAGCCGCAAGCATGGCAGACAGCCTCAAGTATGATGAGCAGGTCACACTGAACACAGTCAGCACTTTTGCAGACGGCATCGCTGTCAAGCACCCGGGAGACCTGACATTCTCTCTCATCAAGAAGTATGTAGACGAGGTCGTTACAGTTACAGAAGATGAGATAGCGGCGGCAATACTCGCACTTATCGAAAAGCAGAAGCTCATCGCTGAAGGAGCAGGTGCTGTATCCGTAGCTGCGATGATGTTCGGCAAGATCCCTCTGGAAGGCAAGCGCGTAGTCTGCCTTGTATCAGGCGGAAACATTGACGTCAACATCCTCTCAAGAGTCATCACCAGAGGTCTGGTGACAAGCGGCCGCAATGCTACACTTCAGATCGCACTTGAGGACAAGCCGGGACAGCTCGTGGATGTTGCCACGATCATAGCCGGCTGCGGAGCCAATGTAACGGGCGTGCACTACGGACATTCAGATCCTAACACTGCCGTCACAAGCTGCGTACTTACACTCGAGATCGAAACAAGAGATTTTGCACAGCTCGAAGAAGTCAGAAAGACCCTGCGTGATCAGGGATTCAATCTCATTATGTAGAGACTGCTGCTTTATACATACAACAATGATTAAAAGTGCTGACGCCGCATGAGGACGGCCGGCACTTCATGATAAGGAGGAATTGATCAATGGCTTATGATTTCAAGGTTACCAGAACAACAGCGCCTAAGGAAAAGCCAGACCAGAAAGCGCTGGGTTTTGGAAAGTACTACACAGACCACATGTTCATAATGGAATATGATGAAGGGCAGGGATGGCATGACGGACGCATCGTGCCTTACGGACCGCTTCCGATGGACCCTGCAGCATGCACTCTGCACTATGCTCAGATGACTTTCGAGGGCATGAAGGCATACAGAAATCCTCAGGGAGGGATCAATCTCTTCCGTCCGGACATGAATGCTAAGCGTCTTCAGAACAGTAACGACCGTCTGTGCATTCCGAGGATCGATGTAGATCTGTATATCGCAGCAGTCAAGGCTATCGTAAGTGAAGACAGAGACTGGGTCCCTTCAGAGCCTGGAACATCTCTCTACATCCGTCCGTTCATCATCTCGCCGGAACCGAGCATGGCTGTACATCCGGCTTCGAAATACTGGTTCATAATCATTCTCTCGCCTGTCGCTGCTTACTATGAAGGCAATGACAAGGAGCTTCACGGAAGCCACATCTGGGTAGAGGAAGAGTTCATCCGCGCAGCAGTCGGCGGCACAGGTTTTGCGAAGTGCGGCGGCAACTATTCATGCGGCATGATCGCTGCTACAGAGGCCAAGAAGCAGGGATGCGAGGAAGTTCTCTGGCTCGATGCCAAGGAGCACCGCTATGTTGAAGAGGTCGGAACATCCAACGCTTTCTTCAAGATCGGAGACACTGTATACACATCATCTCTGACAGGCTCTATCCTTCCGGGTGTCACTCGTGACAGCGCTATACAGCTCATGAGAAAATGGGGATGCAATGTAGAGGAAAAGAGGCTTGAGATCACAGACGTACTCGCAGCGATCAAAGACGGTTCTCTCACAGAAGCGTGGGCGACCGGAACTGCCTGCGTAGTATCACCTATCGGGCTTCTCAGATACAGAGGCGAGGACTATCCTATCAGCGGAGAGAAGGTAGGAGAACTCAGCCAGAAGCTTTATGATACACTTTACGGAATGCAGACAGGCACAGCTCCTGACGTAATGGGAGACTGGGTCGTAGAGCTTTAATGTAACTATTTGATATAAGATCCCCTGCCGTCTGATGCGTCAGGGGATTCTTTGACCTCACTCTAAGAGAGTGTTCACGGCCTTAAGCGAAAGGAATCAAAGATGGCTATAACCGAGAGAGTTGAAAAAATCAGACAGAACTATGTCAACACGAAACCGCACATTTCATATGAGCGCGCATGGAGCTGGACCAAGTCTTTTCAGAGGACTGAAGGGCAGCCTCATCTGATCCGCACGGCGCAGGCTTTCTATGACACCTGCTGCGAACTTTCCGTCAACATCTGGGAGGGTGAGCTCATCGTCGGGACCAGCGGAGAATACAGAAAATGCGCGATACTCACTCCTGAATTCGGATGGCTTTGGATCAATGACGAGATCGACACTTTCCCGGAAAGGGGACAGGATCCTTATGATGTGACACCTGAGCAGACTGAATTCATCAGAAAGAACATCTTCCCTTACTGGAAGGGCAAGTCTGTCGAGGAAGCATTCCTTGCAAGAACATCCGAGGCAACTAAGAAGATCGGAGTTGACACAGGATTCCTCGATACCGACTCAAAATGGAGAAACGGCATAGGCGAGATCTCCGCTGATTATATCGATGTCCTTCTGCCAAAAGGGTACGGCGGCATCCGCGCGGAGGCCGAGGAATATATGTCGAAGCTTGATGAAGCGAAGCCTGAAGAGAAGGCGAAGATCGATTTCTACAGATCGATGGTGCTGATCGCAGATGCAATGATCACTCTCGGAAGACGCTATTCAGCGAAAGCGGCAGAAATGGCAGAGGCCGAGACCGATCCTGCAAGGAAGAAGGAACTCGAAGAGATCTCGCAGATCTGCTCACGCATCCCGGAGCAGCCGCCTCAGACATTCAGAGAAGCGATCCAGTTTGTCTGGTTCGTGCAGCTCGGCGGCATTATAGCTGAGAATCCGCTTGCGTGGAACCCGGGCAGATTCGACCAGTACATGTATCCGTACTATAAGAAGGATGAGGAAGCGGGGATCATAGACTATGACACGGCACTCGAACTCGTAGAGTGTCTGTGGCTCAAGTACAGTGAGTGGGCGTGGACCATCTCGAAGAACACTGCCAGCTTTTTTGCCGGCTATACTAATTTCGAAAACCTCACGGTCGGCGGCACCAAGGTCGACGGATCAGATGCCACCAACACGATCTCATACATGGCGATCCAGGCAACCAGAGAGTGCATGACTCATCAGCCGACTCTCAGCTGCAGGATCCATCCGGACTGTCCGCCTGAATTCATGGAGGCAGTGACAGAGCTCGTCTCCACGGGCTGCGGTTTCCCTGCTATACACGGCGACAGGACCGGCTACCAGATGCTTTCCAACCTCGGCTACAAGCCTGAGGATGCCAGAGACTGGAACAACTGCGGCTGCGTGGTTCCGCATTCGCGCAAGACTTTTGAGTGGACATCGGCTGCGAGCATCAGCTTTGCCGCTGCTCTCGAATTCGCTCTCAACCAGGGCAGGAGCCGTCTGTCGGGTGAGCAGGTATCACTTCCTGAGAAGGACCCTAAGACTTTTGCATCTATGGAAGAGATCGTCGAGGCCTGGAAGAAACAGTTCAGATATCTCGTCCGCCACGGTGTAATAAGCCTTGTCACCGCGCAGGAGATCCACAGAGAGATCGGTCACAGACCGTTCATGTCGGCATGCAATGAATACTGCATGAAGAACGGCAGGGATCTCGTCGACGGCGGGGCTAAGTACAACATAGGACCGGTCTTCACCGGAGTCGGCCTTTCCGTGACTGCCAACTCGCTTGCTGTCATCAGAAAACTCGTCTTCGAAGACAAGGTGACAACGATGGCTGAGATCATCGATGCGATCGACAACAACTGGGAAGGATATGAACAGCTGAGAGAACTTGCTCTTGCATGCCCGAAATACGGCAACGATGACAACTATGTCGATTCGATCGCAAGAGACCTGGCGGATTTCTTCTATGAAGAGGTTACACAGTATGACGACCTGTACGGAAATCATTTCGTAACAGCTTTCATGGGTATCTCCAACTACCTGCCTACGGGCAAAGTCCTCGGAGCTACTCCGGAAGGGCGCCACGCGAAGGATCCGATCAACGAAGGTGTATCGCCATATACCGGCAGTGACACATCGACATGCCTTGCAGCTCTCAGGAGCGCAGCAAAGATGAACCACGACATCCACAGCGGCGGAACTCTTCTCAACCTCAGACTCAATCACGATCTGGTCGCAACCAGGAGAGGAAGAGCCAATCTCGGTGCGATGCTGCAGAGTTATTTTGCCCTCGGCGGATTCCACGTCCAGTTCAACACGATCTCCAACGAGGTGCTTGCTGATGCTCAGAAGCATCCGGAGAAATACAGGAGTCTGCTGGTGAGGGTCGCCGGATACAGCGCACAGTTCACCAACCTCTCTACTGAGATGCAGAACTCTATCATGGCAAGAAATGCTCACACAGAATTCTGATACACAGGATGAAGGGCTATATAATGCAGATACAGCCTTTCTCTGTCAATGACGGGGAAGGGATCAGGACGAATATATTCATGGCGGGCTGCCCGCTCAGGTGCAGATGGTGCTCCAATCCCGAAGGCTTCAGACAGGAGGAAGTCGTCGGCTGGTACAGCCGCAGATGCATCGGGTGCGGCGCCTGCGTTTCAGTGTGCCCGGAAGGCATCGGAACAGATATGAACAGCGGGAACGGCAGGGAGCTCTGCACGGCGTGCGGTGCCTGCGTTTCCGTATGCCCTGAGAAAGCAAGGACCCGCATGGTCACTCTGATGGATGCAGATGAGGTCATCCGCGAGATCCACAGGTACAGACTTTTCTTCTCATACAGTGGGGGAGGAGTGACTTTTTCCGGAGGCGAGGCGACATCACAGCCGGAGCTGCTTGAGTATCTGTCGCGCGAGCTCTACGACATGGGCTACAGCCTCACGCTCGAGAGCTGCGGATACTTTGATTTTGACTCAGTCAGGCCGGCACTTGAACGAATGGACCTGATATTCATGGACCTGAAGCACATGGATCCGGAAGTGCACAGAGAGTTCACTGGTGTCAGCAATGAAAAGATACTGCGCAACATCGCCGGGCTGGGAACTCTTGCCGGAAGCAGAGACATCGTCATCAGGATTCCTGTCATCGGGGGTGTCAATAACAGCGAAGATAACATAAAGGCATCAGCAGACTATGTTAAAAGCGTGCTTCCGGAGGCTAAGATGGAGCTTCTGCCTTATCACCGCCTTGGACAGGTGAAGTACGAAGCCCTCGGGCTGCCTTTTGGCCAGGAAGGATTCTACACTCCGGACAAAGAAGAGATGAACAGACTGAAAGCCCTTGTAAGAGAACAGGGCATCAAAACAGCAGATTACAGATAGCAGTTTTGCTATTCTGTGAATCTCTTCTGGAAGTTGCCTGCTACTCTCGCATCGTCGGTGATGATCATAAATGCATTAGGATCTATGCGCGCGATGATCTCGCGGAGATGAGGCTCTTCGTATTTGGAGATAACGGTAACGATCACGTGGGAGTCTTCTTTTGTATAGGCGCCGACGCCTTCCCATGTAGTTACGCCGCGGTTCAGTTCATCGAGGATAGCCTGAGCGAGGCCTTCCTTCTTGGTGAAGATCATGCACTCTATCTTGATATTCTGAGTGTGCACCTTGTCGATGAAAATACCTGTCATAACTGCGAAAATGATCGAGTAGAGGACGGTAGGAATGTCGTAGACGAAAAGGCATATCGTGTAAATGGTTACACTGATGGCGATGCCTATAGCGCCTACCTTGAAATCCGGATGTGTTTTGGCGAGACAGACTCCGATCAGATCCTGGCCGCCCTGCGAGCTGCCTGCTCTGAGTACGAGTCCGGCACCGTAGCCTGAACCGAGTCCTCCGACAAGGGCTGCGAGGATGCGGTCTTCAACTATCGGCTTCGTAGGCACGGGGATTATCGACAGGAATGCGGATGCCATGGCGATCGAAATAAGGGTCGTGATACAGAATTTCCGGCCCATGACCCTGTATGCCATGATGAAGAAAGGCACATTGATCAGGAAATAGATGATGCCCATATAGTCGACTGCCCCGATCTGAGGTATGTGGAGAACGTCAATAAGGAACATCCTGATAAGCTGGGCTATTCCTGTAAAGCCTCCGCTGTACAGATGGATCGGATTGATCATGAGGTTGACACCTGCAGCATAAGTCAGGTTGCCAAGTATAGTTATTCCCGCGCGGTATAGAGTTTTTTTGTTTATTTCCATAGTGTGTCCTGTCTATATCTTTAAGTTGATCAGTTCAGCTTCTGAATCTATGTAATATTACCACCTTTTCTGACCGGAATGCATTAATCTTTGATGCCCGAAACATTAAGAAACCTTATATGCTTCTGTGGTGACCTTGTACACTCCGAGCAGGATAAGCGCCATGCCTGCCAGCGTTGCCAGTCTTGTTTTGCCTGTGTTATTAGCCATAATGATATCCCTGTCCCCTTGATTTTATAAGACCTAGATGTTTGTATCATTTTCAGGAAAGGAAATCAAGCGTTATATAACACTCGCTTTGTGCTACAATCAGAATTAACAACAGAACAATAACAGGATAAAGGAGGATATAGAAATGAGTACTTTAGCTGTTAATAATATCCGTTATCTCGTGTCCTGTGACCGGGAAGATACTGTATATGAGGATGTCAGTATTTTCTGCGAAGACGGTCTGATCACTTACATCGGGCCGGAGAATCATGATGCTGATGTTGAGATAGACGGAAGCAGGATGCTGTGCTATCCGGGACTCGTCAACGCGCATCACCACCTGTATCAGGTATTCTCCCGCAATCTTGAGGAAGTCCAGAACATGGAGCTTTTCGACTGGCTGATCACACTGTATGAGATCTGGAAAAACCTCAATGAAGATACTATATACCTCTCATCACTGACTGCAATGGGAGAGCTGATGAAGAACGGCTGCACGACAGTGTTCGATCATCACTACGTTTTTCCTGAAGGAGCCGGAGACCTCATCGGCGCGCAGGCAGCTGCCGCAGATGCACTGGGCGTCAGGATGCATTTCTCCAGAGGTTCCATGGACCTGTCTGTCAAAGACGGCGGACTTCCGCCTGACAGTGTCGTTCAGACAGTCGATGAGATCATGAAGAACAGTATCGATCTGATCGACAAATACCACGACAGATCGTTCACATCGATGAGACGTATAGCCCTTGCACCGTGTTCGCCTTTCTCGGTATCTGAGGACCTGCTCCGCGAGAGCGCGATCCTCGCACGTGAAAAAGGCGTGCGCCTCCATACGCATCTGTGCGAGACCAAGGACGAGGAGGCCTATATGCTTGAGCGCGAAGGAATGAGGCCGCTTGCATATATGGAGAAACTCGGATGGGTAGGAGATGATGTCTGGTATGCACATGGCATACACTTCAATGATGAAGAGCTGAAGCTTCTCGCTGAGACCGGTACTGGCGTATGCCACTGCCCGATATCCAACATGAAGCTATCATCCGGAATAGCAAGGATCCCGGAGATGCTCGAGATGGGTATACCGGTTGGACTGGGTGTAGACGGATCCGCATCCAATGACGGATCGGATATGCTCGAAGAGCTCCGTGTGGGATTCCTCCTTCACCGCCTCAACTCCAGCAGAAAAGCACCGACCGGATATGACTTCCTCAAAATGGCGACCATGGGTTCGGCAAGGCTGCTCGGAAGAGACGCAGAGATAGGATCTGTCGAGACAGGAAAGTGTGCTGACTTCTTCCTGGTAGACAGCGACCGCTTTGAGCTTGTCGGAGCCTGCTATGATCCGAAGTCCATGCTCGGAACAGTAGGTCTCAGAGGAGCTGTCGACTATACCGTAATCAACGGAAAGGTCACAGTAGACCACGGCAGGATAACAGGAATAGATGAAGAGAAGATCATAGCGGATTCGAATGAAGAACTGCTTAGATATCTCGGCGAATAGAACAAAGAATGAAAAAAACGCTCGCTGGTGACCTTATGATGCTGGCCGCCACCATGATATTCGGTGCCATGACGATCTTCTCAAAGCAGATCCTGGCAGAACTGGAAGTTTTCAACATGGTGGCACTCAGATTCCTTATCGCATTCGCGGTCTGTTTTGCTGTCTTCCACAGAAGATACAGAGCTGCAGCGCGCGAAACTGCTTTTCACGCGGGCATACTGGGAACGTTTCTTTTCGTATCGTATCTGTGCATGGTGCTCGGGTGCAAATACACCACAGCATCCAATGCCGGATTCATGATGAGCCTTGTTGCATTCTTCACGCCTCTTATTGTCTGGGTGCAGGAGAAGAAAGCACCTACAGGGAGGCAGACAGCGAGCGTGATAATAACGCTCGTAGGAGTAGGTCTCATGTGCCTTTCAGGCAATCTGACACTGAATAAGGGAGATATCATCTGCATCTTCAGCGCGTTCTTCTATTCATTTCAGATGCTGTACACAGAGAGGTTTGCCAGAGAAAACGACCCGATCGTGCTTGGGACTTTCCAGCTGATCTTCGTAGCGGTATACGGATTCGTCTTCTCGATGCTTCTTGAGGACGGATTCAGACTTCCTGCAAGCCCTGCAGGCTGGGGCCAGCTTCTGTATCTGGCGCTCGGCTGCGGCGCGCTCGGTTTCATACTCCAGACTGCCGCGGAGAAATACAGCTCGGCAGCACACTCTACGATCATATATGCATCACAGCCTGTGTTCGTGGCGGTCTTCTCCAGCCTGATGCTCGGAGAACCGATCACACTGAGGCAGGTAGCCGGCATAATAATAGTATTCATCGGCGTTCTTATTACAGTCGACCCGTCGTCCGAAAGGGGCAGCGTAACGGCACCATAAACAAGAAAGGGACAGAGACGGAGACAGAGTTCTCCCTGCTAAAGCTTTGGAAAGAAAACTTCTTAACAACAACAGAAAAGGCGCACTGCTGATCATACTTGCCGGCACCTGCTGGGGCGTGATCAGCATTTTTATCAACTACATGTCGGATGCCGGGCTCGGCACCATGCAGATATCATTTCTGCGGCAGCTCTTTGCGGTCACTATTTTTGCACTGCTGATACTGAGTAAGGACAGGAATCTGTTCAGAATCCGGCTCATGGATCTGGGCCTCATAATGCTATGCGGGTTCATCAATGGGGTGGTGTTCAATTTCCTGTATTTCTACACGATAATCAACAGCCGGGCCTCGATCGCAGTGGTGCTTCTGTATACTTCACCGGTCTTCGTAATGATCCTGGCAAGGATCTTCTTCGGAGAAAAATTTACTGCGCCGAAGCTTGTCGCACTGGTACTTACGATCGTCGGATGCGTGCTTGTGACCGGAGTGCTCGGGGAAGGCTATACACCGCCTCCTGTCGCGATTCTTACAGGTGTACTGACGGGCCTTGCCTATGCTCTCAATAATATACTGACGAGCATCGCGGTCAGAAAGAATCCGCCTGAGACTGTTACGATGTATACGCTCCTTTTCAGCTTCATATTCCTTATTCCGTTCAGCGGCGCCGGCGAGCTTTTCTCGATCTGTCTGGCAAAGCCTTCGATACTTGCTGTAGCTTTTGTGATGAGTATTGTCACGGGCGTGCTGGCTCAGTATGTATTCTCGATGGGACTTAAGCTTATCGAGAGCGGAAAGGCGGCAATCTACGGCGCGACCGAGCCGATAGTCGGATCGCTGGTCGGGATATTCATCTTCCGCGAAGAGGCCGGACCGATGAAGATCGCAGGTATAATCATGGTCATAACAGCCATATTACTGATAGGCAGAGAAGATCAGAACAGAAAAGACAGAAGTGAACCGGGCTCTGAAGATCTATTAGAATAATTAATGATAAATATGCTAACTGTTAATTTTTCTTCTGACATGAACCGGAGTATATTGTTATCAGAAAGAAAGACCTGAGAGTCACACATACAGATAACAATAAAGGATGGTTCGAGATGGATATTCTGATCACTATGGTTTACACGGCACTTATGACATTCATTTGCACTAAGGTAGTTGAGCACACACCAACCAGCAAGAAGCATTAATAAGAAGCGTTAACAGTGAACAGAGATAAAGTAAAAAACAACTAAACAAATTTACCACGAAAAAGCGGCCGCAAAAGCGACCGCTTATTTGTTGGTATGACGGGCATGCCGTCAATCTGTGGTGAAAGTCCACGTGGGGCGTAACCAACGACGAACCCCATAGCGACTTCCAAGGTTCAAATCGTG
>CADABZ010000014.1 GCA_902786355.1 uncultured Eubacteriales bacterium
CAGATGAATATATAGATTCGCATTTTGAAGAAATAAAATCACATGGCTCTGATATCGAAACAAGGCTTGATGATTCTAATTGTTCAGCTGAGCAACTGAGACAAGATAACCACCAAATCATAGATGGGTACCAATCTAACGGAGAACAGATCACTCTAATCACAGAAAGCTTCGATGATTCGATAAGGGGAGTATTGGATTAGCAAATTCCAGTTTGCGGAGGAAAGATGATTTATCGTGCACTTAAGACAAGTGAATATGATCTTCTGAAGGATTTTCTATATGAAGCGATATATATTCCGGAAGGTGTAGATCCACCTGGCAGGGATATCGTAAAACAGCCTGAGCTTGCCCTGTACTATGAAGATTTTGGGAGCGGCAAAGCCGATCACTGCATTGTTGCAGAGGATGCCGGCAAAGTGATCGGTGCAGTCTGGACAAGAATAATGGATGACTACGGGCATGTAGATGATAACACTCCGTCTTTTGCTATATCGCTCCTTGAGGATTACCGCAGTCAGGGCATTGGTACTCAGCTTATGAAGCAAATGCTGCTGCATCTAAGAGAAAGTGGATTTGAGAAAGCTTCTTTGGCCGTTCAGAAGGCAAACTACGCAGTCAGAATGTATAAGAAAGCCGGGTTCAAGGTAATAGATGAGACTGCAGAAGAATACATTATGATATGCGACTTAAAGGAGATATAGGATTGAACGAATCGGAACTCTATAAAGAGCTGGGAATACTGACTAGGGACAAAGACAAATGGGAAGAAAGCATCCCTTATATTGCTGCCCTGCTTTCGCATGAGTCCGTAAAAATACAGGCCAAGGCTCTCTGGCTGCTTGGAGAAATGGGCCTTGCATATCCTGCTTCGGTTCATGACTATGTCTCTTTGATAGCATCTTTCCTTGACAGTGACATCCCTCTTCTGCGTGAACGGGCTGTAAACGCGCTCGGCAGGATCGGACGCGAAAGTTATCAGTTGATTGGGCCATATTGGTCAGACATGTTCCGATTTGCAAATGATGAAGATGCAGGAGTCAGACTGAGCTTTATATGGGCATCAGAAAACATAGCCACTAATACTCCTGATATCTATGAGAGCTATATGTCTGTGTTTGAGGCTTTGCTGTATGACAAAGATGATAAGGTAAGAATGGAAGCGCCGGAAATTTTTCGTGTTCTGGGCAAGCGCAGACCGGAACTCGTAATGCCGTATGTCAAGCAGCTAAGGCATATATCCGAAACAGACACTAATCGAGTTGTCAGGATACACTGCCTGGGTGCGATAAAGGCAGTCTAAAAGTATGTATAAATCGCTATTTGGCGGAGACAACATATGAAACTAACAATGCTGGGAACAGGAAATGCTCTGGTTACAGAATGCTACAACACCTGTTTTGTGATAGAAGATAATAAGCAGTATTTCATGGTTGATGGCGACGGAGGCAGCACTATCCTCCATCAGCTGAAACATGCCGGATATGACTGAATGGATATGCGTCATATCTTTGTGACGCACAAACATGTGGATCATCTTCTGGGGATCATCTCAGGTGATGGACGGAGCAGCCGAAGTTCTTGCATATGGAACAGCAGTAAAGATCGTCGGAAAGAAATAGAATGTTCAGACCCGTTGCAATTCCAGCGGGTCTGTCTTTATGCTATACTTTTTGGTAGATAAAAAAATGGGAATTGCGGAGGTCTATAGAATGAAGAAAACGATAGAAGAACTGCTTCTATGCCCATACTGGATCATTGACATATTGCCGTCGCAAGTGCCTGAAAACAGTCCCGGCCAATACTTTACTGTTGAAAAGTATTTCCTTCAGGGCGAACGGATGGAAGAGATAAAACAAAAACATATCGACCTGGTCCTGAAGCTGAATTGCTATAGGGACATCTCAATAAACGAAGAAACTGTGATCAATCCCCTACCGGAGCACGTTGCCAATGAGATGAAGCAAAGGTATCTCTATATTATGATAGATGAAAGCATGATACTTTCCGAACCTGATGACACTCATTTGACTGTTTTTAACCCGGATCCAAAGCTCCTGGAATTAATCAGGCAGATTGCTTCCGGCGAGGGCCTTTTTGTTTGGAAGCCTCCTTTTTAGGTATACAGTTAGACAAATTCCGGTTTCCGGAGCGGGCGACCATGATTGCCCGTTTTTTATATTGACAGAAAAATGAAAGACAAAATATAATAACAACTGTTATAATATATCGGAGGTCTAGTCATGCCAAAGAAACCCACAACTACCAAAGAAAACATGATAGAAGGCACCTTCCAGCTGATACGGCATAATGGATATGAAGCTTTTTCGGCAAGGAATCTCGCAGCTTTTCTGGGGTGCTCCACACAGCCGATCATGTATCAGTTTCCAAATCTGGCAGAACTGAAAGAACTTGCATATCAAAAGGCAGACAGCTTCCATAGCGAATACATACTGTCCGGCGCAAACTTGCTGGAAATAGGACTGCGGTATGTAAAGTTTGCTGCTGATGAGCCTATGCTGTTCAGGTTTCTCTTTCAGTCCGGCCATTTTGCAGGGCTCAGGCTCGAAGACCTTCTGAAGACGCCGGATGCGGCCCCTTTGCTGGAAATTGCAAGTAATGAAGAGGGGCTGACTTTGGAAGAAGCAATGTCATATTTTGAACCCCTATACGCGGCAGTACATGGATATGCAAGCCTTATCGCAAATAACGGAATGGATTATGACCCCGCCGCGATACGCAGGACTCTGATATCTCTGGCAGAGGCAATAACAGGAAAGGATGAATAGTTATAATGACAAAATTGTATAAGAAAAGTGAGATCACTTTTACTATAGTGTGGATCGCAGCATATGTGGTGCTGAGCAGCCTGGCAGACAATGTTTCCTTAGGACTCGGGGTTGCCAAATCGATTACAGCAGTTCTCCATGTTGTTATGGCGTTGATCCTCTTCTTCTGGATCGGGAAAAACGGACTGATGAAAAAATATGGTCTTTGCAGATCATCAGTGCCGGCAAAGAACTTTTTGTATTACATCCCATTGGCAGTAATAGCATCGGCATCCCTGTGGACAGGCATAGGGCTTCGTTTCACAATCCCGGAGACGATATGCTTCGTTGTCAGCATGTGCTGCGTCGGGTTCATTGAGGAAGTGATTTTTAGAGGGTTCCTCTTCAGAGCCATGGAAAAGGACAATCTCAGGACTGCGATCATAGTATCATCGCTGACTTTCGGTCTGGGACATATCTCTAATCTGTTTAACGGAAGCGGGCGCACGCCTGCGTCATCGGCAGTACAGATCATATTTGCTGTACTCGTAGGGTTAGTACTTGTAACTATTTTTTACCGTGGAGGATCTTTGATCCCATGCATAGTATTTCATTCAGTGAATAACGCACTTGGGGCCTTTGGAGCAGAAGGACAACTGGATCAGCGGACTGAAATGATAATAAATCTGATACTTATTGTTATAGTACTCGGTGGATACTTGCTATATCTGTACAGAATTGCTCCAAGGAAAGAGTAAAAAGAATCACTATAAATGTCCCGGATCATCAAACTCCGGGACATTTTGTTTACAATGAATATGTTATTATGAAAGAAATCAAAGAATTCTTTTGATGCAGGACATGAATGGTATGGAACATGCTGCTGGGGACGATAAGGAGGTTGGCATAATGTATAGCGAAAAGATCATCGTAGGAAAGGGAACTGAGTTCCCGCTGGACGGCTTGCTTACTTTACCTGATGGTACGAAAGGTCCTGTTCCTGCAGTTGTTATGGTGCACGGCTCCGGCTCAAGCAACATGGACGAAAAAGTAATGAAACTGACTCCGTTCCGTGACCTTGCTGAAGGGCTTGCAAGGCATGGCATAGCATCCATCCGATATGATAAGAGGTCATTCGTCCATGCAAAGAAAATGCTGAAGCAGATAATCACAGTTAAGGAAGAGACCATAGATGATGCGGTACTTGCGATCAATATTCTGAAATCCGATCCTCGTATTGATGCAGAGCGGATCTTTATTCTCGGGCACAGCATGGGAGCCACGCTTGCACCAAGGATAGACAGCGAGGGCGGGAATGTCAGAGGCCTCATATTGATGGCAGGCTCGCCGTACAGGCTTGAGGATATCATGGTGAGACAGTTCGGGCAGGCAAAGGGCAGCAAATCATATATGAAATTGGCCGCCATCATAGAAGATAAAGTGTTTACGAAGAAGTTCGACGGTCTTTATGAAATGAGCGATGAAGAGGCAAAGAGCAAAAAATTTGCCGGCGGCACGACTCTTTATTACTTCAAGGAAATGGGGCAGAAGACAGCTGCAGATTACCTGCTTCAAAGCGAGAAACCGGTATTGATAATGCAGGGCGGAAGAGACTTCCAGGTTCTGGCGGATGAAGATTATCAGAAGTTCAAAGAACTGCTGGCGGAACGCAGTAATACTTTCTACAAATTATATCCTCAGCTGAATCATGTATTTGTTGATGCCATTTACGACGATATAGGTAAGGCAGCTAAGGAATACAGCACGGAGAGACATATCGGAGAGGAAGTTATTACGGATATAGCCTCATTCATAAGCACCATTATGGAATAGTAAATCTTCCAGTAAACAGAGGAAAAACCGCATGAATGAAGTAAATAAAACACTCTATATTCCGCTGTATGGAAAATCAAAGGTGAGCCGGCAAGGAATTATCCTGAACGATCCTTCTGCTGAAAGAATATGGAAAGAAGAAGCCTTTCCTATTTGCGGTCAATCCAGGTCAAAATGGCTTGCTTACAATATGGCCATGAGAGCCCGTGTGTTTGACGACTGGACAGACAGTATGCTGAAGCGGAGCGATGATGCGTTGGTACTTCACTTTGGGTGCGGCCTTGACAGCAGGAATATGAGGGTAAAAACTCCCTGTTCTGAATGGGTGGACTGCGATCTTCCGGATGTCATAGAGATTCGCAGGAGGTACTTTCAGGAAGATGAAACGTACCATATGATGGCTCTGGATGCGTCAAAACCTGAGCAGATCGGATCACTCCCGGATCATGATATAGCCATCGTTGTTCTTGAGGGACTTAGCATGTATCTGACAAACAGCCAGGTACATGACTTATTGCAGGCTCTTGATGAAAAGTATCGGAAACTTCATATTCTGATGGATGTTTATACCGAATTCGGTGTCAAGGCATCTAAGTATAAAAATCCGGTCAATGATGTCGGCGTTACTAAGCTGTATGGGATAGATTCCATCGGGCGAATCATCGATGGACTTCGGATCAGATTTGTAAAAGAGCACAGCTTCACTCCTGACGCGCTGGTCAAAGAGCTTGCACCAGTCGACAGGCTGTTTTTCAAGATGCTGTTTACCGGCAAGCTGTACCGAAAGATATATCGCCTGTACGAACTTGAAGCATAAATTCCAATCTGCAGATGAATAACATGTGGTTGGATGAACGGTATAAGAATGAATTCGTATTATCTTTGCAGCAAAGACCGCTGGATCAATCCGGTGATGAAAGAATTCATACGGATAGTGATACAATAGATATATAAATCGCCGTTTGACGGGTCTTGAAAAACGATCTGCAAATTCCCTTTTGCAGAGGAGGAGAATACTGATGGAATTGAAGAAAATTGATTATGCATTAACAGTATGTAAAGTATCAGAGGTGTCGGATATCAGCTTAGCTGCCGATTTCTTCTTTATCGGGAAGACGGATGAAGAATTATCGCTGGTGTGTAAAACTGAGGATACGCCTGAAAACACGGTAGAGCGTGATGATGGCTGGAGAGGATTCCGTATTCAGGGTGTTCTCGATTTTTCGCTGATTGGAATTCTGTCAAAGCTGTCCGGTATCCTCGCTGAGCATAAAATCGGGATCTTTGCAGTATCGACTTACAACACGGATTATATTCTTGTAAAAGAAGAAAACTATGAGAGAGCACTGACTGTTTTAGCTTCTGAAGGATACACAGTAGTATAATTTCTGTTTTCTGGAAGAATATGGTTTGCAGCAGCTACCGGACCTAACGAATCGGACCGGGATTTGTATAGGAGATGGACTTCGTATCAGTGAGGATAATAGCATGGACCTTATAGATTTTGATGGCAAATGCGTACGGATAACTACTGCCGCGGGCGAGGTATATGAGGGGATCGTTACCTATTGCAGTGAGGATTATGTATTCCATGAATTCGGCTGCAGTCAGGAGGCTTTGCACCTTACGCCGATCCTGTTTTACAGGGACGACATATCTGATATCACAAGTCTTGAAGATGTGAACGGCCCATTCGGACAATATTCAGAAAAATATGGCCTTCTTGAAAAAAAGTGTCTGGACTGGGGGACTGATATGATAGGAGAGGTCTTTGAGTCTGATGATGATGATCAGAAACTCAGAATGCTGGCATGCATGAATGATAATTTTCAGTCGTTGCTGGACAGAGCTGTCAGCGGCATGGCTCCATGGCGCTCAGGAAGTGCTGCATTGGATTCAGAATATGAGGAAGGTGAGCAGGGGCCTGTGTATCTGGGGGAACTGGAAGACATGCTGAACAGTCTGGTCAGATACAGTGAGAGCAAAGAAATCGCTGAAGAGGCGAAGTGCCTTCTGACCCGGCTTGCCAGGACATGAGTGAGAGTTTGTAAGACTGCTTGAAGAATGACCTCAGGAAAAAAGCCTTCGGTATGACTGACTTACCGAAGGCTTTAGTTATAAAATGAAACTTTGTCTGCGGACTACTTAGTGAATCCGTGTCTGAGGAGTTCGCTGGCTTCTTCGAATTCCTTCTCTGCAGCTATTCTCTCTTTTTCTTCTTCTGCTTTTCTCTCTGCGATGATCTTTGCGATCAGGCTTCTTGTATAAGCCATATCATACTTGAACTTCTCGATTCCCTTCTTAAATGAATCCTCGAGATCAGCCATTGCCTGCTCGGTTTCTTTTTTCTGCATTTCCATCTTAGCAAGTCTTGCACTCTCAGCCTGCTTTTCATATGCTCTGTCTACTTCATCAGCTACGACCTCAGCATCGAAACGTGCAACTGTTGCATTGTGTGCCATAAGCTTAGCGTCAAGAGCTTCTTCAGCGCTCTCTTCAGCAAGTGCGATAATTGCTACCTGACTGCAGCGGAGCTGTTCGGTGCTCTGCTGCATGACGAAGATGATACGCCTGAGGCCTTTTTCGGACATGCCGGAATTTCACCGAGTCTTTCTTTATGCTATACTTTTCAGCAAGAGGTATAAAATGTCCGTTGTATCGTTATGGACTGATAGAAGAAAGGTTTGCGGTGAAAAAAGATGAGATGTCCGCTCGGAGGTCATGCTCATGTTAATGTATGGCTTTGCAGAAGCTGCAGGAAGATTGTAATTGATTATTAAAATAATATGAAGAAATATCTCCCTCCGATACTGATGTTAGTAATATTTGAGGCAGTAGCCGTCACACTGTGGCAGACAAAAGATAATATCTTTTATCTGTTCAATTTCAGTTACATTGGCTGCTCTATTGCCTTGGGTATGTTCCTGTTTATCAGAAAGCACAGGAATGCCAGACGCATCGTTCAGCTTCTGGTTGGCCTGTATATGCTGATCTACCTCGGCCTGATCTGCAGGGAGAATATGCAGATCGAAGGTTTCTGGTACTATCTGTTCACAGGTGTGTTTGAAGCTGCGACGATACACTATGCGGTCGCAAAGATTTTCGGCCCTCTGATTTTCGGACGAGGCTGGTGCGGCTATGCCTGCTGGACGGCAATGGTGCTGGACTTTCTTCCTTATAAGACTCCGTCACATGAAAGAAAGAACCTGGGCTGGATCCGGTATGTGACATTTGCGGCTTCACTGATATTCGTTGCAGCACTCTTTCTCGCCCATGTAGGGAACATTGAGAGGATCATGTTCTGGGCATTTATAATAGGAAACGCGGTATATTATGCTGTAGGAATTGCTATGGCATATGCATTTAAGGATAACCGCGCATTCTGCAAATACTTCTGTCCGATAACAGTGTTTCTCAAGCCTATGAGTTATTTTGCCCGTATACGTGTGACATGTGACAAGGAAAAATGCATCTCATGCGGGAAGTGCGCAAGGGTGTGCCCGATGGATGTTGATGTCCGTGATAATTCAAGAAACAGAAAAAACGGCACAGAGTGTATTCTCTGCATGGAATGCGTAAAGAACTGCCCGGCAGATGCACTCTAAACTATTAATTTTAAAAACCCCGTTAGCTTCAGAGCTCATCTCTGAAGCTGTTTTTTTGTAACGAAAAAAATCTTGACTTACAATAGTTAGTTCTGTATAACTAACATAGTTAAAGATGACAAACCAATGCGCGCGGTTTATCAGCCGGCATAATTCATATCAGCGAATCGTTCTGATGCGACATCATGCCGGACACTACAAAAAAATACAATTATTTTGGAGGTTATGATGACACTTTTAGAAGCTGAGACGGGGAAGACTTATAAGGTCAAAGAAATTGCTACAGATGATGAGGATATGAATGCTTTTCTGTTCCGCCTCGGATGTTATGAGGGAGAGCCTATTACAGTTGTATCCAAGAAGAAAAACAGCTGCATAGCTGTTATCAAGGACGGAAGGTACAATCTGGACAAAATGCTGTCCGATGCAATAGTGATCGAATGATCACGGGCTTTTGCTGTATAACGCAGTGCCATTATTATTGCCTGAGATATAAACAGGAGGAATCAGATTATGAGAATTGCTTTTGCCGGTAACCCGAACAGCGGCAAGACCACAATGTACAATGCTCTCACGGGCAGAAGTGAAAAGGTCGGAAACTGGGGTGGAGTAACTGTTGGCAGCAAAGAATACCACATCAAGAAAGAGTATACAGGAGACAGGGAAGTAATTGCTGTAGACCTTCCTGGGGCTTACTCCATGTCGCCTTTTACTCCGGAAGAGGGAATCACGAGTGAGTACGTACGCACCGCCAATCCGGACGCTATAGTCAATATTGTAGACGCATCCAATCTCAGCAGATCGCTGTTTTTCACTACTCAGCTTCTTGAGCTGGGTATCCCTGTGGTAGTTGCGCTCAACAAGAGCGATATCACTTCAAAGGAAGAGACCGAGATAGATGCAGACAAGCTTGCTGAAAAGCTGAACTGCCCGGTATACAAAACAGTATCCATAGAAGATAAAAACAACGGACTCAAAGAGATGATAGAGAAGGCTATATCTCTTGCAGGCACGATGCAGAAAGCACCGTATATGCAGGCAGATATCGATCTTCACGACAAGAATGCTGTAGATGCAGAAGACCGTAAGCGCTATGACTTCGTTAACAAGATCGTAGCAGAGGTCGAGAAGAGAAAAGTTCTCTCTGCAGAGACTACTAAGCACGATAAGATCGATGCAGTCCTCACTAATCCGATCGCAGGTATTCTGGTATTCGCACTTGTTATGTGGTTTGTATTCTGGGTATCACAGGCCTGGCTCGGACCTATGATCGCAGACTGGCTCGTTGGATACATTGAGTCTTTCCAGGGCTGGGTAGCAGGTCAGCTTGAAAACAGCCCGGCGATCGTTTCAGCTCTTCTTGCTGATGGTATCGTAGGCGGTGTAGGTGCAGTTGTCGGATTCCTGCCTCTTGTAATGGTAATGTACTTCCTTATCGCACTTCTTGAGGACTGCGGATACATGGCTCGTGTAAGTGCTGTAATGGATCCTATCTTCAAGAGAGTAGGTCTTTCCGGTAAATCCGTAATTCCTGTAGTTATCGGCACAGGCTGCGGTATCCCTGCCATCATGGCATGCCGTACGATCCGCGATGAGAGAGAGAGAAGAGCAACAACAATGCTTACTACCTTCATCCCATGCGGAGCTAAGATCCCTGTAATCGCACTTTTCGCAGGAGCATTCTTCGCAGGAGCAAGCTGGGTAAGCACACTTAGCTATTTCTTCGGACTTGTCCTGATCTTCCTTGGCGCACTGCTGATCAAGGCAATCACAGGATACAAATACAGAAAATCATTCTTCATCATGGAACTTCCTAAGTGGAAAACACCTAGCCTGAAATTCGCTTTCAGATCAATGATGGAGAGAGCTAGGGCATATATCATCAAGGCTGCAACGATCATCCTCGTATGCAACACTGTTGTACAGGTAATGCAGACATTCGACTGGCATTTCCATGTTGTCGAGGAAGGTGCAGAGAGCACATCCATCCTTGCATCTATTGCAACACCGTTCGCAGTACTTCTGATCCCTCTGGGCTTCGGAGTATGGCAGCTTGCTGCAGCAGCTATCACAGGATTCATCGCTAAGGAGAACGTAGTAGGAACACTTGCAGTAGTATACGGCCTTACAGCATTCATCGACGTTGATGAACTCGAGATGGTCGGAGGAGCTAACACTGTTGCTATGACAATGGGTCTTACTTCCGTAACAGCTCTTGCTTATCTGTTCTTCAACCTCTACACACCTCCATGCTTCGCTGCTATCGGAGCTATGAATTCAGAAATGAAGAGCAAAGGCTGGCTCTGGGGAGCTATCGGACTCCAGCTCAGCACCGGATACACAGTGGCATTCCTGATCAACCAGTTCGGAACGCTCTTTACAGAAGGCCACTTCGCTGCAGGCTTCGTGCCTGGACTCATAGCTGTCGCATGCTTCGTGGTTGCCATAGTCCTCATCGGAAAGAGAGTCAGAGCACACTTCGATGAACAGTATGATCTGCACAGAAAACTCAAAAAAACAGAGGGTGCAACAGCCTGACGAATTGCTGATAATCCTTCATGCATAATACTTCCTTACATATATGCGCGGCACTTGATTGTGCCGTGCATACTTGTATAATTACAGAAGCCGGTCTTCCTGCTGACAGAACTTTAAAGAATCACATGCTGCATCTGCAGAAGACAGACATAATAACCTGAACCAGAATATATAGATAGAGGAGGCAGAGTGATATGAATGCTGCAACACTGATTGCTGTTCTGGCACTCGCGATCATGCTTTTCCTGGCTGTGAGATATATATACAGAGAGAAGAAGAAAGGCAATGCCTGCATCGGATGTCCGTATGCCGGCTCATGCCAGAAGCATAATGCCGGGATGAGCTGTGATTCAAATATACCGCAGAGCAGAAAGACTGAATAACAGAGATAATAAAAGCCGGACACCGCTTTTGCGCGGTGTCCGGTATTGTATTGGTAAAATTCAGAGGTTGTTTCAGTCAGTCAGCGAGTGCCTGAGATTATTTCTCAAGCATCTTCTTCTGCTCATAATACGGAATGTATTCATCGCCGCTGAAGTAATTCTGGACCAGCTTGACAACTGTTCCTGACAGCAGGAATACTCCGATCAGGTTAGGGATAGCCATCAGGCCGTTGAATGTCTCTGCGACTTCCCAGATGAGACCGAGGTCCATAGTTGCTCCGAGAATTGCTACCAGAGCATAAATGACGAGGAATGGCTTCTGAGCCTTGCTTCCGAAGAGGAATTCAGAGCATCTTGTTCCGTACAGTCCCCAGCCGAGGACAGTTGAGAATGCGAAGCAGCACATAGCAACTGCTGTGAATATAGATACCCAGCTTCCGTATGTGTTGGTGAAGCCCTGGATCGTAAGCTCTGCACCGGCAGGCTGACCGTATTCGATGCTTGCCTGTCCGCAGAGGATGATGAGTGCTGTCATGGTGCAGATGACGATGGTATCAACGAATACCTCGAAGATCCCGAAGAATCCCTGCTTTACAGGATGATTGACATCTGCGCTGGCGTGAGCCATTGAACCGGTACCGAGACCTGCTTCATTGGAGAATATTCCTCTTGCGATTCCTTTCTGAAGGCTGAGGAACATGCTTCCTACGACACCGCCTGTAACGCCTGCAGGGCTGAAAGCACCTTTAAATATGCTTGCGATAGCGCCAGGAACAAATCTGAAATTGATCACGATGACGCCAAGTCCGAGGAGGATATAGAAGACAGCCATGAAAGGTACGAGCTTCTCTGTTACAGCACCGATCCTCTGTACGCCGCCGATGAGAATGAAGGCGATGAGGACTGCCAGAATGATGCCGAGGATGAAGTTGAGTGTAGAGATACCTTTCTCACCCATGACATTGAAGGATGTGAGTGCGGTATCGATCGAAGTGGTGATCGTGTTGACCTGAGTGGCATTGCCTGTTCCGAAAACTGCAAATATGCCGAATATCGCAAATATGCTGCCGAGCCATTTCCATTTTTTGCCAAGGCCGTTGGTGATGTAGTACATAGGGCCGCCGACATATGTGCCGGTATCATCGATCTCTCTGAAGTGTACTGCAAGGGTGACTTCCGAGAACTTGGTGCACATGCCGAGGATAGCTGAGATCCACATCCAGAAGACTGCTCCCGGCCCGCCGATAGCCACAGCTCCTGCAACACCGGCTATGTTTCCTGTGCCTACTGTTGCCGCAAGGGCCGTGCACAGGGCCTGGAAAGGTGAGATAGCTCCGTCTTTTGTATCAGTCTTGATGAAGATCTTGCCGAAGGTCTCTTTCATAGCGAGACCGAACTTGCGGACCTGGATGAAACGGGTCCTGATGCTGAGATAGAGCCCTATGCCCAGTATGCATACCATTGCAGGCACGCCCCAGACAAAATTGTTGATTGCGGAATTAATACTTGCGATAGTTTCCATTAATAGTTCTCCTTACTTCGGTGAGCATATATCCGGACGAAGAGGAGGGCAGAAACACAGCACATAAGCTGAACGCCATAAAAGGTGCCGCGATGACGACAGAAAGGAGAGCGAATAAAAAAGGGAACAAGCATACCAAATAAATGGCATCATGTTCCCTGTTCCTTGTACCTGAAAGTATTACTTCTTCGGCGGCCCTTAAAAAGGCTCTCTCCAGAGGCTCGTCAGCATCCCGTCTTGTTACCTGAAAGCTTCACGTCTGTCTTGATGAGGACAGCCGCTTTCTCCTTCGGTGTCAGCATTATAGTACCTTGTGCTCTGACCGGTCATAGTCAGCTTAGATACCGGCTGTGATCTTTCCGCAGATGCTTCATACGAATATTGTTTATTAATTTACAACAAAATATCACAGGGTAGAATTACGGAACAACATTTGTTAAAATATTCACATCGTTGTTTACGAAAAATACACGAATGATCAGAAATTCCCGAAACTTGCTCAAAACGGGTGATTATCTGGCCGGATGGAGAAGATATGAATACACAGAAAATCAGGATACTCCTGTCAGCAATAGATAATGGAAGTCTCACCAAAGCAGGCAGCGAACTTGGGTACACTCAGTCATATATGACACAGACGGTGAAATCATTCGAAGAAGAGATCGGTTTTCCGCTACTTATAAAGACTAACAGAGGAGTAGAACCTACCAATGAAGCAAGAACCCTTCTGCCGTCAATGAGGCAGCTTCTGAGAAGTGAAGAAAAGCTTGAGCAGGAGATGGCAGAAATACAGGGTATAAAGAGGGGCACCATAAGGATCGGCTCATTCGTAAGCACATCAGTGCGCTGGGTGCCGCGTATCCTCGAGTATTTCCAGAACAACTATCCGGAAGTGGAATTCCAGATAGAAGAGCTTGGACATGAGGAGATGATCAGAGGCCTTACAGATGGTTCACTGGATATCGCACTTATGAGCAGACCTGATAAAGCCAATATAGATTTCATACCTGTGCTTGATGATCCGATGATGGTAGTCTTCCCTCCGAAATATGACCTCAGCTCTTACGATTATGTCCCGGTGGAGATACTGAAGGACTATCCTTTTATCATGACATACAGAGGGTATGATGTAGATCCGCACAGAGTGTTTGATGCTGCCGGATTTACGCCTGAAGTGAAATACTACTCCAGAGACGACTTTGCTGTGCTGTCAATGGTGCAGAGAGGACTGGGTCTGGCGATACTTCCGGAGCTCACTATAGAGGAATATCCGGGAGACTATGACTTCCGTATGCTCGATCCGGAAGCATACAGAACCATGGGAGTCGGGATCAGATCTATCAGTGAAGCCGGTCCGCTGGCAAGATTCATAATCAAGTTCATACGGGACAATATCAAGTGAAAAAAGAGATCCGGCAGACGAACTGCCGGATCTTTTTCTCTGGTCTGTATCCTGATGATCCAGGGTAATTAGTTCTGCTTGAGAACAGATGGTGTCTTGCTCTCGATGAAGTGAGTGATAACTGCAGATACTACGAAAACTCCGATTCCATATGCCATGATGTTACCTCCTGTTGATTTATATTCTGGCTCTTTCGAGCTCTTTTTCTCTCTGACAATAATTTAACGCAATCCATGCAGTTAGTAAAATGGCAGTTCTGCATACTCGGTATAAGTAAATGTAATACCAGAAAGATCCGGCGCGGTCTCATCAGATCTGCTGCTCGTTGACACCACATCGCATGCTGGATCAATCAGCAGAAATTGATAGAACTTCAGGTGCTTCAGATGTTATAGTAATAGTGCATAATAATCAGGAAAACAGCAGATCTCATTATGTCTGCGTGATATCAGCAAAAGAGGAGACTAGGTGTGGACAGACTATTTATTGGCGTAGATGTCGGAGGTACTTCGTTAAAACTCGGAGTAGTAGATGAACAGGGCAGCGTGACTCAGCAGATGGAGGTGATCTATTCTGCAGAAAAAGAACAGCGTCCGGTCATGGATGTGATAATAGAGAGCATACGGAAGCTCGCTGATGAAAACGGCGGTATCGGCTGCTTTTCAGGCATAGGGATATCTGCTGCCGGATGCATCAATTCCGTAACAGGAAGCGTGGCCGGCAACGGCGGAAATGTAAAAGGCTGGGCCAATACCGAAGTGTGCCCGATACTGCGCGAGGAGTTCGGGATCCCGGCGGCTCTTGCCAATGATGCCAACTGTGCAATACTTGGAGAACTGTGGACCGGAGCTGCCAGAGGATATACTGACGTCCTGGGCATTACCCTCGGGACCGGTGTCGGCGGAGGTGTTATCACAGGCGGGAGGCTGCTTGAAGGAGCACATGGTTTTGCCGGTGAACTTGGCCACTTTACAACACATGCCGGAGGAGATGCCTGCATATGCGGGCAGGAGGGCTGCTACGAGCGTTATGCTTCGACATCAGCTCTTATAAGAACAGCGAAGGATGCTGACCCGGAGCTCGGAAACGGGAGACTTCTGTTCAAAGCAGCTGAATCAGGTGATGAGCAGGCGCTGGCTATCCTGAATAACTGGATCACCGAGATCGCGTATGGGATCACAGGGTATGTTCACGTATTCGATCCGCAGCTCATTCTTATCGGAGGAGGAGTGTCGGCTCAGCAGAAGCTTCTGATAGAACCTCTCAGAGATAAGGTCCTGTCAATGGTGATGCCTGATTTCGCGGATGACCTTGAATTCAGAGCCGCGGCTCTCGGCAATACTGCCGGACTGGCGGGTGCTGTATATTATCTTCTCAGCAAAGAGCATTTTTCAGAGAGTATGTAAGGAAGCTGCCCCGGCAGCATATTGTTGATGATGAGCGGACTTATAAGATATAAGGGCAGGCCTGAGGATACAGCCGGCAGGCCTGATAAAGAGATAAGAGTATATGATTTTCTGGATGAACTGGGGATAGAGTACTACAGGCTCGATCATGAGCCTGCAGATGCAGATCATCCTCAGGTATGCGCGGATGTAGAAGAGGCTCTCGGCGCTAAGATATGCAAGAACCTTTTCCTGGCCAACAGACAGAGAACCAGGTTCTATATGCTGATGATACCTTCTGACAAGGTGTTCAGAAGCAGTGACATATCAAAGCAGGCAGGAAGCTCCAGGCTGCATTTTGCAGAACCTGAATACATGGAGAAATACCTGGACACGACACCGGGATCAGCGAGTGTCATGGGACTTATCAATGATCATGATAATACCGTACAGCTGCTGGTGGACGAGGATGTGCTGAATGCTGAGTTCGTGGGATGTCATCCCTGCATCAACACTTCCAGCCTGTGCATAAGGACGGAAGATATATTCGGGACTTTTCTGGATGCAGTCGGTCATGACTATATAACTGTACATGCCGAGTGACGTGCTGAGCTCATAAGGAGGGACTTACGATGATGACTTTACCATTTGAGCAGGAACTCATGGACGGAAGAGGGGAACCTGAGAACATTAAATTCAGAAGAGCGTTCCCATCAGACATAGACGCTGTAGTTGCTCTGCAGGACCGGATCGTGGAAGCTCTGCCGGACAAAGACCTGTATGCAGCCTCCACAAGAGAAGAGTATCTCACACAGTTAAACGAGGATATCTGTTTCATTGCTGAGTGCAGAGACAAGGTCGCCGGCTTCTCCGTTATGGTGCCGAACGACCCGGATAACCCGCGCAATTACGGAAAATACCTTGACTATGACAGAAAGCAGCTCGCTGAAACAGCTTCTCTGGATCTGACGATGGTCGATCCGGAATTCAGGGGACGCGGGATACAGCGCATGTTCAACAAGCTCCGTATCGGCAAAGCGATCGAAATGGACGCAAAAGAAGGCCTCTGCACGATCTCCCCGGATAATCCTTACAGCTACAGGAACTTCCTTGTGCTGAATTTTGAGATAATCGATCAGAGAGAGATGTACGGAGGCAGGCAGCGCTATCTTCTGCGCAAAGTGTTCTGAAACTCAGATCAGCTTGTTCTACAGTAATCTTGCAAGAAAGGCGGCTTTGCCGTCTTTTTTGACTGCACCGATCTCAAAGGAGCCGTCATCAGACCGTCTGCACCTGAATGTAAGGACTTCACCTTCATAGCTCTGAGTTATGTACTGGACCTCAATGTCGTGTATGTCCATGGCTGAGAGCTGCTCAGAGCTGAAACAGCCGAGCATCGCTCTTATATGGTTGACGTTGTTCATGTGTCCGCCGAGGTCTATGTCAACACTGCGTATCGTATATGTCCCCAGAGTCTGCGCTTCCGTAAAATCCCTGCCGATCTTTGAAAATTCGAACTCAGGGGCAGGCTCATCGAAGGCTATATCATCAGGGTACAGACCTGCCATCGGCACGATACGGCCTGTTTCATGACTGACTACGGCCCAGATGCTCCTGACGGTGAAAAGCGTCTCTTCGCCGCTCAGAAGAGCGAAATCCCTCTCGCATTTTGCTCTGTCGGAAGGCTGGATCCATGTTTTCTGACGGACAGAATCCATCATGACAGGCATCCTGTCAATGTGCATGATCGTCTTCGAAATGATCCAGAAGTAATTCCTTCTGTTCATCCCGGCAGGGCCTATGTCAAAATGATCCGCGTGCAGTGTAGCGGTGTTCTGGAACATGTCAAAAGCGGCAGGTATGCTGAGGCGTGAGCCGCTGTCACACATGCTCGGAAGTATCGTTGATTCTCTTTCGTATCTGCATCCCATTTTGCTCATATCAGTCCTCCGGTTCATATTCAGCCTGGCATGTACGGTAGAATTCAGGCTTTTCCTTAGGGAGTATGACAGGTTTTCCGTTCCTGTCTATAAAACCGTGAGAAGATGTGCCCTTTGCCCGTATCTCGCCTGTGACAGCATCTGTGACTTCATATGTAAAAGAGCATTTGAGTCTGGATAGTTTTACCATTCTTACTGCTATCCTGATCGTGTCGCCGTATTTCACAGCATGCATATACTTGCAGGAAACCTCAAGCGTCGGACTTACGATATCTTCCGCCTCAAGCCGTGCATAAGGGTAGCCGGTCTGCTCCATGAAGGAGCATCTTGCTTCCTCGAAATATCTTATGTAATTAGAGTGATGGACGATTCCCATCTGGTCAGTCTCATAATAATTGATTTTTCGTTCGTAATATCTCATACCAAGCCCCTTGTGTGATTGTGATGAACATAGTAATTGTAATATTTCACTTTATGATTGACAAGCTTTAAGGTCCACAATTGCCATGACATAATGTCCCGTATGTGGTAGAATACAGATGCTGTCAGAAACAGTACCGGAGCTGCGCGGGCAGCTGCCAGTCCGAAAGATGGATCATATAGCAGCGGCGGCTGTATTCAGAGGAGGATATACTATGGATATGAAGTTTTATAAATGCAAGCACTGCGGCCAGATGGCAGCTATCGTCAAGGAGACAGGTGTCCCTATGATATGCTGCGGCGAGCCGATGGAAGAGATCATTGCAGGAACTACTGATGCTGCAGTTGAGAAACACGTCCCTGTCTATGAGGTGAAGGACAACCTGGTCTGTGTCACTGTAGGCGCTGCAGAGCATCCTATGCTCGATGTCCATTATATCGAGTGGATCGCTCTCAAGACAAAACAGGGCAATCAGAGAAAAGCCCTCAAGCCTGGTGATGAGCCAAAGGCAGTATTCGCAATTTGTGAAGGCGATGAAGTTGAGGCTGTATATGCATACTGCAACCTCCACTCACTCTGGAAAGCAGAATAATCAGTAATACATAAGGAGAGACAATTAATGGAAATCACAAAAGATATCATCTACGTAGGTGTCAATGATCATGACGTTGACCTGTTTGAGGGCCACTATATAGTACCTGAAGGTATGGCATACAATTCATACCTGATCTGCGACGATAAGATCGCTGTAATGGATTCTGTTGACGGACATTTCACTGATGAATGGATCGGTAATATCAAGGCTGCAGCCGGTGACAGAACACCTGATTACCTGGTAGTACAGCACATGGAACCTGACCATTCCGGAAGCATCAGAGGATTCATGGAAGCATTCCCTCAGGCATCAGTCGTAAGCTCACAGAAGGCATTCGGCATGATGAAGAATTTCTTTGAGGGAGAGGAATACGCTGACCGCAGAGTCGTTGTCAAGGAAGGCGATACTCTCGAACTCGGAAGCCATGTTCTGAACTTTATCGCTGCACCTATGGTCCACTGGCCTGAGGTCATCATGACATATGAAAGCACAGACAAAGTGCTCTTCAGTGCTGACGGCTTCGGAAAGTTCGGAGCTCTCGATGTATGCGGAGAGACCGGCGCAGATGATGATGACTGGGCATGTGAAGCAAGACGCTACTATTTCGGCATCGTAGGCAAGTATGGAATGCAGGTCCAGGCTGTTCTTAAGAAAGCTGCCGGCCTCGATATCCAGACCATCTGCCCGCTCCACGGACCGGTTCTCATGGAGGACCTCGGATACTATCTTGATCTCTACAATACATGGTCATCATATGGTGCTGAGACCAAAGGCGTAGTGATCTCTTACACTTCCGTATACGGCAACACGAAGAAAGCAGTTGAGCTCCTCGCTGAGAAGCTTGAAGAGAAGGGTGTGCCGAAAGTAGTTGTCAATGATCTTGCAAGAAGTGATATGGCTGAATGCGTAGAGGATGGTTTCAGATATGACACACAGGTCTTCGCTACGACCACTTTCAACAATGACATCTTCCCGTTCATGAAGGAGTACATCCATCATCTGACAGAGAGAAACTACCAGAACAGGACTGTTGCATTTGTTGAGAACGGATCATGGGCGCCTGTAGCTGCCAAGACTATGAAGGGCATGCTCGAAGGCTGCAAGAACCTCACTTCAGCTGAGAACGGCGTAAAGATCGTTTCCGCCCTCAATGACGAGAGCAGAGCACAGATCGAGGCGCTCGCAGAAGAACTCGCAGCACTCTACAGATAGTCAGGCCAGCGCGTATCCTGAACAGAGCTGTATGACAAAACATAAGCACCAGGGTTTTCGACCCTGGTGCTTTTTTCACGGCATATTCTGATCTGCATTGTCAGATCAGATGTCTTATTTGATAAATTTATCTATGGCTCTGTTGAGCTCTTCTATCGCTTCTATATCGTCACGTCTTACTGCATCTATGACGCATGTGGACAGGTGCTCCTTGAGTATGACCCGGCTGACCGAATTGATCGCAGATTCGATCGCAGAAAGCTGGATCAGCACCTCTGAACAGTCGCGTCCGTCTTCGACCATCCTTCGGGTCGACTCCATATGACCGATTATACGAGCCATGCGGTTGAGGACTTTGCGGGTGTGATCAGCAGAGTGTATATGTCCGTGATCATGCTGGTGCGTTCCTTCTGTATGCGAATGTGTGTGTGTGTAGACATTGCCGTTCTCGTCAACATGCGAATGCTCATGGATGTGCTGATGATCATGTGTGTGACCATGCTCGTGGCTATGGTCATGGGTATGAGCGGATGTCTGTAATGTTTCTTTTCTGTCTGCCATAGCTGCCTCCCGTGATTTGCTTTATTTTATCAGATGGAGTTTTCTAAAGGAACCCCGCAGGGGGGATAGAGACAGGTAAAGAGCAGGGTGCAGAACCGGAATTGAAGAGCGCCGGATGCGGATATGGCACAGAGCAAAAATGTAGATGTTTGAAAGGTTCGTGAAATAAGATATAATAATATAACTATAGTTATGTCCAGGTGCAGTGCGTACCGGGATAATGCATGGCTGGCCGGCAGACCGATATCCGGTATCTTATGCCGAAGCCAGGGCAGAGAGGAGACAGTATGGCGGACAAAGAAATTAACAAAGAAACAAACAATACGATCGACATGCATTATCAGATGATGGATACCGCGAGTTCGACCAGTATCATCCAGAAAGCCATGGATCTTGCAAGAGAAGAGATACCTAAGGGCGCTGTTGCTACATATATTCCGGAACTCAGCAAGGCTGACCCGCATCAGCTCGGGATCTGCGTATATCCGCTCAAGGGAGAGAAGATCTGCCTCGGAGATTATGATGTCAGATTCACTATGCAGTCTGTGTCAAAAGTACTGATGCTGATAGTTGCTCTCGAAGTCTGCGGACTCAAGAATGTATTTAAAAAAGTCGGAGCAGAGCCATCAGGAGAAGCTTTTGACTCCCTTGTTGAGCTGGATATGAACGATTCCAAGCCATATAACCCGCTTATCAATTCAGGAGCACTTGCGATCTGCGGTCTTCTTCTTCCGGAGGTCTCTTTCCAGGATATGCTCAGATATACAAGAGAGATCTGCACAGATCCTGAAATAACACTCAATCAGACAGTCTTCGATTCCGAAATGAAGACATGCTCAAGGAACCGTTCCATAGCATATCTGCTTGAGAGCAAGGGCGTCATAACTACAGACGTAGAGGATACACTGAAGTTCTACACCAAGATGTGCTCGCTCAACGTAACTGCTGAGTCACTGGCTAATCTCGGCAAGAAGCTGGCTAACGACGGTGTATGCATCAAGACCGGAAAGAGATTCATGTCTTCACAGACTGCACGTATCGTAAAAACACTGATGCTGACATGCGGCATGTACGACGGATCGGGAACATTCGCGATCAGAGTAGGCATCCCGACCAAGTCCGGCGTTGGCGGAGGCCTTCTGTCGGTTTCTGACAAGAGAGCCGGGATCGGCGTTTTCGGACCTGCTCTCGATGCACAGGGCAACAGCATAGCCGGATGCAAGCTTCTGAGAGAGATCTCCAATGTTCTGAGACTCAACCTCTTCTATGACCCGGAGTGGAACAAGGAAGATCATGGCGATACAGTTGTCAGCAGACTCATTGAGTCCTCAGTAGGAATCTGATAGAAATGAACATTACAGTATATTGCGGAGCACACTGCGGCAAAGATCCGGAATTCGGCAAGAGAGCACGCGAACTCGGGACATGGATGGGAGAGCATGGACACAGACTTGTGTACGGAGCCGGTGACGTCGGTATGATGGGCATCGTTTCGAACGCGGTCCTTGAGGCCGGAGGCGAAGTTCTGGGCGTAACACCTGATTTCTTCATCCTTGCCGAGGAGATACATGAGAGTCTGACAGAGCTGAGAGTCACAGCAGATCTGACTGAGAGAAGAGCGATAATGATCGAAGAAGGAGATGCCTTCATCGCTCTTCCGGGCGGGACCGGGACACTCGATGAGATAAGTGAGGTCATGAGCCTCACAAGACTTGGTCTGCTCGGAGACTCCAAGCGACCGGTGATGCTGTATAACATCAACGGATATTATGATCACTTATTCCGCTTTCTCGACAGGATGGCTGAAGAGGAATTCTTTGGGCACAGTGACAGAGATAATGTGATCGAAGTAAAATGTCTCGGGGATATAGAAAAAACACTGCTGACAGCAGGGCAGTCCGATACAGGACGCAACCGTCTGTACAGCAGATAAAAGGTTTACTGATTCAGAAAACCTTTACGAACTACAGGTAATTAATGAAGCACCTTTTTAAGACACTGATACCTCATAAGATGACTGCACTGCTTGTCCTGCTGCTTATGGCAGGACAGGCTTTCTGTGAGATGAATCTGCCGATGTACACTCAGAACATCATCGATGTCGGGATACTCAATCACGGTGTCGAGCATGTCCTCCCTGAAGCAATCACTACGGGGGATATGGCAGCGGCTGAAGAGTACATGTCTGCTGAGCAGAAGGCGGAGTGGGAGTCCCTCTATACTCTGTCTGAAGATGTGATGAAGCGAAATGAGCTCAGCGAGGAGAAGCTCGATGAATACGACGAGGTTTTTACCCGTCCTCTCGCACACACCTATGCTGACAGCATAGGTGAGAGCATCGAAAGCGATACAGAGAATGAACACAGCCTCAGATCCCTTGCAGCTGCATATGCGGCAGAGTGCGATGAAGCTGCCGGTCTTGATATGCTTGCAATACAGAACCGTTACATGTGGAGATGCGGATGCATGATGCTGCTGATGTCAGTGATAGTACTTGTCTTCACAACAGGGATCTCTTTCCTTGCTGCAAGAGTAGGAGCGAGCATAGGAAAGGATCTGAGATCACGTCTGTTCAGCAATGTAATGTCTTTCTCCAATGCGGAGATCAGCAGATTTCAGACATCATCTCTCATCACACGTGCGACCAACGATATCCAGCAGGTCCAGATGACGACTACGATGATGCTGCGAATGATGCTGTTCGCACCGTGCATCTGCACATGGTCGATCATCAAGGTATGGCAGACACATGCTCATATGAACTTTGTGATCGTGACAGGCGTCATCGCGATCCTCCTCATGGTGATGCTTCTCTTCGTAGTTGCGATGCCGAAATTCCGCATAATGCAGACTCTTGTAGATGCTCTCAACGCTGTTTCAAGAGAGATAATCACAGGCATCCAGGTCATCAGAGCCTTCGGAAGAGAATCAACAGAGGAAAAGCGTTTTGACAAGGCCAACAGCGATCTTTACCGCAATCAGCTGTTCGTCAACAGGACTATGATCTCAATGACTCCTATACTCATGATCATAATGTACGGTCTGAGTATATGGATCACATGGGTCGCTGCCGGCAGGATAGATATGGGACAGCTTCAGGTCGGTACAATGACGGCATTCATAGCTTATGCTATGGAGATAGTCTTCTCATTTCTTATGATAGCGAGCATGGCGATACTCCTTCCGAGAGCAGGGATCGCTGCAGACAGAGTATTTGAAGTCATTGAGACCGAATCTTCAGTAAAAGACAATGTGACAGATGCAGCTTCTGATGCACCAGTAACAGACGGGACTGTCAGATTCGAGAATGTTTCGTTCAGATATCCTGATGCAGACGAGAATGTCCTCAGTGACATCAGCTTTGAGGCAAAACCCGGCCAGACGACTGCGATCATCGGCTCGACCGGCTGCGGCAAGACGACACTCATCAGTCTGATCCCGAGATTCTATGATGTTACATCGGGAAGAGTGACTGTAGGCGGCAGAGACGTAAGAGATATAGGTCTTAAGGCCCTCAGGAATGCTATAGGTTATGTGCCGCAGAAGGGTATCCTCTTCTCAGGAACGATCGAAGAGAACATCCGCTGGGGCAAGGAAGACGCCTCAGATGAAGAAGTAAGACGCGCTGCTGATATCTCTCAGGCTTCAGAATTCATAGAAGAGAAACCTGACAGATATGAGAGTACGATCTCACAGGGCGGTGCAAATGTTTCAGGAGGACAGAAGCAGAGGCTGGCGATCGCAAGAGCGGTCATCAAGCAGCCTGAGGTCCTGATATTTGATGATTCTTTCTCAGCGCTTGACATGAAGACTGATGCAGCTCTCAGGAAAGCTCTGTCAGGAACATGCCGTGATGCTGTAAGGATAATAGTTGCGCAGAGAGTAGGAACGATCCTCAACGCAGAACAGATCATAGTCCTCGATGAGGGAAGAATCGCAGGAAAAGGAACACACGGCGAACTGATGAAGACCTGCAGTGTATACCGCGAGATCGCTGTATCACAGCTGTCAGAAAGAGAACTGGAGGCAGTCTGATATGGCAGAAAACAATGACGGCCTCCGCAGGGATGAGCCTAGGAAAAAACAGCGCAGAGGAAACGGCCCGAGCTCAATACTTGCGCCGGGAGAAAAGCCTCAGGATTTCAAAAGAGCTGTAAGTGATACCCTCAGTTATATGGGAGGGTACAAGCTTGCTGTCGTATTTGTCATCCTGATATCGGCGCTGGCAACTATATTTGAAACTCTGGGACCGAAGGTCATGGGGCAGGCCACCACTCTGCTTGCAGAGGGTGCATCCGCAAGGCTGCACGGGACAGGAGGAGTCGACTTTGAAGCAGTCGGACGGATACTGATCCTGACACTGATACTCTATGCGGTAGGGGCTTTCGCGCAGTGGCTTCAGGCTTTTATCATGACTAATATAACTCAGAAGATCGTCTACAGGATGAGACGTGACATATCTGAGAAGATAAGCCGGATGCCTGTGGGCTATTTTGAAAGGACCCAGACCGGAGAGATACTCTCGAGGATAACCAACGACGTCGACACCCTCGGACAGACTCTGAGCCAGAGCATATCCAATTTTATCTGGGCTATAGTGAGTATGGTAGGGATAGTAGCGGTGATGCTGACTATCAATGTCACCATGACGCTTATCGCGCTTCTGGTCATACCTCTTTCGGCACTGGTGATGGGACTTCTGATCAGGATCTCTCAGCCGTTCTTCCAGGCGCAGCAGCAGTATCTGGGCGTGATCGACGGCCAGGTCGAGGAGAATTTCTCCGGACATCTCGTCATTAAAGCCTTCAACCGCGAAGAGGAGATGAAGGGGCAGTTTGACAGGACCAATGAGAAACTGTACGAATCAGCCTGGAAGTCACAGTTCTTCTCCGGTATGATGAGACCTCTCATGAAGATAGTGAGCAACCTCGGTTATGCAGGCGTCGCGATATCAGGCGGCATACTCTGTGTCCGTGGGGCGATAGGCGTAGGAGATATCCAGGCTTTTGTCCAGTATGTCAAGAACATAGGGCAGCCGATCCAGGAGATAGCCCAGATCATGAATCAGGTGCAGTCGATGGCTGCTGCTGCTGAGAGAGTCTTCGAATTCCTCAGGGAGGAAGAGGAGAGCGACAGAGCCGATGCTTCAGATGAGACCGGAATGATAGACGGCGCTGTGGAATTCGATCATGTATCTTTCGGCTATGAGCCTGACCATATCATTATCCATGATTTCAGTGCAAGAGTGGAGCCAGGGCAGAAGGTAGCGATAGTAGGACCTACCGGAGCAGGAAAGACTACCATGGTCAAGCTCCTGATGAGATTCTATGATGTTAACAGCGGATCCATCAGGATAGACGGCAGGGATATAAGAGAGTTCACCAGGAAAGCGCACAGGGAGAACTTCGCAATGGTCCTCCAGGACACATGGCTTTTCAGGGGAACTATCAAGGAAAACATTAAGTACGGAAGAGAAGATGCGACCAATGAGGAGATAATCGCGGCCGCAAAGGCAGCCAAGGCCCATCATTTCATCAGGACCCTGCCGGGCGGATACAGGATGGTCCTCAATGAGGATGCGACCAATATCTCCGAAGGCCAGAGACAGCTTCTGACGATAGCAAGAGCGATCCTGGCAGATAAGAGGCTTCTGATCCTCGACGAGGCGACATCGTCTGTAGATACGAGGACAGAGATAGAGATCCAGAAGGCTATGGATGCTCTGACAAGCGACAGGACGAGCTTTATAATAGCGCACAGACTGTCGACTATCAGGAACGCGGATCTCATCCTCGTAATGGATCACGGAGATATAGTGGAACAGGGCAGGCACGAAGAGCTTCTGGCAAAAGGAGGTTTCTATGCAGACCTGTATAATTCTCAGTTTGAAAATGTCAGTTAATACGATTCAGTTGTATAATTAATATAATCGAAACAAAAAGAAGGGAGTAGCAGATCAATGAGAACATTCATGGAAGAGTACAATTACTGGCTTGAGTCTGATGCAGTAGACAGCAAGACGAAAGAGGAACTCAGAAGCATAGCGGACAACAAGGAAGAGATCGAGGGGAGATTCAAGGCTATGCTTTCCTTCGGTACTGCCGGACTGAGAGGCATCATGAAAGCCGGAATTGGCAATATGAACGTATATACTGTCAGATATGCGACACAGGGACTGGCTAATCTTATTATCGAAAAGGGAGGACAGATCGGAGGCAATTCCGAAGAAGGAAATGGTGTAGCCATCGCTTATGACTCCAGAAACAATTCTGCACTCTTTGCGAAAGAGGCAGCTTCAGTACTCGCAGCCAACGGCATCAAATCCTATCTCTTTGATGCTCTAAGACCTACCCCTGAGCTGTCATTTGCAGTCAGGGAGACAGGTTCTCTGGCAGGCATCAATATCACAGCCAGTCACAACCCGAAAGAATATAACGGATACAAGGCTTACTGGGCTGACGGAGCCCAGCTCGGACCTGAGCATGCAGATGTCGTATCCGCAGAGATCGCCAAGATCGATATTTTCAAAGATGTCAAAACAATGGATTTTGACAAGGCTCTTGAAGAGGGACTGATAGAGATGCTCGGAGAAGAGATGGATGAGACATATCTCTCGAAGGTAATGGAGACATCCATCACAAGAAAGTACATCGACCAGGTAGCCAAGGACATGAAGATCGTATTCACACCGTTCCACGGCGCAGGATACAGACTTGTCCCTGAGATCCTCAGAAGACAGGGCTACGGCGCGATCATCCCTGTAGAAGAGCAAATGGTTCCGGACGGGAATTTCCCGACAGTCAAGTCGCCTAACCCTGAGAATACAGAGGGTTTTGCACTTGCGATCGAATATGCTAAGAAGAACGGCGCAGAGCTTGTCATCGGAGTAGACCCTGACAGCGACAGATGCGGAGCGGTCGTCAAGAGCGGAGATGATTATAAGGTGCTCTCGGGCAACCAGATCGCATGCCTCATGCTCGACTACATCATCACTGCAAGAAGAGAAGAAGGCACGATGCCGGAGAATCCTTTTGCATGCAAGTCCATCGTATCCACTGTAATGGCCAATAAGATCTGCGAGATGAACAATGTCAAAATGTTCGAAGTTCTGACAGGATTCAAGTTCATTGGCGAGAAGATCAAGCAGTATCATGAGACAGGTGAGTACAGCTTCATATTCGGATTCGAAGAAAGTATCGGATTCCTCGGCGGCACATATGCAAGAGACAAGGATGCTGTATTCGCTGCTATGATGATGGCAGAGGTAGGCTGCTACTATAAGGCTAAGGGCATGTCTGTCTATGAAGGACTTCAGGCTCTGTACAAAAAGTACGGTTACTACATCGAGAAGACTGAATCCACTGTATTCGGCGGATATGATGCAAAGGACAGAATGGATGCTGTCATGGCCCGCATCAGAGCTGACCAGCCTAAGGATCTCGGACTCGGGATCGTCGGAGTCAAAGACTATCAGGCAGGAGTTCCTGGATTTACAAAGAGCAATGTGCTCTTCTATGATCTCGAGGATGGCTGCGCAGTAGCGATCAGACCGTCCGGAACAGAGCCAAAGATCAAGACATATGTAATGGCTTCAGGAGACAGCTCAGAGAAAGCTTCAGAAAATCTGGGTCAGATCCTGAAGAGTGTGGAAGCAGTCCTGGAGGCATAGATGAAGCAGGATAGGTTGGTGACACTCATAGGAGTGCTCACTGTCGTGACGGCACTACTGGCAATGTCCGTAGGCAGGTTCATAATGGGAGGAGTCATCCTCCTGCTTGCCTTCGGTATATTCTGGAACAGAGGATTCGGCAAATTCAATGACCGGAGTCTGTATGAGAAGATCATCAGAACAGACATACCTGTATCTGATCTGTACAGAGTCTTCAGGAATATGGAGACACCTCTTGGCAAAGCGTGGATAGGAAAGCACAAGGGTTTCGAGGGAGACAGCATAATATTCGGACCCAGCCCGTACAAGGACTGTGTGATCATCTCCCGCAAAGGCAAAAACCTGGATATCAAGCATATAACGCTTATTGACAATATCATCCGCGCCCAGGAGGACGAATACCGCTTCAGAGGTTTTGTCGATCCGGCCGAGACAGAGGTAACGCCTGTACAGTATGCGAGGTTTGCGGGCCTTAAGCTGGCTTCAGTCGTGATGATAAAGCATCTCATGGAGATGATAGAGGAGATGGCCGCGGGAGGACATCCGCAGATACCGTCCAGACTTGATGTATATGAATTCTATTACCACAACTCCAGTGAAGGCTTCTTCAGAAACTCTGACGGGGACGATATCCTTGAAGTAAAGAGCTCATATCATCCGTTTGAGGCGAGAGTTCTCGATACAGATGGCAATGAAATGGCGGCTGTTATACCCCGGTCGTTCAATGCCAAGGGGATCATCAATGACAGCGCAGGCTTTGATATGACGGCTGACGGCTCTCATTTCGGAGAGATCACTGTCTTCAAGGAAAACGGAATCGAAGGCTTCATGCTCGACACAGATGCGGGAAGATTTACTGCCACTATTTTCCCTGCATGTATGAGAGCCAACATCTCCTGCAACTATCTTGTGGAGAAGGACGGTGAGCTCAAGGCTGTGATCGGAGGTTCGCCTAACATACTTTTCGAATCATCCGGATACTGTCAGAATGACCTTGTGCTGTCCTATGATGAAGACTATCTTGTGCTGTATGCAGCGCTTGAAATATTCATAATGACACATAACAAGAAGTTCCTTAAATAGTGTATTTGTAGTATACTATTACTCGGAAAAACATCGGCGTGAGCCGCAATATTCAAAGAATTATCGGAGGAAGGTATGAAGAAAATACTCCTGCCACTTGAAGAGACTGACAGAAGTCTTAAGGCTCTTCACTATGTAATGAAGAAATACGAGCCGGATGAAGTCGAGATCGTCCTGATGATGGTCGATGACAGTCTGGCATATTCAGTCAGATCTGAGACAGAAGAAGCTCTCAGAGCTCTTGACGATAAGCTTGAAGTTATCAGTGCATCACTTCCGGAGTATAAAGTTACGACAAAATCAGCAGTCGGAAAGCCGGGCGTAAGGATCACCAGAGCAGCACGCGAGGTAGGTGCAGATGTCATCATCATGACTAAGTCATCCAAGGATGATATGCTCAACAACATCGGATCCACAGCTGAATACGTCATCAACAATGCACCATGCGATGTGACAATAATTTCCGAGGCAGTCAATTCCAGAAATGATTACAGGGGACTGATCTACAGAACAGCATCCTCAGTTGTAAATCTCAGAGGACTTCTCGGAGACAAGCAGAGTGAATGTCTGCTTCCTAGCGTCAATGTCGACTGCAACTATCACATTGAGGTGACTGTCGGAAGGATCAAGTTCTATCACACTGCATACAATCCTGATACAAGAAACTGGGATCTGCCGCCGGTTGAAGGACAGCCGGTAACCTGTGATATAGCAGCCGGTGAGACTGCTGATATACTCGTCAAGGCAGACAGCACTGACGGAAGAGCTGACAGGATCAGGATCGTCAACAGAGATATGAAGAAGGAAGCAGTATTCTCATACAGGATCACTGCAGCCCATAAGACTGAAGACTGACAGACTGTAATGCGTTGACACAGGATGCGCATAATGGTATTCTAACTTGAAAGAATTGTGACACAGTAAGTCAAAATTCCATACAGGAGGACAATATAATGAAGAGGATCAACACTATCACAACAAGAGATATGGCTAAGTCACGCGTTGAGGGCGGATGCGGCGAGTGCCAGACATCATGCCAGTCAGCAAGCAAGACATCCTGCAGCGTAGCTAATCAGCACTGCGAGCAGAAGAAGGAAAAGTAGCATACCGCAGGGGCGCTGCTTAAAGAGCAGCGCCTCTTTTTTTAGTGACAGACAGACCATAATGATACATCAATATTTCCTTAACGGATACTATATAGTAATAGATGCCAACAGCGCCTCGGTACACAATGTGGATGAGGTCGCTTATGATATGATCAGGATCGCAGATGGCTGTGTTGCTGACGGCAGATCTGCATCTGAGACACTGAGATCGCCGGAGACCAGAGACAGACTAATTTCTGAGATCAGACAGATCCACGACATCAGCTCCGGAGAATGCTCAGAGCTTATCGGCGAACTTGCTTCTCTTGCGGATGAGGGCCTTCTGTGGTCCGCAGATCCTTATGAAGAGGCAGCCGGAGAACTCAAGATAAAGCAGTCGGTGCTTAAGGCGATATGCCTTCACGTAGCACACGGCTGTAATATGGACTGCGAATACTGTTTTGCAGGAAAGGGCGATTACTCAGGAAAAAGCGGTATAATGAGTCTTGAAGTCGGCAAACGTGCGCTCGACTATCTTGTCGAGAATTCGGGCAGCCGCAGGCACCTTGAAGTAGACTTCTTCGGAGGAGAGCCGCTCCTCAACTGGGATGTCTGCAAAGAGCTTGTAAAATACGGACGCGAACTTGAGAAGAAGCATGACAAGATATTCAACTTCACGCTGACGACTAATGGCGTTCTCATAGACGATGATGTCATCGATTTTACCAACAGAGAGATGGGCAACATTGTCCTCAGCATGGACGGAAGAAAAGCGACTCATGACAGGATGCGCCACAGCAAGTCCGGAAGCGGTACATACGACAGCATAATGGACAACTTCAGGGCTCTTGTGGATTCGCGTACAGAGGAAGGTGCCGAAAGGCGTTCTTCTGAATACTACATGAGAGGCACATATACTGCGTATAATAAGGACTTTTCCAGAGATGTGCTTGCCATGGCAGATCTTGGATTCAGAGAGACATCGATAGAGCCTGTAGTTTCTGACCCTGATGTCCCGTATGCACTCAAAGAAGAAGATCTCCCTCAGCTTTTCGAAGAATATGAGAGGCTGGCAACAGAGATGCTTGAAAGAGAAAAACGCGGAGATGGCTTCAATTTCTATCATTACACAGTCGATCTCACAGGCGGTCCGTGCATCTACAAGAGGGTGTCCGGATGCGGAGTCGCTACAGAATATCTTGCTGTAACACCGACGGGAGATCTGTACCCGTGCCACCAGTTTGTGGGAGATGATGAGATGATAGCCGGAAATATCTATGAAGGCATCACTCATCCTGAGATCGTGGACATTTTCCGCGGCAACAACAATCTCTACACAAGAGATGAGTGCAGAAACTGCTGGGCAAAACTCTACTGTGCAGGCGGCTGTGCAGCCAACAACTACCATTCAAACGGCGACATCAACAAAGTCTACCGCTTTGGCTGTGAACTTCAGCGCAAGAGGATAGAATGCGCGCTGATGCTTGCCGCTGCAAGACGCGAGATATCTGAGGGGGAATGATATGCGCACTGCTATACTTGCTTCACAGAACAGAAACAAGATCATCGAGATCAGAGCAATCCTTGAAAAATACGGCCTTCATGTGATATCAAGAGATGATGCAGGCCTGCCGAAGGATGATATAGAAGAGACAGGAACTACATTTGAGGACAATTCATATCTCAAGGCTTATACTATTTTCGAGATGATAAGAAAGCATCCTGAGCTTTCTGAATATCTTGACAGCCCTGTTATAGCTGATGATTCGGGGCTTATGGTAGATGCTCTCGGAGGAGCTCCGGGAGTGTACAGTGCGAGATATGCAGGTGAAGGCTGCACCTATGATGATAATAATGTCAAGCTTCTTTCAGAACTTGACGGCAAGTCAGCAGATGAAAGAGGTGCAGGATTCGTTACTGTGATCACTCTTATCTATCCTGACGGCCCGGGTATACCGAAGGCCGCAGAGAAGAAAGATGATGCATATGTGCTTATGGCCAAGGGTGAGCTCAGAGGCCATATAGCTGATGAGAAGCGTGGAAGTGAAGGGTTCGGATATGACCCTGTATTCATTCCGGAAGGTTATGATAATACTTTCGCAGAGCTCGGCACTGATTTCAAAAATACGATCAGCCACAGAGCAAGGGCTCTAGCGGAACTTGAGAGACTGCTGAAGGATGAGTGATTTCTGGCGCAATACTGTAACAGAAACTGAAGAGAACAGCAAAAAACTGCCTCTTACCTGGGCAAGACTCAGAAAGGTCTGCTTCCATCTGTGGAGACAGTTTGACGACCCATATTATGCGGGATTTGCAGCGCAGATCGCGTACTTCTTTTTCATGTCTTCAGTACCTATGCTGATCGTACTGACTCAGGTCCTCGGTATCTTCGATATATCGATGGACTTCATAAGGATATGGCTAGAGAATCACCTGTCACATCAGATGAGTGCCTTTATGGAAAGCCTGTTTACAGCTTCTTCTGCGACACTTTCCAATGTCGTGCTCATAGCACTGGCTTTATGGGCGAGCTCATCTCTGGCTTTTTCACTGTCGAGACTTACGACTTACACCCTGAGCTATGGCAGGTACAGATTCAATTTCTTCACTGAGAGGGCGAAAGCTATACCTATTGCAATGCTCTCTATACTTGCTGTCGCATCTTCTCTGATAGTGTATGTGTACGGCGAGACTATAGCCGCCAGAGTATTCCACAGCACATTCGCTGCTGAGCTGATCGCCTCACTGAGGACGCCGCTGCTCGGACTGATGTTTTTCACCATCATCCTGTCAAATTACTACCTGCTTCCAAGGATCAGAGTTCCTGTGAGAGCGATACTTCCGGGAGCTGTCGTGGCTACTTTCGGCATAATGCTTGTAACATGGATATACTCACTGTACACAGCCAGAGCCACAAACCACAACCTTCTCTATGGTGCTTTTTCAAGTATCGTAGCTATGATGCTGTGGTTCTATATGATAAGCTGGGTGCTGTGCATAGGAATGATGTTCAATAAGTCCTGGGACATCCATATGCGCAGAGGCAGACTCACGCCGGCCAAGATCAGGGAATACCTCATCAATCAGTACCCGGTCAACGGGGAAGAGATGTTCAATAAGCTGATCATCGGCGAATACGATATGGAGGACCCGTCACTGGACAGCATCGCGGTGAGATTTTCCAGGAAATTCGATCCGGGATATAAGGAAAAACGGGAGCGTGAGATTCGGGAGCTTCAGGAAGAACGAAGGATCCGGCTCAGGATAGAAAAAGAGATCGAGGACGAGCTCGATGAAGGACCGCTGATAGATGCTGATCCTGATGAAAATGAAAACGGAGAGCATAAAGAACAGAGAGAGGAAAAACAGAAGTGAATGACAATAAGGAAAGACAAAGACTTCTGCTCATAATGAATCCGAGATCAGGCGTAATGCTGGCACCGAAGTACCTCTCAGAGATAGTAGAGCGTTTCTCCAGAGCCGGCTTCCTGACACAGATACTGATGACGACTGCGAAGGGAGATGCCAGGGAATTCGCTATAAGCTACGGCGGAGAAGTGGATATCGTTGCCGTATCGGGAGGCGACGGGACACTCAATGAAGTGATCGACGGAATGATCACCGCGGGACATCATACCCGGATAGGATATATACCTTCAGGCTCGACTAATGATTTTGCCAATTCGATAGGACTGACAGGGTCGATATTCGACTGCGTTGATACTATCATCGAAGGAAATGCGCAGAATTTTGACATCGGGAGTTTCAACGGCAGGTATTTCAGCTATATCGCCAGCTTCGGAGCTTTTACCTCAACCAGCTATTCAGTTCCGCAGACGGTCAAAAACATGCTCGGCCACACGGCCTATATCCTCGGAGGGATCAAGGATATACTGAGCATCAAGCCGATACACGCCAGCATAATAACAGACAGAGGGACACCGCACGAGAGGGCGTTCGAAGGCGATTATCTGTTCGGTGCTGTGTGCAATTCAAGATCCGTTGCCGGGATACTCAAGCTCGACAAACAGACGATCGACATGAATGACGGAATGATGGAAGTATTCCTGATCAGGATGCCTAAGGACATTATCGATATGAATGAGATAGCGATCAACATGCTGAACGGCACACTCCATTCAAGCCAGATCGAGTTCTACTCTGCCAGAAACATAGAAGTTGATGTCCAGCCCGGGACACACTGGACACTGGACGGTGAATATGAAGAGGGCCGTGATCACTGCGAGATCAGAGCGGTCGAATCCGCTATAAAGCTCATACGCTAGCAGGCTGCAGGGAAAGGAGAGTCCAATGCTTATAAGATACACAGGCCATGCATGTTTCAAGATCAGAGATAATGAGACAGGTTATTCGATCGTGATAGACCCATATCAGCCGGACAGCGTTCCGGGTTTCCGCAGGATCGTTGATACTGCAAGCGAAGTGCTCTGCTCACATGATCATTTCGATCACAATCACAGAGAGTCACTGCAGATCGAACCGGCTGAATCAAGCCCGTTCGATATCACATATATCGATACATGGCATGATCCGCAGAAGGGTGCTCTCAGGGGGCCTAACCGCATATACATCATAACCGACAGAAGGACAGGCGAGCGCCTTGTTCACTACGGCGATATAGGTGAAGTGATGGATGACCTGCTGACTGAGGAGAATATGGCACTGCTCAAGGATGCAGATGTCGCTCTCATCCCGGTGGGAGGGACATATACATATGATGCTGATGAAGCACTCGAACTCATCAGGAGAACAACACCTAAGGTCGCTGTTCCTATGCATTTCAGGACGGAGACAGGGTATTTCGGTCTGAGCAATATAGGTTCTATTGAGGAATTTCTCACAAAAGCACAGAAGACAGGCATGAAGGTCATGATCGCCAAGGTTCCGTTCTATGATACAGAGGCATATAAGCTGGATGATGTCATCCTGGCTCTGCGCCCGCAGAATGCATAGCATGCCGGAGTGCCTGATTCCTAAGGACCGGCAAAAAAATCTTGTATCTAAATGCTGTATGGCATTAAAATAGAAAAGTAATGATAATTTTATATGGAGGTTAATAAAATGATCAAAGAATTCAAAGAGTTTATAAGCAAAGGCAACGTAATGGACATGGCTGTAGGTATCATCATCGGCGGTGCATTCACAGCTATCGTTAACTCACTTGTTGACAGCATCCTGATGCCTATCATCGGAGCTATCAGCGGCGGAAAGAGTGTTGCAGACATGTCTATAACAGTAGGCAATGCAGCTATCGGATACGGAGCATTCCTCCAGGCTATCATCGATTTCCTTCTGATTGCTTTCGTACTGTTCATGATCATCAAGGCACTGAACAAAGCAAAAGCTGCAGTTGCCGAGGAAAAGGAAGAAGCTCCTGCAGAGCCTGAAGAAACACCTGCAGATATTGCTCTTCTCACAGAGATCCGCGATCTTCTCAAGAAATAAACAGGGAGGTCCCATATGTTCACAGGCAGTATACTGCTGATCCTTGCGATCGTGTATATCGTCCTGAAAGTACTGAATACCAGAGCAAAGTTTGCTGAGCAGGATGCTCAGAGGTTGCGTCAGGAACAGGAAGCTCAGGAGGCAATGGAAGAAGCTGCAGAAGAAGCGGAGATCCGGGAAACTGCAGTAGATGTCGATGCAGAGACCATTGAGAATGAATAACAAGTGGAATATCACTTACCCAAGGCCTCAGCTGGTCAGAAATGACTGGCTGGGGCTCAATGGTAAGTGGAGATTCAGAACTGAATCAGCATCTGCAGAAAGCACTGAGAAATGGGAGGAGATAAACGTCCCGTTCTGTCCTGAGAGCAGACTCAGCGGTATCTGCAGAAGGATAGCGCCCGGAGAGAAAATGATCTACGAGCGGTCTTTTGTTCTGCCTGATATATGGAAGCAGAAAAGGATCATACTTCACTTCGGTGCGGCAGATCAGATCGCTGATGTGTTCGTTGACGGGAGCGCAGCAGGGCATCATGAGGGCGGATATCTTCCGTTCAGCCTGGATATAACAGATCAGATCGCTGCTGATGAATCTGTGCACCGGCTGAGAGTCGAGATCAGAGATGACCTCGATCACAGATTCCCGTGGGGCAAACAGAAACGCGACAACGGAGGCATGTGGTATACGCCGGTCTCCGGCATATGGCAGAGTGTCTGGCTTGAACCTGTGGCCGAAGAACACATCACAGGACTGAAAACAGACTGCGGCACAGACTGGGCTGAGATACGGGTGACCGGGGTAGATGAAGGCTCGATATTATTCCTCGGCGAGAGATATCTTCTGATCAAGGATGAGGACTCAGAAGAAAAAGCCTCCATGATCCATCTCGATATAAGGAATCCGCATCTGTGGACGCCGGAAGATCCTTTCCTGTATGAATTTACTATTGAGACAGAGCAGGACACTGTCAGTTCATATTTTGCTCTGAGAACGCTGACGATCGAGAAGAAGGACGGATACAGCAGACTCTGTCTTAATGGCGAACCGTACTTTTTCAACGGCCTTCTCGACCAGGGTTACTGGCAGGATGGCATATACACGCCGGAAAGTCCGGATAAATTTGCCGGAGATATACTGGCAATGAAGAGTCTTGGGTTCAACACTCTGAGAAAACATATCAAAATAGAGCATGAACAGTTCTATTACGAATGTGACAGGCTTGGGATGGCAGTGTTCCAGGATATGGTCAATAACTCTGAGTACTCTTTCATCAGAGATACGGTCCTGCCTACGATAGGAATCAGAAAGCTGAGCGACCGGAGACTGAACCGTTCAGAAGAAAACCGGCGCATATTCCTTGAGTCCATGGAAGAAACGGTCAGGCATCTGTACAATCACCCGTCAGTATGTCTGTGGACGATATTCAATGAAGGATGGGGACAGTTCGATGCTGATGCAGCTTATGACAGACTGAAAAGTCTTGACGGCAGCAGATTCATAGACAGCACGTCCGGGTGGTTCTGTCAGAACAGAAGCGATGTCGACAGCCATCATGTGTACTTCAGACCGGTGAACCTGACTGCCGGAGACAGACCGCTTATCCTTTCGGAATTCGGCGGATATGCCTGCAAGATCCCTGATCATTGCTATAACAGAGACAAAACATACGGATACAGAAAATGCAAAGATGAGGCGGCCCTCCTGAGGGATATGGCCCGTCTCTACAGAGAAGAGGTAATACCTATGATAGATAAAGGTCTGTGTGCCGCGATATATACGCAGCTTTCAGATGTTGAGGACGAGACCAACGGGATCCTTACATACGACAGAGAGATCCTCAAGTTCAGATCATATACAGGCACAGGCAGGATAGAAGTTCTGGGCAATCATACAGATCATCAGGGCGGCAAAGTCCTCGTTATGCCTGCAGAGCAGAAGATAAGGGCATATGTGGCTGAAAATCACAGTGACCGTATAATGGTCGCCTCCGAAGGTTTCGAGCCGTTTGAGGTCAGTATAACCGACAGGACGGGATATAAGAAAGGCACAACAGCATCTCTCGTCACAGGCATACTGGAAGGCTTCATAGATCTTTTCGGGCCGTTCGGAGGCAGCGGCAATGGTTTTGATGTATATATGAAGAGCGAGGTGGCTGTAGGGAGCGGACTAAGCTCGTCAGCTGCATTCGAGATACTGATGTGCCGCATAATCAACGACCGTTATTACGGCGGAAAGGCAGATGCGGTTGAGATCGCTAAGATTGCCATGTTCGCTGAAAGAGAATACTACGGCAAGCCTTGCGGAATGATGGACCAGCTTGCTATCAGCCTTGGTCAGCTCGCTATGATCGATTTCAACGGCAAGGAACCGGAGATCGATCTTATCGACTATGACTTCGGCAAAGCCGGATATGATATTCTTGTAGTCCCTACAGAGTCAGACCATGACGGACTGGATGATGAGTATGCGGCAGTACCGGCAGATATGTTTAGGGTGGCGGAAGCTCTGGGAGTTTCGAGACTCGGAGATATCAATGAAGAACAGTTCAGAAGGGCTATTCCTGAGCTTGAAAAACTCGCAGCCAGGGGAGAGATCACAGAACTTCAGATCGACAGGGCAAGACATTATTTCAATGAGAACGAAAGAGTTCTTGCTGCTGCAGTTGCACTCAGGACAGGCAATATAGACAGATTCCTTCAGTGCGTGAATGAAAGCGGACTCAGCTCAGAGAACCTCCTCAGAAATGTCGTTCCGAGAGGAGTCACAGAAAACGATCTTTCAAGAAAACTCAGGGAGTACCGTGCTAAGCCTGACACAGCAGCAGTAAGACTGATAGGAGGAGGCTTCGGAGGAAGCATACTCGTTTTCAGAAAGAAAGACCTGTAGACAGCGCGCTCAGCAGGACTTCCGGCAGCTAAATACAGTCAGATGAAATAAAACGGCGGATCATTGCGATCCGCCGTTTTCAGTCATATCAGTTACTGAATAATGATCAGAGTACTCTTGTTCTGATCACGCAGTCACATGAGAATGGCTCTGTGCTTTCCTTTACATCAGCGATGAAGTAACCATATTCGCCGCCTCTGACCTTAGCACCAGCGATAGCTGCGAGCTTGTCTCCGTAGAACTCTTTCATCTTAGCCTGAACTTCATCAGCTGTCTTGTCGTTCTTAACGATGAAGCAGTGTCTCTCAGCACCGGACTTCTCAAGAGTAACTCTAGGGAAGTTTACAGAGTTGACGATGTTTCCGTTCTCGAGGTAATCCATGAGCTGATCTGTAGCCATTACAGCACAGTTCTCCTCAGCCTCTGCTGTGGAAGCTCCGAGATGAGGTGTAGCAACGATTCCCTTCTTGCCGATGTACTCAGGCTCGAGAAGGTCTGTCATGTATTTTCTTATCTTGCCGGATTCAAGAGCTGCAACTACATCATCAACAACGATGAGGTCAGGTCTTGCATAGTTCATGAAGATTACTCCGTCCTTCATCTTAGCGATGAGGTCTTTGTTGACCATTCCCTTTGTTGTAGGGAGTGATGGAACATGGATGGTAATAAAGTCGCATTCAGGGACCATCTCTTCAACACTGTCCTTGAGATCAACATCAGCAGTCAGGCAAGGATGCGGTGTGAATGCTTCGTATCCTACTACCTTCATACCGAGAGCTTCTGCTGCGTTGGCGATCTTAGCACCGATAGCTCCGAGTCCGATGACTCCGAGAGTCTTTCCGGCGATCTCAGTGCCGGCGAACTGCTTTTTGCCTTTCTCTACGTTAGCAGCTACATCACCTTCGAGTGTCTGTCCCCAGGAGATGCCTTCATACATATTACGGGCACCCATGATCATTCCTGCTATAGCAAGCTCTTTTACAGCATTGGAGTTAGCTCCAGGTGTGTTGAATGCTACGATTCCTTTTTCGCTGCACTTATCAAGAGGGATGTTGTTGACGCCTGCTCCTGCTCTTCCGATAGCGAGGAGATTGTCAGAGAAATCCATGTCGTGCATCTTGTAGGATCTTACAATAATGCCGTTAGCCTTATCGATATCGTCAGTAAGCTCAAACTTGTCGGTAAGTCTGCAAAGACCCTTGGATGAAATGTTGTTAAGAGTACCGATAAAATACTTATCCATTATGTCCTCCGCTTTAGTTTTAATAATACTGTATTTAGTTTACATCAGGGTTCGCCGCTACGTAAAACGGCAACAGCCCATGTATAGTCATTATAGCATCATGAACAGACCATATTCAACAACAGTACTATGCAGGCCATTATAAATACAAGTTGAAACAATGACATAAAATGAATACTATTATAGTGACCGAAAATGTGGATTTTCACAAATTAAGATCATATTCGGCTGTTAACAGGAGGTATATAAATGGCAAAAGTTGATCTGACAAAATACGGAATTACAGGTACTACTGAGCTGGTATACAATCCTTCATTCGAGATGCTTTTCGAAGAAGAAATGAAGCCAGAACTCGAGGGTTACGATAAGGGACAGCTTACAGAGCTCGATGCTGTCAATGTAATGACAGGAATCTATACCGGACGTTCGCCTAAGGACAAATACATCGTTATGGATGAGAACTCAAAAGACACTGTATGGTGGACAACTGATGAGTATAAGAACGACAACCATCCGATGTCAGAGGAAGTCTGGGGCAAGGTCAAGGAAATCGCTGTAAAGGAACTCTGCAACAAGAGACTTTTCGTAGTAGACGGATTCTGCGGCACCAACAAAGACACACGTATGGCAATCCGTTTCATCATGGAGGTAGCATGGCAGGCACACTTCGTTAAGAACATGTTCATCATCCCTACAGATGAGGAGCTTGAGAACTTCGAGCCTGATTTTGTTATCTTCAATGCTTCCAAGGCTAAGGTCGAGAACTACAAGGAACTCGGCATGAACAGTGAGACATGCGCTGCATTCAATATCACTAGCCGTGAGCAGGTAATCATCAACACATGGTACGGCGGAGAGATGAAGAAGGGTATGTTCTCGATGATGAACTACTATCTGCCTCTCAGAGGCATCGCTTCGATGCACTGCTCTGCCAACACTGACATGGAAGGCAAGAACACAGCTATCTTCTTCGGACTTTCCGGAACAGGCAAGACTACACTTTCAACAGATCCTAAGAGACTCCTCATCGGCGATGATGAGCACGGCTGGGATGATGAAGGCGTATTCAACTTCGAAGGCGGCTGCTATGCTAAGGTAATCAACCTCGATAAGGAATCAGAGCCAGACATCTATAACGCTATCAAGAGAAATGCTCTCCTTGAGAACGTAACCGTTGATGCTGACGGAAAGATCGATTTTGCTGACAAGAGTGTTACTGAGAACACCCGTGTTTCATATCCGATCGAGCACATCCAGAATATTGCCAAGAAGGTCAACGGAAAGTCCGCAGGCCCTCAGGCAGACAATGTAATCTTCCTTTCAGCTGATGCTTTCGGAGTACTTCCGCCTGTATCCATCCTCACACCGGAGCAGACACAGTACTACTTCCTCAGCGGATTCACAGCTAAGCTGGCTGGAACAGAGAGAGGAATCACTGAGCCTACACCTACATTCTCAGCATGCTTCGGACAGGCATTCCTCGAACTGCATCCGACAAAGTACGCTGAAGAGCTCGTCAAGAGAATGGAGAAGAGCGGAGCAAAGGCTTATCTGGTCAACACAGGCTGGAACGGAACCGGCAAGCGTATCTCCATCAAGGATACACGCGGAATCATCGACGCTATCCTGAATGGTGATGTTCTCAAGGCTCCTACCAAGAAGATCCCTTACTTCGATTTCGAAGTACCTACAGAGCTCCCTGGCGTAGACAGCGGTATCCTCGATCCTAGAGATACATATGCTGATCCTGCAGAATGGGATGCAAAGGCAAAGGATCTCGCAGGCAGATTTATCAAGAACTTCGATAAGTACACATCCAACGATGCAGGCAAGGCTCTCGTAGCAGCAGGTCCTGCACTGTAATGTACCGGAATCAGAGATATCAAAAATCCGTCTGTAAATCTTCACAAAAGTGAAGTATAATGATTCAGAAGAAAATGCCGGCCGTGATTGACGGCTGACGCGGTCAGTCATCCGGCATTTTCGATATAACCCTTTTACTACAACAATTAAAACGGAGGTATAGTCCAATGGCTGATGATTATCGCGTATTTAACTTTTCCGCAGGCCCATCAACTCTTCCGGTAGAAGTACTGAAGAAATGTGCTGATGAGATGCTCAACTATGAAGGCACTGGCGAATCTGTAATGGAGATGAGCCACAGATCCCCTGAATTCCAGAAGATCATTGACGATGCGGAAGCTAATCTGCGCAAACTCATGAATATCCCTGATGATTACTATGTACTCTTCCTTCAGGGCGGCGGCACACTCCAGTTCTCAATGGTTCCTATCAACCTGATGACAGGATCCGGCAAGGCTGACTACATCGTTGCCGGCCAGTGGGGTAAGAAGGCTTGGGAAGAAGCCCGCAAGTTCGGTGATGCAAGATGCGTTGCTTCATCAGAGGAAGATAAGTATTCATATATTCCTAAGGTAACTAAGGAAGATATCAGAGACGACGTAGACTACGTATATATCTGCTACAACAATACAGTTTTCGGAACTCACTACAATGAACTCCCTGATTTCGGAGATCATCTGCTCGTAGCTGACATGTCATCATGCATCCTCTCTGAGGAAGTAGATGTTACTAAGTTCGGTCTGATCTTTGCCGGAGCACAGAAGAACGTAGCTCCTGCCGGAATGACAATCGTAATCGTAAGAAAGGATCTCGTAGGACATGCTCCTGCTAATACTCCTATCTATCTTGATTACAAGACTCATGCTGATAAGGGATCGATGTACAATACTCCTCCTTGCTACACTATCTATGTTGCAGGCGAAGTATTCAAATATCTCCTTGCCAACGGCGGCGTAGCTGCTATGCATGAAAAGGATGTACGTAAGGCTCAGAAACTGTATGACTGCCTCGATGAATCAGACTTCTTCCACGGCACAGTTGCAAAGGAAGACAGATCTCTCATGAACGTTACTTTCGTTACTCCTAACGCTGACCTCGACAAGAAGTTTGTTGCAGGCGCTAAGGAGAGAGGCATGATCAACCTCAAGGGACACAGAATCGTAGGCGGATGCAGAGCTTCCATCTACAACGCTATGCCTGAAGAAGGTGTTGACGCTCTCGTAGCATACATGAAGGAGTTTGAAGCTGAGAATAAATAGTCACATTTGACTCGCGGAGATAAGCTGGTGTCTGAGAAAAGTAATACACTGCGAATAAGAGTTAAAAGACTTCTGGTGGCCATCATGTCAGTATTTCTCATACTGACACTGATGACCACCATCAGTTTTACATTGCCTCCGGCCGTATTTGCCGCAGGCGAAGAAGAGGCAGCTGCAGAAACAACAGAGAATACCGAAGCAGAAGGCAGTGGAGAAGCAGCTGAGGCAGCACCTGCTCAGGGTGACGAAGCTGCAGCCCCGGAGAGTGATGCGGCTAATACCGGAAACGATGCTGCTGCAGATAAAGCCGCTGCATCAGATAAAGCTGCTGCCGGGAATGAAATCGATGAGGAGCTTGAGGATGATACATCAAGCGATCCTCTTGATACAGGTCTCAGAAGACAGACCACTGTACCGGAAGTATCTGCAGATGCATATATTGTTATGTCCGGATCTACCAGCGAAGTAATCTCAGAAAAGCATTCTGACCGAAAGCTTTCGCCAGGCAAGATCACTATGCTCATGACCGCCATGGTTGTTATTGACAATATGTACAATGACAGTGAGCTTAAGAACACAGTAGGGATAACAGAAGATTTTGAAAGCATAGGAAGATCTTTCAAAGCCGGCGACACTGTAACAGTGGGAGATCTTCTGAGTGCGATGCTTGTCGGAGGTTCAGGACAGGCTGCCGAGGCACTTGCATCCTACAGTGCATCCTCCAGGGAGATATTCATCAAGGAGATGAACTCCAAGGCGATGGAACTTGGCTTAATGGATACCCAGTTTAACAATCCTGCCGGTTTTTATAGTACCCAGAACTACTCAACAGCACATGACTGTGCAGTTATTGCACAGACAGCCCAGAGATATCAGCTGATCAAAGATGCCTTTAACAAGAGAAGTGTCACTGTCTCTGTCGCTAATCCTGATGGCGACAGGAAAGTCAATTTCAACAGCACTAATCCTCTTCTTGTAGGCAAGAAGCCGTCAGAGCTTTACAACCTTATAAGAGGCGGAATACAGAGTTATCTGCCTGATCCGGTAGATGCTACACAGTATGCCGGCATTGCTACATCTGACGATATGCAGCTTATAGTTGTCATGCTTGATGCAGATGAAGACACTATCGCTCATGAAGCGAAGGCACTGCTTGAATATGGCGACCTCAAGGTTACCAGAAGTGTCATTGTAAAAGCAGGCAAAAGGGTCGGAAGAGCCAGAGTCAGAGGCGGAAGCAGAGTTTTTGTCAACGCCTATACTGAGACAAAAGGATTCGCATATGTCCCGCCGGAGGGAAGCCCGGATCTCGTGACAACTGAAGTGGTCATGTACGATGATCTCACTGCACCTCTCAGCGAGGGCGCCAAAGTAGGCGAATTCAGGATATATGTCGCTGATGAGCTCAAGGGAACCGTAGACCTTATTACCAAAAAGAATATTCCTAAGGGGTGGTGGCCGTCACGCTACTACATTTCTAACCTTGTAACAATAATAATAGGCATTATCCTTCTGCTCATCCTTCTGCTCGTACTGCGGATACTCTACGTCAGGAAACGCAGAGCAAGGATCCGTGCTGAGAGAAGGCAGAGAAGGATATCTGAGCTTGCGATGCAGCAGCTTGCTGCCGAGGAAGACCGCAGAAGAAGGAACTGGGAGAACAGGACGACTCCTGTTTATGCAGATACGAAGAATCTCAGGACCAGCGATCTTCGTGAGCAGGCCAGAAAAGAGACGCGCAGAGAGGAACTTATTGCAGAAGCAGCCAAGACAGGCGTTTCCGCCAGGACGATCATGAAAAAGGCTGCGAGAGACGAGAAGAAGAAGGAAGCGGCAAGAGAAAAGGCAAACAAGACTATCCAGTAATGTTCATTATCGAGGAGGAACTCGCAAAACTCCCGAAAACACCGGGAGTATATATGCATAAAGACAGCCTGGGTGAAGTCATATATGTAGGGAAGGCAATCAATCTCAGAAACAGAGTGAGATCATATTTCCGCAAGACTTCCCAGGCAGACCCAAAAGTAAGAGCTATGGTCCCCAACATCGCAGAGTTTGAATACATAACCTGCGCGACGGAGATGGAAGCTCTTGTTTTGGAATGTAATCTTATCAAGAAGTACATGCCGAAATACAATATCCTCCTCAAGGACGGCAAGTCTTATCCTTACATCGAAGTAACTGTAAATGAGGAGTATCCTAGAGTCTTCAGTACGCGGAATTTCGTAAGAGATGGGAACAAGTTTTTCGGACCATTTACAGACGGCGGAGCAGTCAGGGATATGATGAGGATGATAGATGAAATGTATCCTCTCAAGAAGTGCCGCCAGCAGGAATTCCGCCCTGGAGTAAGACCGTGCCTCAACTATTTTATCGGTAAGTGCCGCGGCATATGCATTGGTGAAGCCGATCATGAAGAGTATCTGAAGATGACTTCAGAGATCATCGATGTGCTGAGCGGGCGTGATGCTTCTGTTGTTAAGTCGCTTACAGCAAAGATGAATGAGGCGGCGGAAAACCTGGAATACGAGGATGCTGCGCGCTACCGCGACTATATCAGGTCGATAGAAAATCTGTCGAGAACACAGAGAGCATCTATGGTAAGGGACAGGGATGTGGATGTGCTGATCCCTGTGGTCACTCAGAAGAGCAGTGTAGTTGCTCAGTACAAGGTCAGAGACGGCAGGCTGTCAGGACGTGAGATCACATATATCAGGTCAGAGTTTTCGGGAAGTGACAGCATGACTGCGGGAGAGGTGCTCGGCTCTTTTATCAAACAGTATTATCCTCTCCAGAGCATTCTGCCGCGTGAGATACTGCTTCCGATGCATATTGAGGATGAGGCTCTGCTCGAGGAATTCCTCGATACGATCAATTCATCCAATGCAGAGGAGAGATCGGATACTGCGCACAGGACGAAGATACTTGTTCCTGAAAGGGGAGAGAAGAAAGCCATTGTCAATATGGCATCTGAGGACTCGGTCGTACTCTCAAAATCCCTTGATGAAAGAGCTGAGAGGGAACAGGAGAAGAAGGAAACTCTCAGAAACGAGCTCTCTGCCATCATAGAATATGCAAGTGAGATCAGCGGGCAGCCGCCGATGCTTATCCCTGAGGATGATGACAGAGAATACAGAATAGAAGCCTACGATATTTCCAATTTCAATGGCCTCGATACTGTCGGCGCAATGGTGGTATATGAAGGCAGAAAGCCCGTACGTTCGGATTACCGCAAGTTCAAGGTGAGAACTGCAGAGGGTGACGATTACGGAAGTCTGCGCGAGGTGATATACAGAAGGCTCAAACGGGCAAGAAACGGGGATCCGGGATTCAGTACATATCCTGATATGATGTTCATAGACGGAGGCCTCGGACAGGTCCATGCTGTCAAGGCTGTCGTTGATGCGTTCCGCATCGCCATCCCGGTGGTCGGGCTGGCCAAAGACGATGCCCACAGGACAAGAGCGATCGTCTTTGAAGACGGCCGTGAGATAGAGCTCAAGGGCAACCGGCTTCTGTTCAGCTATTGCGGAAATATCCAGGAGGAAGTTCACCGATTCGCGATCACCTATATGTCAGGCGTCAAAGGCAAGAAGATGATCCGGTCTGTTCTGGAGGATATACCGGGTATAGGACCGAAGCGCAGAGCGGCTCTGCTCAGGCATTTCGGGAGTATCGATGCGATAAGAAAGGCATCTCATGAAGAGCTGATGCAGGCAGACGGGATGAATGCCACCGCTGCGGACAGCATAATTGAGTTCTTCAGGCAGGAAGAAATCACTGAGAAGTGATTGCCGCACAAGGGCAGAATCGCTGCAGAACAAGGCTTACATGCGATTTACTTGAAAAATAAAATCCTGCATGGTATATTGAAAATGCATCCAAGTGAAAGGAGTTTCAAAATGGCAGAAGACATCAAGAATGTAAACGAAGAAGTTGAAGAGGAAGAAGATATCATCACTCTTGAATTCGATGATGACACCGCTGTAGATTGCTATGTATTGGGCACATTTGAGCTCAATGGTAAGGAGTATATCGCTCTTGAGCCACAGGACGGCACAGACGATGTATACATCTATGGTTATAAGCAGATCAACGACGAAGAATTCGAGATCATCGAGATCGAGTCTGAGGAAGAATTCGACGCTGCTGCAGCAGAATTTGATGCCATCATGGCAGAAGAGTAAGATATTTAAATTATCTGAAAAATACACTCGACATATCAATTCAGTTAGTGTATAATACATGGCGTGCCACGGAAAAGACACGTCAATATGCGGATGTGGCGGAATTGGCAGACGCGCACGGTTCAGGTCCGTGTGAGTAACATCGTGAAGGTTCGAATCCTTTCATCCGCACCAGATTACTGCGCTAAAGCGCAGTTTTTTTAATAACTGAAAATAAGTATGCAGCACTCAGAGGCGTGGGCAGAGCTGTGTCATACTCATAACGAATAGCTAAAATCTATCATGCTTTAATGCTCTATCAAAATGCTCTATTTTATGAATCAGAGCATAGTTGGTATCATTATGTGGATGAATATCCGCGATCAGTCGTGGAAACAGAATGAAATACACAGGAGGGTATGACATGTCAATAGAACTCGAATATGCTTTAGAACACAAGAATGACCCGGCAGTTCTTTGCTGCAGAATGGAGCCAGGTGAGATTTCACATCACAATCTCGAAGACCCTGCTATCTTCCCTGATCTGATCGACACAGGTCTGCTGAATATCGATGGATGCATCACTATCGGACAGGCTCTCGGAGCTACACTCAAGGAGACATCAGACTCCCTGACACCGCTCACACCAGCTATCGTAGACAACATCCAGGATCCTGATGCAGGCGAAGCAGCAGACGCTGAGGAAGCTCCTGCTGAAGAAGCAGCTCCTGCAGCAGTTGCAGTTCCTGCAGGCACAGCTGTAAGCTTCAGCGGTGGATATGTTAAGCTCTACATTGCAGAGGGCAAGGACATTTCCATCGAGTTCCCGGTATAAGTCATCTTGTAACATAGTGATATAGAGAACGCAGTACGGCCCGGTGATCCCGGGCCGTATTCTTTGATAACGAGAACTTGATTATATGAGGGATATAGTGCTATAATCCCACCAGAAACATGGGGCGTTAGCGCAGCTGGGAGCGCGTCTGACTGGCAGTCAGGAGGTCACGAGTTCGAGCCTCGTACGCTCCACCATTCAAACCGTTGGAATTCCAACGGTTTTCACTTTTTTTGGGTGGTTGGATTTGGTTGGGAGTGGTTGGATAAATCCTCGTACGCACGACGCCCCCAAAGCGTTGAAAAATCAATGTTTTGAGGGCGTCTGTAGTTTAGCATTGGTTGGATGACCTAGGCCAGTGATGCTGAAATATGACCTAGGCCAGTGATGCTGAAATAGCTCGGTATCTCTCCGCGTCAGTAGTAACGTCGTAGCAATACGAGTTATATGTCGTCCTGAGGTCTTTGTGCCCAAGCTGTGCCTGAATGATCAGATCATTGACACCATCAGCATGCATCTTGGATGCGCAGGTCTTCCTTGTCTTGTGCAGACTCCTTCTAGGTATACCGAGTTCATCACAGTAATTGTTGATTGACTTGCCGAGAACAGAATACAGACTCGCATACTTTTCATTGACAGTGAATATACATCCATCGGTCGGCATGCCCAGTCTGATCCTTTCCTGCCGGATCTTCTCTATGATATCCAGGGCAGGGGGGACAACATCCACGGCTCTCCAGCCCTCGATATCCTTGAGCCGGCCTGTAAGGCATTTCATGCCGTGACTGTATGAATCGGTCAGATAAAGGCGGTTCCCGTCAAGATCATCAAATTTGAGAGCGACGAGTTCACCTCTTCTGAGAGGAACGTACAGCAGGAATGCGATCGCCAGCGATGTGAATATCTGGACAGTATCTCTGTGTTTGTCATACTGTTCCATTGCATGTTTGATCAGCATCTGTCTCTCATCTTCCATGAATACTTGAGTTATGGCAGGTCCTTTTACTTCAGGCTTGAGAATGCGCTTCTTCTGTATGCGTATCTTATCGACCGGATTAGTATCTATTATTCCGATTTCGACCGCATAATCCAGAAGTTGCCTTGCTATGCAAGTAAAAGAAATATACTGGTGGTTGTTCATGTTCTTGGAGCGAACAACACCGAGCAACCATCGTTCAAGTTCTGCTTTTGTGAGAGTCACAATAGGCTTTTTCACAATTGGTGCATCTTTATATAATGCGTTCCATGTACAGCGATGCCTTTTGATAGAAGACTCAGAAACGAAAAGGCGCTTATATTCAACCCATTCGTCATACAGAGACTCCATAGTAGCGGTTTTCTTCGCCAGCTCTTCATCCTCTGCAAGATACTTGTCATAGAGAAGGTCTTCTAACTCTTCTCTGGATTCTCTGGATATCTGTTTGCGTTTGCCGGATTCATCATCCGTGATATATGTTTTCCAGCGCCCGTCTGCAGATTGCCAGATCTTGTGCTCATGATGACTGAGCACGAATTGCAGGTGCTTTTTTCTCATTATGAGTCGCACGCCATCTTCATCCAATATACCTTGTTCATACATCGTTGACAAGATATCATCTGCGCTGTAAAGGTCCTGAAGCCTGATCTTTTCATGAGGCGTCTTATTATCCATAAGATCGCCCCCTTATTGGCGTATGGTATGGTAAAGATATATATAATCTGTAGCAGATCGGTAACAAGAAGAATCTAGTGTTTGCCGGACTATTATTGCAAATCTGTAATAAGCAATCCTCAGATAAACCATCTTCTTGGCTCAAATCTGTAATAAGAACGGACAACATCTTGTAACAGAAGTGAAACAGCCAGTTATTACTTTCTGTCATCTGAGCTGCCACCTTTACTATTCAATTCACGGAGCATCGAGGTGGTCATCACACTCGTCGGCACAGTGAAGTTTTCTGTTCCCCACAGTTGCCATCTGGTTGAGAACTTGTATAAGCTTTTTGTCCTTGTGCTGAAACCACTCTGTATACAGTCGATAAAGCCGTGCTCGATGAGAGCTGCCAAATCTTTGTAGAATTGCCCGGAATTGGAGTACAGACCATATAATCCATCCCTTTGCCACTTCGCCCTGTTGAACGTAAAATACGCCGGATCTTCCCGTACATAGTCAGGGAATCCATCAAGGTCATGCCGGTTCTTTCCATAATATTCACTTTTGCAATATACATACAACCTGAACTGGCTGGCCGTGAGGTCCTTACATGCCGGGTGCAGCAACATGCTGCGGTAGATATTGGCCGATGTGTCGCCTACTCCTTTCGCCGACTCAATATCTTTCGGAATAAATCTCTTCCTTCTGGTACAAATAGCCAACAAAATAGATTGATTGTGGGCGCTTATGTACTGCATCGTTAAATGCGATAGTCGGTCTACCTGCACATCATTATGATTAAATGAAACAAATAGAAGGGGAGAATCCGAATTCAGCTTCAGTATCCTCAAAACGACATTATTCAGTTGTCAAAGTACTGGTGTCATCCACCTGAGCGCTCTTATTTGAGTGCAAGGCAATGATACAATACAGAACACACGTTCGTCAATATAATTAGGAACATCTGTTTGTATTTTTGTTAAACATGATTGTGCTGAACTGTAAACAAGCACTGCAAAGTAGCGCTCACCGGCTACTTCGCATCTCAGGGGCAAGCCCTGAAACCCAATTCTCTGATTGCTTCTATGTTCAAAAACCCAGGTCAAGACCAGTAATATTGCAAATGTTTTTATTCGGAGGATATATGAGTCGACTGCATATTTTAATATGCAAATACTGATGTCATGACGTTACTTTAGGGTGGGGTTTGGGGCTGTGCACCAATGTGGGAAAATGTCCTTGTGGACGATTTTCCTCTGCTTGCTATTCTTGCGCAGCGAAGAAGATGACTAATATGGCGCATCATTACTTCTGTTAGAGTCGGGAGATTTTAGCCACTGGTTAATTAAAGCGGTCTCTAACAATTCTTCAAATTCACCAGGGCTATGCCCCGCAAAAGAGCAAAAATGATGGCTTTGGAAACGTTGAAATTCCAGCACTTTCTTTTGAGCAATTTCTCAAATTTTCGATTTAAGCGCTTAAAAAAAACAAGCAATGGTATTTATCCTTTTAAATGATTATACTGATAAAAAGCATATAAAACGATATTTATAAGGGAGTAAAAGTTATGGACATAATACAATCCTTTTATATAAGATAGACAGTTGAAAGAGGCGGAGTTCAAAATACCACTGGGTTCTCGGGACATGTCTCTCTAGTTGTGCTACAATCGTATATAGTATAGAAAACAAAATGATAATTGCTTTGAGAAAGGGGGCACATTAATGAAGAAATTAATTATCGGTGTGATGCTTACCATTGCAGTGTTATGTCTTGCAGCTTGTGGGGGCTCGTCTGTAAAGGTGGGCTCGTTCTCATCTCTCTACTTTAACGAGGATGATTATGATAACGCTGTGCAGGAAGTCTTTACTTATTTCAGCGACTGGGAAGGCTGCACTATGACAGAAATCGGCTATGCCGGAGATGACGCTGTCAAGGCGGAAGCGGAAATCCGT
>CADABZ010000015.1 GCA_902786355.1 uncultured Eubacteriales bacterium
TGTACAGAGATTCATGGCTACACTCTCCGAAAAGGACAGAAACATACTGCAGCTCAGGCAGGATGGCTATACCCTGCAGGAGATAGCAGATAAGCTTGAATACAAGACACACAGTGCTGTTCTCAAGAGGATCAACAAAATCGGAAGGCAATATGAGAAATACTCAGGCCTCAGCTTCGGCTTTCAGCGAATGACTTAGCAAACAACTTTATACGTTATTACTCACGCTCCCGAAAGGGAGCTTTTTTTGATTGGAAATTTTTAATGGAGGCTAAACAATGTTCAAACCACTACAATTAGTCGACTTACAGGAGTTACTGCTGACACCACTTGATGAGACACCGTTCCTTGTTGAGGATATTTTCCCGAGCGGAGTCAACATACTTGCCGGTGATGAGAAATCCGGTAAGAGCTGGATGATGCTCCAGCTGGCAATAAGCATCGCTACAGGTCAGGACTTCCTTGATCATCACGTTGATCAGGGAAATGTCCTGTATCTCAGCCTTGAAGATACTTATGCAAGGATCCAGAAGAGGGCTTTCAAGCTCACAAATGAGGTCAGACGTGGCAGAGTCATGCTCGGTATACAGAGCGGGACACTGGATTCTGATCTGCTTGAGCAGCTTAATGATGCCCTTGCGAAAATGCCGGACATAAAGCTCATAATAATCGACACTCTGCAGCTCATCAGGAGCAACGGAAAGGACATGAGCTATGCTAATGATTACTCAGATGTCGCCAAGCTCAAAGACTTTGCCAGAGAGCATGAGCTTTCAGTATTCCTGGTCCACCATCTCAGGAAGCAAGGTGATGCTCATAACATCTTCAACAGGCTCAATGGCACCAAGGGGATCAATGGTGCGGTAGACACCATGGTCATCCTTGATAAAGAGAATGAGTACAGTAACAGGGCTACCCTGTATGTAAAGGGCAGAGATATTCAGTCTGTAGAGATGCAGATCGAGTTCAATGATTGCAAATGGGAGCTTGTGAGTATCAGAACACAGGAAGAGATCGCTGCTGCGAACACACCGGAAGTCATACACAAACTTGTGGCCTTTATCAAAGAGAGAAGATCCTGGAGAGGTTCAGCTAATGATCTGCTTAATGACCTTGCGGAAACGTCGGTCGCCGATAATGTCATTACTAAGTATGTCAATCAGTATAAAGGCAGCCTCTTACTGGACGAAGGGATAGTATACGACTACAGCAGAACACATGCTGATGGCAGAATACTGTCCTTTGAAATCNNGCTGTGACAGCAAGGAGGACAACTCCCGCTAACACTGTCACGGCTGTCACGACCGACACGCTCAGTTTTGTCACGCCATTTACAGCCGAGGAATTATTGTCATCAATTATTGACGATGGTATCCTTGATGAAGATGGCGTGCATAAACTTATGAGCAAAAAGAAACTTGATTATGTACAGAAAAATCATTCACTTAGTATTTGGAAAGGAGCTGATGGACGCTGGAGAACATACTTGCCTGATGCAGAAAAACCTAACGGGAGAAAACTTGTTTCAAGAGGATCTCATGATGAATTGATATCTATGCTATTTGACTTCTATACAGAAGCCGAAAAGCAAAGAAAAAGACTTCAGATTACACTGGAAGAGCTGTTTGATGAGTGGCAACAGCATAAAAGCATATATGTTACAGATTCCACTATCAAAAGGGATAAAACAACCTGGAAATCTTTGTATGAGGGCGATGCTATCACAAAAAAGCCTATATGCTCACTTACAAAGGCTGACATAGAGGAATGGATACTGAAAAAGGTTCGTTCAAATCTCTAGTTATGCGCCAGATGCTGGAGTATGCCATGGAGATTGAAATCATCAGCAGTAATCCCTTTGACCGGATCAAGATACCGAAAAGCAGGCTGTTGAAGCCTGAAGTAAAAAAGCCAAGCGAGCAAGAGGTTTTCTTCCCGGATGAGCGAGTTGCTCTGATAGAGTATGCATTCAAGCAATATGAAGAAAAAAGAGATAGAGTGCAGATCTTTATTCCTTTAGCAATAGCATTTCTTCTTTATGTCGGGCTGAGGCGCGGAGAAGTGACTGCCCTCAGGTTTGATGATATCACTGGTAAACAAATCATACTGCATGACTCCTACAGCCATGATATGAAATGTCTGAAAGGTCGCCTTAAAGATGGCGAAGGCTGGAGAACAGTAAGTGTAGTCCCTGCCGCACTGGATATAATTGAAAAAGTCCATGAAGAAAGAGAACGGCTTGATATGCCAACAGAGGGATTTATCTTCTGCGTGAATGAAGAACTTGAGAGCTTTTATTCCGGTTTAGGCAAGATGATCAACAACTATTGTGAGGAGCTCGGGATACCTAAAAGAAGCCTTCATAAAACGCGTAAGACTGTCGCATCAGTATTGCATGTAAATGGAGTTGATGATCTCATCATACAGAAGGAGTTCGGTCACAAGGATCTGCGCACTACTCAGCAGTGTTACTGCTATGATCTCACAACAGATGAGGAACGCTATGAAAAAATTGCACAATCACTGGCATAGCGTACGATTCTGCCCCATCTAATCACTATCTAATCACATCTAACCACCGCCAAAATAATAGACCCGTTGATTTTTCAACGGGTCTGGTGGTGGAGCGTAGGGGGATCGAACCCCTGGCCTCAAGATTGCGAACCTTGCGCTCTCCCAGCTGAGCTGGCATTATCAATTGGTTATACATCTGGCCAGTCCCTTAAAACATATATAGAATTAGTGATTTTTGCAAAAATGTAATGTATTCTTTACATCAGTACTAGATAATCGGGAGGAAACTTTCATGATCAGAGACAGATATAAACTGAGGGGCGTCATCATAATGGTGATCATCCTCTCTCTTGGCATATTCATGGCTGCCTGCTCAGACAGCAGTTCAGCGGACGGCGAAGAAGACAGCGGTGTTGCAATGAACTCTCTTACGGGAGCCACAGAGGCCGATGGGTATGATCCGGCAGCTGACAATCAGAGAATAGCTGCTTTTGTAGTAGAAAATGCTCCTGAAGCAAGACCTCAGTGGGGCATGGACGACCCTGAGTATTCTCCTGATATTGTCCTGCAGGGCGAGGTAGAAGCCGGGATCACAAGAACGCTCTGGATGTATGCTGACTACAATAAGCTTCCGGAGATCATCGGACCTATGAGAAGTGCACGCCCTCCTTATATCAGATTCTCAGAACTGTTTGATGCAGTGTTCATTCACTGGGGCAAGAGTGCATCCAAGGGTCAATATGTCGGTGCCGACACAGTATTCGAAGAGGATGGGGTCGACCATATAGACCAGATGACTTTCTATGATGAAACAGGAATGTATGACCGAGAAGGAACACGTCAGGTTTCCATGGAGCACACCGGAATCGTATATGGCAAGAAAGTTCCTGCCGCTCTGGAGGAAGCCGGTTTCAGAAAAGAGCCTGAAGAATACACTCACCTTGATTTCAGCGATATCGCATGGCTGTCAGGTGTAGTACCGGCTCACCAGATCAGAGTCACCTACTCTGACAGGGCATCCTGGGATTCAACGACATGGACATATGACAGTGAGGACAGACAATATCACACTGCGAATTTCCAGAATGATTTTGCCAGAGACAACCTTCTCGTTCTCTCGGATGAAACAGAATATATCGACAAAGACAATTACAGCGGAAGCGGCGCCTCACTTACATACTGCGACTACGCTCTCGGCGGAGGAACGGGATATCTTCTGAGCCAGGGTGCTGTCAAGGAAATCGAGTGGCGTGTCGAAGATGGCAAGCTGGTTCTGATCGACGTCGAAGCTACTAAGAGAGCTAAGGAAAAAGCAGAACAGGCCAAAGCCGAAGCAGAAGAGGCCGGTGAAGAAGTTGAAGAATCCGAAGAAGAAGGTCCTGTTGAGATCAACGCAAGCCTCTATCCTGGCAAAACGTGGATCGGATGGATCTCATCCAACAACGGCGGCAAGATGGAGATAATGGGTTCCGAAGGTTCATCGGAAGATTGATCAGCACAGACAGCATTTCAGCGGCCTGAACACCCGAATATATCAGCAATAAAAATAAGCGGATGATCGCATTCATCCGCTTATTATTATGCTCCTGTCATGGTTTGTCTACATCGAGGCCAAGCTCCGCAGGCATGAATCTCGGACACACATTCTCATCTGTGACAATAACAGATGCTGCAAGCCTCGTGCCGATCGCGCATGCTTCGGAGAGATCTTTTCCATATGTAAGCCCGATCGCAACACCGGCAAAGAATGCGTCCCCTGCTCCGGTCGTATCATTGACATCGACCTTCTGAGGCGGACAGTAGCCCTTCTTGCCGTCGCTGGATGCATATACTGCACCTTCCCCGCCCATCGTGACAACGATGCTCTTCATACCGGCCTGGGTGACCTTGTTGTAGAGGATGTCGATCATCTCTTCAGGGGTCTTGTCATCATAGTTCTCCAGGAACAGTATCCCCGCCTCCTGTCTGTTGCATACCAGGCAGTCGAGACTTCTCAGGAGGTCTCTTCTCTCCACTGCAATGGACATGTTTGAGACCGGCGAGAAGATCTTCTTATTGTGCTTCTCTGCAAGAGCGATCGTTTTCTTGAGGATAGGCACCTCGACATCTGCCTCGATGGCAATACTGTCTGCGGCGGAGAATATCTCATCCCCTTTCTCGTCAAGGATCCTTTCTATCTCAGAGAGATCCGGTCTCTTGGAGATAGAAGCGACAACATCTCCCGTGTTGTCGAATACAGCAAGCCAGGTCCCCAGACCGTCAGGTGATCGTCTTATATAGTCCACATTGCATTGATGCTTTTGCAGTTTTCTTACTACATCATCGCCAAGAGCTGATTTGTCTACTACTGTGACCATACTTGGTCTGAGCTCTACATTGGCAATATCTTCGGCGATATTTCTGGCAACGCCTCCGTGAACCTCAACGACATATCCTGAATTTCTGCCTCCCGGGATGTACTGAGCATGCGGGTAACCTTTTATGTCCACGAATGCTGCACCTATAATAACGATGCCTGTGCTTCTGATCATTTATGTGTCTCCTGTGATGATATAATGTCGTACTGATCAGTATTTCTCGAGGGCAATAGGACCAGTCCTCTGTATCTCGGAAATACCATAGCTCTTGAGCATCTGAATAAAATCTTCTACGCCTTCAGGGTCTGCGTGGTACTCCAGAAGGAGATGCTTTGGCATGACCTTCATGATCTTAGCTCCGGTTATCTGGCACAGCTCTATCAGCTGTGATCTGTTCGAAGCATTGTAAGCGACCTTGACCAGCATCATCTCGAGGCAGATGCTCTTAGCCTCATTGAGTCTGCGTACTCTTATCACGTTGACCTTCTTATTGAGCTGTTTCTCGATCTGATCTATCGTTCTCTGATCTCCGGTGCTTATGATCGTCATGCTTGAGATCTCGTGATTGTCAGTTTCACCAACAGCAAGGCTGTCTATATTGAAGCCCCGGCGAGCGAAAAGACCGGAAATGGATGAGAGTACACCGTCTCTGTTTTCAACAAGTACTGAAAAAATCCCTTTCATATCTGTCTCTCCCGATACTCTTTATCACTTAACACTATTCTCGCTGGCAATATCACATACCATCAGACATGCGCCATCGCAGTTCAGGAATCTGTCGATTGCTTCATCAAGTTCTTCATTGGAAGAGCAGTTGAAATATGGCATGTCGTAAGCCTCTGCTATCTTGTCATATGCCGGCCAGTTCCCCAGTCTTACGCCTTCATAATGAGAGTCGTAGTTCTTCTCCTGATACTCTCTGACCAGTCCGAGATATCCATTGCGGACTATCATGACCTTGATATCAAGGTTGTTTTCGCGGAGAGTTGCAAGTTCATTCATGCACATCTGGAACGCTCCGTCCCCGCATACAGCAACGGTCTGACGCTCAGGAGAACAGAATTTTGCACCTATGGCAGCAGGAATTGAATATCCCATCGTTCCCATCCCGCCTGTTGTCAGGAAACGTCCTTCCTTCATGACATAATTGTCTGCACTCCACAGCTGGTTCTGTCCCACATCTGCAACATATACAGCATCATCCTCCATTTTGGCTGAGAGTGTCTGCACAAGCGTATTCGGATTGATAAAAGTATCGTCAAATACTCTTCTGTCAACTGTGCCGTGTTTGATTTCCTCAAGCTCAGCAGCCCAGCTCAGGTCAGCAGCTTTTATATCCTGCTTGATCAGCTCCTCGAATACATCTCTGACATCTCCTACCAGAGGAATGTTAGGACCCATGTTCTTGCCGATCTCTGCCGTATCGATATCAATGTGTATTACTGCTACACGCTTCTCAAGGTTTTCAGGCTTTGGTATAGCTCTGTCAGCAAGTCTTGCACCAACTATGATCAGAAGATCTGAACGGCTTACAGCTTTGTTGGCATATGGCTTGCCGTTATTGCCGAGCATCCCGAAATTAAGAGGATGCTTCTTCGGTATCACGCCCATTCCCATCATGGTATGTACCATAGGGATATTGTATTTCTCGCAGAATTCTCTTACGATCTGCTGGCCGCCGCCGAGTATTACTCCGCCACCGGCGCATACAAGAGGTTTTTTTGCCTGATTGAGAGCGTTTACCACCCTTCTCATCTGGTTCATGTTGACCCTGACTTCAGGTTTGTATCCACGGATCTGCAGAGTCTCAGGATACTCAAAAGGTTTTCTCAGCTCACGCATCTGTACGTCCATCGGTATATCGATAAGTACAGGTCCTTTTCTTCCTGTTGATGCTATATAGAAAGCCTCCCTGAATACTCTCGGGATATCATCCGGATCCTTGACAAGGTAGCTGTGCTTGACAAAAGACTCTGTCGCACCGCGCATATCCGCCTCCTGGAAGACGTCCCTTCCCAGAAGCTCGCTCGACACCTGTCCGGATATAGCTATAACAGGGATACTGTCAGCATAAGCTGTCGCAAGAGCAGTTATCAGGTTGGTCGCTCCCGGACCTGATGTAACAACGCAGACAGCAGGTTTTCCGGATATTCTCGAATAACCGCTGGCTGCATGGCCCGCGTTCTGCTCCTGTCTTACAAGTATGTGCTCTATGTCTGAGTTGTAAAGCCCTTCATAAAACGGTGCAATGGCAACACCCGGATACCCGAATACTTTTGTTATGCCCTCTTTCATGAGGCATTCTATCATTGCCTGTGCGCCTGTCATTATTATCCCCTTTCTCTATTCATCAATACCATCCACTCGAACAGAAATGAGCCCATGCGTTGGATGGGGAGCCGTATCTCCTGGCGATATACCCCAGCCCCCATCTTATCTGAGTGTTTCCGTTCGTATAGTAGTCACTTCCCTCTGAGGCCATCTTGCTCGCCGGCAGAGCCTGCGCTATCCCGTGAGCACCCGAGCTTCCGTTATGAGCATTCGGGTTCCATCCTGACTCTCTGTCCCATAGTTTGATCAGCGAGTACATCTCGCTGTCATCCCATCCGTAGTCAGGCATCAGTGAGAGAGCGTATTTCTGGTACTCTCCTTTCTGGCCTCCTACTTTGATTATCGGCTCTTCCGTAGTCAGGAATTTGCTGTAGACATAGTAGTCATTGTTACCGATGACAACCTTGCTCCAGTCATTATATGTTACACCTGTCCTTGTCACACCCGAATAGCTTCCGAGTGTTCCGATAATTTCATAAGTGTTGTCAGGACCTTCTCTGTAATTGACATCTGCAGTTGTCCAGACAGTCTCATCGCGCACCTCACGGATCTGCTCTCTGGATTCCTTAACGATTCCGTCAAGATCTCCGGTCACTGTTTCAGTATTGAAATCTTTGATGCTTGAGTAGATTTTCGCCTGTCGCCTGTCGGCAATATGGCTGAACGAAGTATAAAAGATCACGCACAAACAAGCCGCAGCAAAAGAGAGCTCCGCGAGAATTATAAGAATTATAAGAGATTTTCGCGACCTTTTCTTCTTAGTACGCAATACTGTATGCTCCTGATTATAATTAGAGTTCTAACATTATACAGTATGCACGCCATAAGAATCGAGGATTCTGAACAAAAAATAATCCGCATACCTGTAAAAAGTATGCGGATAAAAGATTATCGTTTAATTACCTTACGTGCAACATCTATTGCATGTTCAGAGCATACAAGTCTGCACAGGTGGCAGCCTACGCATTTCTGTCCGTGAAGCACCGGCTTTCTTGTATCAGAGTCGAAGCTGATTGCCTGATGTCCGCCGTCCATGCATGAGATATAACATCTTCCGCATCCGTTGCATCTCTCATAGTTGAATACCGGGAAGAGGATCGTATCTCTTTCGATGCTCTGGTGGTCGACTATCGTTGCGCTCGCACCGCCGATCAGATCGCTGAGATGTGCGATGCCTTTGATCTTCATATACTCTGTCAGGCCATCGATCATGTCCTCGATTATCCTGTATCCATACTGCATGATTGCTGTTGTTACCTGGACACTTCCTGCTCCGAGAAGCATGAATTCAAGAGCATCACGCCATATCTCTATCCCGCCCATGCCGCTTATGTGCATGCCGCTGAGCTCGCTGCATCTGTTGAGATCTGAGATAAAACGCAGAGCGATCGGTCTGACCGCAGTCCCTGAGTAGCCGCCGATTATCGACTTTCCTCTGACTGCAGGTTCAGCAACGAGTGTATCGATATCCACCCCTGTAATGGAATTTATGGTGTTGATCGCCGCGATTCCGTCTGCGCCGCCTCTCTTAGCTGCCAGAGCCATCGGTACCATGTCAGTGATGTTCGGTGTCAGCTTGGCGAGCACAGGGAGACTGGTTCCCCTTTTGGTCGCTCTAGTGAACTTCTCTATCAGTTCTTCTGACTGTCCTATAGTAACACCGAGATCGTCTGACTCCATATTAGGACAGGAGAAATTACATTCAATGACAGATGCTCCCGCCTTTTCGCATTTTGACGCAAGTTCTGTCCACTCAGCCTCATTCTGGCCCATGATGGATGCGACTATGACTTTCGTCGGGAACTCCTTCTTCAGCCGTTCAAACACTTCCATATTCTCTTCGACACTGTGGTCTGAGAGCTGCTCTATATTCTTGAAGCCGTAAAAAGCATTGGAGTGTGTCCTGACAGCTGAAAATCTCGGAGATGTCTCATGCTGAGGGAAGTTGCAAATAGTCTTGAATGCCGCTCCGGCCCAGCCTGCCTCAAAAGCCCTCTTGCACATATCATATGAGCTTGCGACTACAGATGAAGACAGAAGGAACGGATTCTCAAGCTTCACTCCGCATATATCTGTAGATATATCTACCACATCGATTTTTTTCTCCGGCAGGGAGTTCTGATTCTCACTCAGGCTCATGCACAGATCCCTGATCGAGACAGGTAGTTTTGTGTCATTGAGCACACATGCTTTTTCACATGGCGCATTACAGTATGTGCAGTCACACGTCAGTTTCCGTGCCGCACCCATATAGTTTCTGAAATAAAGCGATCTGATTATCCCCCCTACATCCGCTTTCTGCGGGCACGCCTTCGTACACAGCGGATCATGGCAGACAAGGCACTTACTTACTTCCGAACGGTCATACGTAAGATAGTATTTTGAATAATCCACCATACCTTCATCCTCTCTTTCGTCACTCTTCCTCAGGGATCTCCTCAGAAAATTCATCTCCGGATGCTTCCTTCCCCTCCTCCGAATCTTCGCCTGAAGCTTCAGGGATCTCTTCAGCAAACTCCTCTGCAGTTTCTTCCGGCTTCTTCTCCGCTTCCTTCAATATCTCCTCTTCCTCGTCATCTTTAAGATCATCTATAGTGATGGTCGTAAGGACATCTTCGTCCACATTCTCAAGGTCTGCAACTCTTGAGGCCTGATTGGTGATTATCTTCTCGAAGAGGTTTCTGACCTCTCTGGCATTGGCAAAATTCTCGCCCTTTTCCGCTTCGAGTCTGATTATCTCCTTGTTTACAGCTTCCTCCGCTTCTTCGGTCAACTTGTACTGATACTTCTTGCACTGCATTTTGAATATGGCCTGGAGCTCATCTACAGTATAATCCGGGAACTCGAAGAACTTGTTGAACCTGGATTTCAGTCCCGGATTGCTCTCAACGAATGCCTTCATAAGTTCAGTATATCCGGCAACTATGACGATGAACTTATCACGATGGTCCTCCATGGCCTTGAGGATCGTGTCTATCGCCTCCTGTCCAAAATTCTCACCTTCCTGATTCAGAGTATAAGCTTCATCTATGAAGAGAACTCCGCCCATAGCTTCCTGGATCTTCTTGCTTGTCTTGATCGCTGTCTGTCCTACATATCCGGCTACAAGACCTGCTCTGTCTGTCTCGACGAGCTGTCCAGTGCTGAGGATCCCGATCTCTTTGTAGAGCTTGGCAAGTATCCTTGCTACAGTCGTCTTGCCTGTACCCGGATTACCGGAGAAGACAAGATGGAGCGAGACAGGAACCTGCTTCATTCCCTTCTCCTCACGCATCTTCCTGACCTTTGCAAGACCGATAAGCTCCTTTACATCGTGCTTGACAGTCTTAAGACCGATAAGCTCCTCGAGCTCCTCCATACCACTCTTCTCAGGTTCCTTCGACTTCTCTTCAGCCTGGGCCTGAGTTTCGGTTCTGAACTCTGTTTCCGTAATGACTTCTGTCTCTATTTCTTCTATTGCCGGTGACTCATTTCTGATCTCAGGTTTGATCCCGTTCTTCTTTTCAGACTTCTTCTTTGATCTGTCAGAAGACAGGTCATCCGAAGAGTCAGAAGACGGTCCGTAAAAGTCGTTATACATATTCCTGAAATCGTCGTTTATATTTCTCATGTCAGCAGTTCCTTCCGCAATTATCCAATAAATATTAGTATTATTATCACAATTTATGTGCAAAAAAACAAGAGCTGCTGCATCTGTATCAGCGGCTCTTCTGTTGCTATTTCAGTGCCAGTCCGGGTATTTCTGCGGCATCTGTGATTATGATATCTGCTTTGTATTCCTCAAGCTCTGATCTCGGTCTGAATCCCCAGGTCACTCCCACTGTTGTGACGCCGGCATTATGCCCTGTCAGCATGTCTGTATCAGTATCTCCGAAGTAGAGACATTCGTCCCTGGCTGCGCCAAACTTGTCAAGGATCTCAAACACCCCTGCAGGATCAGGCTTGATAGGTATCCTTTCTGTCTGTCCCTGTATGTGATCGAATACTCCTTTTCCGAATATTGTCTCGACAACACTCACGGCACTCAGATGCGGCTTATTGGAGAAAACCGCTATCCGTATTCCTGCTTTCTTCAGTGCTTCAAGAGCTTCCGGGATATTCCTGTAAGGCTCCACATGATAGCAGGGATCCTCCTGCATCCATCTGCGGCACATAGGAAGTCCTTCTTCGAGGTGTGATGCATCTGTATCACCTGCTGCTTTCAGCGCCCGTTTCAGCGCATTTTTGATGCCGTCTCCGGCAAAATAATTGAATGCTTCCACCGGCTGCTCCGGCAGTCCGTAGTGCCTGAGCGTCATATTCACAGGACGCGCGATAGATTCCTGAGTTCTCGCAAGAGTTCCGTCAAGGTCAAAAATACAAACTTTAATCATTCCAGAGATATACCTTCAGCTTTTTTACAAATAATTGATCTACAGTGCTGCTGCAACAGCGGCTTTTACATCTGCCATGTCATGTGTAGGCTCGAATCTTGCAATGACATTGCCTTCTCTGTCAACAAGGAACTTAGTGAAATTCCAGCCGATGTATGTCTTGTCGCCGAATTTCTTGTTGTTGGCTTTAGCGAATTTAGCAAGAGCAGCATTTTTGAGCCCTTTGCCGAAACCATCGAACGGCTTCTCTGTAGCAAGGTAAGCAAACAGCGGATCCGCTGTCTCGCCGTTGACATCTATCTTGGCGAACTGAGGGAACTCTGTTCCGAACTTGACGGTGCAGAATTCATGGATCTCATCGTCAGTTCCAGGTGCCTGATCAGCGAACTGGTTGCAAGGGAAATCAAGGATCTCGAAGCCCTTGTCTCTGAACTCTGCATACATAGCTTCAAGCGGTTCATAGTGAGGTGTGAAGCCGCAGCCTGTAGCAGTGTTGACTATCAGAAGGACTTTGCCCTTGTATTCTCCGAGGCTGACATCATTGCCCATTCTGTCTTTTACTGTGAAATCATATACATTACTCATGTCCGAATACTCCTTTCAAAATACGAATTCGATTTAACTGATAATAGCACAATGCGGTTATACACATTTAGTTATTTCTGTGAAGATTTCTGAACAAGAGGTCTCAGAAGTCCGGCGCTCTGCAGGGGCTTTCAGCCAAGCACGAATGAGAAGTAATCCTCCATCTCACCCTCTTCCCTGAATCTGGCCATTTATACATATCTTCCCATTGACGGCCAGTCTACAGGAGGCATCTCTTCCTGCATCACGATGTCATTTCCGTAGCGCTGCATTATCTCTTCATGACTGTGTGTGAAAACATGTCCATCCTTTCTGGCAGCATATGCACACACGTATCTGTCATCAGACACGGTGTCATTTCTCCTGTCAGATATGACCATGTCAGCATAAATACTGAAGACATCAGCAGACTGAGCATAGTTCATCATGTCCGGGTCATGTCCTCCTGCCGGTCTCATATTGACCTCCATAACAGCATAGTCTCCGGTCTTTCCTACGCCAGGCTGATCCTTATCGAGTCTTATGAATTCGAAATGAACAAAACGGCTTCCGGCCCCGAAGGCCCTGACCGTCCTTCTTCCCAGATCGCGCAGTGACTCAGGGAGCACTGCTCTGGTATAGAAACATACATCCTCATCATTCTGCACGGAGTCAATGACCGGAGGATAAGTGCATGTCGACTCAAACAGCGGTTCACAATGTGAATCGATGATCGCGTCATAGGTGCAGATATCACCGCTAAGGAATTCCTCCATCACATATGCTTCAGAAGGAAGATCAGCATAGAATGAATCCAGCTCTTCTTCCGATTCTATCTTCATAGCCCCGTTGGCACCGACCCCGATGTCAGGCTTGACAATAACCGGATATCCGTAAGCTTCAGCAAATTTCCTGCCTTCTTCCCTGTCTGAGACTATATGCTGTCTTGCGGTAGGTATCCCTGCATCGATGAAGATCTTCTTCATGCTGGATTTTCTTATAAAATCTCCGATGTTCTCTGACCTGGTCCCGGTCTTTATATTGAAATCGGTACGAAGCTGTGCGTCAGTCGGCAGCCAGTATTCATTCAGCGATTCAAGCCAGTCTATCCTTCCGTATCTGTGGATATAGAAGGCGACAGCGCGGTATACCTGACCATAATCCTCAAGAGATTCAACATAGTAATACTCTGTAAGAGCTTTCTTCAGCTCATCATTAAGCCCATCATAAGGCACATCTCCTATGCCCAGCACATTGACGCCTTTCTCACTGAGGCGGTTGCAGAAATGCGTGCATGTAACAGGATATGACGGTGAGATAAACACATAATTCATTCCAGTCCACTCCTTTTTTATATAAAAATCCGGGGAGGCTACAGCAGATATTCTTCTGCTATCTCTGCAGCTCTTCTGCATGCGCCGATGCACGGCCTGCTGCGATAGTATTCCTCGGTCCTGACAGAAGGCTCACCTATGTCCTCACCTTTTTCAAGTCCGAGAAGCTCCCTGCAGATTATCGAGCCTTCCGTTTCTTCAAACTCGGCACACATCTTCTGTATAAGAGCATAAAGCGCCTTCTTGCCCTCGTAGTCATCAGGATCATCGTACCCCTTAAGTCTGCCTGCAGCCATCGTCATACCGGAGACAGCCCCGCATACTTCTCTCAGCTTGCCGAAGCCCGCTCCGAAAGGACTCGACATCCTCAGCGCTTCCTCTTCAGTCATCCCTGCCTCTTCGGCAAAAGCCGCAAAAACCGACTGACTGCAGTTATATCCCCTGCGGAACAGTTCTTCCGCCTTATCTGCTTTGCTCAATGTTTGTCTCCTTTTTATGCACCTACCGAGTCCATTGCCCTGATGCAGGCATCGAACGCAATGGCTTTAGCTTTTTCTATAGCAGCCTGCTCATCAGATAATTCTTTTTCAGATGAAGGCTGCACTTTGCCGGCAACTTTCCTTATCTCCTCTGCAACAGACGCATCATCAAGTCTTTTGTCACTTATGATAAGCTGCAAACTGCTCAGATCGTTGATTATTTCCGTAACTTCCATTTTGTACAATATCGAGCCTTCGAATTCAGGCAGTGCCTCGAGTTCTGTGACCGCCTGACGGATCTCCTTTACCGCCTTTGCGTCCTGCACCGCTCCGCTCATTATTTCTTCGATCTTTCCCATCATTCTTCCCTTTCACTTTCGTTATCGGCTGCTATGTGATCGTCTTCCGGCCTTCTGATCAGTCACACTTGCTGTTTCAGCAGACCGGTTTTGGCACATATAGATTATACTAAAGATTCTCGTCTGTACAAAGAGCTGATACAGCCTGAAAAGCTGCAGATCCTGTAAATATCAGATGAGCATTTCAGAAACGATATTCACGAATACTGATGTACCTTATTAACAATTTTAGCATCAGACATAACAACAGTGTCAAACGGTCAACGTATATTAACTATGTAAAATATGTATAACAACATTCAGCCATATACTGCGGACAGGGCGGTAATATCCGGAAATCTGCAACATAAATGCGGGCACCGCTGTGGTGCCCGCAGACTGTATCCTTTCAGTCCCCGTAACAATTGTTCTGATCAGGAACACCGTCCCTATTTAAGAAGTGAATTAACGATACTCTTATAGCCTCCCACGTCTGCACCGACAAAAGGTCTGTGGAGGAAGTGTCCTTCAGAATCCACGAACAGAGTCGTCGGAACAGCAGCTACATTATTCATGTAGTCAGCCATTTTGCCTGCTGCAATGATATTCGTGTACCGGATGCCGTTTTCAGCAACGATCTCCTGTGCAGCTTTATACTCTGCAGCTTCCATGTTCGGCACGTCACATACGATGCCGATGATCTGAACGTTATCCGGCAGCTCCTTTTCCCACTCCGCAAGATCAGGCATCTCGTCCTTGCATGGGCCGCAGAAAGTTCCCCAGATATTGACAACTGTTATATCTGCATTAGCGAAAACAGATTCATCTGCCTCATTGCCATTAAGATCATAGGACGTGAACGCCGGAATCGAATCAGGTATATTCGACACCACGCACGAACACATCACCAGAGCTGACAATGCTGCCATAAGTATCAAAAGTATTACAAGGCTCCGCTTTCTGATCATGTTAGCACCTCTGGATTCTGCTGCTTCAGATTCCATGTCTTCTGATTGCGTACTTTCAGATTCTTAGCCTAAATATTGAGGCTTTTCTTCCTCAATGATAGAGATTGCAGATGTCACCGTCAAGTCTGTCACACATACAGCATGCCCGCGATGAAGAATATAGCTGCAAAAAGTATCAGTGTGATCGCCATATGATGTCTCATAGTCATAGTTCCACGCTCCTTCTATGATGCTTCCCTCTGTTGTCAATTGATATCTATAGTGTGCCTGATGCGCCGTCAGGAATCCTCAGTTCGATGCGGCTTCCATTCTCTCGGTAGAGCAGCTCTTCCGGCATTTCTGTAGTAAGTGCTTTGAAAATGTTCACAAGAGTTTCGATATTGGCTTTTTCCATGATTCCTACCGCCTTTCTGAATATACTCCGCTTTGCGGGCATTGATCGTCTGGCTTCAGCAGCCGGGTGTTTTCCTCTGATGTCTACAGTCTAGCGCATCAGCTGTGTCAAAAAACGCCCATGAAAAAAACGGCATCGTCTGATGCCGCCAGCAGTTATGGCATCGTTGAATATGTTTTATAGCAACATTATTTATTATTTGTAAAATAAATTTTTGCATTATTGATTGATGGCCGCATCAATATAAGCTATTTGCATGCCTTCGGGTGGTATGTCAATATGATATCGTATGACAATTCATTTCACTCAACGGAGGAAAACAATATGACTGCTGTAGAAAAATTAGAACAACTTCAGAATCAGTTTGGCGTATGGACAGAGGCAGATCCTGCTGTAATGGAAGCATTCGGCGGCCTTGTTCAGGCTTCTTTTGACAACTGTGCACCTCTTGATGCAGCTACACTTGAGCTCGTCATCGTTGCAGTATCAGTTGCAAGAAAATGCGAACCTTGCATCTATTCACACGTTAACTCATACATTGATGCCGGCGGCACAAGAGAGGCCCTCGTATCCGGACTCAATGCAGCACTGCTCATCTGTGGCGGCCCTGGAATGGCATATTCAGCACTTGCTCTCGACGTATTTGATCAGCTGAAAGCTGCTAAGGCAGCAGAGCTGTAAAATAAACAATCCCCTGCTAAAATGGAGACAGTCAGTGACTGTCTCCATTTAGTTTGCATAATATGCCCTTGTTACTCATGTTTGTACTGTGCAGGCAGCTTTGCTCTGGCTGAATACAGAGTCTCCTCTGATCTCCGGAACTCGTTCATAATACGGATCAGCAGTTGCCGGTATAAACATATCTGAGGTGTTCCCGCGCAACTTCCGCAAGTCTGTATATCTTCCTCACATCGGTCGCATCCCGGTCCGTCATGCCGAATCTCGGGAAAAATCTTGAAATGTGCAGCGGGATCTCTCCATCACTGCCGGTTAACCCTCTGACCCAGGCCGCAAGTTCATGCATCTCCTCCTCACTGTCGTTCTCTCCCGGAACGATCAGTGTCGTCAGTTCAACATGACATGTCTTCACAGCTTCTCCGATAAAATCCATGACCATCCTGCGGTCACCGCCAAGCACCTCACTGTAGTATCTGTCGGTAAAACCCTTGAGGTCTATATTCATAGCATCGATATACGGAGCCAGTTTTCTGAGGACTGAAAGTTCCGCTGTTCCGTTCGTGACCAGAACATTGACCATGCCGGCATCGTGCACAAGCCTGGCCGTATCCTGTATGTATTCATAGCCCACGAGCGGCTCATTGTATGTGAATGCAACGCCGATATTTCCCCTGCTGCGGCAGTTATCCGCGATATTCGTCAGTTCTTCCGGTGAAATATACTCAGCAGTCCCAGCCAGTCGCATGGCTTCTTCAGACCAGGATATCTGATAATTCTGACAGAACGGACATCTGAGATTGCAGCCGTAGCTGCCTGCCGATAGTATCCATGCTCCGGGGTGAAAACGTCTGAGCGGCTTCTTCTCTATCGGATCGAGCGCAAGCGAAGTGACTCTGCCGTAATTCGAAGCGGTCACGATCCCTCCTGTGCAGGTCCTGGCACCGCAGAACCCCAGGCCGCCTTCCCCTATCTCACAATGTCTGAAACACACTTCGCATCTTGCCATATCAGTAATGCCTTATTACCTCGAATCTCTGCAGCCGGCATTTCTCGCCCGGGCGGATACCGCCTTTTTGTTTTGCGATCGAAACCTGCTGCTCAACAGTATCTACTCCGTCCAGATCAGGGAGCAGCAATCCACGTTTGTGTCCTGAGCTGACTATGACTCCGTAACGCTTCACGTCGAGCTGATCTTCCGAATCTATATCCTCTGCCTCTCCAAGTACATCGACATTGATCTCCAGATATTTCAGCTCATCAGGTCTGATCGCGCTGAACCTCGGATCTCTGGTCGAAGCGCTGACTGCATTGTTGATTATTTCCTGCGCTACACATCCTGCAGTCGGACCGATAGTACCTATGCAACCTCTGAGGCTGCCCTGTTTATGGATCGAGACAAAAGCTCCGGCGCGCTTGTCGAGCATTTCATCAGGCAGTTCCAGAGGCAGCTCCTCCCGGCCGCATCTGACTGTCCTGCCTGAGATACTCAGCAGTTCTCCGGTTTTTATATATCTTTCGATCGTCTCTCTTGCCAGGCGGACATACGCATCTGAACCTTCACGCATTGACGCTGCCTTCTCAGCCTGTGCCTCAAGATACTGATCAAGGAAGTGCCTGTCATTTCTGCATTCCGGATAGAATATACATATGCCGTAGCCCACGCCTGTGACATCCTGATGCGACAGCTTTTCAGCTCTGACCTGCATCCCGTCCAGCGCGCCTGCGAGTATCACGAAGGATCTGTGCCCGCACTCAGCTGCTTTGTCGCAAAACGACTCGTCAAAATCAAACAGTTCCCCGAATGCTGCGCGGCCCATTACATCCATTATCCTATCGTCATAGACAGGGCCTTCAGGTGCATATCCATAAGGACCGTATTCCTGCAGCTTGTGTGACAAGTCCCCGCTGCCGATTATCACGACTCTCTTGCCGGTATTTTCCGCAGCCTGTTGTATGAACATGCCCAGACGGTAGTGATCTGTGAGAGGCAGCCCGGAAAGGCCTATGCGGATGATGCTTCCGCCTTTGTATCTGCTGCGTATGAACCACAGCGGTACCATGGTCCCGTGATCGAGCGATCTGTCCCTCTCTCCAAGCGTGCCTGCAGGAAAGTCCGCTTCCTCTGCCAGCCTTATGATCTCATCTCTGAGCTCCTCATCATAAGTCTCGCTGAACCGGACCTGCGGCGCTCTGAAGCCGGCGAACGAACCTTTCGCTGTGCTGCCCGGTGAAATATGAAAATAGTCAGCATACATGATCGAATGCGGGCTGGTTATGACGATGGTATCCGGCCTGAGCGCGGCGATCTCGTCTGCGACCCGCTCGTATGCTGTTATTGTCTCTCTTATCTGCTCTTCACTGCCTCTTCCGATGTCGGGTACGATCATCGGCGGATGAGGCACCATATATGCTCCGATAACAGGCATGTTACTATCTCCTTTTCTGTTCCCTGATCAGCCACGCAAAGCCTTTTGCGGTTCTGAGATCCGGTTCTCTGAAATGATTGCCCGGATTCATCTCGAGTATGGAAGCCTTGCAGCCTTCATCATTATCAAGCATTTCCGCCTGCTTTCGTATGCAGTCTCCCACAGTACGCATTACCGGATTACGTGTCTTCTCTTCTTTGTCGCCAAGGCTCAGATATACCCTCTTTGCTCTGACGCTGCGCATCCCGTCATGATCGAGCCATCCCGGGAACCATACTGACGGTGAGCAGGCTGCTATACCGTCGAAGACATCTGTCTGGTAACCGGCCCATAGCGAGAACAGACCCGCAAGCGAATACCCTCCGAGATATACCTCTGTATACTTGTCTTCATCAAGCTGCGGCAGCAGGGCATCAGTTATATATGCAAGAGTATCCTCCGCTCCTGAGCCGAAGCCCTCATCGCCGAATACAGGCGGAGCTTCCCATGGCGAAAGATCAGTGTTCCAGTCATTCACCTTAAACGCTGCAAGTGTGAAACCCTTGCCTCCTGCAAGCTCTTCTATATGTGCCGCTTCGCTGTCAAGAACACTTATATCGTGATCGTCGACAGGCTGGATGAGCAGCACATCAGGCGATCCGCATTCATATACATAGCACTTTCTTCCGCATACATCAGCTTCTCGTTTATTCATAGCTTCTTAATATCCCCTGTCTGATCAATTCACGGGATCAATAATTCAGATCAGGATCCTCCCTGAGATATTTTCTTATGATCCTTGCTGTGAGGCCCCAGATCCCATGGTCCTCATACTCCCAGTAATAAGTCTCGCCTGTCCTGCGAAAGGCATCGTATCCTGCGAGATACTGCCTCAGAAGCTGCGGCAGATCTTCATCGGAAGCCTCGGCCAGGTCGTAGTGCTCCGGCGGATCGCACTCAAGCCATCTGACCGGAAGCAGGAATACTTCTGCAACCTCGTCTTCAGATGGTTTTATCCTTTTAAAAGCGACATAACCAATCATGGCGCGGACGGACCATACTCTGCGGCCGTCACTCATGATCTCCGGCTTCGGCTCAGAGATGATCCGGATATCTTCAGGATCCAGTCCAAGCTCTTCACAGGTCTCCCTTACTGCAGCAGCCTCGGGCGTCTCGCCTTTCTCTATCCTGCCGCCCGGGAAACACACCTCGCCTGGCTGCTTCACAAGAAGAGATCGCACCTCCATAAGAAGAGCATCCCCTGAATCTGTATTCACGATCGGTATCAGCACTGAGTAGTCAGCCATATTGTCTTTAAGCGTCGGAAAATGTGCCGAATTCGCACATCCCTGGTTCTACATTCTTACAAGGTATTGGATCTGAGAGGTTTTCTCGGCACTATCCTGTGGTATTTTACCGCCGGATAACCGATGACCATGCAGGTAACGACTTTATGCCCTCTCGGCAGACTCGTTCCCTTGCGGAACAGATCTACGCATATCGCCTCAGCTTCGCTCTGTCTCTGCCGGATCTACCCTCGTAAGTGATTGTAGCGCAGCTGCTTAATAATTTTTTTAAATGAAAAAATATTATTGTTAGATTTCACATATACATGCTACAATCTGAAAATAAACAGGTTCAAAATGCCGGTTCCGGCTCAGAATATATAAGGAGAAGCAGTATGTTAGATCATATGATGCTCGATTCACTCAAGCAAGTCGCTAATGGTATAAGCGCAACATTCGGGGATAACTGTGAGACTGTTATCCATGATCTTACATCACCTGAACTTGAGAGTTCTATCGTCTATATTGTTAACGGCCATGTATCCAATCGTAAGGTCGGTGACGGTCCAAGCCAGATCGTTCTGGATGCTCTCAGGCATTCAAGTGACCCCGGAGAAGACAAGCTTTCATATCTGACCAGGACTCATGACGGCAGAATACTCAAAAGCAGCACTATTTATATACGTGATGGCAAGGGCAAAGCCGTCGCTATTCTCGCGATCAATTATGACCTGACTTCAATTATAGCCGTGCAGAACGTCCTTTCTTCTATCACATCATCGGACGCAGGCAAAGAATCATCTTCGCCTTCAGAACCTGCAGATATACCGCTCAATGTCAACGAGCTGCTTGACGAACTGATAACACAGTCTATCAAGCTGATTGGCAAGCCTGTCTCGTCGATGACAAAGGACGATAAAATCAAGGCGATCCGCTACCTTAATGAAGCCGGTGCTTTTCTGATAACCAAAAGCGGAGACAAGGTAAGCAAAACCTTCGGCATCAGCAAATTCACATTATACAGTTACATGGATGCAGGAAAGTAAGAACGAGCCAGTACATCTCTTAGCCTGTCAGCAAACATCTCATGTCCTTCAGGCGAAAAATGCACACCGTCGAATGTCAGGTCAATGTCCCATTCACAGGCATCGGCAAACTGACAGTGGTTCCATCCGGCAGTTTCACGGTACAGTTCACTGAGACTTCGTATCTCTTCGATCTGCCCTTCGCCCTGCACCCATTCTCCCGGCCTCAGGAGCGGCGGTGCGACCAGAAGGACCTGTCTTCCATCTTCCATGATCGAGGTGATCAGATCGTCCATACAGTCCGCTGTCTCCTCTATATCATAGCCAACGAGCACATCGTTGGTTCCGAGCATCACAATCACGAGATCGGGATCTTCTTTTCTGATCCTGCCTCCAAAAGACAGCCTCGCTCTTGCTGCTGTCATTCCATTCATCCCGGCATTGATCAGAGTCCACCCTTCCGGAAGGCTCTTCCTCAGCCGGCCGGTCCATCTGATATCCTCCGGATATCTCGATCCTACGTATGATCTCGGATCGTGCCCGTACGTATTTGAATCACCTATGCAAAGGATCTTCACATCTTACCTCTCATGTAATGGAGCATTTATCTCTGGAACAGCTTTATAGCTTTTATCTTGTAGGAATTGACCGCGCCTCCATACGGGTGTTCTCTGAGAGGCAGATTGAACTTCGTGCTGCCCAGAAGCACAGTCTGAGGATGTGTGAATTCACGGAATCCCCATTCTCCGTGATATGCACCCATGCCTGAATGCCCTGTGCCGTTGAATGGTACTCCCTTGACCATGAGGTGCACGCAGACTTCATTGATGCACCCGCCTCCGAACTGCTGGGTGCGCATGACTTTGTCGGCCCATTTTATATCGCCTGTGAAGACATACAGCGCGAGGCCGTGCTCGCGTGAGGCGATTGTTTCAAGAACACTGTCTATATCGCTGTCTCTGTAAGGCACTATCGGAAGTATCGGACAGAACAGTTCATGCTTCACTATAGGCTCATCGATTCCGACAGGATAAATTACGGTAGTATCATACTTGCGTGATGTCTCATCCCCTTTGCCTCCGAAAATGATCCTGTCTCTGTACTGTTCTGCCTCTTCTGCGCATTTCCTGTACGCAGCATCGTTGATGAGGCAAGGATATTCCGGATGCTCGCAAGGATGTTCTCCGGCCTGCCTTATTATCTCTTTCTTCAGTTCCTTAAGAAACTCATCTGCGACCTCTTCTGCCACAGCAACCTGATTGATATTGATGCATACCTGGCCGCTGTTGCAGATCTTGAAAAACGCTATCTTGCGAGCTGCATCTCTCAGGTCTGCGTCCTTCCTTACTACAGCCCAGTTTCCTGTCTCGCCGCCGAGTTCAAGAGCGACCGGTGTCAGATTGACAGAAGCGCGCTCCATTACGTGTTTTGCTACTTTTGGCGATCCTGTATAGAAGATTTTGTCAAAGCGTTCTTCAAGGCACATATCCGCAACATCATGACCTCCGTCGATCACTGTGATGTATTCAGCAGGAAAAGCGTCTTTGATTATCTCTCTGAGTACCCTTGTGGAACTAACTGACTTCGAGCTTGCCTTGATCACTGCTGTATTGCCTCCCGCTATGCTTGCAACGAGCACACCGAGCGAAAGCAGGAAAGGAAAATTGAACGGACTGATTATAAGAGTCGTTCCGTATGGCATCTTATATACTCTGGTCAGTACACTCGGGAAGAGCAGCAGACCGCTGTAATGTGTTTCCGGGCGCGCCCATCTCCTGAGGCCTCTGATGGTCTCGTTGATCTCAAGGATCACGCTTCCGACATCACAGAAATATGCTTCTACAGGGTGACGTCCAAGGTCCTCCCTGAGAGCTCTCAGCATCTGTGCCTCATGTGATTTGACTGATTCTCTCAGTGCTTTAAGCTGCCTGATGCGCCAGTCTACATCAAGAGTTGTGCCGGTTGCGAAGAAATCTTTCTGATCCTGCACTATCTGATGAACCATATTCTGATCCCATTTTGTATCCACTTTACTGTTCCTCCGTTTCCAGGTCTTTCAGATACAGCACATTGCACGCGAAGTGTCCTGTAGAACCATAACGTATATCTGTTCTTATGAATCCATTCCGCTCGTACAGTCTCTGAGCGGCGATCGTATTATCGAATGTCTCTATATAGCACTTAGAATAGTGTTGCTTTGCAAATCCAAGTGCAGTGTCCATAAGAGCCTGCGCGGCTCCGGTGCCCCTGAGACCTGGAAGCAGGTAAAGCTTCTGAAGTTCACAGACCTCACTGTTTCCATCTATCCTGCCAATACCGATGCCTCCGGACACAGCTCCTTCTTCGTCCTCCAGCACCCAGTAACGTATCCCTTCTCCCGAGTACTCTTCAGAGAGCCGGCCCAGCATAGGGTCTGTCCATATCGTTCCTTCGTGATCCTGACCGATCTCAACAAGACATGTCCTGATCACCTGCTCAAGGCGCGCATTATCTTCAGCCTGCAGCTCCCGGACTTTATATTTCTGCATATTTCTTACTCCTGTTGCAGCAGTACAAAACTATATCGTGCACTGCTCATTTCTGTCTCCTGCTACGCTCTTCTTATAGCATCTGCTATGCGGTCCATGGCTTCTTCGATCAGTGATCTTGGCATTGCAAGATTGAGTCTTACGAAGCCCTCTGCATTATCAACGAAGAGAGCATCTCCGCCTTCGATCAGAACGCCGGCATTGTTGGCGAAGAAGTCATTTACATCTGTTCCTGCAGGCAGTACTTTACCGAAGTTGACCCAGGCGAGATATGTTGCGTCAGGTATCTCAAATTCTACCTCAGGGAAATTCTCATCCAGGAATGACTTGACGTATCTGAAGTTCTCATCTACATACTCTGTCATCTGCCTGAGCCAGTCTTCACCATGCTCATATGCAGCCTGCATACCTGCGATGCTCAGCGGATTGAGGAACCCTGCCAGCTTGTCGTTGGCTCTGAATTTTTCCCTGATCTCCGGATCTCTTATGATGACATTGGCAAGCTGGAGTCCGGCTATATTGAAGCATTTGCTCGCTGACATGCAGGTGATCATCTTAGGATAGTCCTTCATCACTCTGGCCATCGGTATGTGCTGAACGCCGCTTCGCTGTATATCGCAGTGGATCTCATCGGATATGATATACATATCGTTGTCTACAGCGATCTGTCCGACTCTCGCGAGCTCTTCCTCAGTCCATACTCTGCCGGTCGGATTCTGAGGATTGCAGAATACGAGGAGCTTAGCTGACGGATCTGCGCACTTCTCTGCTAGATCATCGAAATTCATCTCCCACCTGCCTCCAGAATACTTCATCCTGTTGAAGAGCATCTCACGCCCGTTGTATGTGCTGGCATGCTTGAAAAATCCGTATGACGGAGTCTGGAAGACTACTTTGTCGTCAGGTCCGCAGATGTCGCCTACCAGCTCGAAAAGCGCAGGAATGATGCCTGCCGAATAGCACAGTTCCTCCCTGCCGAACCCGAATCCGTATCTTCTCCTGCACCAGGATGCGAAAGCATTCGGATAGTCGTCATTGTAAACTGTCGTATAGCCTATGATACCGTGATCTGCGCGGCACTTGATGGCGTCAATGATCTCATCAGCAGTGCGGAATTCCATGTCCGCAACCCACATATGGATGAACTCTTCATCGCTGAAATTGAACACCTTTTTGCCTTCCGGATCCTTGAAGATGTATTCTCTCCATCCATCTTTCTTGAGTGCGTTAGTGTTGCTTCTGTCTATGATCTGATCGAAATTGTAATTCACGTTTTATCTCCTAGCTGTCTGTCCCGCCGCGATCGCCCTGATGCAGGCTTCTACTTCTTATCAATGAACTGGCTCATATAATCACGAAGCTCTTTATTACATACATATACATAAGTACCTCTGACGCCTCTGGTCATCAATGTTCGGTAAATATTTACAAGATAATCTTTTAATGCGTCGGGATCATCTGCAATACCGGATTTTCCAAGTGTATCATAATAGTTAGCTTTATCTGCGATTATTGTTTTCTTAGCCAGATCATATTTTACATCTTCACCGATAATCACACCTACATAGTTCAAATCGTAACCTTGTACTGTATGGATGCATCCTATCTCGTTAACAGAGTATGGCTTGTTGATCCAGTTATCCATCGTTGAATTCCATCGATATGCATTACCATCGATTACGATATCATATTCTTTCTTATTCTTCTTGGATTTCCATTTCCACGCATAGCCTGCAACATTTCTGCACAGTCCATATTCCTTATTCCTTGCCTTGATATCTTCAACCATTCTGGCAACATCGTCATACATTCTGAATTCATAATTATCTATCTGACGATATCCGGAAGCTTTACAATTCCAGATATCTTTCAGATAGTCAATATATTCATTACCACCCTTACATCTCCATTGTGATGTGAGATACTGCTGGACTAAAGTTCCATTCCAATTGCGTTTTATAGCTGCCATAAATTCATCGGCATCCATGTCACTAGGCCTTACAGTCTGCCAGTCATCACGGAAGATAATCAAATGCTCGCTGCATATAGTCAGCCAATCGAGTTCGCTTGCGTTATTGAAATCCAGTCCCAGTTCAGTACAATATCGTTTGAATGTGCCATTATTAGCAAGATTACCTTTTCCACCAGGTCTACGGCATTTGAGTCTATGCCCCTCATCAACGATGAGCAAGTCGTATTTCTTTCCCGTTTTCAAGTATTCTTTTACCACATCAACAGCGCCCAATACCATTGACGGCTTGAGAGATGCTACATTTCTGAATACGTCTTTGATGGATGCTTTTAAAGAAGTCTGCGGAAAGACTATGCCTATCTTTTCTATTCCAGTAATATTATCTGCTGCATAGATTGTTTCTGTGTCTTCGTCAAGATAATCATCAATATATTGAGACTCTTCAGGTTTACTGTTTATATCTGAAAATAGTTTCATAAGATAAATAGCTAGGATCGTCTTTCCCGTTCCAGCGCCACCCCTCACGATTATCCTGACGCCGCCTTCATCATTTCGGTGCATTGCAAAAGCACCTAATATCTCCCGCTCGGTCTCCAACTGCTCTTCCCCGAGAGATTTATAAGGGGAGTATTTAAAGAGCTCTGAGTTTTCTATATCCTCAATTGAATTATTTACAACACCCTTTTTCTTAAGCTGTTTCCAAATCTCCCTGAACTCATCTTCATATCTGGATCTTTCATAATAGTCATGATCCTGAATTCCATTATTGCCATTGAGCAATTTATACTTTCCGTCAGCAGACATGTGCTTGATCAGATATGATTCAAGATCAAGAATAACGGACTTATTGAAATCACTATCACTGATTATCCTGATTTCAGTAAGTCTTTTTTTATCAGGATTAGCAAGATGCTGCTCAGCTCTCCTTGCTGCATTGACAGTCTCTCCGATATATGCTGTTTTATTATTATTGAGCACATAAACAATCGGCCAGTTCTCACCAACCTTACTATTATTGTGCTTCAGACTGCGAATTTCATGTACAGATTCAATTTTAAAATCAAATGTATCTATATGTGCCATAGTCACAGTTCTGTGTACTTCGTGCTTATACCCTTTGCCTTGTCTACCGGATACTTCTTCTTAGTCTTCTCCAGCTTGCTTAGAACGATCTCTTCAATGTCCACGTCAAGCTTGTCTGCGAGCATGACACAGTAACTTATCACATCAGCGAGTTCCTCACAGAGATGTTCCTTATCGAAATTATTATCCCACTGGAAGCATTCCAGCAGCTCACCTGCCTCAATGCAGATAGACTTGGCCAGGTTTTCAGGTGTGTGGAACTGATCCCAGTCGCGTTCTGCACTGAATTCGCGATAAGCTTGTTTTAACTTATCCATTATCTGTTATCTCCTAAAAATTGACACTAACTACAGGCTTTCCACCCACTTTTTGAGTTCATATACACTTTCATCAGGTCTGAAGAGCCTGGCTTCGAGGATCTCACCTTTCATCATTGGTCCAAGCTTGCCAGGTACCTTGCTGACATCACTGCCGCCCGATGTTGCGAAGAAAGCAACTTTCTTGCCCGTGAAGTCATATGACTTCACGAAAGTCTCTATGATATTCGGTGCACCGTAGTACCACACAGGGAATCCGATGAATACGCGATCATACTCATCCCAGTTGTCTACTCTTTTGTCGATCGGTACAAGCTTCTTGCCGATTTTCTCTCTGTTGCATCTTGCAAGTGGATTAGTCCATTTGAGGTCAGCTTCTGTGTATGGTTCTACCGGCTCAATCCTGAACAGATCAGCATCTGCAGCCTTGGCAAGATTCGCAGCCAGATTTTCTGTATTGCCGCTGGCAGAAAAGTATGCTACTAAAGATTTCATTGTGAGTCCTCCATGCTGTTAACCGTTACTCTTTAATGTGCTGCTGATCTGGCATGCTCAGGCATGACTATTAAGGCCAGATTCCTGCATTATCGCCTCTCCAAGCTCAAGGATCCTGTCATCCAGAACAGCGAAAACAATATCTATATCATAATCCGGATTATCTGAGATCCAGTCTCTGCAGGACTGGAGTGCCTGCCGCCAGGCTTTGTCCTTTGGATATCCGAAGATCCCTGAAGATATAAGCGGGAACCCTATTGAATGGCACTCATTCTCCCGGGCTCTGTTCAGCGACTCCCTGTAGCAGTTATACAGATCCTGCGGTTCATTATTATAGCCTCCATGCCAGACAGGTCCGACGGCATGGATCACATACTTCGCCTTAAGTGCAAAACCCGGTGTTATAACTGCACCGCCTGTCGGGCAACGCCCGATCTTATTGCAGGCTGCCTGCATCTCGCGAGGACCCGCTGCACGGAATATAGCGCCGCAAACACCACTGCCCATAGCAAGACTGCTGTTAGCAGCATTGACTATGCAGTCAGTGTTAAGATCTGTTATTCCGCTTTTTCTGATTACAATTCTTTTCATCCTTCACCTCTATCTCATGCCCATCATCATTCCGAGTACGAACGGAATGAGCCATATGATCCATACAATTATGCTGAATCTGTGGAATGTATGCATTGCCTTCTCGTCTTTGCGGACAAGAACTACAGTTGCCCAGACTGCATGGATCATCATGAGTATGATCGCTATCATGCCGGTGATGCCATGAGCGCTCATCAGCCCTCCGCCCGATCCGTCAGCAAGCTTTGACATCATTGCCGTGCCGGCAGTGTCCATGCAGAGACCGAGCCAGAAAAATACCAGATGTATCGGCTTCAGCACCCTGGCCCGGTGCTCAGACCATACTCCTATTGTATAGAATATTAATGCTAATGTAATGGCTATGACAGCCTTAGTGAGTAACGGGCTCATTTTCTTTTTCCTTTACTGAGAGATCTATACTTCAACTTCGGTCCACATAATCCCTTTTTAACTATTCATATCTCATTGCTCCGTTATATCGATTTGAAATGAGCTGTCAGCACTCTGCTGTTTCCGTATTCATCCTGCAGCTCGGGATCGGTACTTACGGTCTCGCCGGATTCCGTCCAGCGATCGAACACATACCCATCCCGGGGATATGCATAGTATTTCTGCTGCCACTCTCCGGTTTCCTTCCACTGAGCATTATATATTGGATTGAACTGCATACCGATGAAACCGCCCTCACCTGCATATATCTCCAAAGGAAGGAGCTTGTCTCTCTGAGGAGCATATGCTCTGATCTCCTTCATAGGGTTCCCGGTCACATTGAGATGCCTGAGCAGAGGATTGTCCGTTGCATCGATCCTGCTTATCATGTTGTTGTGACAGTAGAAGTACCTGAGCTTGTCATTATGGGATATGTCGATGCTTTCGAGCTCATTATCATTGACATAGAGCTCGACGAGCTCCGGATTACCGGATACATTGATCTCCTTCAGATGATTCTTCCCTGCATCGATACCCTGACAGGCACAAAGGCTGCTCACATCCAGTTTCTCTATCTGATTATCCTGCAGCCCCAGTATCCTGAGGCTTGACATTCCGTCCAGACGGACAGAGCTGATGCTGTTATGGTATAAGTCTATGAATACCAGATCTTCGGCTCCGGACAGATCAAGATCGCCGCAAAGTCCACAGTTTCGGAAGTATATCTCAAAACTCTTCAGTGGATATACATCCTCATTGAATATATGTATTCCAAAACCTATGAGCCTGTCTCCGTCCATCACGATGCCCGGAGGATAGTTGCCGGCAGCCGTAATGTTATCTGCATCTTCATAGCTTTTGTTCTTATCTGTTGTCTCGACTCTCCGGATCACATGCTGATTCGCATGTATCTTCTCAAGATTGGATACTCCGTCTTTATCTCTGAACGCCAGAAAGTCATCTATTGATTTCATATTCAAAATACTTCACTCCTGAAGAATTCTTCATGCCCCCAGCTGCTTACTTTGTTGGATACCAAAGGTTAACCTATGTGTTTACATCATCAAGATCGATTGCTATGCAGATCAGGACGATCTCAGCTTCTGCCTGAAGAGATAGCGAAGCACCCTGTCGTTGAAGTCTTTTGCCTGTTCATATACCCCATGGCTGTAGCCTTCATACATGTACAATTCGCTGTCAGGTATCTTAGCTGCCATCTCTATCGAGGCTTCACCACCGAGCACTTTATCGCTGTCTGCGCCTATTATGAGTGTCGGACAGGATATGCGCTCAAGATCCTCATACGCATCATGCTCAAGGCATGAGCTGCAGAGCACTTTGAATCTTGTATAGTCCTTCGGACTGTTCAGGGCCAGCATAGCGTACATCATTTTAGCTCTTTCAAGATAGGTGCCCGTGTAAGATCTCTCTGCGGTATCCTGCATTATTCCGGCATAGTCATCCCTGTCAGACATCTCCATCCAGGATCCAAGTGAGTCTCTCATTATCTCATTCGGCCTTGAAGCAGTCACAGCCAGCACAAGGCTGCTGACTTTGTCCGGGTGGCGGATCGCCATCTGCTGCGCAATCATGCCGCCCTGTGACACACCGAAGAAAGCTGCATTTTCTATGCCCAGATCATCCATTATCACTGCGATATCATCTGCCATATCTCCAGTGGTGAATCCATCAAGTATATTATTGCGCCTGCTGAACACATAGACTTTGAAGTGCTCTGCGAATTTCCTGTACATCATGGCAAAAGGTACAGCAACGCCTTTTGCCGTCCTGAATCCGTCTCCCACGCCCGGAAGCATGATGAGGATGTCTATTCCACTGCCAAAGCTTATGTAGTCACAGTCTGTTCCATCTATGCGTATGTTCTCATTCTTCGCGTTAAGGAATGCCATTGCTCAGTTCCTCTCTCCCGCGGGCCGGACCGCTACAGATATTTTACTGTCTCAGACAGGTCCTTCCTGCTCGCATGCATCGGTGCCGGAGCAGCTTCCTCTGCAGCATATCCTAGATCCATAAGCATTACGAGTTCTTCATTCTCAGGCAGTCCAAGTACCCTGGCTGTTTCCACAGGATCGAAGCGGTTGAGCCAGCATGTGCCGAGTCCTTCATCCGTAGCAGCGAGGATCATATGCGTAGCTACGATCGTAGCGTCCTCATCTCCGCTCTGCTTCAGGCCGCCCGGATATGTATATGTATTGTCCTTATCGAATGCAACAGCAATGACTACAGGAGCTCCGAATCTGCATGGTGTCACACTGTCGATTCTGGCAAGTGCCTCTTCAGACTGCAGCACATAGATGCGCTGCTCCTGCAGATTCTTGGCAGTAGGTGCTATCCTGCCTGCCTCGAGGATGGCTGCCAGCTTCTCAGACTCCACAGCCTTGTCACTGTATTTCCTGCATGAATAACGGTTCCTGATCACTTCTTTGAATTCCATATCCTGATCCTTCCTCTCTATAGTTCCCTCAAAACAAGTACTGTTATACCCAGATTGTCGCCGGGCTGTATTCTAAGCACCTTCGGATGATATCTGTATTCGTCTGTTATCATGTTCTTCAGACTGGTACCACGGTTATATCCGTGGATCAGTTTGATCTGGTATGTGCTGTCATCAGCATTCTTCAAAGCACGGTCGATTGCCTTGATTGCATCCTCCCTGAACATGCCGTGAAGATCTATGTTTACTATAGGACTTCCCATTGATAGCTCCTGTTTTCAGAGTTCGATTCTTATCTTTCGATTGATTATACCACTTTTTATATTCCATCAAATACGCCAGAAAAGAGTAAAGCGTCAGGCACTGGCGCCTGACGCTTTACCTTATCGGCTGACGGCTTTAAATTACTGATAATCTGCGGCAAACATATCCAGTATCTCGCAAAGAGCCTCAGGCAGTCTCTCCCGACACTCAGTTTTCAGCTCATCAGGAACTCCGTAAGAGGCTTCTGCTATGGATCCGGCGATGCATGTAAGTGTATCGCAGTCTCCACCAAGAGATACCGCCGTTCTGATCACATCTTCAAAATCTGTTCCCTCAAGAAATGCAGTTATTGCTTCCGGTACTGTCTCCTGGCATGACTCTACATGGTGATAGCCTGGTCTGATATCATCGCAGGTCCTGCTGAGGTCATAACCTATATCATTGATAATGAACCCTCTGATATCCTCCTTGCTATATCCATTCCTTGCCATCCATATTGCAGATGCCGTGGCATCAGCTCCTTTGACACCCTCAGGATGATTGTGTGTCACCTCAGCAGTCCAGCGTGCCACCTTCCTGGTGGTTTCAAGATCATCAAACATCCATCCTGCAGCTGCCACCCTCATGGCCGAACCATTGCCAAAGCTGTTGTATGGTTCACGGCTGCGATGCCTCAGCCAGCTTCTGAATCTGCCGCCATAACCTGAGTTAGGGTATCTGTGTCCCCACTTATGCATCATATCTATTATGAGATCCTTTGTTCTGATCTCATCTTCAATTACCCCCATGCCTTCAGCACGCATCAGCGCATCAGCAACAGCAATGGTCATAACGCTGTCATCTGTGAAGGTAGCTCCCCTGTCGAAGAACGGGAAATCCTTTGTCTTCCTGCCTCTGTCAAACTCGTAAGGGCTGCCTATCATATCTCCAAGTATTGCTCCATACATATACGTCACCTCCTCTTAATCTTTTTACACTGACAGTATACATTTCAGATAGTGTGTAACGGTCGCCTGCTATGCGACATTCGCAAGTTAACAATTCCCCTTGCTGCCTATAGTCTAGCGCATCAGCTGTGTCAAAAAACTCCCACTAAAAAGCAGGCTCCGAAGAGTCTGCTGAAAGATTTGCCTTCGTTGAATAGTGATAATTGATTTTATGAGCTAAACGATCACAGCATATCCTTCTCTGCGTGGTTTTGCTGCAGGATGCTCGCAGTCTGCATATCCGAGAGCTACTGAGCAGCTTCCTGTCAGTGTCTCAGGAAGTCCCCACTCTTTGAGGAGTGCCTTGCCCTCTTCCATTTCAAACATCTGCTTGCATCTGTGGATCCAGCATGAACCGAGTCCGGCAGCGTATGCTGCATTGACTATATTGCATGCAACCGAAGGGCCATCGAATCCATGTGTAAATCCATCCTCAGTTTCAAAAATAAGAACGATAGTTGGTGCTCCGTAGTACGGATCCATGTCCTTACCCATTACTGCAGCATTGAGCTTAGATACTCTTTCGCGGTACTCAGGTGTCTGCACTGCAACGATCTGCACGCCCTGTGTGCCTCCTCCTGTCGGTGCATATGTGCCTGCTTCGAGCACAGCATTAAGCTCTTCAGCCGTGATCTGCTCAGCTTTGAACTTTCTTATAGCTCTTCTGTTCTTCAGTACTTCCAAAGCTTCTGTTTTCATCTCATGTCCTCCTGTTATCTATAATTTTTAATTTATCAGATAGTTTTTATCTCATAATTACGAAAAATGCTTCATGATGATGGCTAATCATGCCTCGTATCGTCATCATAGCACTCACAGAATCTTGCCGCAAATGATGGCGGTTCATTATTGTTGTACAGATGTGTCGTCTCGCCGAATGACAGCATCCGAAGTGACGCTGTTCCCTGTCTCCGCTCTTCAGTCACCAGCGTAGTCACAGATGATGGCTGTGCGCAGAAGCCATGCCACACCACCATAGGCGAAACATTCCAGATATGACTAAGCAGTACTGACTCAACGCCGAAATGACAGAACAGTGCGATCGTATCATGGTTAGGCCGTTCCACCCTGTAAAGGGTACCATCACGTCTGTATCCATGACGTGCCAGCAGCTCATCGAACTGCTCAGTTACATTGCGGTACGCCCCTCCTATATCAGAGGCCGCCATGCGTTCATTTTCTGTCCATTCATCGACGTTGTAAAAGCGTGGTTCCTGTGTCCAGTCCTGTGGCAGCCAGTCCCACGGTATGCGCTTTCTTTCGAGGCAGTCCGGTCTGTCTATAAAGTAATCAAACTCCCTGAGCCATGGCAGCACCTCTGCATCGCGGCCCATTTTCCTGAGAGTCACTGATGCGGTATCACGCGCTCTTCCATATGGTGAACAGTAAAAGGCAGTAATGTCCTGCTTTGACAGTATCTGTGCAAGGTATTCAGCCTCGCGCCAGCCTTTCTCCGTCAGAGAGTCGTGCTCGTAATCCGGATCTGCATGTCTGATAAAAAGTATTTTCATTAAATTTCCTTTGGTTTTATCCTGTATCCTGCGTTTGTCAGGACACTGAGTGCTTTATCGAAATCATCAGCTGAGTTCTTAACAGCTCTATTTCCTTTTGAATATCTTGTCTACGTATTCTTTGATATATAACTTGTATATGAAAAATGCGGCTGCTCCAAGGCTCGCCTCTGCAATGGCAGTTGATAACACAGTCACCAGCATATCCTCGCCTGACGCGATCTTAGGAATATTGATGATCAGTCCGCCAATGAACAGGCCGACAAGCAGGAGAAATAATACTCCTAAAACGACAGGTATCATTAAATGTTCGTATCGGTCGTATCTGTCTTCATCGATCCAGCAGTATATGGTCACTGAATAGAAAAGAGTCCATATGGCGAACACCCCAAACAGCAGCCTGCTCTCGCCCGGATGTGTGCCATAATAAAACATTCCTGCAAGGCCCAGCGCTGCAGCCAATATAAACAGCCCCAGTATGAGGTGATATCTGAAGTCTCTTTTGTCAGGTCTTCTATACTTTCCTGCCATATCAGTTCTCGTCTGTCCGGATCCCCATAATGTCAGCATCACAGAATTGCCGCTTTCCATTCGTCCTCTTTGAAACCTGTCAGCACATATCCGTCCCCTACTACCAGAGGTCTCTTGACGAGCATTCCGTCCGTTGCAAGAAGAGCGAGCTGCTCATCTTCACTCATTTCCGGCAGTTTTCGGGAAAGTCCCATCTCACGATATGGGATCCCGCTTGTGTTGAAAAAGCGCTTCAGCGGCAGTCCGCTTATCCTGTAATAATCGCGAAGAGCCTTCTCATCCGGATGCTCTGTCTTGATATCTATATCCTCGTGCTCAATTCCATGTTCATCGAGCCATTTCAATGCTTTCTTACATGTAGTGCATCTGCTGTAGCAATATACCTTGATCATTTTTCCACCTCTCTGTCAGTGAATTATCGGAAATCCGGCTCATAAAGTACCATATTCGCTATATCCATCGGATTGCCAGCGCGGCCTGCCGGCTGCTGGAGAGCATCCGCTCCCTCATATACAGTGTAATCCGTATCTATCCAACCAGGCGAGACAGAATTGACTCTCACCCTGCCTCAGTATAGCATTTTCTAAGCTTCTGTTTGATCGTTTTTACCTGATGATATTTTTTTGACTTCTTTTAACAAAGCATTATAATCTCCCGACCCGGAGCTTTTGAATCCAAGCAGGGATTTCATCAAAACCACCAGAAGCACCAGTACGACTATTGGGATCAGGCATATCGATACAAAGAAGTATGCTATCTCCTCAACGATATTATCCAGCAGCTTATTCATTTTCTGCGGAACTTCTTTTACTGAAGACAGAACGGTTGACCCCTCAGTTTTGACCTTACCGATGAGGGCAGTACCTTTATCTAACACTTTGTCCAGCAGTGATGAATCTGCTTCTTCTTTATTATCTTTATTGTCTATAGTTTCGGCTTCTGCGGTTTCTGCAGATCCTTTTTCAACCAGATCGATCTCTTCACCTATTTCCTCAATGGCTTGCTGCTTTGACAAGTCGTGCGTTTTGTCGACCATTCCGGAAACCCAGACACTGGATGGAACGATCAGGAACAATACGAGTCCTATTGATATAAGTCTTATGCCAAAAGATCTTAATGATTCCTTTCGGAACATCACAAACCCGGCTATCATGAACAGCCCGATAGGGATCAGGACTTTGAAAGCAACGTAACCTCCGATGGATATCAATAGTTTTTCCAGGTATATTGCTGCAAACAGCAGCACAAAATATCCCCCGAGATCTACAAACGCCTTAGCAATAGATGTGCCTGCATCTCCGGGAATAAGATCTATTGCTGAAGCCGCTCCGATAGTTATAGCCGACAACTTAGCTACAGTGTTCTTCTTATCATCCAATACCGCTATTGTCCCCTTAAATGTTTCCGGATCAGATAACACTTTAGCCAGGACAAAAAATGAGATGAGTGCTAACAGTATCAGCACCAGTGCTATTATCATGTTTCTTTTTCGTTCAGTAGTCATAACTTGTCTCCTTACTAATATGAGAATAGGTAAAGATATCCGGACCTTTACCTCTGTAATAATCATACTACAATTCCTCTTAGTTTCATGTTCTATTCCCATACCGCTGTGAAATGGCTCACATGCGCCGGATTTTGCACATATTATCCTGGAATTGGCAAATCTATGTGCAGGAAACTGAAAAAGTCCTATGACTGAAACAGTCATAGGACTTTTTCCTTTTTTACTGAGACATCTTATCAATACGCTACTTCTGCCAGCTTCCTCTGTATCCTTGCGGTTACTTCCAGGTAGTATGCCAGCTCCGCATTACTCATTTCGGACTGGTCCATTTTGTCCATCTGGTCCAGCATTTCTGTCTCTTCGGACAGCAGTTCCGTCATTTCGGATATGAGCTCGAGATCTGAAGGATTCTCTTTGTATTTCTTCATGACCTCGCAGTAGTGATCGAACCAAGCTTCATAGTCGTCCATCGTCTTCTTGAACTCCGGCGAGATCAGTCCGGAGTCGGCCTCTGCATCGGATCCTGCATCTGATGCTTCAGAGCTTCCTCCGATTATTTCACATGTATCTATCATTTCGGTATAAGCATCGATATAGTCATATTCAGACTGCTCTGACTGTGTAATAGATGCCATTATCACCTTGTTCGCTCCTGAGTTACTGATCATCGTCAGCACACTGCTGCACTGAATGTCTGACACTTTGAAGGAATAGGTAAAACGTTTGCATCGAAGTCCGTTGTTTAGCGTTACATCTTCAGATCGTCCATCCTGAAAATCCGTAATGCTGTCAGAACTCTTCATGCCGGACACATAGGAATCATATACGGTTCTGCTTTCATCTTCGAAATTCTCATCACTCAGGGTCCCGTCAGAGCTGTAGATCTGAAACACCGAAAGGCCATCGCCTCGCTCTGCATAGTAGTTCTTAATGTTTCCGGTCATCTCAGGCTCTCCGAAATAATCCGGCATCCGGAAGTTCAGACCACCCTCTTCTATAGTAGTATAGCTTTCAGGTGTTCTGGCTGACTTTTCTGCGGCTGCAGTCTTTTCTTTCCCGCAGCCTGCCAGAGTCAGTATAAGTATCAGCATCGTTGTTACTGCTATGAATTTCTTCATCTTCTATTCACCTCCGTTGACTCTTGAAGTCTGCCTGTGATCCTGCCTCATTATTCGAGACATATCTGTTCAAACATCCGGTCCAGCAGATCATCTTTGACTTCTGCTTCTGCAGGAAGCTGATCAAGGAGCAGCAGCATGGATGCCGCTGAGATCTGCTCATCTATTATTCTCCGTTCCTCACGTAGTTCTTCGAGCCGTGACCTGAGTAAAACTTCATCCATTCTGTCTGCCTCTTCTATTGCGGAAGCTATGCTTTCTACCGGGATCCCTATTCTTCTCAGCAGCAGTATTCTCTTTGCCCGTCGAACAGCAGCATCATCATACAGCCACTCTTTTCTCCCCTCAGAGTTGCGGACTGTAGGATGAAGCAAGCCTTTTCTGTCATAGTATCTAAGCGCATTCACTGTAATTCCTGTGATTTCAGTGACTTCCCGGATCGTATTCAGTGACATTGCACACCTCTCTTTCCAACTATACATCTCGTTGTAACGACGAGGTCAATGCCATATTTGAAACACTTTACCGCTATGTGATTACGTCTCCTTTCTGCACAGCTCCTCGTCATAAGAACGTGTTCCTATAACAGGAGCTGTAATTTTTGCGAACCCGACAGTGTCCTGGCATCTGTCTCCACATAGCAAAAGAGGCTCCCGCATTTTCTTCAAATGCGAAAGCCCCCCTGAGTGTGTGCAGTATCGATCTAACAACTTATCAGATCACGATATGGACACTTCATATTATTATCGCCTGTATTCAAACAGCAGCTTGTCATATACCCTGTCATCTACTTTGATCCCGTCTTTCTCGGTATTGACGAGCCGCATTCCGGCTTTTTCCATTGCCTTGCGCGAACCGGCATTCTCTGCAGCGCACCACGCAGTTACACATGTTATGCCTTCATTTTCTGTCAGATATTCAAGCACTTTTTTCAGAGCTTCAGTTGCAAAACCGTGTCTCTGCCAGCCTCTGACTACGCTGAATCCAACCTCTATCTGTTTGCCGTCATAGTCATAAGCCCCGATCGTTCCTGCAACAGCATCGTCTCCCTTTGCGTCCATCACCCATGAATACGAGTGCTCGTCTTCATAGCTGTCGATAAAACGCTGCACGGTTTCCTGTGCCATCTCCGGAGTCGCATATGGATTCCATCCTGAGTACTTATGCATCTCCGGGTCTGTCCCAAGATGCTCATACAGCTGATCTGCGTCATCCGGCCGGTACCTTCTCAGTACAAGATGTTCAGTCCACAGTTCTGCCGTGCCGTGAGCTGCGATTTCATTTTTCGGCAGATCCATTGTTTACCTCCGTTTCAGTATCAGATGACGACCTTCCCCAGAAGAGGTCTGACCTTCTTCGGTCTCAGTACGATCAGTGCAGGCAGCAGATAGACCAGTGCCAGTCCGACAGTCGCCTGAACGACCGCTGCCCACACTGCCTGCCACGACTCCTCACCGAAGACTTTGTGCAAAGCATTCTGTATCAGCCCGCGGAACAGGGCTTCCTCGGTGCAGCCTACCAGGAACATTGTGATCGCGAAGATAAGCATTCTTGTTCCGGTATCTGTCGTGATCTCAGGAGCAAGAAACAGTCTGTATAATGCAACAAGCACATAGAACAGACCCGACAGGATACCTCCCCACAGCAGTCTGAAGCTGAAAAGGTGGATCCTCATCTTCTTAAGGATAATAACATGCTGACGAGCTTTACCGCTTAGTTTGCGAGCAGTTCATCCAGAGTCTGTCTGTACTTCATAATATTGGCACCAACTACCGGATCACCGATCAGGTTGCCATTGCTGTCCACGAAGTATGTCGTCGGTGTACCAGGTGCCGAAAGCTGATCCCCGAAGCCATCCCATGCCTTGAGGTTCTGATATGTAACACCTGTATCCTTGACAATACCATTGGCATCTGCGAGCTTGGAATCATCCGACTCAGTGACATCCACGACCAGTCCTACGATGCCTGCACCCTTATCTGCGTATTCCTTGCTCATCTGCTCCAGTTCAGGCATCTCCTCGATGCATGGACCGCAGTATGTGCCCCAGATGTTTATCATGGTTACCTTGTTCTTGGCGAACAGATCCTTCGAATCAACAGCATTTCCAGCAAGGTCAGTCGTCTTGAAAGAGATGCCGCTTCCGGCAGTCTGTGTTGACTGAGTGCTGGCTTCAGCAGGTTCCGATTTCTCGCTGCTTCCTCCGCCTCCGCACCCTGTCATTGCGAATATCATGCTGAATGTCAGCAGTAATGCCAGAAAAGTTTTCTTCTTCATATATATTGTCCTCTCTCTACACATTTATAATCCGGACATTTTTTCCTTATGCCCTAAGCCTCTTCAGCAGGCCTGACTTCCTGTTCCGGCAGCTGTACCGGCCCGGGGCCTATATTCATCGACAATGCATGCATCGGACATGCATGGATGCACTCACGGCACCTGATGCATTCGTTGCTGTTAGGTGTCTTGTGCGGATCGACATTCATTTTGCATGTCTTTGCGCAGACACCGCAGTCCACGCATTTTTCCTTATCCACGCGCATGCGGATCAGGCTCACCTTCTGGAAAAGCCCGTAGAAAGCTCCCAGCGGGCAGATATACTTGCAGAACGGTCTGTAGATGAAGATCGATGCCGCGATGCACAGTAAAAGCAGCAGGAACTTCCATCTGAACAGCCACCCCAGAGCCCCTCTCATCATGCTGTTGAGAAGGACCAGCGGTATACCGCCTTCCAGTGTTCCGACCGGGCAGATGTATTTGCAGAAGAACGGCTCTCCCACACCATACTTGCTCCTGTAGAAGAACGGAAGCAGAAATACCATGACGAAAAGCATCACATATTTCAGATATCTCAGAGGCTTGTCGATCTTCTCCGGCACTGTCAGTTTAGGTGTCGGTATTTTGTACAGCAGTTCCTGGATCAGGCCGAACAGGCAGAGCCATGCACAGATAAAACGGCCTACAAAGAGACCTATTACAGCAAGGTAGCCGACAACGTATGCCCCGATGCCTCTGTTTCTGTTATCAAAAATGGCCTGCATTGATCCGATAGGACACGAACCCAGCGCTCCCGGGCAGGAGTAACAGTTCATTCCCGGAACGCAGACCTGCTTGAGTTTTCCCTGATATATAACAGGGTCACCCGGCAGGAACCCTTTGATGTACGCATTGGAAAGAATTCCCCAGCCCGCCTGGACAGCCTTACGCAGCCCGGCGGCTTTTTTTGCTTTTGCTTTCTGTTCGTTCTTATCCAAGACCTATACACTCCATGCATATATTGATTGCCTTAGCCAGAACTATCGCCACTTCGCCGCGATATATGCCGAACGCGCACAGCGCTATCGCAAGCGGGATAAGTGCGATAGTAACCTTTAGAGGCACTTCACGTTTCATAATAACCTTCCCCCTCTGTTCTTTATTCTCTGATATCACAGAAGATACTTCAGCGCCTGATCGAGGTCATTATTCCTGTCTTTCTATAAGCTGGCTGCCGGCCTCCGGCATCAGTTCATCACTGATGATGCCCAGCATTTCCCTGAATTTATCAACATCTTCAGGTGTAAAGCGTTCCTCGATCCTGTCACACACGAGATGGATATAGTCGAAAATGACACCATATTCATCCCGGTACCTGTTTGTTGCTTCTATCCGGAATTCCCGCTTATCCCTGTCATTCCTCGTCCGCTTTATGTAGCCTTTTTCCTCAAGCTTGTTAAGACGATAGGCTGTATTAGGCGCTGACAGCTTTGAGTATCTTGAAAATTCTGCAACAGAAGGAGCGCCAAGAGCGATTATGATCTCCATATATATGACTTCCTGCAGGCTGAGATCGCCCGGCATACTGCGTCCGCGTTCTTTCAGTGCACGGTCGTACAGCATCAGTTTGAATTTATCATACATTGTACTGAAATGCCGCTCGAGATCACTCATGTTGCGCTCCTGTTCTACAGTCGTTTTTCTGTTAGGATCTTTCTTTCTCTTCGTACCTCTTGACCTTTCCTGTTGTGGTTTTGGCCATTTCTTCGGTCTGCAGGATCAGTCTGTGTACCTGCTTATATTTTGGCATATTGCTGTTGATACGGTCAATATCCCTCTCAACTGCTTCACGGATCTGTTCACCGGTAACCGCATCGTACTTGTTTTTCATGATGTCTTCATCATAAACGATCTTGGCAACCAGTACCTCGTCTTTATCGTCCGCGCCTTCTCTCCTGACTTCGCCAAATACAATATTCTCTTTGACATAAGGAAGCTCAGCAATTATCGTCTCGATCTCTTCCGGATAGACATTCTTTCCATTCTTGAGAACGATGACATTCTTGGATCGTCCTGTGATATGAATGTATCCGTTCTTATCAAGATATGCCAGATCTCCGGTATGAAGCCAGCCGTCTTTCAGCACTTTGTCAGTCTCCGCTTTGTCCTGATAGTAGCCCATCATAACACTCGGCGAGCGTACGATAATCTCTCCGATACCATCTTCATTCGGATCTGCTATCTGCACATCCATTCCCGGAGTTCCCAGTCCGATCGACCCTGGTGACCTGTTGAACAGATTCTCCGCTGCGATGACCGGTGCGGATTCCGTCATTCCATACCCCTGAACGACTTCGATACCCAGGTCTTCATAACCGCGGATAACAGCACTGTCCAGTGCAGAAGCACCGCTGACTACCATTCGCAGGCTGCCGCCAAGTTCGTCCAGCACGTCTTTAAACAGTTTCCGTCTGACATCGATCTTTACTTTTCTGAGCATGCGGGAAAGCTTTACACCTCTTTCGAACGTTTTCTCTTTGCCCTGCCTTCTGATGCCCGCCATTATCTTCTTATACATAGCTTCCATCAAAAGAGGCACTCCAATAAATACCGAGACGTGGTATTCCACAAAGTTTTTCTGCAGATACTTGAGCCCGTCACAGAAGACCGTCGTTACTCCGCATGAATACATAAGAAGCTGTCCGGTTGCTCCGAAAGTGTGGTGAAACGGAAGAAGCGCTATGTTCACATCCCCGTGTCTGATGTCTTCCACCTGCTTGAGGCTGTAGACGTTAAACATTATATTTCTCTGATTAAGCATGACAGCTTTGGCTGCGCTTGTGGTGCCTGATGTAAAAATAAGATTGGACAGTGCCTCTCGATTGACCTTAAGTGAATCGAACGCCGTGCTGCCTTCAGCGATCAGCTTTCTGCCTTTTTCAAGGAGCTCATCAAAGCTGAGGTACTTCCCGTCATCATCCATGCAGATATACATCGAAACTGCTGTCGGTGCAGACATCGGATCTGTGGCTTCTTTCTGAAGCTGCTCCGCAAGTGAAGCGTGCTTCCGGTCGAAGATGAGGACATTGCATCCGCTCTTCTGAATAGAGGTCTTGAGCTCGACGAACGGAAGACCTTTGTCAAGCGGCACGCAGATACCCAGTCCGCTCATTGCCGCCAGATAAGCAAGCTGCCACTGATAGGAGTTTTCACCTATTATAGCTATCCTGGCATGACTTATACCCATAGACATCATTCCTGTGCCGAGGTTTCGGACATCTTCCCTGAGGTCTCTGTATGATATATATCTGTAAACCGGCTCTGCTTTGCGTCCGGCTGCCTTTTCTTTCAATATGAAAGCTGTATCGTCTCCGTATTTCTGGGCTGCGTATTCAAGCAGCGCGCGTACATTCTCATGTTCCTCTGCCGGATACACCGGTTTCAGCTGTTTTACCTGTATATTTTCACGCATTATACTCTCTCCTTTATTCCATACTGAGCCATACAAGGAGGAAGTATAATTCATCCGGGTATTTATTTCAATATTTTTAATTAAATTATTTTAAATAAATGAAAGTCAATTATCTGTCTCTTTATAGCCCTGATTGCCCCCCTCTTCCTGTGATTCATTCTCACAGACAAACACCGGCTGTTAATGTCTCTAATAGAATTCGTCCCAGTGATATCTTCGCCTTCCACGTGTTCCGTTATAGCATTCGGCGCATATTCCGAATGGATAGTTCCATTTCAGTTTTCTGCCGCAATACTTGCAGGTTTTGAATGGCAGTCTGGATGTCTTCAGTATTTCCGCTATGATTTCAGACAGTTCTTTTTTATATATCAGGACAGTCTCAGACTCCGCCTTGTCGCCGAATTTCTCTATAAATGCATACGCCAGATCGTATATCCTGTACAGTTTCTCCGCTTCTGTCAGTGTCATGGCTTTATCCGGAAGTTCCAGCTTCATTCCATCAAGCTTAACAGGATGACCGGATATGACAGTCGCTGCCAGACGGTTCCAGAGCAATCTTAATTCCTTATCCTCTTCATCGAACGGGATCGTTATCAGCCGGTATATAAGTCTCTTGTCATCCGTTCTGTCTTCAAGATAAGTGCAGAGCTTATACTCATGTTCGAGAGCTGAGATTATATACCCATCAGGCGGCTCTATATTCCTCCACTCAGTTATTATCCCCGACAGCTTACCATCTATAGTGATAAGTGACTCCGGGAAGCCTGCATACACCGCTTCGATCTGCGGTATCTCAAGATCAACGGCAGAAGCTATGATTTCTTTGCCTTCCAGCGCGTTCCACAGGCCCTTATCATAGAGGCCACGTCTTCCTGCCCTTCCGACGATCTGCTGGATCTCAGCGGGCTTAAGGAGTCTTGTATCTGTACCGTCGAATTTGCTTATTTCCAGAAATACAAGCCTCTCTATCGGCAGATTCATCCCCATTCCTATGGCATCTGTCGCTACAACAACATCGGTTTCTCCGTCTCTGAATCTTCTTGCTTCCTCCTGCCGGACATCATATGGCAGATTTCCGTAAATCACGCTGCACCTGATCCCCATCGCTCTGAGTTCGCCTGCGACAGCATGCACGTTCCGCCTTGAAAACACTATGAACGCATCATGCTTATGTATATGCTCTTTGAACAGCTTGAACTTTGACTTATCCATGACAAGAGGCGTCTGTCTCATATGACGGATGATCTCATATGAATCGCCGCATTCTTCTATCAGGTCTGTTATGATCTTCTCTGCATACGGGGCGATGCATACATGTATCTCGTCGGCTCTGAGGCCGAGAATTGCTGTTGTCCAGGCCCAGCCGCGCTCTTTGTCAGCCACCATCTGTGCTTCGTCGATCACAGCTATATCATATCTTTCGGATTCATCTGCCATCTCGATAGTAGACGCCTGTATACATGCACCGGGTACCAGCTGATGCTCTTCTCCCGTGTAAAGCGAGCACGGGTATCCCTGCTCATTCAGTTTCTGATACTGTTCGAACGCCAGTAAGCGCAGTGGTCCGAGATATATTCCGTGTTCCGCTTTCTTCAGTCTTTCGACCGAGTCATAGGTTTTGCCTGAATTGGTAGGACCGATATGAATGATGAATCTGCGTTCCATATTCCTTGCTTCCAGGAAAAGATCCGGCATTCTGTCCGGAACGTGGTCGAGCACCTCTGCCCGCAGCATTCTGCGCGCCTGAAAGCTTCTCTTAAGATACTTGTTGCGGCTCACGAGGCCAAACAGTCTCTGTCCGCTGAAATGCTTCCGTATCTCCTCGAAGAGCATTTCTCCGCTGAAATACAATTCTCCATTCCAGACATCTGCCAGTTCAACAACTTTAAGATCGGCTATTTCACGATGTTTATCCAGGATAGCAGATGCATACAGCGTACCTGTATTAACTTCATCAATTCCTGCAAAATGGAGGAATTCGTATTCATCCATATCTGCTATCCATGCTTCAAAATCTTCATAGTTATCAGGGCTGACTGGCTCATAACCGATCCTGAGCCTGTCATTGAGGAGATGGTATTTAAGATTTCTTATGATCTCCGCCCGGACACTTCCCTTTACTTCAGAAATAAGATCGTCGATATCATATTTCTTCAGGAACATCTTTTCTTTCTTCGCTGTATATTTACGCGCAGCAGAAATGATCCTTCTGGTGCAGTTGTCCGCAACCGCATCAAAAGCTTCTTCATCTTCCTTATATCTGGCAACAAGAAGACTTCCGGGCTGCATATTGTTCGTGATGCAGTCCTGGTAAAGTACATTCTTCGACAGCGCCTTTGTCAGGGCTTCCCGGAACTCTTCTGATTTCTGCAGTTCCTCGATTTCCTGTTTTCTCGGCACGCCCTTTACATGTACATGCATTTTGCCAGTCAGACTATCTGTGGTCTGACTGCGGATTTTTTCTTCCAGCTCCCTTGCCAGTAATCTGAGTCCATGTTCATTCATATTACAATTGTAGCTGTATTCTCCCGTACATCAGATATCGCATATGCAGAGAAACAGACCTGCAAGCCTATAGATTCCATGTGCCTCTTCCCTCTCTTCAACTGTTTAACATGTATATATCTCTTAGTAACAATCATATCTTTCTGTGCAATGGATTTGAACCGCTTTAACAAAAAACGACTGTATATTTCAACAGTCGTCTCCGGCGGACATTACCACCCCATTTCTTCGAGCCATCTAATGGTCTTTTGCTCCCGTTCCCTATTGTCATTCTGTACATTCTTACCGAGTTTCAGTTCTCCTCTGATTTCTCCATCCAGTATGTACAGAATTCTCTCACACATGGAAGCGATCCTGCTGTCATGTGTGACCATCAGTATCGTTGTTCCATCTCTGTTGATTTTCAGAAATGACTCTATTACTTCTGTAGCTGCTGTCTGTGCGGCATATGCAAGCCCTCTGAAGCTGCCCGCCGGACACTTCGGATACCTTCCGCTCCGCCAGATCGCCGATATGGAATCCTTCCATGAGCTCCATTGCCTTTTCGCAGTATTCCTTTTTGCGCTTCCTGTCCGCATGGACTGCAGGCAATACTATATTGTCTATTATGTTCAGATTTTCCAGCACATTCATATTCTGAAAAACGAAGCCCATTCTCTTCAGTCTCAGTTCGGCTTTCTCATCCTCATTAAGCCCGGTGATCAACGTATCACCCAGCATCACCTCTCCGGTGTCCGGATCGTCCATCCCTGATACATTATACAGAAGTGTGGATTTTCCTGATCCGGACGGTCCCATGACAGCGACCATCTCACCTTCTCTGATCTCAAAGCTTATGTCTCTCAGGATATCCGCCTTACCCAGTTGTTTTACTTTCAGCAATTCTTTCATTTCGGTCACCATTTTCCCCGTGTAATCACTTTGATCTTCCTGCCCTGAGGCATTCCCATGCATGAATTCTTTTAACTTCCGTCAGACTTAAAGTCGTTGCGAACATGGCAGACGCTGCTGTCATAGCCGGAGCCGCCGCAAACACTGTCAGCGGATCGATGATAAAGCGGAAGCTGTATGCTCCCATGGACCTGAGAAGCAGTGCCGCCAGGCTCTGCCCCGGAATGATCCCGGCAAACACTCCCAGCACTATACCCGGCAGTATATAAGTCAAAGTCTTCTTCAGATACTCCATGCGGATATCTGAAGACGTAAAGCCCAGTGCTTTCTTTAGAGAAATGTCATTGCGTTCTCTCCAGATCACCAGCCGTATCAGCAGAAGCATCACGATAAACAGTACAAAGCACGCCATGACAGCAGAGACGGTAGCTGCCTTTGAGATATTTCTTATTGTCTGGCCATAGGTCCCCTTCAGGTAGTCTGCGATCAGAGTGACCTTGACGCCGTTTTCGAAGGACGCATATCTGTCCTGATATTCCTTAGCCCATTCTCCGGCAAGGTGCTCATCTGCAAGTGACAGATAGATGATGCTCCACATTACCGGCGTTGCATCATCCGGATCTCCCATGCAGGCCTTAGCTGTTTTGCCTCCGTTAGTGATGTCTGAATAGATCCCGCATACACTGCAGGCTTTCTCTTCTGCAGTGCCGTCCTTCATTTCCCTGCAGACTGTAATTGTATCTCCCGGCTTCACGCCCATCTCTTCAGCGTTGAGGACCGACAAAGCTATCTCTCTGTCGTTTTCAGGATACCTGCCTTCCGTGTATCTCACAGGGAATTTGCTGTGATCTCCGTTTTCGATCATCAGATTATACGACGACCCATCCGCGAGGATAGTCCTGTATGAGCCTGTTTCCATCAGCACATAATCACGGACTCTGTTGTCATGCCCTATGTCTTCAGTCACTTCACCGGCGATCTTTCTGACATTCCCGGTCTGTCTTATATCGATACGGATATGGCTCTCGCCTATCCCCATATATGTGACGAATTCAGGCGCCTCTATAGTGCTCTTCATATTCTGCGGCACAAGTATCATGAACACCGCCGCTGCAGTGATGACCATTGCAGGCAGCCAGAGATTCTTCTTTTTCCCGAAACTTCCTCTCCCGTAAAGTGCGTCAGCCGCAGATATTCTGTCTGTCCTGCGGAGCGTTCTGTGTACCGACAGCAGGATCACCGCTTCAGCCGCAAGCGCTCCGAGTATCATAAGTGCATATATCAGTCCGATGTTTCCGGCATTCCCGTAAAGCTCTCTCATCTGCGCGCCTACCGGTCCTGATATGATCATTGCTGCGATAACACCGGTCATGCCGCCGGCCGCAGACAGGATAAGGTACTTTGACATATAGAGCTTCCTTATGTCACGCCTTGAAATCCCCACCGCTTTCAGCATTCCTATTCCGGTTTTATCCTTCTCAAGCTGAGTCAGGATAATGTATCTGATACACAGTATCGAGATAAGCAGTACTACAACGCTTACAAGCAGTATTACAAGTATCATCATGCCATCTGAAAGCGCATTCATCATCCGGATAAGAGGATACGTGATCGTAGGGCCGTTGTCCGGAAGCCCCGCATCCTTATAGGCTGTAGCGAATGCATTGATGTCACTGCCATCCTTAAGCCTGAACTCTATCAGGTATTCCTCGCTGCCGAGTGTCCTGATCCTTTGATAGTCCGGCTCGCTGACCAGGAACCGCTTGGAGGAAGCCATCATCGAATTCATCTGTGAATCGCGCAGAAATCCCGCGGCAATCAGCTCTTCCGTTCCGATCTTCATCACATCTCCGGCTTTTATCCTGTACTCCTTCCTGTAGCATACCGGCACGTACACCTCTCCTTCAGAGGGGTAAATCACTTTATTATCTGCATCTACGAGGTAGTCAAACAGGCTGCTCTGGCAGCTGAGCCCGTTATCCTGCATATTGTTCTCAAAAGACTCATTCCCAATAGATATCTGACTGTTCTGAAGATTCAGGAATGTGCAGACCTGCATCGCTTCTACGTCTTCTCTCTGATGTGTAAAGTCATTAAGCCGATCCATGTCCAGTTCTCCCGTATGCATCTGCAGGAAATCCGGCGTCTTCGCTTCAGTCATGAGAGAATCTATGGAATCAGCAAGACTTGCATAAAGAAGTATCGAAAGCCCCAGCAGCATCGCCGTTACCGCCATGAAAATGCAGGTCGCAGCCGAGACCAGCTTATTTGCTTTGATGTCATTGATTATCATTCGTCTTTCCATACGTTTCACCTGCACTTTGCTCTTCCAGTTTTCTTACATCCTTTGACCGGTACAATGCTGCCGCGGCCGCTGCGAGCAAAGCTCCCGAGACCATGATCACTGCAGCTGCTCCCCGGCCTACGCCGATGTGACATGCAGTCGCAGCATTATCGGCAAGGATCCCTGCCGTCCCATATGCCACTATATAACCTATCTGAGACAGGAAGCTGATCAGCCCCCATGCTCTTCCCTGTTTACCGGCATCTATATTGGTCCTGACCAGATAGTCGAGACAGTTATTCGCAAACGGCAGCATGAAGAAGAACATGAATCCGAAACTGCAGATCATAAGAATGTTCTCCTTAAGGCCAAATCCGACCATAGACAGGCCCGCAAGCACAAGTGATATGCTGAGAGTCCCCGTAAAGTTTTTCTTCAGTCCGCGGGCCCCTATTATCACACTTGATACCAGCATTCCGCACGCACATATGGTCTCAGCTATCCCGAGCACTTTGCTGCTCTGAAAATCGAGTATCATCGGTTCCGCCAGTATCTGCATCGCGCCCATAAAGCATGTCATTACGGATGAGACGATGATCAGTATCATCACACCGCGCTTCTCATTTATCGCCGCCCAGCCTTCCCTGAAGCTTTCGAGAAAAGACGCTTCTGCATCTGCAGGCTTTGCGGATATTCCTTTGCGGACCACTGCCGTGCATATTACCGTCAGGAAAAATGTGCCGATATCGATCACCAGAAGGAGCTTCACGTCACTCACGGTCAGCAGCATGCCTGCTATGAGCGGTGATATAAGATATCTTGCGCTGCCGGCGATGCTCACCATGCCGCCCGCTCTCGAGTATTCCTCCTTTGTCAGGAGGTCTGTAACCGTCGCTCTGTAGGAAGGCTCGAGAAGCGATGAGAACACTGAGCTTATGAATACACCTATGCATATCTGATGCAGCTTTGCCTCGCCTGAAAGCATGCATATCAGGATATATACAAGCCCGAGTGCTGACAGCCCGTCGCCGGCCATCATGAGGATCCTGCGGTCATACCGATCAGCCAGAACTCCCGCAGGCGCGCTCAGGAGCAGTACCGGCAGGAATGCCAGCAGAGCCACAAGCGCCATGTCAGCGGCGCTTCCTGTCTCCCGGAATACATATACGCCAAGGCCAAAACTAGTAAGTCCCGAGCCTATTGCTGACACAAGTTCTCCGCTCCAGAGAAGCAGAAATCTATTGTAATTTGATCGTTGTTTCATTTTTTCTCTCTTCTTCTGTTGGTAAAATTCTTATGTCCGACTATCTCAATGCGACAACCGACAGGTTGTCGGTATGATGGTCCAATATATGGGACCCGCCATAGACTAAGGCAAGTCCCTTTTGAGTATTATCTGTTCAAGATATTCATGATCGCAGGTGCCAGACTACCCTCTTCTGCACCAAGTATCCGTTCAACATGGCAGATAAAAGCCTGACCTTTGTGTACAAGCTCCTCCTCAGTCAGCCCGGCAAGTGCATCGAATGCAATATTCGAATAGATCAGGATCATCTCTGCAGCTTCATCAGGGTATTTCGAATCAAAAACACCCGTCTCGTTTCCCTCCCTGATAAGCTCTGATATCAGCGGGACCACTCCGCTGATCAGGCGCTCCTGCATTTTATGATGGAGCAAAGCATTCTGAGGTTTATGAATCTGTTCAAACACCTCAGGACCGGCTCCGTCGTTTATATCAAGCGCGATTATCGCTCCTGTCAGTCTGTCCAGAAGCGGGTGGCTCCTATCTGAAACAACAGCTTTTGATCTGGCGATCGCATCACGGGTCATCCTCTCGACCAGAGCATCAAGTATCTCCTCTTTGGATCCGAAGTGATGATAAAGCGTGCCGCGGGCTATGCCGATCCTTTTGATAATGTCATTTGTGCTGGCATTATCAAAGCCTTTCTCGGCAAACAGCTGCTCTGCCACATCAAGTATTTCGTTTTTTCTTTCTTCTGCTGTTTTTACGATCCTCATCTTTGCAGTCCTTTTATAAAAGCTTACCGACAACTTGTCGGTAAGCTTAAGATAACATACTGTTTTTTGCTTGTCAAGAAACTGTTCCGACCAGGCTTAGCCAAAGATCTGGTCTGGCAGTTTCAGCTTCTCCTTTGTGGGGAAGTTCTTGTCGAACTCTTCTACATCAGCATCATCCACATAATATGCCTGCGGGGTCTGATACACTCCTATGACTTCATCCAGATATCCCGGTATCAGTTCTTTGCACAGGAAGAATGAATCATCTGCGTCTTCCGGCAAATCATGGTAGCGTATACCAAATTTTCGTGCATAGTCAAAACCACTCTTACCGTAGAAGTCTATGTTGCCTTCGAACAGAACCGCACCGAATCCCATCTCCGCAGCTTTTTCAAGGGAATAGTCAAGCAACAGCTTGCCGTATCCCTTCCGCTTCAGCTCAGGCGCGATGCATATAGGTCCCATCGTCAAGACATCGATATCTCTGCCGTCATCCGCATTGATAACAGTCCTCACAAAGACATTCTGCCCGATCAGCCTGCCGTCCTTTTCCATGACAAAATCGAGCTCCTTCACGAACGCCGGATCATCTCTCAAAACATGCAGTACATAATGCTCACTACAACCGGGCTTGTAGACATTCCAGAACGACTCCCTGACAAGCTTCTCTATTTCTCTGTATTCTACTTTCTTTTCCAAACGAATTATTATGTCATTTGTATTCATTGTTTATTACCTCCTGAAAATTGTTGACTTCAATTGCTATACAGCGGGAGGTTTGTTTGATTGCCAGCAAACCTCCCTGGTCAGCCGACACTCTCCAGTGTGTTGTGTAGTTTTCTCAAACAGCACTCTCCTTTTTCTATCTCTTTTTGCAAAGTATGAGTTCTCCTAACTGTCTTGCTGTCTCGTACAGGCAATCGTCAAAATCAACATAGATACGCATTATTTCATGACCTCATTTTCCCAAATACCATATCCGTCAGGATATTCTTTATAATCTGCATTCCATCTGGACATCAAAGGGCTCCGCTGCTGCCAGTTCCTGATTGACCTCCTCTGCAGGAGTACAGCCAAGTGCCCGGTATGCCGCCTGAGACTCTTTTGAGGAATGAGCCGAAATGTACAGTTTATCTGCACCCAGCTGCCGGGCCTCTTCATAAGCCATTGAAAAGAGCTTCCGACCAATACCCTGACGCCTGTATTTCTCTGATATCTGAAAACAAACCAGCTGCACATATCTTGCCGCAGCTCCGAATATACGGTGGGAGACGGTCGCAAAACCAATAATCCGCTCATCATCGAACGCGCCAAAGCCAGTCTGGTCAAGGTTTATACGATGCACCACGTCTTCTGCAATTTCCCGGCACTGCACCTGCGACCAGTTTTCTTCATAGACATTCGGCACAAGCTTCCAATCGTTGTCTATCTTTCTCCAACACTCTGTAACAGTCTGGTGACGGACAAAATCATCATGCAGCACGGATCATTCTCCTGATTCGGCTAAGTCTATCCAATATCTCTCCAGATAAACACCCCGTTCTTCCAGATACACGGTCGATTCATATTTTCCGCCATTATTCAGAATCGTCCTTCTGCTTCCTTCATTACCACGAACACAGCATATCAAAATCCGGTTTATCCCAAGGCTTTTGCACTCGGGCAGGACGAGCCGGAGCATCTGCGTGGCATAACCTTTTTTGCGCTCACTCGGACAAACCGAGTACCCGATATGCCCGGCATATTTTTCCAGAAACTCATTGAAACAGTGACGGATCTGAATGACGCCGACCATTTTGCTGTCAGATTCACGCACATAGATATACTGTGTCGACGGAACAAGACCGGGCGGTACAGTCTCAGGACGCCTGAGCGATTCGACCTGTTCCAGCCAGTCCTGCGTCATATCAAAACGGCGTAATGATCCACAGCCGTCCATAGAACCCTCACAGGCAAGAAACTCCTTCCGGAATACCTGTATCTGTTCGTCATATTCCATAGAGGGTTCTATTAAAAACATTTTCTGATATTTGTTCATCTGATTCACCTAAATAAATAGATATACACGGATCATACAGGGGTGCCAACTTCGATGAGGTTGCCGTCCAAGTCATAGAATCTGACGACCTGTTGCCCCCAGCTGTGCGTCATAAGTTGATTGACATATTCCGTGTCAGGATAAAGCCTTTCAAGCTTTTTTACGAAACTGTCGATCTCCGGCTCTTCAAAATACAACTCAGTTTGATTGCTTTGCTGCACAATGCGCCTCCCCGTAAAACGCTCCAAGTTTTTTTCATCCTAAAGATACAGATTTCCGGATAGTTCCATATTGCCGTCATTATCCCGAATCAACGCGAAGCCAAACATGTCCTGATAGTATTTCAATGCTTTCTTGCAGTCTTTTACGACGATAAGGGTTCCTTTGAATTTCATGGTCTGCTTTTTTCTCCCAATCCCGGCTCTGCATGGCCCGAGCTGCTATTCTCTTTCTGTTCTGATGAAATGACCTTCCTGAATTGCAGCGAACGTTGCCACCGCACAGACGACAATCGCAGAGTATTTCAGCGGGAAAACGAGTATCGTCAGCGGCAAAAGAAACAGCAGAACACCTGTCGCTTTGTTCATAACCGAATGAACAGCCACAAACCCCCTCTGTACGGCAAATCCGGAAATGATATTCACAACCTTTATAAGGGCAATGATTCCGATCCATATATACAGCCATGCAGGAATACGCAGGACCGGAAGCAATTTAATCAGACATACTGCTACGAATGCGATATCCGCGATTGTATCCAGCCTTGATCCGAACTCGCTAACGCTTCCTGTTTTCCTCGCCACAGCACCATCGATCATGTCTGAGAATCCGGCAGCTATATAGAGCACATAAAACGTTGGCGATAATATCGGACAAAACAGCAGA
>CADABZ010000016.1 GCA_902786355.1 uncultured Eubacteriales bacterium
TGATAAGTGGAGAGCCGTATACCTCGAGAGGGGTACGTACGGTTCGGGAGGGAGTGGATGCGAGACCTCACTGAGGACTCGCCGAAGCTTACCTCATGATGAGTTCGTATATCTGGGAGGAAATGAGAAGGAGACACATAAGTATGTATCCGAACTGCTCGGTAAAGAGACTATAGATACGAACACTTATGGTAAGAGTACAGGCCGAAATGGGAACTACTCGACGAATTATCAGAATACGGGTAGAGAACTGATGACTCCTGATGAGGTGCGTATGCTGGACAACAGGTACGCACTTCTTTTCATTAGGGGAGAAAGACCTGTCATGGACTTTAAGTTCGATATCCTGAAGCATCCGTCAGTCAGGCTGACGACAGATGGACAAGCTGATCCGTATATCCACGGAGAACCATGGGATGCAGGGTCGTCGATAGAACTGGTTTCAGATCCGAAGCTTATTGCGGATGCTGCTGCCAATGCAAAACAGATAGAGCTGACGGATACAAACTATGTGCTTCTGTCAGAGGAAGATGTTGAGAACGAGATTAATAATGAAAAAGATAAGAAAGAGGTATTGAATGGAAGAAAAGAAAAACAAACTGATTGACCTTAAGGGTGCGAATAGCACTATGAAGCTGGGGCTTGTCCTTTATGCTGTTATAGTCGTTGCTCTGATTGTAGGAGCATGCCATGCATATGCAGCAGGGGATCCAATCTCGACAGTAAACAAACTGTCAGAGTTCATTTTCAGCCTTATACGTGCAATAGGACTCATACTTCTCGGACTTGGTATCATGCAGGTAGGACTTTCGCTGAAGTCGCATGATCCGTCACAACGCGCAAACGGGTTCCTGACCGTAGCGGGCGGTATCATTATTACCTTTACCAAGGAAATCCTGAATATGATCACTGGCTAATAATCAGGAACCCATAGGCTGGCCTAAGCAGGTAATGGCTTTGGCCAGCCAGCTATTGTAAAATCAATATGAACAAGGGAGGAAACAGCTTATGAAAAAGCTTAGCAAAATAGTTTGCCTGCTTATGGTACTTGTGCTGATGATAGTAATGACAGCGTGCGGTTCTAAGAAAGAATCAACTGAAGAACCGGTTACAGATGCACAGACAGAAGAACAGGCTTCAACTGATGAAGCATCTGACGACTACGATATTGCTGCGAATCTCAAATTGATGGGCGACCCGGAAGGTGTGAAGATCGTTGATACAGACCATTTTACACTGACACTTCCGCTCGGAGGCACCTGGGACTATGACTACGACAGCAAGACATCGATCACTTTCTACAATATTGCAGGAAGAGAAGCCGATTGCGGTGGAAGGTTGTTCTCACTAGTTGCATACGAACCAGATGATGACTCATATAAAGGACTCCCGCATTATAGTGTAGTGGGTGAAAGCGGCGGAAAGGTTTATGTAGCTGAGTATCCATCAGATGTTCAGGCAGATGTTGAAGTGGAAGAGCACATGAAACAGTACGAGACTGTTTACGCGGAAGTTAACAAGATTGAAGCAAAGGCTGCTGACAGTCCACTGGTATTGAAATAATTTTGCAAAACCTCTTGACCTTCCACTTTGTGGAAGGACTAATCTCGTGACAGAGAAACAGAAAACGGAGGCATTGATGAAGATCAATCAGGCTGCGGAGCTCGCAGGCATCACAAGCAAGAATATACGATTCTATGAAGATCAGGGTCTTATTGCTCCTGCGCGTGATTCCAGTAATGGTTACAGAGATTATTCGATGGAAGATGTCGAGCAGCTCTGCAGGATCAAGCTTTTGCGCATGCTGGGGATATCCTGTGAGAACATCCGCAGGCTTCAATCCGGTGAGCTGGATTTTGACACTTGCATGGATGATCGCATGGCAGAACTTGAGAAGACCAGCAGCAATATCGAACACATGAAGACCATGTGCAGAATGCTGAGAGACGAGGCTGACAACTTGTCTGAAGTCAAAGCTTCCGTTTACCTCGAGAGAATGAATGAACTTGAGAAGGGAGGTGCAAAATTCGTCAATGCACGAATGACAGATATGAGGAAAAGAAAAACAGGCGCGATAATATCAGCTATAGTGATATTCACATTCCTGATACTGGTTATTGGAGCGATGCTTTATTTTAACGCATCGGATCCGGCACCTAAGGGAGTGATAGTGTTCTTTATCATTGTGGGTGCAGTAATAGCCGTTTCTGTAGGATATGTGCTGAAACAAAGACTCGATGAGGTCAGGAAAGGAGAGATAGATGAAGCTTCTAAACTTCATGGCCGGAATGAAGACTCTGGTGGGTGGAGAGATCAGGGGCTACACAGAGATGCTGATCGAGGCAAGACAGCTTGCAACCAAGCGCATGGTAGATGAAGCCGAAGAACTTGGCGCAGATGCTGTAGTAGGTCTCAGATACGGATCATCTCAGGTCATGGACGGTGCTGCTGAAGTCCTTGCATACGGAACGGCAGTAAAGATTGTCGGAAAGAAATAGACAACAATTAATTGAATACAGATATGGGCCGATGATTGCAACAGAGCAGTCATTGGCCTTTTCTTGTTGGAACGGAGGACAAATGAATCAGAGCAAAGTAAAGAATGTAGATGGCAAGGTCGGTGAAGGTGTCAGGTTCGAGCGTATCCGCAGAATTACAGGATACCTTGTAGGAACTATCGACCGCTTCAATGACGCGAAGGCCTCGGAAGTCAGGGAACGAGTCAAACATGGAATGAAATAAGCAATCTGCCGGTACATATCGATGGAAGGAGGTGGAGTCTTTATGCATAACAAGCGAGTTCAGAAAGGAGGCGAGGCTTCTTGGACAGTGACAACTGGGTAGTGCAGAACCTGCAGAATGCACTGGATACCTGGAACAATAAGATGGCTGAGGTATGGTCGCTTCTGACCATGTCACCGCAGAGTTTCAAGGGCGGGGGCATATGGCATGTGATACTTCAGATCAACGGAGCAGTTAAGGCTATTGGGCTGGCGCTGCTCGTTTTGTTTTTTCTGGTCGGAGTGGTCAAGACGAGCGGCAGTCTGACAGACATCAAGAGACCTGAGCATGCATTGAAGCTGTTCATCAGGTTCGCCATAGCAAAGGGAGTAGTTACTTATGGCCTGGATCTGATGATGGCTCTGTTTGAGATAGCTCAGGGCGTGATGTCTACGATAATGCGTGCTTCCGGCATAGGGTCGGTGAGCAAAACAAAGCTGCCTAGTGCGATGGTTACGGCAATAGAGGACTGTGGATTCTTTGAGAGTATCCCTCTATGGGCGGTGACGCTAATAGGCAGCCTGTTTATCACCGTTCTGTCGTTCATAATCATACTCACGGTGTACGGCAGATTCTTCAAGTTGTATATGTACACGGCGATTGCGCCTATACCGCTGTCGACCTTTGCCGGTCAGCCTACACAGAACATCGGCATCGGCTTTCTGAAGAACTATGCTGCTGTGTGCTTTGAGGGAGCAATAATCGTCCTCGCATGCATCATCTTCAGCAAGTTCGCGGCAAGTCCGCCAGTGGTAGACAAGGATGTAGCAGCAGCAACCATGGTATGGAAGTATGTCGGCGAATTGGCATTCAACATGCTTGTCTTAGTAGGCGCGGTCAAGATGAGCGACCATATTTCAAAAGAAGTAATGGGCCTGTAGAAAGGAGGAATGCATGGAAAAGGAAGTTATTACTCAGGAAGAGATCCGCAATGCAAGAGAGAGACAGGCGGACAGAATGACAAGTTACCATTTCAAACTGTGGATGATGGAAAGGATGAAGGAAGATTATGGACGTAAAGAAATTCATTAATATTATCAAGGAAGAACTCCCGGACTTCCTGCCGGAGGAAGTGTACCAGGACCTCACAATCGATTATGTGGAAGTGTCCAAAATGAACGATCAGAAACTGCATGGGCTCACGTTCAGACCGAAGGGCAGCGATGCTGCTCCTACGCTATATGTTGACGATCTGTACGAGCGTCATCAGAACGGAGAAGACATCGGTTTTCTGCTCGTAGATCTGGCAAACAGGTATGAGGCGGCAAGGCACGCACCGACACCTCCTGATATCGATATCAGCTGGGATAAGGTCAGAGACAATCTCAGCTTCAGACTGCTCGAGAAGAGCCGCAATGCGGACTTTCTGTCTAATATGACGTATGCCGATGTCGGCAACGGCCTGGCACTGATCGTGGATATCAATATGCCCGGGGACAGGGACGGAGACTGGAGGATTGCAGTGAATCACGGGGTCATGGAGGCACTGGGAGTGGACAAGGAGACACTCTTCTTCACTGCGATGGACGATGCTCTTGTCAATGATCCACCGGTACTGACTGACATGACTCAGGCTCTCTTCAGCTCGGACAAGGAGAATCTGCTCGACAGATCAGCACCGATGGATCCTTCAGAGGTAGGCGGGATGTACGTGCTTACCACAGAGAGTGGCAATCTCGGGGCATGTGCACTGTTTTATCCTGACGTACAGGATAAAGCAGCGGAGCTTATGGGCTCTGGATATTACGTCCTCCCATCGAGCACGCACGAATGCATTCTGGTTCCTGATACCGCAGGGCATAATGAAAAGGATCTCTGCGCGATGGTCAAGGAGGCCAACAGGACGGTAGTAGAGCCGAAGGACGTGCTCTCGGATAATGTTTATCACTTTGATAAAGACTCAAGACAGCTCACAAAGGTGGCTGCAGACAGAGAAAGAGATTCCATGGTAGCCGAAGTGAGGTGATATGGATGGAAGTCAAGATCAATAAGGAAATAAGAGACTATTCTGAGTCTATGTTCTTCGGACTGTCAATGAGACAGTTCTTTTTTTCTGTCCTGGCATGCGGCATCGCAGTCCTGATCTACTTCAGGCTCGAGCCGCTGCTCGGACTTGAGACCACCAGCTGGCTTTGCATAGTGGCGGCATTTCCTTTTGCTGCGATCGGCTTTCTCAGATACAACGGCATGACTGCAGAGCAGTTCATATGGGCATGGATCAAATCGATGATCCTGACGCCGCGTGTCCTGACTATCGGCAATTGCAACTACTACTATGACATGGCTTCAGATGCCGCCAAAGAGAGGAAGAGCAGGAAACGTTTTCACAGAAGGGGAACCAGACAAAAGCGAAAGCCGGTCAAAGGCAGTGAGCCAAAAGCAGCAAGGAAGTCCAGCAAGAGAATAGACACAAAGGAGAGGAGGTGATGCTTATTGTCCAGGACACTTAGAAACATAATGAGAAGAGACAGGGACACATTCAAAGTGCCGAAGAAGGTGCAGGACATACTGCCTGTAAAGATGATATGGACTGACGGAATCTTTCTCTCGGGGCGCAACCGCTACAGCAAGATGTTCCTGTTCACGGATATCAACTTTGCCGTTGCATCCCGCGAAGACAAGAAGGGCATGATAGAACAGTATGCCGAAGTCATTAACTCATTCGACTCCGACTGCAGCTACAAGATGACCATCAACAACAGATTGCTGAACAGGATGGACTTTGAGGATGATGTCCTGATGACGCTCCTCAGGGACAAGCTCGATATATACAGAAATGAGTATAACGAGCTTATGGTGAACATGGCAACAGGCACTAACTCCATAGTGCAGGACAAGTATATCCTCATCGCAGTCCACGCAAAGAATGTCGATGATGCCAGGATACAGCTGACCAGGATCGGAGGAGAACTCAGAGGTTACTTCTCAAGAATGGGTTCCATCTGCAGAGAACTCGATGCCAATGACAGGCTCAGGATCATACACGACTTCTTCAGACACGGAGAGGAGTCTTACTACCATTTCGATATCCGCGAGATGATGAAGAAAGGCTACGACTTCCGTGACTATGTATGCCCTGACAGCTTCGAGCATCATTCCGACTATTTCAAGATCGGGGACAGATACGGAAGAGAACTTCTCTTCAGAGACTACGCATCATATATAAGTGATGACCTTGTCGCCAAGATGACGGACACCAGCAGATGCATGATGCTCTCGATCGATGTTGAGCCGGTCCCAATGGATGAGGCCATAAGGGAGGCGGAGCAGCGTGTGCTTGGAGTTGAGACGAACATTGCCAACTACCAGCGCAGGCAGAACATGAACAACAACTTCTCAGCCATCCTGCCGTACGACATGATGCAGCAGAGAAGGGAGACTCAGGAATTCCTGGATGATCTGGTCGCCAGAGACCAGAGAATGATGTATGCAGTCATCACCATGGTGATCACAGCAGATACCAAGGAGCAGCTTGATAGTGATACCAATGAGATCCTGAACCTGGTAAGAGGCAAGCTCAATCAGATGTCGATACTAAGGTATCAGCAGCTTGACGGACTTAAGACCACAGTGCCGTTCGGAACCAGATTCATCAATGCATTCAGGACGCTGACGACTTCTTCTCTTGCTATCTTCATGCCTTTCAGAGTGCAGGAGATAAGAGACAGAGGCGGAATCTACTATGGCAGGAATGTCATTTCCAGGAATCTGATAATTGCCGACAGGACAAAGCTCCTGAACGGCAATGCGTTCATCATGGGTGTGTCCGGCGGAGGTAAATCGTTCTTCGCAAAGTTCGAGATCGCGCTTCTCAAGCTCCTCGGAAAGGTGGATATCATTATCATCGATCCGGAGCGCGAATATGCGCCTCTGGTCAATGCGCTTGGCGGTTCAGTGATTGAGATATCTGCAGCTTCGCCTAACCATATCAACGCTATGGATCTCTCAAGAGATTACAGTGAGACTGATCCTGTGATAGAGAAGTCGCAGTTCCTGCAGTCGCTGTGTGAGCAGATCATTTCAGGGCATAAGTTTTCAAGAGGCCAGCAGTCCATAATAGACCGCTGCACGGAGATAGTGTACCGCTACTACAAGCAGGGCAACTATATGGGAACGCCGCCGACTCTGCAGGACTTCAGAGATGTACTCCTGCAGCAACCTGAACCTGAGGCACATGAGCTGGCACTTGAACTCGAACTCTTCACAAGAGGATCTCTCAATACCTTTGCCAAACAGACCAATGTGGATACAAGCAACAGCCTTATCTGCTATGACATATTTGAACTTGGCGAGCAGCTCAGAGCAATCGGCATGCTGGTCATACTTGACTCCATAATGAACCGGATCGCGCAGAACAGGGAGAAGGGCAAGAAGACTTTCATCTATATCGATGAGATCTACCTTCTCTTCATGCACGAATACTCAGCGCAGTTCCTCTACAAGCTGTGGAAGAGAGTCCGTAAGTACGGAGCATACTGCACCGGCATCACGCAGAACGTAAGTGATCTGCTGCAGTCATACACAGCAAGGACTATGCTCAGCAACTCTGAGTTCATAGTAATGCTGAATCAGGCAGCATCAGACAGGATCGAACTGGCAAAGCTCCTGAATATCTCGGAGGACCAGCTGAACTATATCACCAACGTAGAGGCCGGGCATGGACTCATGAAGATTGGTTCAAACCTGGTGCCATTCGAGAATGACTTCCCGAAGAACACTGAACTGTACAAACTCATGACAACAAAAATCGATGAGAGTGCAGCCTTCCGCAGGCAGGAGCAGACATCCGGAAAGAAGAGTGTGACTCCGGAAGAGGAAGCAGAGTTCAAACGGAGGATCATGGAAGTGGCCAGGAACAACGAGGGGTTCAGTGATCTCGTAGACAGATATCTCCGAAAGGAGGATTGATCCAATGAAGCGGCAGCTGCCGCTTCGGTACATCGGACGCACCTAAAAGGGTGCTTTTATAATGTCCGGATTCTGAGGAGAGGAGGGAACTAAGTGAAGGTAAATATAAAAGAGAATTCTGCAGATATAGTCAGGACTGTCGACCGTGCGGGACTCATGGCAGACAGATTCAAGGATATCTCGATGAGGACCAGAGACGACCTTGTGGAGATATTCAGTCAGGATGACGGTCAATATGAGTATGCACCTGATGTGATGGAGACGGCAATGACTGATTCCGGCAGTTATGCCATGAGGACAGGCGTTGAAATGATTCAACATGTCAGGGGAGCGTATCAGCCGGGACAGGCATCAAGCGATGAATATATTCATCAAAATGTGACTGAAATTGGCAATTTGGCCACAGGAGGCACTGAAAGTGATGAATGTTTTCAACACCAGGCAAAAGAATACGTCAGGAACAGAGCAGAGAAATCGATCAATGATCGTAGGCTGGCAGATCGTGAATTGATACAGGATGCCGAAGGGCAAAGGAATAATGTACTTGCAGATAATAGACTGCTGATAAGACATAGAGAAAAGAATACTGCAGGGAATACAGATCTGCCTGATGGCATTAGCAATAAGGAACGGCTAATACAGCAGCGGCAGAAAGAATATGCAATAAACAAGCTGAAAAAACAGAGTAATAATACTCGCATAAGTGTATTCAGCAGGCGAGAAAGCAGGACTGGCAACCGTGCGACCGACGGAGCAAAACGCTTATTTAGGAGAATCGCAGAAGATGCAAAGGAAATGCTCACAACATACTCAGCGGTAGGAGCAATTCTGCTTATGGTTGTCGTGATAACGATTCTGTTCAGTGCGACATTCATGACAGTGGGAGATGAAGAGGGCAACAACTTTGCATATGACTTCTATGAGATCGGCCCGGGAGATACGGCAATAGTAAAGGTGGCACAGGCACAGCTTGGAAATGTTGGAGGTAATAAATTCTGGAAGTGGTACGGATTCAGCAGTCATGTCCATTGGTGCGCATGCTTCGTCAGTTGGTGCGGAGACCAGTGCGGATATATAAAGGCAGGGATCATTCCGAAATATGCTGTGTGTGGTACCGGGGCAAACTGGTTCAAAGAAAGACACCGATGGGCAAGCAGGGGTTATTCACCGAAGCCGGGAGATATAATCTTCTTTGACTTTGACCATGACGGAGTTATGGATCACACCGGAATTGTGGAGTCCTGCGATGGAAAGACAGTTACGACAATCGAAGGCAACAGTGGAAACGCTTGCAGACGGCAGTCGTATGTCAGAGGCTCATCGCAGATAGCCGGTTATGGTGTCCCTGCCTTTAATACTGCACCTAAAACTAAGAAAGACGATAAGAAGGAGACAGAATAAAGTAGTTCCAACAGGTAGGCAATGGGCAGAACTTTCAGAGTGCAACATCGTTGAGTGCAACGTTGAGGCTTGAGGCTTGAGTGAAGGTTGAGTGAAAATACTGAGGTTAGTAAACTAGCAAATGACCCGATAATTGGCCATTGAATACTAATATTTCATTTAATTCTTTATGTTGAATAATGGCTCTAGTATAATAATTATGTATAAATATACCCTGAAAAGAGAATAATTAATTTGAAGGAGATTTCTCATGGCAGAAAAAACCAATGCAAATATAGGATTTGAGAAGCAACTGTGGGATGCAGCATGTGTTTTATGGGGACATATACCTGCCGCAGAGTATAGAAAGGTCATTATAGGCCTTATCTTTTTAAGATATATTTCAGCAGCCTTCGATAAACGTTACCAAGAACTAGTAGAAGAAGGCGATGGATTTGAAGATGATCGTGATGCATACACGATGGAGAATGTGTTCTTTGTACCTGAAGAAGCCAGGTGGAGCACAATTGCTTCAGCAGCGCATACACCTGAGATTGGAACAGTGTTGGATAATGCGATGAGAGCCATCGAGTCCGAGAACAAGACTCTCAAGAACGTACTTCCGAAGAATTATGCAAGCCCTGATCTCGACAAGAGGGTACTTGGCGACGTAGTTGATATCTTCACGAACAACATAGATATGAGCAATACAGAGGAAAGTGAAGATCTTCTCGGTAGAACTTATGAATACTGTATAGCTCAGTTTGCTGAAAAAGAGGGCGTAGGCGGAGGCGAATTCTACACACCATCAAGCGTGGTCAAAACACTCGTATCAATTCTAAGACCTTTCGATAACTGCCGTGTTTATGATTGCTGCTGTGGATCTGGCGGTATGTTTGTACAGAGTGCAAAGTTTATTCAGGCTCACTCTGGCAAGCGCGGCACGATTTCTGTATATGGTCAGGAGGCAAATGCAGATACCTGGAAGATGGCCAAAATGAATATGGCTATCCGCGGCATTGACGCTGATTTTGGCCCATACCAGGCAGATACATTTACAAACGATCTTCATCCAACACTTAAGGCTGATTTCATCCTAGCGAATCCTCCATTCAATTATCATCCTTGGAATCAGGACAAACTTCTTGATGATGTTAGATGGAAATACGGTATACCTCCGGCAGGAAATGCTAACTACGCATGGATCCAGCATATGATTCATCATCTTGCACCTAATGGCAAGATAGGTCTTGTATTGGCTAATGGTGCTCTTTCAACACAGTCGAGTGGTGAGGGTGAAATTCGTAAAAGAATAATTGAGGATGATCTTGTAGAAGGCATCATAGCAATGCCGACACAGCTCTTCTATAGCGTTACTATACCTGTAACATTGTGGTTCATCACCAAAGGGAAGAAACAAAAAGGAAAGACGCTGTTCATAGATGCAAGAAAAATGGGCCACATGGTTGACCGTAAGCACAGAGACTTTGATGATGCTGATATTCAGAAGCTCTCTGATACCTTCAAGGCCTTCCAGGACGGAACACTTGAGGATGTGAAGGGCTTTTGCGCTGTTGCATCGCTTGCAGACATAGCTAAGCAGGACTATATCCTTACTCCAGGTCGCTATGTAGGAATTGAAGAGCAGGAGGATGATGGCGAGCCGTTTGAGGAAAAAATGACAAGACTGACATCGGAACTTTCTGATATGTTTGCCAAGTCACATGAGCTGGAGGACGAGATCAGGAGAAAACTGGGGGCGATAGGATATGAACTTTGAAACAGTAAAAATAGCTGATCTGATTTCTGAAATTGCAATGGGACCATTCGGCTCAAATATTAAAGTAGAGTGTTTTGTTGATGAAGGCATTCCTGTGTTGAATGGTAGTAACTTGAATGGTTATGCACTTCATGAGGGCTCTTTTAGATATGTGACAGAAGAAAAAGCCGATTCACTCGGCAGGGCGAACGCTCATAGAGGAGATGTTGTAATAACACATCGAGGTACATTGGGCCAGATTGTTTTTATACCGGAAGACTCACTTCATGAAAGATATGTCATTTCACAAAGCCAGTTTCGTGTAAAGTGCAATGAAAAAATCCTGCCAGAATATCTTGTTTACTATTTTCACACTAGGATTGGGCAACATAAATTGCTTTCAAATGCATCGCAAGTTGGTGTTCCGGCCTTAGCGCGGGCATCTACCACTTTTCAGACAATAGAGATTGATATTCCAGATATGGAAAGCCAGAAAAAAATCGTTGATTTGCTTGAAACAATTAGGGCGAAAGTCGAGATAAATAGTGAAATAAACGAGAATTTATCTGATCAAATTCAAGCTATTTATAATAGTGAATTTAACCCTACTACACATACGCCTTCAGGTATATTGGCCGATATATGTCACTATTCATCAGATAGAATCGCTGTATCTGAGTTATCAGTTTCGACATATTACTCAACGGAGAATATGCAACCTAATAAAATGGGATCAGTTGATGCAACAAGTCTTCCGTCTATAGCACAGACTACGGGATGCCATAAAGGAGATGTTCTTATTTCCAATATTCGCCCTTACTTCAAAAAGATTGTCTATGTTACGGATGACGGTTATGGATGCTCTACCGATGTCCTTTGCTTTGTACCAAAGGACGATCAATACTCGGCCTTCCTTTTTGGAACACTGTATAGGGACCGCTTCTTCGATTACATGGTTGCTGGATCCAAGGGGACAAAAATGCCTCGTGGAGACAAACAACAGATAATGAACTTTCCCGTTGTTCTTCCTGACAAGGAGTCTCTTAATCGCTTCAATGGGCTTGTTGTTCCAATGCTTGATCAGATTGCATTTAATCGAATTGAAAGCAGCAGGCTTACAGCATTGCGAGATGCATTATTGCCAAGGTTGATGTCCGGTGAACTAGATGTCTCGAATCTGAAACTCTAAGCCGCTAAATTCTCGTTTAATTATGATTAACTCTCACCAACGGCGGGAGTGATAACCAACGGAACTGCCGTTGATGTCGTTCTCTGGAAATACGAAATAAAAGGAGAAACGACATGAAAGAAGAATTAATCATGGAAGTAATGCAACAGATGTTGTCATACCTAGACAATGCCCAACTGAAACAACTCAGACAAGCTATGGAGCGGTCACTCTGTTATTACGAAGTGAACAGCTTACAAATAAAGCCACAGGAGGAAGACAACAGCGACCTTGTTGCGATGTTCATAGCCGCAAAACGAATAGAGGGTTGCTCGGATAAGACACTGAAGTATTACCAGTCCACGATTGATGCGCTGATATCTTCACTTGGTAAAAATGTCCGACACATTCTCACGGAGGACTTGAGGACATACCTGACTGATTATCAAAGCCGGAATCAATCAAGTCGTGTTACGATTGATAATATTCGCAGAATACTTTCCAGTTTTTTTTCTTGGCTTGAAGATGAGGATTATATTATCAAAAGCCCAGTGCGCCGCATTCATAAGGTGAAAACTGCAAGTAGCATCAAGGAAACTTACTCTGATGAGGAACTAGAGAAGATGCGTGATAGCTGTGAAGAAATCCGGGATCTGGCAATGATTGATATGCTGGCTTCAACTGGAATGCGAGTTGGTGAGATGGTGTTGCTAAATCGCGACGACATCGATTTCTCGGAGAGAGAATGCGTGGTGTTTGGTAAAGGTGATAAGGAACGGATTGTGTACTTCGATGCTAGAGCAAAGCTACATTTACAGGTGTACCTTGATAGTCGAACAGATGAAAACCCGGCTCTCTTTGTTACATTAAGGGCTCCGCATGAACGCATACAGATTGGAGGAATTGAACACCGACTCCGTGAAATAGGGAAACGTCTTAATATGTCGAGGGTACATCCACATAAGTTCAGACGGACGCTTGCGACAATGGCAATTGATAAGGGAATGCCTATTGAACAGCTGCAGCGTCTCCTTGGGCATCAGAGAATAGACACGACCTTGCAGTATGCAATGGTCAAGCAGAGCAATGTGAAAACGGCTCATAGGAAATATATAGGCTAATGGAGGCAATGATGGCTTGGAATAAAGTTAAAGTTGGAGATTTGGGGCGTATTGTTACAGGAAAGACTCCCAAAACAATAGATAGGGACAATTACAATGGGCCAATTATGTTTGTAACTCCATCGGATAATATGGAGTCAAAATATATTTACTCTACTGGTAAAACCATTACAGAAAAAGGAAAGCTTTCTGTGAAAGGAGCTATCGTTCCTGCGGGGGCGGTATGCGTAAGTTGCATTGGGTCTGACTTGGGCAAGGTGGTTATCACTACTGAAGAATGTGTTACGAATCAGCAAATTAATTCGATTATAGTTGATGTAGACAAATATGATATAGACTTTATTTATTACGCTATGATGATATTGGGAAAAGAATTGAATTTCCATAGTAAAACATCAACTGCAGTTCCGATAGTGAATAAAAGTAGCTTTTCGTCATATGAAATAAGCTGTCCGACAATAGGAGAGCAGCGAAAAATTGCATCAGTATTGTCTGCGCTGGATGACAAGATTGATAATAATGCTCAGATAAACGAGAATTTAGCGGCTTAGAGGTCTAGGTCAGAGACATCCAATTCGCCAGACATTAATCGTGGCAACAAACTATCACGTATATTCTGCAAACGACAGATTTCATCATAGTTATTACGGATTGCAGCGTCCATTGGACCAACGATCTCCTCGAATTTATCCATGATTTTTCTCGGAGGAATATCAACAGGCATAGAGTTTAGCGCATCGCGGTTTATAGACCCAAAAACAGTTCCTTCTCCGTTAAACACATTGAGCTGCTCACGTAGAGCAAACAGTGTATAAAGGATAAAGGACTGGTGTCCGTCGTTTGAACGAATAGCTCCAAGCCCACGGCCGATACAGCAATCCTCATAAGCGACATTCAAATCGCCCACAGGGGCCCTGACGCTCATAAGAGCATCTCCTGCTTGAGCCATGCGTTTTGGCTCTGTGGTATAAAGCCTGCGGGTTGGGAATCTGAAGCCAAATTCAGCCCGCCCTTGGAAGAAGACTGCGCCTACACCATCTTCGTTGTATGTGTCACCTTTGGGGGACTGGCCCATAGTGATAGTAGCAATATCGGATAATACTACAGGAGTCCATGAATCATCAGCATTATTAATAATCATGTGCTGATAGATCGCTTGTGCTTGCTCCTGTAAATTCTCGTTTATATCTTAATAAAACACACTAAAGGAGTTAGTACTATGTCAGGATTCTATACTGAAGCTGATTATGAAAACTCAATAATAGAACTTTTTCAGAATATGGGTTATCGATATGAATATGGCCCGAATATCGAGAGAGATTTCTATGACCCTTTATACGAGACTGAGCTTGTTACGGCACTGCAACGGCTTAATCCTGAGATGCCTGACGATGCAATTTCCGATGCCTTATATAAGCTCAAGAACTTCGAGAATGCGGATCTTGTACAGAAGAATGCTGTATTTATGGACTATATACAGCATGGTGTTGAGGTCCGTTATTTTGTAAAAGGGGAAGAGCGATCAGGACTGGTATATCTAGTAGATTATAAGAATCCCGACAATAACTCATTCATAGCAGTCAATCAGTGGACGTTTGTTGAGAACAGTAACAAGAGACCAGATGTACTTCTTTTTCTTAACGGCCTTCCTGTTGTGCTCATAGAGCTTAAATCTCCTTCAAGAGAGGAGACTGATGCATCCGAAGCTTATACCCAGATCAGGAACTATATGCATGAGATACCTTCCATGTTTATATATAACTGCATCTGCGTAATGAGTGATCATCTTACATCCAAAGCGGGAACTATCACTTCTGGCGAAGACCGCTACATGGAGTGGAAAACCAAAGATGGCAATTACGAGAACACACAGTATGCGCAATTTGATACGTTCTTTGAAGGCATATTTGAAAAGAACCGACTGCTGGATATAATCAAGAATTTCATTTGCTTCTCTAACGAGGGCCTGAAGAGATTCAAGATCCTTGCAGGTTACCATCAGTACTTTGCGGTAAATAAAGCAATTGAATCCACAAAGCACGCAACGCAGACCGATGGAAAAGGTGGCGTATTTTGGCATACCCAGGGAAGCGGCAAATCGCTTTCCATGGTTTTCTATGCGCACAGACTACAGGAAGCGCTGGATAGCCCTACGATAGTTGTTCTTACAGACAGAAACGACCTTGACGATCAGCTTTACGGGCAGTTTGCAAAATGCAAAGATTTCCTAAGACAAGAGCCTATCCATGCTGAAAGTCGAGCTCATTTGAAGTCCCTTCTTGATGGCAGGCAGGCGAACGGGATCATCTTTACTACGATGCAGAAATTTGAAGAATCGGAAGAGGCATTATCAGAGCGAAGAAACATCGTAGTGATGGCCGATGAGGCTCATCGCGGGCAGTATGGCCTGAAAGAACATATAGATGCAGAGACTGGAAGAATAAAAGTCGGAACTGCAAGAATAATAAGAAACAGTCTCCCTAATGCTACATATATAGGATTTACCGGAACGCCTATTTCTATGAAAGATAGGAATACACGCGAGGTCTTCGGAGACTACATCGACGTCTATGATATGACACAAGCAGTAGAAGATGGAGCTACACGTCCGGTCTACTACGAAAGCCGTGTTATCAATCTAAAACTAGATGAAGCAACACTCAAACTCATTGATGCTGAGTATGACCTCATGGCGAACAATGCTGATCCTGATGTCATAGAACGAAGCAAGAAAGAGCTTGGCCAGATGGAGGCGATTCTCGGAAATGAGCAGACAATCGCATCTTTGGTAGATGATATCTTGAACCATTACGAGAATTATCGTGAAAATCTCCTGACCGGAAAAGCAATGATTGTCGCATATTCGCGTGCAATCGCACTCAAGATTTATAACCGCATCCTTGAACTGCGCCCAGGCTGGACAGATAAAGTTGCTGTTGTAATGACAGAAAGCAACAAAGATCCGGAAGAATGGCGCAAGGTCATAGGAAACAAACGCCATAGAGATGAGCTGGCTAAGGAATTCAAAGATAATAATAGCCCACTCAAAATTGCTATTGTTGTAGATATGTGGTTGACTGGGTTCGATGTCCCATCTCTTGCGACTATGTATGTATATAAGCCAATGCAGGGATACAACCTCATGCAGGCAATTGCAAGAGTAAACAGAGTTTTTGAGGATAAGGAAGGCGGCTTGGTAGTCGATTATGTAGGCATTGCAGCAGCTCTTAAAGAGGCTATGAATGACTACACTTCAAGAGACAAGAAGAACTATGGAGACACCGATGTTGCAAAAGTGGCATATCCGAAGTTCCTCGAAAAGCTGTCTGTGTGCAGAGATCTATTCCATGGATTTGATTACTCAAAATTCCTTGATGGAACTGATCTTGAGAGGTCAAAAGCAATCAGCGGCGCTGTTAACTTCATAGTTGCTGTAGACAAGGAGAGAGAACGCGAGGACTTCCTGAAGGAAGCACTTATGCTGAAGCAGTCATTGTCACTGTGCTCATCGCTTGTTGAGGAAAGCATGAGAATAGAGGCTGCGTTCTTTGAATCTGTCAGAGTTCTTGTGATGAGACTTGTAAATCAGGGTGAGGGAAAGAAGATATCTCTCCCGGAAATGAATGAAAGAATAAATGATCTTCTCAAACAGAGTGTTAAGAGCGAAGGTGTTATAAATCTGTTCTCAGATGTATCGGAAGAATTCTCGCTCTTTGATCCGAAGTTCCTCGAAGAGATATCCAAGATGAAGGAAAAGAACCTGGCGGTTGAACTCCTCAAAAAACTCATATCAGAACAGGTACAGATATATAGACGTACAAATGTGGTCAAGTCTGAAAAATTCAGCGAGATCATACAAAGTGCAATGAATAAATATCTCAATGGCATGCTGACCAATGAGCAGGTCATACAGGAACTATTGGATCTAGCTAAGCAGATTGCAACAGCGCAGAAAGAGGGAGATAAGCTCGGACTTACAGCAGATGAACTTGCTTTCTATGATGCATTGACCAAGCCACAGGCGATTAAGGATTTCTACGAGAACGAGGAGCTGATTGCAATCACTAAAGAACTAGCCGACACACTGCGAAAAAACCGCACAATAGATTGGCAAAAGCGAGACTCTGCCAGAGCTAAGATGCGAATGATGATAAAGAAACTCCTGAAGAAGCATCGCTACCCGCCAGAAGGAATGGATTATGCGGTTCAGACAGTCATGACACAGTGTGAGCTCTGGACAGATAACGCTGATTTTACAGAATCAAATAGTAGTTCTGCTGATTTTACACATGTGAAGCACACAACCTACACATATACTCCTGGTGTAGGGCTGGGAATGGTAGCAGAAAAAGCCACAGAATACCATTCAGGAAAGAGTGAAGAATAACGTACAAGCACGAGCTCAATAGCAAATTCTAACGTAAAGCAAACAAAACGAGACATGATGCATAAAAAAGGCCCGCAATTAAATGATCACACTCCGAATACAACAAACAGGGATAACCTTGGAATAACTGGAGCCCAGACCACATTGCAGGCCGAATTATGTCCGGTAGTAAACACGGTTACTTATCGTGCATTCTACTGGATTTTTTTAACATGGAATTATTATGATTTTTATCAGTATTCAGGAGAAACTGATTTTAGCAGGAACGCTGGCACTCGTTTTAATGAAGATTATGTCAAGAAGAATGACTATTACTTTGTATTAGGCAATCTGATTAATAATAATCCGGATACGAAAAACCTGGTAGGGATCGAAAAAACTACTAACGACCTTAGTACAAATAATTCAGGACCATTTAAGTATAATCGGGATTATTTTGTTTCATATCTCGGTGGAATGCAGTATTACAATGCCGGCTGCAGGACTCTTGGATTTACAACAGATACAGATAGTGAAGGAAATCCTATATCCGGGTTGAACAGACTGACAAAGGGGCTTGGAACTGAAATGGGAAAAGCCTTTGAAAAAGTCATTAAGAATACTGAATATTATAGGAAATATAGGTTCAAAAATACCAAAGTACCAAGGAATGTTCTTGAAGAATTTGGCTCTGTTGTAAGCCTCGACCTAAATGGCTTTGATGAATGTAAATCCATACTCAGAAGGGAATTGTTTGAGGAGCGATTTAACGAACTTTTGGATAACAAGCATTTAATAGAATCGAAAGACTATTTGATATTCCTGTACCGAGACTATCAGATCAAAAATCCAGGGGCAAAGGAAATCCGCAAAGTGTTATATGACTACTTCTCACCAAGAGGTGAATATAAATACGACTTTCCAGAATCTTTGAAATATGTGGTTAAAGCGTGGGAAGTCGTGGTAGGACGTCAATACTTCACTACTGCTATAGAGATGGTATGTAAAGCGATGATCGACTCTCTTGATGTTCCCAAAACGATGGAACAATGGGTCGGTGACCTCATCGATGACTCAAGTTGGGAAAAGGTGGATGTTGATCAAACAATAGAATCACTTCTGCCATCATGCAATTTTAATTTTGATGAAAGAGAAAACCTGATTGAGCAGGGCTATCGAAGCGTAAGGGATACAAGCAGAAACTGCGACACAGGAATCAGGATCATTCTCTCAGTATACAATAGATTTAAGGATAGGCCAGATATAGAAAACAAGCATCTAAGTATAGGGGGAGAAGTATCTGTAAGCAATCTGATTGAATTAGTAGATAACTGGAAGGATCGTCCGGTAATAGATTTGCTACAGTACATTATGAGAGAATGGATCGTGTATCAGAATGAAGTGACTGCTCTCGAAAAGGTCATGAGATCAAGAAGCCTGGATGGCTATATATTTGAAAGGGTGGATGAGAAATATGCACGAACAGGGAAGTACCCTGCAACAGATTTTCAGGGGATAAGGCTGATAAATCTCTTACAAATAATGAAGGATCTAGACGTAATAACAGAGTGAAATGGACAACTTTAAAGCACTTGAAGAAATAGAAAAGAGTACGGGTTATGAAATAGCTCTTATCACCACGTTTAATATCGACGTGGAGTTCTTCGAGCGTTATATAATCAGCAAACTCTACAGCAATGGAATAAGAAAAATCGCTCTTATCGTTGATGCCAGGGAGCTGAATAAAGGTATCACAGAAATCAGAAAGCCGTCAGTTTTGCTTGGAAAGAAATATTCAGTTAATCCTGTAAGCATAACAGGCGCGTATCATCCTAAAATGATACTCCTTCTGGCACAAGATAAAGCTAAGTTGATTATCGCAAGTGCTAATTGTACATATAGCGGGTATATAACAAATAATGAGATTTTTAACGCTTTTGAAGTAAATAGCAATGATCTGCATTTTCTTCCGCTAATTCAGGCTGCGGCAAGATTTCTGCTGAAATCATATGAAATGTCATATGGCCTTGATGACGAATTAATTAGTGAAGTTCAAAGTATATCATATCTAAATCAAACCAATCAGTCAGGTTCGGGAGAAGCTATTCTTTTACATAATATGGATACTGGTATTCTGGAGCAGGCTGCACGGTTGATGAGTGATGTGAAGTCTATCGATATCGCGGTGCCGTTTTATGACAATGATCTCAGTGCTTTGAGCATCGTTCGTGAACGTTTTCCGGATGCGACATTAAATGTATATCTGCAGAATCATAAGAGCAGGTTCAACACAATAAAATCTGCAGGCATTAAGGGCCTTGCTTTGAAGGTGTTTGATGGTTTTAAAAGTCCAAAATCCAGGTATTTTTATCATGGTAAAGTAATTAGATTCAAATCACCGAAAGAATCCTGGGTATTATATGGCAGTGCAAACTGTACTCAAGCAGCTTTACTGAAAACACCGGATCAAGGCGGGAACGTTGAGTGCAATGTCATTGAGAGAGGCAGGGCAAATGAATTCGATTATTATTTCGATAACATAATTTTAGAGAAAGATGCCGATGTTGAATGTAATCTGCTGGATATTACAGGGTTTACAAACGAAGAAAAATATCATTATAAGTACGGACAGATAGACGGTGATGGAAGTATACGCCTTGTTATAGGCTGCTTAAGTGATCCTCAGGGTCTTATAGTGAGACATGAAGAGTCGGTAGTAACGTTTAAGTATCATCCGGGGGAACGACATATTATTTGCACGTTAAAAGCAACAGATTTATCATATGTCAGCGACTTATTGACTCTTACCCTTGAAGATGGCGAAAACAAATATGAAATCATATGCTGGATACAAAATAAAGCAGAAATTGAACTGAGCAGAACCGCAGACAGTCCTAACAGAACACTCAAAGTATATGAATATCCTCAATATAATGAGTTCTATGAGAACTTAATCTCGCTCAGAAAATATCTTGCTCTATGTGTAAGTGAACACCAAAGAAGAGAGGAACTCTCAGTCTTATTCGGACAAAACAAAAAAGCAGAAGTAGACAAGGAGGATTCTGAAGAGGCACCTGAGGGAATCATAGAATATGTGATACCGCCAAGAATACCAACCTCAGAGGAAAGACAAGAATTTGAGAACTATCAAACCGCCAGATCACTTAGCTTGAGTTTCCTCAAAAGACTTCTATCATCCGAAAGCAGTAACGTCACCCAAAGAAATAATACGGAAGATAAGACCAAGACAGGAGACAGAAACAGGAAGGATGATAGTCAGGAGAAACCTCTTGATAATGAAGAAGAGCAGAAAATTATCAGATTTATAAAATCGACTGTTAATGATGTCCTGAACGAAAGGTATATTGAAATTGCTTCAACTGAAGAATATATAAAGGCCATTGCTTTCGTATGCTACGCATTTAGCTATATCCCTGAGGGGAGAACAAGCGGGCTGTTTGACCTCAATTATGCAATTACTGCAAGGAATCTCCTTATGCTTGCAGTAGCTGATAAAAAAGACGAAATTACGGAGGACCAGGCAAAAATCCTTTTGGAATTCTACGTAGTCAATCACTATCTTGAGCATCGCCTGTGTAAGAATTCTGATGAATTTGAGCCATACATCGCAGATTCAATTAAAGCCTTGAATAAACGATTCCATATCAGGGAGTCTTTGAATCGCTATATTAGTGATAAAACAGTGGATTCTATAGGTGAAGCTCTGGAAGTATTCGTAGTAAAGAAAAATCTAAGCGATAGTATTTCGGGAATAAGGCCGACTGTTAAAGAAGTTATAAGATATGTTGAGGACTCCATCGGGTATAAGACTAAAGAACAATTAGAAGCGCTCATTTATAAAAACCTAGGAGAGACCGCACTGATAGGGATATCAAAAGGAAAGTATTATGTTATCGGTCAAAGCGACAGTGCAATACTGTGGTTAGGTGAAAATGACTGGTTGATTCAGGAAATTGAAAAACATTGTGCTTATTATCATGACGCTGTCGATTCAGTTCTTGTTGATGTCAGCAATAACTGCATGGGAACAAAAGGAGATCCCATTAAATCTATTATAATTGAAAAGGTCATAGGCAATTCATACATACAAAGAACGATCACCAGAAAATCCGGAAAAAAAGAACCATATGATATTGGCATTAAATCATTCTACGGAAGCTCGAAAAAGAAAGCTATTACAGAACCGGCGGTGGAATTGGTTTTGCGGGCAGGCGATACGATAAAACATGTCAAGTGGGGAACTTGCAGTGTATTATCGGTTGCGGATGATAAAATCGAATTATTGCTACCTGATGGTACAACTAAAAAAGCTGGAAAAGACATGCTTTGGAAATTCATAAAAAAATAGGGAAGGGATACTGATTTATTACGATAACTATGAAGAATCACGAATGGATAGACGGTAAGCTTCTGCAGACAAACAAGAAATACTCGCAGCTGAAGTTGAAACAGAAGGAAAAGATATACGAGTGGATGTATGCTGCTTTCAGGGATGTTTTTTTCAACAGAATGGGAGGTTTCCTGGGCAGAAGCAGGACGAGGTCATCCTAGATAAAGTAATGGATAATATCCGTGCAGCAGAGATATGGATCCCGGAGTACGAGGTAGAGAAGCATTACATAGGAACCAAGAGCAAGCTGTACAAGAGGTATAAGAGAGAATGTGCAAAAGAACAGTCTATATCAGTGACTCTTGAGCCGCTCGATGTACTTCTGACAGTATGCAAGGTTGAAGACTATTCGCAGATAGATCTGTCACAACCATTTTGCTTTACAGGTGCTACTGATGAGGAGCTGTCACTTGTGTGTCCGACGAGCATTGTTCCCGAGAATACTACAGATCGTGACGATGGATGGAGAGCATTTCGCATAGTCGGAACACTGGATTTCAGCCTGATAGGCATTTTGGCAAGAATTTCCAAGATCCTGGCATCAAATGAGATCGGAATATTTGCACTCTCAACATATAATACGGACTATATACTGACCAAAGAAGAAAACTACGAGAAAGCATTAAACGTCCTGAAAAACTCAGGCTATATTGTCAAAGAATAGGTGGGAGGTAGTTATGCCAGCAATAGAAATAAAGAAAAGTGACTGGAAACTGTTCCGTGAGCGGCTTCCGGGATGGCAGGAAAAGTATATTGAACGGCTGGTAAAAGAGTACTCTGAATATCTTCAGAGTGATGCACCGGCATCTACGAAATTCTGGGAGATGGAGAAGAGACTCAAGGAAGACAAGCGACGGCCGGGTGTGCTGCTTTCGCTCGAAAAGAAAAACGTAGATTTTGACTTGATGCGCCTGATGAAGGACGGTGCCATAGAGGCGAAAGATCTTGAAGGTTTCAGTCAGGAACTGATTGACCGTGTCATCGAGCTGTATGAAGTGGACTGGTAATAGGGATACAATTATAACAAAGATCTGTTTGAGCATTAGGGGAGACTCATACCATGAATGAAGATAGTATCAAAACAACTGAAAAAGAACATGTCGAGCCTAATACCATGAAGCGCCGTATGGTTCTCCTATGGAAGCTTTTGTATGACCAGACTGATGAGAACCATCCTGTTTCTACTTACGACATCGTTGACTACATGGCGGAGCACGGGATCAAGGTCAGCCGAAAGACTATTAAGCCAGACATCGATCTCATGTGTGACTGCGGCTTCGATATCGTCAAGGTCTCGAGCAAGCCTAATAAATACTTCTGGGGCAGCAGGGAGTTCCAAGTGCCTGAACTTAAGCTGCTTCTGGATGCAGTTTCCTCATCAAGATTCATTACCAGGAAGAAAAGTGCTGATCTCAAGCGCAAGATCACCGGTCTTGCCAGTGTCCATCAGAGAAAGCAGCTCAGCAGACACATATACACGACAAGTATTATCAAGCCACGCAATGAGAACATTTACTACATTGTCGATGCAATTAATGATGCCGTTGAGAATAAGCAGAAGATCAGCTTTAACATAATAGAATTTGACGGGAACAAGAATAAGATCCTGCGACATGACGGCGAGATTTACTTGCTGAGTCCATATGCGCTGTACTGGAATGACGATTTCTACTATGCTATCGGCTGGAGTGATAAACATGAAGACATCGTGGCTCTCAGAGTAGACCGCATGGAAAACCTGCAGGTTCTTGAAGAGAAGGCAGTAAAGAGACCTAAAGACTTCAAAGTGTCAGATTACTCCCATAAGGTCTTCGAGATGTTCAATGGTGAAGAGACCAGAGTCAAGCTTCAGTGCAAGAATGAACTGATGAAGTATGTCATAGACAGGTTCGGAGACAAGGTAGAGACAGAGCCGACTCATGAGGATAAATTCATCTGCTATGTCAATGTCAGGCTCAGCCCTACATTTTATGGCTGGGTATTTGGATTCGGCGGGGATATACGCATTCTGGCGCCATCTGAGGCTGTAGAAGAGATAATCGACATGTCACGGAAGATGATAACAGCAGAATCAATGTGATCAAGTTAGAACATAATGGATAGGATAGTTGATACATCAAGCATAAAAGACGCAGAGAATTGCAGGTCGTTCGTTGTCTTCGATACTGAGACTACTGGTCTGTATCCTTGGCGTGACAAGATAATAGAGATAGGCGCTGTTAGATTCCGTGATGGAGAGCCGGTCGAGACTTTTCATTCGATGATTGATCCGGAGATACATATACCGGAGATGATAACGCAGATCAATCACATCACTGACGATATGGTTGCCGGAGCTCCGACCGCAGGCGAGGTCATGGCAGCATTTGACGAATTCGCCGGAACTGATGACATTGTCGGCCACAATATCGACTTTGACCTCAGATTCATAAAGAGTGCCGGCAGCGCTTTGCCGGATAATAGCCGCAAGTATTTCGACACCGCGGAGCTGGCACGCCAGATAGTCAAGGGCCCGGACAAGGTCTATGACAAGGAGACCGGCAAGTGGAAGAACGATTACAACTCGCAATATGAAGTGAAGGGGCATAACCTCGGACTCATGTGCGAGTTTTACGGAATAGAGCATGGCGAGCTGCACAGAGCAGACGTAGATGCTCTTGCAACCGGCAAGCTTCTGGTTGCGATGATGAATGACACTGAGCGGGTAAGAAAGGCTAAGAGGAACTCAAGAATGGCTAAGGATTTTGAATTCGATATCGTAGAACATATCGGTGTACTGGCCGAGAAGACCAAGGGCTGGAAGAGAGAGATCAACCTCATTTCCTGGGGTGGAGCAGAACCTAAGATAGATATCAGGGACTGGTCACCTGACCACAGCAAGATGGGTAAAGGCATCAGCCTGACGGCGGATGAAATAGAGAAGCTGAAAGAATTGCTTTAAATGAGAAACTTATATGGATCAGGAAAGGTTCAGCCAAGAGCTGATTGACAGGGTCATCGAACTGTCAAGGGCATTCATGTAAAAGAGACGTCAAGGAGGACTTATGCAAGATATTATAAAAGATCCTTTTGAAGAATACATAAGACAATCAGACCCTGATAAAAGAGCACTTGGGTATGCGTGGTATACAGCTATTGGCCTGCAGGATGTTGATGGGCTCAAAACATCTGACTACCTGAGGAAAACGGCCGAGGACAATATCAATGGGCATATCACTTTGGCTGATGCAAGCAGACTGATTGAGAGCTATTATGAAGAAACTTCCAATGATGAGCCTGATGACAATAAGGAAGCAGATATAGTATCTACGCGGATAGCAAGAATGCTTGCGGAAGATGCATTCACTTTTTCAGTTCCTCAATATATAAGCATTCACAAAAGATTATTTGAGGGCATTTACTCACACGCTGGTAAAATACGTGACTACAACATTTCCAAAAAAGAATGGGTACTAGATGGAGATACTGTGCGTTACGGAAACTATTCTGAATTAGAGCAGTTGCTTGAATACGATATCCGGACAGAAAAGGAATATACGTACAAGTATGATAATATTTCGAACCTGATCAAACATCTTGCAAGATTCATTTCAAGATTATGGCAAATACATGCATTCGGAGAAGGAAATACCAGAACTACAGCTGTTTTCTTCATCAAGTATCTGAGATTTGTTGGCTTCGATGTAACTAATGACATATTTGCGAGACATTCATGGTATTTCAGGAATGCTCTTGTGAGAGCAAATTATAACAATTATCCTGCAGGTGTAAGTGAGACTACTGAATATCTGGAATTATTCCTGCGAAATCTACTTCTTAATGAGGATAACGAACTTAAGAACAGATATCTCCATATTAGATGGAACGATGTAAAACAGGACATTGAGGAGACAAAACAGGACATTGAACCGCAAAAACAGGACATTGAACCATCGAAACAGGACATCTTTATTCCGGATGAAATAGGAAATAAGACAAAACAGCATATTTTGACTTTATTCTATGAATATGGGTATGAGAAGTTCTTTGGACGTTCTGAAGTAATGCATCTATTAGGCATCACAGCATCGCCGGCATCAGCCCTGATCAAAAAGATGGTAAATGCAGGAATAATTTATCCAATCAAAGGTAAAGGGAAAGGCAAGTATTTGTTCAGATAACCTTAGTTTTCTGAAAGACTGGAAGGGTACGAGGTATAAGCCATATGAAAACAGCGATAGTATATTACTCTCAGCATCACGGCAATACTAAGAAGCTGCTGGATGCTATAGCAGAAAAGCACGATGTAACACTTATTGATGTAGTCAGAGACAAGGATGTTGATATATCTGAATATGACAGGATCGGACTTGCATCCGGTATATATTTCAGCGCATTCGCAAAGCAGATCATTGCTTTTGCCGAAGAGAAGCTGCCGGAAAACAGGGAAGTGTTCTTCATCGCTACATGCGGCGCCGCGCCGACAGACTCGTTCTTCAATGGCATCCGCAAGATCACGGACAGCAAACACTGCCGTTTTGCCGGACAGTATATTTGCACCGGTTACGACACCTTCGGACCTTTCAAATTGGTGGGAGGCCTCAAGAAGGGACACCCGGATGCAGACGAGATCCGCAAGGCAGTAGAGTTCTATGAGGGAATGAAGTGATTATCAGAGCATATAAGGACGATGACCTTCCAGAGACATTGGCAGGAAGTTGCTCTGTAGCTCTCGGATATGCAGACTGTGAACAGCCGGCAGCAAAGCCGCGCAGAGAAGGTTACACAGTAAGAGTTTAATATGAGTCAGTAGCAGGTACTGAAAATATAAGTATTCACGAGCGAATTGTCCCGATAATCGGCAATTCGCTTTTATTTTGCAAAATTATGAACATGCGTTCTTGAAATTGACATAGCCATCTCCTATAATATAGATGCTCGAGCATAAGAATAAAACATATCTGGAACGGATTTTGGTGTACTGGAGGAACCATGAAATGGAAAGTATGATAGAAAAAGCTGAGAATGCAGATAAATATGAACTGATGTCAGATGGAATTGTCGCAGAGATCGAAGATAAACTTTTTATGATTTTCACATATGGACCGGAACCAAGGTACTACCTTGCAGATATACATGCCGGGAAGATAGTTGCAGCGATCAGCATGTTTGAGGGCTGCAGATGTGTGCTTGCAAATTATGAGCAAGAGGGCTGGAGAATAGATGCCATAGATGAGAATGGAAGCGTTGACGGAAGTATAAAACTCTGCAGAACAGGTATCGATCTTAAGACAATGAGTAAGACGAGCCGTAAACGAGCTTCTATGAAAGGGGATGTACCAAGAGTTATTGCAAGCGACTTTAAGGAGGCTGGTGATCATGGTACAGTCCATAGATGTCATCGTGATCTTCGACAAAATGATGAAAGAGCCTAAGCCCGTAAGGTTCAAGATCTATGACAGCGGGCACTGGAAATCCGTTAATGTGGATAGGATATACAATACCGAATGGATGCGGCTGGATGGCAAAGTGCAGATCGTATATAGCTGCGCGTCCAGAAGCTGCAATGGACAGATGATCAACTATAAGCTCAGGTACATACAGCAGGAGATACGCTGGGAGATGGACATGGATGGTTCTGTCAGGGACTCCGGACGGAAGATATCCTGAAAGAATTAATAAAACACACTATTTGATAAAGAAGAATTGTCTGCGGCTTTTGCCACAGATCATTGGCTGGGATGATACGGGACCTTTTCCCTTGTTCCATACATCCTGGCTCATGAACATAAGGGAATTGCTGCATACGATCATTCAGAAGGGAGTTCACAGAATGAGAACGGAAGGAAGTTTGGAATCAAGAATCAATAACCTGTGCTCGATTGCGGGATACACGGAAGATGAGATGCAGAAGCTCGGAACGAAGCTCCTCAGGATCTTCCGGGACGTATGCAGGAACAACAAGCTCGATGCGGACGATATAATCGAGGATCTATGCAGTGATTCATTCGAAAGCGATGAATACAAGAGAATGAACGAGTCACTTGTCAGACTGGAGTTCTTTGCATCTGAGAGCACTCGCAGCAGATATGAGAGCGAGATCAACAAGACGATGAAGACAGCCTGGATGCTCAAAGTGATGGAGACACTCAAGATGAACGTCTACAGCTTTGACGGCTACGGCCCCGAGTTTGTAAGCATCCTGACACTGTGCTATATGACCAGTTTCAAGTATACAGAGCAGGAGATCCTCACTGAGCTCAATATATCGAGACAGAATTTCTATAAAAAGAAGAAGTACGCTACGATCCTCTTTGCTCTTGAGTTTGAGGAATTCAAGCAGGATATCTCTGTGCGCTGCAATCCGGTTATGAAGAGCAGCCGGCAGATGACAATAGATGATTTCATGGATCAAAGCAGAGACTTTTCGGAGACTTTTCAGAGACAAAGCGAAGTACGAAGCGGCATATATTGAAGCGACGATGCCGGTACTGACTTGATACTTTCCCCGATGTAGACTGTATATGCTGGCAGACCAGCAGCTTAAAACTTAATACATGAGGGCAATGCCTCGCATTCACGAAAGTGGGTGCGGGGCTATTTTTATACCCTGATTTTGGCTGCATGTCTGCCGGACATCATACAGAAAGGAAAGACAGACATGCAGAATGGCAAGAATTACAGCAGAGGACTGGAAGAAATTATTAAAGATTCGGGGAGATTATCAAGAAAGCTGGGCGAGCTTCCCGGATCTTTCTCAGAGTCGCTCACGCTCATAATGAAAGAGAAGAAAATGTCCAGAACAAGACTCTCTATTGAAAGCAATGTATCAGAGACAACACTTACAAGAATGAGATCAAGTGATGATAACAGTTTTTCAAAACAGGCAATCATAGCAGTGTGCATTGGACTGAAACTTACACCTGCAGAGGCTTTTTCACTTATAGATAAGTCCTGCTGCAAGCTGATGATGACCAATGAACAGGACATTGCTTATTTCCATATCCTTTCAAGCTGCGGCAACTACAGGATAGATGAGGTAAATGAGATCCTGAGCTCGAAGGGGTATGAGGAACTGGGCGGAAAATAGTTTTGAGCGGGGGTCGTCAGAAACTGACGAGGTTTTGAACGAAAAATCAAGGCTTTCAGCATATGACAAATCGAAAAACGTTGAAATATCAACGAAAAAACTAACCAGTTTCTGAACCGACTTTTGAATGTGTTTTAGCGAAAATAAGGGCGAAAGAAAGGAGTACCGGCTGCAGACAGGACTCAGGAAGGAGCCAACAAACAGCAGCCAAAGGACTCCGTGAAACGGACCTTGAAAACTGAATACACATTCATCAGGAACTTTCTCTGAGATATAGGGCTAATCCCTTGAGCATGTGAGGTCGAAGCGCGATGACCCGTAAGGAGAGCGAACAACTATCTGGACCCTGAAGGCGGACAGCAACCGCAAGAGTGCGATGACAATCTCAGAGGACAATGATACTTCCGTCCAGTCACAGCCCTGAAGGCATCTTCAGGATCACGCAATGAGGGCGGCTCGGGGAGACACCCGGAGGAGGCTAACAGCCTCATGAGGAAGAGTAGCTGCCTTCCGCCTGAATGATTTCCCGAACAGACCTGGGGGAGCCGAGGACAAATACAGGTGCTGGATATAAACAGAGCAGCAGGAGACCTAACACTTTTCCTGCTGCTCTGTGGCGAAAGATACATAGACAATCTGCGGTAAAGGAGAAAACATATATGAATACGGTACCAATGAGAGAACCTGATCCGAATGATGACATGGGAGTGACTATCGACGCGATACTCACAAGACCGGCACTCAGGATCAGATATATGAAAGGTGACTTCGATGACTGGAAGTCGATCATAGGAGATGAGGATCTTGAATACGGGATCAGGCAGCTCCCGGAGAAGGAGCAGGCTATCCTGGAGAAATACTATCTGCAGCAGAAGACGCTTCTGGATATCTCGAGAGATCTGGATATACCTGCGAGCGTCATCGGCGGATACCTCATAGCGATAGAGACGAGGCTGATAATCTATGCCTAGAAGGAAGAAAAAGCGGGCCCATGTGCAGTCTCCCTGCTTCAGGATAAGGCGGGGAGACATATACCTTGCAGACCTTGGGACCAAGGCGGATGTTATCGGGAGCGAACAATTTGGGGTGCGTCCTGTTCTGATCACGCAGTGCAATCGTCAGAATGACAGATCGACGACATACATCATCGTCATAATCACAAGCGAGATCAAAAAGACCAGAATGGACACGCACGTGATACTTCCGATGGTGAAGGGTCTGTCCAGGCAGTCAATGGCGTGCTGTGAGCAAAGGTTCACCATCGGCCGCCTGAGACTTCTGGAGTACAGGGGACACCTGGATAATAAAACAATGAAGAGAATAACGAGGGCCTGCCGCCTGGCGGAGGCTCAGGACAGAGATAAAATGCCGCGCTTCTATAAAGGAAGGCGGCGTTTTTCATATGGAAAGGCCGGTAATTATAGTGGAAAAATACGAAAAGTCAATTCTGCAAAGCATGGAACTCGCATGCTTGGCAAGAGCGAGAGCCGAGGGCTTAATTAGTGATATGGAATACATCACACTATCTTGCAAGATAAACGATATGTTCAGAGAAGAGAAGAAATATGACTGTATAGTAGGAGGCTAGCAATGGCTGAAGTAAGAGTAATAAAGGCAAACAGGGACAATATAGTAAGGCGGGGCATGGATATCAAGCAGCTGAGGGTGGCTGCATACTGCAGAGTAAGTACAGATACTGAAGACCAGATCAACAGTTACAACTCTCAGCTGCAGTACTATACCGACCTCATAGCTTCGAAGCCGGAATGGCAGATGGCAGGGATATACTCTGATGCTGCCATTACCGGAACCAAGGTTGATAAAAGAGAGGGCTTCAGAAACATGATAGCTGACTGCACCTCAGGGAAGATCGACCTCGTTATAACTAAGTCCATATCCAGATTTGCAAGAAACACTTTGGATACGCTTAAGTATGTGCGTCTTCTTAAGGATAAAGGAGTGTCGGTAATATTCGAGGATGAGAACATAAACACTATGGCTATGGAAGGTGAACTGCTTCTGACAGTCCTCAGTTCGGTAGCGCAGCAGGAAGTGGAGAATATCTCTGCCAATGTTAAGAAGGGCCTTCAGATGAAAATGGCCAGAGGAGAGATGATCGGATTCAACGGATGCCTTGGTTATGACTATCACCCTGAAACCAAGACGATCACTGTGAATGAAAGAGAAGCAGCTATAGTAAAGCGCATTTTCGAAAGATATACACAAGGTGCCGGATGCAAATTCATAGCTGATGAGCTGCGTGAGATGGGCGCACTGAAAAAGGATGGAACCTCAGAATGGACAGAATGTCATATCCGCGGGATTCTTCAGAATGTGAAATACCAGGGAGATCTCATGATGGGATCTACATATACGACCGACCCGATCTCGAAGCGTCGTGTGATCAACAGGGGCGAGCAGGATATGTACTATATGCGAGATCACCATCAGCCGATCGTTTCAAGGGAACTGTTTGAGGAAGCTCAGAAAGTGCGCATATCCAGAAGACAGAAACAGAGACGAAAGGATGACAGAGTCCCTCTTACGTTCAAGCATTATCCATTCAGCGGGATGATCAAATGCGGATACTGCGGAACGACTTTCACCAGAAAGACTGTGCATGGCAATTATGAGCAGTACAAAAGATACATATGGCAGTGTACGAACTACATCAAGAACGGGAAGAGGAGCTGCCCGAAGTGTAAGGCTATCAGAGAAGAGATACTCGAAGGAGCATTTGTAGATGCATACAATCTTCTCTGCCAGGATGAGAAAAAAAGAAAGCTTCTGACAATGGCACTTGATGCGTCTTTTGATCTCATGGAAGGTCTTGCTCCATCAGATGAACTGGATAAGCTCAAGGAAAAGCTTGAGAAAGAAAAGGAACGTAAGCAGAAGATAATCGACCTCCTGATTTCCGAAAGGATAGGCGAGGAAGCCTACGAGAACAGGATGGCGATCACTGAAGGCAAGATCATAAATCTCAAGAACAAGATCGACAGATTCGAGCTCAGACAATCTGAAATAAGCACAAGGACCAGGGGCCTGAGAGAATTAAAGAGGAAAATCGATAATAGTGAAATGCTCACCGGATTCGATGTTGCAACCTTCGAGGCTTTGGTCAAGTACATCATCATAGGCGGCGAGGATGAGTATGGAGAAGATGACCCGCACAGGATCATATTTGTTATCAGCAACGGAGAGAAACTCGTCGCCACAGGAAAGGATTATAAGCAGCAGAAAAGCAGAGAAACAGCTGAAATATTTCGGCGTGAACGATCTGATGAGGCATTTGTGGAAGTGCTCAGCTTCAACTACTATGCAGATCATGTGGATTTCGACAGATTAGAGGATGGCCTGAAAAAGAACCTGCGCAACAGCTCACGGGTGAGCATGGTCATCCCGGTAATTGCAGATGCAGCACATGGCACCTGTGAGGTGCCTGCTGCTGCATAATATGGCTGATATTAATATGAAAGTATTGCAGCAGAGGATCGCGCAAGCGGTCCTTGTTGCTTATAGATACAGATCCCTCCGTATTTTAAAGGGATGAGGCGGGCAGAGGAGACGATTAAAGTGCGGAGTTACAGATAGCCGGAAGGCAATAATTATTTAAGAAGGAGAATAAGCAAATGATATATGTAACAGGTGACACACATATCCCTGTTGATATCCATAAGCTGAATACTCAGCGTTTTGAAGGCCAGAAGTCTATGACCAAGGATGATTACCTTATCATCTGCGGAGACTTCGGTCTTCTTTTCAATTACAGGGAAACAGGACACAGCGTTCCGGCATGTCCGGAGGATACTTGCTGGACCAAAGAGGAACTGTACTGGTATGAATGGCTCAATGAGAAGCCATTCACTACGTTATGGGTAGACGGGAATCACGAGAACTTTGACAGACTGAAGAAGTATAAGACCTGCAAATGGCATGGCGGAAAAGTGCAGATGATATCTGACTCCATAATCCACCTGATGCGCGGACAGATCTACGACATCCAAGGATACAGCATTCTCACGATCGGAGGTGCTCCAAGTCATGACAGAGGCGCAGCGACCGGGACCGAAAAAAGAGATGCTCACAAATGGTGGTGGAAACAGGAACTGCCGACCAGAAGTGAATACGATCAGGCACACAGGAATCTGAAACGTCATAATAATACAGTCGACTTCATCATCACACATGAAGCACCAGGAGTAGCCCTTCACAGACTGGGACTGCCGCAGAATGAAGTCTCCAACAAGCTATGGGAGCTTTACGACCATACAGCTTTTGGAATGTGGTATTGCGGACATCATCACATCGATACGCAGTACGGCAAAGTGAGACTCCTGTATGATGATATCGAGAGGATAGATAACTTGACGAACTACCAATTGTCCCGATAAATGGCCCTTAATGGGCAGACCGCAAATAGTTGATGAAAGCGTCAGCTAAGGCGGCTAAAATATGATTATAAGCAGTCCCAAATTCGGGACGTAAGCGGGAGTATCATAATCTCAGGTAAGAAGATTGCAAAAGTAAACCCGCAACGGTTACATCCACAGAAAGCAGGTGGGACTATGGCAAATAAAGACTATCATCAGATTATGACAGAGATAACTTCGCAGCTCACTGGCAATACGGAAGAAGATATCAGATATCTGACTGCCAAATGCGAAGAGTATAAGACACATGAAATGGCTAAAGAGATCCTCAGGGGTATAGGCCGACTCATGTATGACATTATCCCGGAGGATAAAAGAGAAGAAATCAACCAGGCGATAAATAATGACAGTTTGGGGTGGAAAGCTGCTTTGGATGAAGCGAATTTCTGCATCTATAAGAAGGATTTCTATAAAGCAAGGAAGATACTTGAATCTCTGATATCAAAGCTTGAAGACGCAGATATGTACGCCGATGATGAAATCACGGTATATAAGGATTTCAATGAAACCTTTGAGGATGTCCTTTTCCTCCACAGGTGTCGATCAGAGAAAAAAGAAAAGGTTCTTAAAGGAGCAGGATATCCTTATGCGACCATATACACACAGTATGGAGGTCTGCTTTTTGAACTGGGTGAGCATACCAAGGCAATTGAGGCACTCCGAAAAGCCAAAAAATGGAACCCAATCAGTGCCGACATTGCATTTGAACTTGCGGAGAACTATAAGGCTATAGGGGATCTTGAAACGTTCTTAGAGATAACAAAAGAGGCTTATGCAGGATGTTTCAGAGAAAAGACTCTTGCAAGATATTACAGAAATCTTGCTTTTTACTACTCTGAAAAGAAGAGATTCAGAGAGGCAACGGCGTGCATCATGGTATCCGGTCATTACGACAATACCTCTGCCAATATCCAGTCTGAGCTGTATTACATACAGGAGATGAATGGTGGAGAGAGAGTAAATCTCACAAGAGATGACATAGATGAAATACTGGAAGCTGAGGGAATATCACCATTTGCTGACAGAGATGTTCTGGGATTAGCGGGAAGCCTTGCAAATAACTGCGTAGCAAACGAGCAGTGGCAGGCAGCAGAGTACTTCCTGGAAATATTCTATGATCTCACAGATGATGACGAAGCTGAAAAGGAACTTGCAAAGGTAAGACGGAAGATTGCTGGCGAAGAGGAACCACTTTACAGCTAATATCATAAACAGATGAAGACGATACTGATTATTATTGGAATATTTCTGGCATTAGGATTCTGTGCATTCCTGCTGCCTGCGATCATAGGCATTGCAGCAGGAATAGCACTGTTCAAGTCCGGTCATTTCATTTGGGCTATAATCTGTATCATTGGTGGTATCGGAATCAATATAGGAATAATAGCAGGAGAGTTCTCCGGTAGCGGAGAAGGATACCATGATGAAGACTGCCCATACTGCGGCAGCGGAGATACCGATGGTAATCATTGCTATACATGTGATGATGACTTTTGATATCCTAAATGTAGGCTAGGACTTCGCGCTAAGAGAGGTAATAACTATGGATAACCAGTTTGAAAAGCAGAGTGAGCAGAAAGAAGAGTTCCGCAATTCATTTCTTGATGGCAATGAGTTGATTGAAGAGGCGATAGCAAACTTCTATAAGGAAAACAATCAGGAAACCTTTATAAACATACTTGAAACAATACGTCACAGAATGCATGCAGACGGCCATTTCATTTTCCCTGTTCTGACGGATGAAAATGATCCTGAAAGATTCGCTTTCTGCACTATCCAGTCGAATGATGGAAAAGTATGGCAGGCAGCATTTACTTCGCAGGAAGAATTTGAAAAGGGAGAAAAGGCTACTGTGATTTCTTATTTCATAGACAGCGCGTTAAAATCCTGCCTTGATACAGATAATGCTGGAATAATCATTAACCCTTGGGGACAGGCATTTTTGCTGGAAAAAGGACTGATTGAAGATATTTTCAGAGCAGATGGAGACACAGAATATTCAGTCCCGGATGATCAGATAACAGCAGAATTACTTGAGGATGGCTCTTTCCTGAAAAAAGCAACAGAGATATGCAACAGGAACTCCACTCAACTTAATATGATCAAGCTGCTTAGGATCCTTCGTGACAGTTATGTGTGGGTCCCTTGTAATGCAATATTAAGCGATGCAGATTACGCAATGATTGAAAAAATGGCAAAGGACGCAGAGTCCGGAGAAGGTCTGGATTCACTTAAGGGGCAGCAATTTACTACAATGGATAATGTTCGTCTGGTACCGGACATCCTGCAGAATGGCGACGCATTCTTTTTCCCTGTATTTACCAGTGCTGAAGAAATGGGTGAATATGGCGATCATTTTTCAAAAGTTGAGAAGCATTTCCTTGAAACGATAGTTCTAGCAAGGAACAACGAGAAAGATGTGACCGGAATCGTTATCAACGCATTCTCAGAACCATTTGTTGTTAATAAAGAACTGTTTGAACTGATAGAAGGCATGGAGTCTTCACTGAATGCAGACTAGAAAAGCAAAATAACGGTATAAATTAAACTACAGGTTGAATTTACAAGCCGTTTTACGTGTGCTATATTCTATGTGTAAATAAGACCGAAAGGTCAGAAAGGAAATTATATTGATGACTTACAGACTCATTTGCGTACAGAACTTTATATGCGAACAAGATCTCCACATCATAGATAAGGAGAATGGTTTTGTGTGCAAATATGAGACAGTAGATAGAGAGGTGCGGCAACCAGATTAAAGCCGGACCAGTTAGATGACGACTTCATATCCGCTTGTCTCATATACGGGATAAGCGGTTTTTTTTATACGGGAGGAAAACATGGAAACAACAGGCAACAAAAAGCTGCCGACTATCGATCTTAAGAAAACAGGAAAGAATATCCTGAAGATGAGAAAAGAAGCAGGAATCTCCGTAAGGGAACTGCAGGTGATGTTCGGGTTCAGAAGCCCGCAGGCCATCTATAACTGGCAGAACGGAACCAGCCTGCCTACTGTCGATAACCTTATCATCCTTGCTTTGATCCTTAGGACTACCATCGATGAGCTCATCGCAATTGAAGGCGAAGATTCTGATGAGCAGGGCGATTCAGAATTATATCCACAAATAAAAATATTTCATACGGTCTCTTAGCTCAACAGGCAGAGCGGCGCCCTGTTAAGGCGACGGTTGCAGGTTCGATTCCTGCAGAGACCGCCAATATGGTCTCTTCGTCTAAAGGTAGGACACAGGGTTTTCATCCCTGTAATGCTGAGTTCAATTCTCGCAGAGATCACCATTAAAGCCCTTTCGTCTAACTGGAAGGATGCCGGATCCTGATTCCGGAGGTGTGAGTTCGATTCTTGCAGGGGCTGCCAGATAGCCCTTTCGTCTAACGGCAGGACATCGGACTTTGACTCCGGCAGTGCAGGTTCGAGTCCTGCAGGGGCTGCCAACATGGTCCGTTAGTATAACGGCTACTATACCCGGTTGTCAGCCGGGAGCAACGGGTTCGATTCCCGTACGGACCGCCAATATTATCCTGGTAGTTCAATGGCAGAACAACGGTCTCCAAAACCGCAGATGAGAGTTCGAATCTTTCTCAGGGTGCCATACGCACTTAACTCAGTGGTTCAGAGTACCCGTCTGATACGCGGGCGGTCCGCAGTTCGAATCTGCGAGTGCGTACCAATAAGGTCTCCTCGTCTAAAGGGCAGGACGCCAGACTCTCACTCTGGAAATGCAGGGTTCAAGTCCCGCGGAGATCACCAATGTTATGTGGGTCGTAGCTTAATGGTAAAGCACCGGATTGTGGCTCCGGTCAATGCAGGTTCAAGTCCTGTCGATCCTCCCAGTTATGAGCACGTGTCCCAGTGGTCTAAGGAGGCGGGTTGCAACCCCGTTGTTCGCCGGTTCGAATCCAGCCGTGCTCTCCAATATGGTAAAGTAGCTCCAATGGTAGAGCGCAGGATTGAAGTTCCTGGCGGTGCTGGTTCGAGCCCAGCCTTTACCACCAATATAGTGAAGTAGCTCAGCAGGTTAGAGCGGCGGCCTTATAAGCCGTGTCAGTCGCTGGTTCAAGTCCAGCCTTCACTACCAATTACTAATTAAACTACAGGTATAATTTACAACTGATCAGATGCTGTGCTATATTCACAGAGGATAAGGAAGGGACAGGCCCTTCAGCGTAGCAGTACGTAGTAACAAACACTGATGATCAGAAACAGAAAGAGGAATTCAAAACAAATGTTATATCTAAGATTTGCATCAAAGAGCATGAATACAGAAAGAAAACCTCAGGGTATTGACCTGATGGGACGCCTCTTTGTGTGCAAATACGAGACAGGAAAGATCGGAGTACGGCATGAAATAAGTTAGCCGTGCAGATTTTACAGGATACAGAATTCAGGTCCGCTTGTCTCGTAAGGGATGAGCGGTTTTTTCTTAACGAAAAACGCATCAGAGAGGACAAGAAATGACAGAAATCTTGGGCAAGTTTTATTCAGATAAACGATTTGCCGAATCATTAGAAGTATTAGATCAACCAAACGATTATAAGGCCAGCTAGCCGGTTCTCCTTTCCGGCTAAGCATGGCCGGAAAAGGAGAGAAGTGCAATGAGCATGAGAATGGTCGCAACTTGGGTTGTCCCAGTAATCGACCTTAGGGCAACCGGACAGAACATCAAGACTTTGAGGAAGGCCGCAGGTCTCTCCGTAAGAGACCTCCAGGAGATCCTCGGATTCACCAACCCACAGGCGATCTACAAGTGGCAGAATGGTGACAGCTTGCCATCAATCGACAACCTTGTGATCCTCGCAGCTGTTCTCGGAGTCACCATCGACGAGATCCTCGTAACTGATGGTGATGAGACCAGCGATGGTATGAGTGATAAGGATAGTCTTGCAATAACAGGCATTACTGTTCAATGGTGACGACCATTGAATGATGCAACCGGCTCCGAACTGGAGCCGGATATAAGTGGCATTGGTGTAACGGCCAAGCATATCAGTCTTCCAAACTGAAGGTTCGGGTTCGAATCCCGGATGCCGCTCCAATCGTCATAAGGAATCTTATAGTTTACGAGTCCTTCCTTGTGACAAGTATGTGACAGTAGTTCAGCGGGCAGAATATCGGCTTGCCAAGTCGAAGGTCACGGGTTCAAACCCCGTCTGTCACTCCATGTGCTCCAGTATCCCAATCCCGGTAGAGGAAACGGAATGAGAGTCCGTACAGTACAGGTTCGAGTCCTGTCTGGAGCACCAATTTATGGGCTTGTAGCTTAGAGGGGAAAGCACCTGCCTTGCAAGCAGGGGAGCGTGGGTTCCCTAAAGGACTTGGCGCTGCGCGCCGGCGCAAGTCCCACCAGGTCCACCAATAATATCGGGGCGTAGCTCAGTTTGGCTAGAGCGTCTGATTTGGGATCAGAAGGTCGAGAGTTCAAGTCTCTCCACTCCGACCACATATCGGCAGGTGGCACAGCGGCGACTGCAGGCGGCTGTAACCCGCTCACACAGAAACACGTAGGTTCGAGTCCTACCCTGCCGACCAACATGGATGGTTACCGAAATGGTTATACCGGCGCGGTCTTGAAAACCGATGTGGCGAAAGCCCTGTGGGTTCGAATCCTACACCATCCGCCAATCATGCTCCAGTATCCCAATCCTGGTAGAGGAAATGGCCTCAGACACCATCAAGTACAGGTTCGAGTCCTGTCTGGAGCACCAACATATCTCGTTCGTCTAAAGCAAAGGACGCGGAGCTACGGACTCCGAAATGTGGGTTGGATTCCTACACGGGATACCATGATCTTCTCGTCTAACGGTAGGATACCGGACTTTTAATCCGGGAGATCTGAGTTCGAATCTCAGGGGGATCACCAATATACTCCATTAGTTCAACGGATAGAACATCGGTCTTCTAAACCGA
>CADABZ010000017.1 GCA_902786355.1 uncultured Eubacteriales bacterium
GGTCTGCCAACCGCGTTTCCTATCTGTTACTTCTTCTTTTTTCTGTAAGTTCTCGCTTCGGGGATACTTAACTGCTCCCCGAGCTTGTCCTCGTCAAGTTGATGTTTAATATACTCCGCAATTCGGCTTGTGTTTTTTCCTGTTGTGTCAACGTAGTATCCTTTGCACCAGAATTCTCTGTTTCGATACTTATATTTCAGATCGCCGAATTGCTCATAGATCAGCGTACTGCTCTTACCTTTCAGATATCCCATGAATCCCGATACTGAGAACTTTGGTGGTATCTCGATCAACATATGCACATGGTCCGGGCAGACTTCCGCTTCTATGATATTTACACCTTTCCATTCACACAGTTGTCTTAAAATCTTTCCTATCGCCTCTCTCTTCTCTCCATAGAAAACCTTTCTTCTATACTTAGGCGCAAATACTACATGATATTTGCAATTCCATTTTGAGTGGGATAAACTATGTATGTCATTTAGACCCATGATCCTCCTCCTTAGTTTGTTTGCAGTTGGCAGACCGCATTGACATTCTAAGGTTTGGAGGATTTCTGGTCAAACGCATAGCGTTCACGGAACCCCGCGTCTAACGCGGGGTTTTCTGATAACAACAAAAAAGCCCCGTTCATTTGAACGGGGCTCCATTAAGTATTCGTAATTACGGCAACGCCGTGATGATCGGTAGAAAACTTATTCGTGATCAGCATTCACCTTTCTGGCTACATAGCTTGTATGCAGTGTGTGGTGAGCCTTCTCGCTGCCATATGAGCCGAAGTACTCATCATAGATCTTCTTGATGCTTGGATTCTCGTGAGATCTTCTCAGAGGTCTTGCATTATCAAGATCATAGAGGCCCTTAGCTCTTACTTCACGAACATCGATGAAGTTCTTGATCTTGGATGGAACGATTGGCTGACCGCCGCCGTTTACGCATCCGCCCGGGCAAGCCATGATCTCGATGAATGTGTAATTCTTCTCGCCTGACTTGACCATCTCAAGAACCTTACGTGCGTTAGCAAGTCCGGAAGCTACAGCAACGCTTACTTCGAGGTCGCCTACCTTGTAGGAAGCTTCCTTAACGCCTTCTACGCCACGGACATCCTTGAACTCAAGGAGATCCTTGCCGAGTTCCTGACCTGTGATCCACTCAACAGCTGTTCTGAGAGCAGCTTCCATAACTCCGCCTGTTGCTCCGAAGATAACAGCAGCACCTGTGGATTCGCCCAGAGGATCATCATAGCCTTCATCAGGAAGGTTAACGAAGTCGATACCTGCTTCGCTGATCATTCTTCCGAGTTCTCTTGTAGTCAGAGCGTAGTCTACATCAGGAACTCCTGCTGCGGACTGATCATATCTGCCGCACTCGAACTTCTTAGCTGTACAAGGCATGATCGATACAGAAACGATATCCTTAGGATCGATTCCCTTCTTCTCTGCGTAGTATGTCTTGACTACAGCACCGAACATCTGCTGCGGTGACTTGCAGGAAGATACATTAGGAAGAAGTTCAGGATAGTAATGCTCGATGAACTTGATCCATCCTGGTGAGCAGGAAGTGATCATCGGCAGAACTCCGCCGTTTGTGACTCTTCCGATCAGCTCGTTAGCTTCCTCAACGATAGTTAGGTCAGCTGAGAAGTTGGTGTCGAATACTGCGTCGAATCCGAGTCTTCTCATACCAGCAGCGAGCTTTCCTTCTACCTCAGTACCGATAGGCATTCCGAAGCATTCGCCGAGTCCTACTCTTACGGAAGGAGCTGCCTGAACTACTACGTGCTTGGTCGGGTCTGCGATCGCAGCCTTTACTGCTGCTGTGGAATCCTTCTCATGCAGAGCGCCAACCGGGCATGCTACGATACACTGACCGCAGTTTACGCAGGAAGTCTCTGCAAGAGGAAGTTCGAATGCACTGCTGATGTGTGTAGCAAATCCTCTGTCGTTAGCGCCGATAACTCCGACACTCTGATACTTCTCACATGCTGCAACGCATCTTCTGCAGAGGATACACTTATTATTGTCTCTTACTATTGAAGGAGATGAAGCATCGATAACGAACTCATTCTTGGAACCTTCATAGTAATCTGTCTTCTCAACTCCGTATCTCTTGCAGAGAGCCTGGAGTTCGCAGTTTGTACTTCTTACGCAGCCGAGGCAGTCCTGATCGTGATCGGACAGGATCAGCTGGAGAGTTTTACGTCTGTAGTCCTTGATCTTCTCAGTATTGGTATGAGCAACCATACCGTCTGTACAAGGATATACGCAGGCAGCAACGAGAGCTCTGGCTCCTTCTACCTCACATACGCACATTCTGCAGGCACCGATCTCATTGATGTCTCTCAGATAGCACAGTGTAGGTACGTCGATGCCGGCCTTGTGGGCTGCATCCAGTAAGGTGGAACCTTCTGGTACAGTAACCGTAATATTATCAACTGTTACTTTGATATCTGCCATAGTTCTCACCTCCACTACTTTCTGCTTACCGCACCGAATGCGCAGTTGTCCATGCAGGCACCGCACTTGATGCACTTCGATGTATCGATAACGTGTGGCTGCTTAACTGCACCGGAGATAGCTCCAACCGGACAGTTGCGTGCGCACTTTGTGCAGCCCTTGCACTTCTCTGGATCGATCTCGTAGTTGAGGAGAGCCTTGCAGACGCCTGCAGGACACTTCTTGTCTACGATATGAGCGATGTACTCATCCTTGAAGTGCTCAAGAGTTGACAGAATCGGGTTAGGAGCAGTCTGACCAAGTCCGCACAGAGCGTTAGCCTGGATATAGTGAGCAAGCTCATCCAGCTTGTCAAGGTCTTCGAGTTCTCCTCTGCCCGCTGAGATCTTCTCAAGGATCTCAAGCATACGCTTAGTACCGATACGGCAAGGTGTGCACTTACCGCAGGATTCGCTTACTGTGAATCCGAGGTAGAACTTAGCGATATCTACCATGCAGTTGTCCTCATCGAGTACGATCATTCCGCCCGATCCCATCATGGAACCGATAGCCTTGAGTGATTCATAATCGATAGGTACATCATATGACTTAGCCGGGATGCATCCGCCGGAAGGTCCGCCTGTCTGAGCAGCCTTGAACTTCTTTCCGTTTGGAACTCCGCCGCCGATCTCTTCTACTACCTCTCTGAGGGTAGTTCCCATAGGAACCTCTACAAGACCAGTGTTGTTGACCTTGCCGCCGAGAGCGAATACCTTGGTTCCCTTGGATGTCTCTGTACCATACTGATTGAACCAGTCAGCACCGTTCAGTATGATCTGAGGAATGTTTGCATATGTCTCTACATTGTTGAGAACTGTAGGCGACTCAAAGAGTCCCTTTACAGCAGGGAACGGAGGACGTGGATGCGGCTCACCTCTGTTACCCTCGATCGAGGTCATCAGAGCTGTTTCCTCACCACATACGAATGCGCCTGCACCGAGTCTCAGATCAATGTCAAAGTCGAATCCTGATCCGAAGATGTTTTTGCCGAGTACGCCGTAATCTCTTGCCTGATCGAGAGCGATCTTCAGTCTGTCTACAGCGATAGGATACTCAGCTCTTACATAAATGTAACCCTGATTAGCACCGATAGCATAGCCTGCGATAGCCATAGCTTCGAGTATAGCGTGCGGGTCACCTTCGAGGATGGAACGATCCATGAATGCGCCCGGGTCACCTTCGTCGGCGTTACATGCTACATACTTCTGAACTTCGCCTCTCTTGCCTGCAGCGAAGAGCCATTTCTTTCCTGTAGGGAATCCTGCGCCGCCGCGGCCTCTGAGTCCGGAATCAAGAACAGTCTGAATAACTTCATCCGGAGTCATTTCGAGAAGTGCTTTTGCAAGAGCCTGATAACCATCTCTTGCTACATACTCATCGATGTCCTCAGGATTGATCTTACCGCAGTTCCTGAGAGCCAGTCTGAGCTGATTATTATAGAAAGCAGAATCAACGTAGTGGATCTTCTCACCGTTAGTGAGCTCTTCTACCATGAGGTATTCATCAACAGGTGTTCCGCCGAGGATATGCTCATTGAAGATGCGCTCTACCATGTCGACCTGGACTTCCTGATAGAATACATTGCCAGGATGTACTACCATGATAGGTCCCTTGGCACAGAGGCCCTGGCATCCTGTCTGAATAATTTCGATTTCATCCTTCTTGCCGGCAGCATCGATAAGCTTCTTAAGCTCTTCCATGATGTCCCAGCTGTGGTTAGAAGTACAACCAGTACCGCCGCAAACGAGGATGTAGGTCTTAACTGCAGCTTCTGCTGTATCAGGATTGAATCTGATTTCTATCTGACCTTGCTTAGCTGCCTGAATATCTTTCAGTTCCTGAAGTGATTTCATTGCTTACACCTCCACTATGCGTTACTCGTATTTAGCAAGTATGCCGGCTACTCTGTCCGGTGTCAGCTTGCCATATACATCTCCACCAACGATCATAACAGGTGCAAGTCCACATGCTCCTACACAACGGCATACTTCGATAGAGAACTTGCCGTCAGGAGTGCAACCGCCATCTTCAATACCAAGGCATTTTTCGACCTCTTCAAGAATAGCGCCGGAGCCCTTGACGTAGCATGCTGTACCAAGACATACTGCAACGACATACTTGCCCTTTGGCGACATCGAAAACTGCGCATAGAAAGTAGCTACACCATAGATCTTTTCGATTGGAATACCCGTCTCATCAGAAATGATCTTCTGCACCTGATAAGGGAGATATCCGTAGATTTCCTGTGCCTCCTGCATGATAGGCATCAAGGCACCCTTCTGTCCCTTATACTTTGCGATCACTTCAAGCAGTTTGGCTTCCTGTTCCTTAGTTCCTTTAAAAGGAACGCTCGATACTTTCATCTGCTCGATCCTCCTTAAAACCAAATGAAAACGCTTACAATATCAATCCCGACATAAGATTCTGTTAGAACATTTTCTTCTGTCAGAACAAACAAAATCACCTGACATCTGCGTCTGTCCGGGTACCCCTACTACCGATTATCCGCATCTGTCCGCACACTTGTACAAATCAATTATACGTGGAAGTCATTTTATCAGCAACAATTGATAATTAAAGTACAAGAGCGGGTACAATACTGGCTGTTACTCAGCAATCAATATCTGTACACATAGTATCACATATTGGACACTTTGTTAACAGAATAACAATTTTACTCTCAATTTTCCTTCTAATTTTTTGTACATTTTACGTACATAACAATTTTTCTCCATCTGTGGTATACTTATCCGGCATATTCGTCTGATCTGTATATTGAATTATTCAATATCTGACTTTTCCAGGCCTGATATTCACAATACAGGTCAGCTGAATACGTTAATCAATTATCATGGAGGCTAATAATGATCTACCCTGAATTCCCGGAATATGAAGATGTGATCGGCATATGTGCTCCAAGTGCAGGTGTCGGATCAAAGGAAGAATCATTTGATCTTTCCCTCGAAGTTCTTGCTGATGAAGGCTTCAATATCTATGAGACTGACAGTGTCAGAAATGATGATGTCCCTTCCGCACCGGCAAGGATTCGCGGCGAAGAATTCAATTCACTTTTTGAAGATGACGATATAGCCATGGTCATGAGCGCTTCGGGCGGTGACTTTAATGTCGAGATGCTGCCATACATCGATCAGGAACTTGTCGCTTCTCATCCAAAATGGTTCTCGGGCTATTCAGATCCTACAGCCATCGAGATACTGATGACAACGAAGCTGGATATCGCGACTATATACGGAGTTAACGCCGGTGCATGGGACTGGAGGCCTCTCCATGATTTTCAGACCTATGCCCTTGATCTTCTTCACGGTGTCATCGAGCCTCAGTATTCATATGATCTATACTCATCTGGCGGATTTGATGAAGAAACAGGCTCGTATATCATGGATACACCAGTTGAATGGGTCCTCCTTCAGCCAGAGGATGGCGGACTTGAGGAATCTGATCAGCTGCTGGATGTTACAGGCCGTCTTATAGGAGGATGCACCGATGTCCTTGACTGGATGATAGGTACTCCTTATGAAGATCTTAAAGGATTTGCAGAGCGCTACAGCGAGGATGGGCTGATCTGGTTCTTCGATACCTTCGAACTGACTCCAATGGGTCTGATGTATTCTATGAACAGAATGAAGCTCATGGGACTCTTCGACAATGCCCGCGCAGTTGTATTCGGGCGTGTATGCTTCACAGGAGATGCTGATGACATCGATTACCTATCTCTTCTTGAGAGAGTCTTCGGAGAACTCGATGTTCCTGTTATCTGGAACGCCGACATCGGACACACAAAACCTTCAATGACTCTTATCAACGGAAGCTTCGCTCATCTGCAGGTGCAGAACGGCAGAGCAGAGCTCGAAATGGAGCTCCTGTAATTGATAACAAAAGGCGGCAGGTTTTACGACCAGCCGCCTTTTAACATGTTTTCGATTATTCTCTTTATCTGTTGATTCCTGTCATCTCTGCAAGGAATACCTTATAGGCTTTTACTGCCTCATAGACATCAGCCTTGCTCGATACTTCCATTGGAGCGTGCATGCACAGGATCGGAAGTCCGCAGTCTATGACTTCCATTCCCAGATTAGCCATGATAAATGCGATCGTTCCGCCTCCGCCTATATCGATCTTGCCGAGCTCTGCTGTGTGGAATGATACGTTATTTCTGTCAAGAATGTTGCGGATCGCTGCTATGAACTCAGGGTTAGCATCGTTTGATCCGACCTTGCCCGCTTTACCTGTATACTTGTTGAATACAACGCCCTTTCCGAGATATGCTGCATTCTTTCCTTCAAATACATCAGCATACAGCGGATCGAATCCCGCACTGACATCTGATGACAGCATGGTTGAATTTGCAAGAGTTCTGCGAACCGAGATCGCGTCATTGTGGCCCATGAGTGCAAGAACTTCTGCAGTCTTGTTCTCGAAGAATCTTGACTGCATTCCGCTTGCACCAACGCTTCCAATCTCTTCCTTATCTACAAGCAGGCAGCATGCTGTTCTCTTAACTGACTCTGTCTCGAGCATAGCGAAAAGTGATGTGAATGCGCAGATCCTGTCATCCTGGCCATACCCGAGGATCATGCTTCTGTCAAGGCCAAGTTCTCTCGCCTTTCCTGCAGGAATTATCTCAAGTTCAGCTGAAATAAAGTCTTCTTCTTCGATCCCGTACTTGTCACTGAGTACCTTCAGAATATTGGCGCTAATGCGGTCTTTCTGATCCTCGCTGTCTGTGGCAAGCGGCTCAGAGCCGATGAGAAGATCCAGATTCTCTCCTTCTATGATCTTTGGTGCCGGCTTTTCCATCTGCGGTGCGCCAAGATGAGGAAGTATATCTGTAATCGTGAATACAGGCTCATCAGGATTCTCACCTATGCAGACATTGACCTTAGTGCCGTCTTTTCTGACAACGACTCCATGAATAGCAAGAGGGATCGTTACCCACTGATACTTCTTGATACCGCCGTAATAGTGAGCATCAAGATAAGCGAATCCTGTATTCTCATATAAAGGATTCTGCTTTACATCGATACGAGGAGAGTCAACATGTGCACCGAGGATGTTCATGCCGTCCTCGATCGGATCTGTTCCGATGTTATAGAGCGCCATCGTCTTCTCGTTATAAACTGCATATACTTTATCTCCTGCAGAAAGCTTTCCACCCTCTGCGATCACAGTATTGATGTTTTTGAAGCCGGCAGCTTCAGCCATAGATGCGGCACGTCTGATACATTCACGCTCAGTCTTGCATGAGCTGATGCATTCCATATACTTCGCAGCAGTCTGTTCCATTGCAGTTTTGTCATCTGCCGAAAACTTCTCCCAAATGTATTTCCTTTCCATCTTAGCTATCCTTTCATAGATAATCCTGTGTTGAAATAAGTTTTATTGTATTACGGGCGAAGATCCCTGCACGCCCGCACGTACGAGGCGCAGCGGGAATTAATACGCGCCGGAGCTTCAGCTCGTGGTAAGCATCTGCCATGTGTGTATGGCTTACTGTTCTGAATGTTTCTGATATCTTCCGTGAAGTATGAGAGCGATCACTGTGAAGAGCACAGGTCCTACGATGCTCCATACGGTTGTCTGGATATCACCGTTCATAGCCGGCTCAATGATAGTGAAGATATTAGCAAATGCAACTGTCGCAGTTACAAGTACTGTAAAGACCACCATAACCTTCTCATTTTTGAATACTACGAAGGATTTTTTGATATCCTTGTTTCTCTTGAATGCAATGAATGCTCCTGCGATGAATACATACGGCAGTGTCATTGCAACATTGGTCATGGACACCAGAATGTTGAAGAACTGAGTCATAGCGTCTCCGCCCATACCTATCAGAAGGTCCATTACAACTACGATACCGCACTGGATCTTCATAGCGTTCTTAGGCATTCCGTCTTCCATTTTGCAGAAGTAGTCAGGAAGAAGTCCCTTAGGGCTTCCTTCTATCAGCTGCTTCAGAGGTGCATATATCAGTGTAAATACAGCGCCTGCCAGTGAGCAGAGAATAGAGATGCCCATGAAACGTGCGATGCCGTTACCAAACGCAACGCAGCCTGCATCATTCATTCCGAATACTGCTCCCAGCTGATAACCGAGGTTGTTCATGATCACATAGGAAGCATTTCCCTTGTGTACTGTTTCAGCAGAAAGTGTAGCATCCCAGTTTGTGAAGATACCTACAGCGAATATTCCGATCGCATATCCGATCGCAATGATGATCGCAGCAATGGTAAGTCCTTTTCCGAAATTCTTTTCCGGGTTCTCAGTCTGATCGACAAGTCCTCCGACTGCCTCTGTTCCTCCGAATGCAAACAGTGCATATACAAGGAAACCGAGTACAGCGATCGGTGTTACAAATTCCGGATTCGGTGAAACCAGCAGATCCGACATTGCCGGAAGCGGCTGTAACAGCTTTCCTCCATTACCGATCCAGACGATCAGAGCTCCGCCGAGCAGCAGTACGTTGAGAGCCATACATGCAATACCGCCCACAGTGGATACAATCTTGATCTTGTCGAGTCCTTTGCTGCTGAAGAATGTTACTACCAGAATAAATACAACACCCAGGACAGCAAGTGTCTGAGGTCCGTTCAGACCAAACAGTGACCATTCAGCTGTTGTATCAGTTCCGAAGATAGCATTGGATACAGGAACCATGATTCCGGAGGAGATATTTACAAGCCAGATAACATATGATGTGTACCACATAAATGTAGCAACAAATGCATATTTGGTATTCACACTCTTCTCCATCCATGAGAAGATCCCGCCCTTTTCATCTTTGAAAGCTGAACCGTATTCAGCTATCATGAAAGCGAATGGTACGAAGAATATAATTGCGGAAATAACATAAAACGGAATAGCACCATATCCCATCAGATAGAATGATCTTGGCATATTATTAAATCCGTATACAGATGTAAAGATCATCATGATCAATGCCATCAGTGATAGTTTTTTCGAATCGTTCGACATAAAACCGTTCTCCTTTTTTCATTACAAAAATATATTATTTAAGTCCCTCACAAACTATAGATTAATGTTTATAAATTCACAAAGCCTTGTCTGTATCTTGACAAGAAACAGTTTTCGGAATATAACCTTTAGAGGAAACTATTTTGCACAGAGAGGGGGGGAACATGCTTTATGGCATAGTTGACCCTTGCTTTTTTATCTTTTTGTTGATTTTAAGGAAACATTTTATGAATGATACTCAGAATATTCAGCTATATGTCGGTGAGAATATAAGAAAGATACGTATGGCACGCGGGCTCTCTCTGGAAGAGCTTGCCGCCAGGATCTATAAGAGCAAATCGACTGTCTCAAAATATGAACGTGGGTCCATTGCCATCGACATAGCAACACTCGATGATATTGCTGCAGTTCTTGATGTTCACCCTGCACAGCTTCTGATGACACCTACCCCGGAGAAAAAGATTCCGGTGACTCAGATGTCGCTCGATGAACTCTATATGTTTTCCTATGACGGCAAAGAAAAACGTATTATCAAAAGCGTTATTGAAAGATATCAGACTGACGAGAGCAACAGATTTTCCATTAATATGTATTATGATGCCGCATCCAGAAATGAGCTTGGAGAATGCGTAGCCTTCTATCAGGGCTTCAGCACAAAATACGATGTTCTTGAGAATTACACTCTGGAGAATTCACGGCATCCGATAGAACAGATCTGGCTCAGCTGTATCAGCGGTCTCTCGCAGAACCGCATCCAGGTAGGCTTTCTGGCAGGTCTTTTGAATGCTACTATGCTGCCTGCAGTTCGAAAGGTCGTCCTTAGTCCGAATATAATACCTGATGAAGAACTCATGGAGCGCCTCGTCTTCACAAAAAAAGACCTGCAGTCGATCCGCAAGTTAAATCTCTTCATTATTGATGAATTCATTGCCTGAATCCGGATATCCGTTATCAATCTCTGAATAGATATGAAAGCCCCGGTCTTTTGATGAAAGACTGGGGCTTTTGCTTATGATTATTATCAGGAATAAGCTGCTAGAGAATGCTGAAGCTTGCTATGAGACCTGCAAATACGATGGATACCATCGATACCAGCTTGATAAGGATGTTGATCGAAGGGCCGGATGTATCCTTGAACGGGTCGCCGATAGTGTCGCCGACAACGGCTGCTTTGTGATTATCAGAGCCCTTGCCGCCGAAGTTACCTGCCTCAATGTACTTCTTGGCATTGTCCCATGCACCTCCGGAGTTAGCCATGAATATAGCCATGATGAATCCTGAAACAGTAGCACCGCAAAGCATACCTACTACACCAAGTCCGCCGAGGACTATTCCGGTAACGATCGGAGCTGCGATACCTACGCATGCAGGAAGGATCATCTCCTTAAGAGATGCTCTTGAGCAGAGGTCTACGCATCTTGCATAGTCTGCATCTGCTTTGCCTTCCATGAGTCCAGGGATCTCTTTGAACTGTCTTCTTACTTCGATAACTACACTCTGAGCCGCTCTGTTTACAGCACCCATGGTAAGAGCTGAGAACAGGAATGGCAGACATGCTCCGATGAAGAGTCCTACAAGAACTCTCGGATCGAGCAGATTCAGCTGCAGGTCCTGACCATCCGGCATGTAGATGAGGAGTTTTTCCTTGAAGTTTGCGATAAGTGCAAGTGCTGTCATTCCGGCAGAACCGATAGCGAAGCCCTTTCCTGTAGCAGCAGTTGTGTTGCCAAGGGAGTCAAGAGCATCAGTTCTCTCACGGACTTCAGGCGGAAGTCCGGCCATCTCAGCGATACCGCCGGCATTATCTGCAACAGGGCCATAAGCGTCGGTAGCAAGTGTGATTCCCAGAGTAGAAAGCATTCCTACAGCAGCAAGGGAAATTCCGTACAGTCCGATGCTTGATGGAGCTACATCAACAGGACAGAGTCCTGAGCAGTAATAAGCTATGATGATTGCAGCGCCTACGATGAGGATAGGCAGTGTAGTAGAAGCCATTCCGGTACCAAGTCCGCTTATGATAAGAGTCGCAGTACCTGTCTGTGAAGATGCAGCGATCTTCTGAGTAGGCTTATATGTATCTGAAGTGTAGTATTCTGTGCACAGACCGATAAGAACTCCGGCTGCAAGTCCTGCGATTATTGCAAGATAGAGTCCGTAGAATTCGATTCCGAACAGCCACCATACCAGTACGAATGAGAAAACTGCAGTTGCGATAGCGGAGAAATTCGTTCCGCGGCGCAGAGCAGCAAGCAGATTCTTCTGGCTTGCGCCTTCTTTGGTCTGAACGAAGAATGATCCTATGACGGAGAAGATAACTCCGACAGCTGCCATCAGAAGCGGCAGTGCTACGGACTTAACTCCGAGTCCGGACGAAAGGAATGCGATAGCTCCAAGAGCGCATGTGGATACCATTGATCCGACATATGATTCATAGAGGTCTGCTCCCATTCCGGCTACGTCTCCGACGTTGTCTCCGACGTTGTCTGCGATTACAGCAGGGTTACGCGGGTCATCCTCAGGGATTCCTGCTTCGACCTTACCTACAAGGTCAGCACCGACGTCAGCAGCCTTTGTGAAGATACCGCCGCCTACACGAGCGAAGAGTGCCATTGACGAAGCTCCCATTCCGAAGGTGACCATTGCAGCTGTGATGTTCTCGAGTGTTTCATGGAAAACGAGGTCAAGAAGTGCATACCACAGAGAAATGTCGAGAAGTCCGAGTCCTACGACGGTAAATCCCATTACAGAACCGGCTGAGAAAGCGACTCTGAGGCCTTTGTTAAGGCTCTCCTGTGCAGCGCATGCTGTACGGTCATTGGCCCTTGTTGCAATGCTCATTCCGATGAATCCGGAGAGACCTGAGAAGAAGCCGCCTGTCAGGAATGCGAATGGTACATACCATGTCAGCTTATGAGCTGCAGCCATTCCACAGAGAACAACGAACATGACTGCGAAGAAAATAAGAACCGTGCGATACTGCCTCTTCAGGAAAGCACTGGCTCCGGTGCGTACGAATCTTGATATCTGCTTCATTCTATCGGTACCCTCGTCAGAGTTCAGTACCTTTTTGGCCTGTGCATATGCAAAAGCCAGCGCGATAAGTGAAGCAATCAGACTGATCCAGTACAGATGTGTCAACAGATAGTCTTGCATAGAAAATGCCTCCTTACTAATACCTTAGCAGATCACTGAAATCCACCATGAGTTTTAAACTATACTTTCTCTCCTGTTCTTAACCCCTTGTATTGAATTATATACACGGGAGTCAGCATGCTCAATGGGTCTCAGTGTTTCCACTTGTTTTTTTGTACATGAATACTATAACAGATAGATTGAAAAATACAATAAATAACAAATTAATTTATGTTTTTTTGATAATAATTTCCGCAATATTTTATTAAAGATAACAAACTTTGTGGCTTCATTTGTATAAAGTCATAGATTCTATTTCATTTTTCTATTATTCCTGAAAAAACAACATTTCTGTATATAAACAAGCCCAGAGCACTTTCATGCTCCGGGCTTGTTAAGATCATGTTATCTATGAAAGATCTTGTTTATTTGTTCTTGCTTCTGATAGCAGCCTGTGCTGCAGCAAGTCTTGCGATAGGAACTCTGAATGGTGAACATGATACATAGTTCAGGCCTACTTCGTTGCAGAATGCGATCGTTGCAGGATCTCCACCGTGTTCTCCGCAGATACCGAGTTTGATGTTAGGTCTTGTCTTTCTGCCGCTTTCAGATGCGATTCTTACAAGCTTTCCAACTCCGGTCTGGTCGAGTGACTGGAACGGATCGTTTTCGATGATACCTCTTGCGATGTATTCCTTTACAAGGTTACCTGTATCATCTCTTGAGAATCCGAGTCCCATCTGAGTAAGGTCGTTAGTACCGAATGAGAAGAATTCAGCCTCTTCAGCGATCTCGTCAGCTGTGAGTGCAGCTCTAGGGATCTCAATCATAGTACCTACCATGTACTTCATCTCTTTTCCGGACTCAGCGATCAGTCTGTCAGCTACCTCAACGATAACTTTCTTGACATACTTGAGCTCATTAACGAAACCTACCAGCGGTACCATGATCTCAGGAAGGATTTCGAAGCCCTCTTCCTCGCGTACTTCCAGTGCTGCGGAGATGATAGCTTCTGTCTGCATCTCTACGATCTCAGGATAAGTGATCCCAAGTCTGCATCCTCTGTGACCAAGCATCGGGTTCATCTCATGAAGCTCGATTGTCTTGTTGACGATCTTCTCATAAGGAATTCCGAACTGCTCTGATACCTGTTTGATGTCCTCATCAGTCTTAGGAAGGAACTCATGAAGAGGCGGGTCAAGGAGTCTGATAGTAACAGGTCTCTCACCCATTGCCTTATAGATTCCCTTGAAGTCTTCCTTCTGGTATGGAAGGAGTCCTGCAAGTGCTTCTCTTCTCTCCTCTTCTGTATCAGCGAGGATCATTCTTCTGATCTTAGGGATTCTTTCATCCTCAAAGAACATGTGCTCTGTTCTGCAGAGGCCGATACCTTCAGCGCCGAATTCTACAGCCTGCTTAGCATCTCTCGGGTTGTCAGCATTAGTTCTGACCTTGAGAGTTCTTGCTTCGTCTGCCCACTCCATGATCTGAGCGAAATCTCCTGAAAGCTCAGGTGCGAGAGTCTTGATAGCTTCTGTGAATACGTTTCCGTCAGTTCCGTTGAGGGAAATGCTGTCGCCTTCATGATAAACTTTGCCACCGACTGTCATAGTCTTGGCTTCTTCGTCTACTACGATCTCTTTGCAGCCTGCAACGCAGCACTTGCCCATTCCTCTTGCTACTACAGCAGCGTGGGATGTCATTCCGCCGCGGGCAGTAAGGATACCTTCAGCAGCTACCATACCTGCAAGGTCCTCAGGGCTGGTCTCTTCTCTTACGAGGATGACTTTCTTGCCTGCTTCTGCGAATTTTGCAGCATCATCTGCTGAGAAAACGATCTGTCCTGTTGCAGCTCCCGGTGATGCCGGAAGACCCTTTGTTACAGGAGTAGCCTTCTTGAGCTCCTCTGCGTCGAATACAGGGTGAAGAAGCTGATTGATCTGATCAGGCTCTACTCTCATTACAGCTGTTTCCTTGTCGATGAGACCTTCTTTTACCAGGTCAACAGCGACTTTTACTGCAGCAGCAGCAGTTCTCTTGCCGTTACGTGTCTGGAGCATGAAGAGCTTACGGTCTTCAACTGTGAACTCCATATCCTGCATATCTCTGTAGTGGCCTTCAAGTGTGTCAGCGATTTTAGCGAACTGAGCATATACTTCAGGGAAAGCCTCTGCCATCTCTGAAATAGGCTGTGGTGTTCTGATACCTGCAACAACGTCCTCGCCCTGTGCGTTTACAAGGAATTCTCCGAAGAGCTTGTTCTCGCCGTTTGCAGGGTTACGTGTGAAAGCAACGCCTGTTCCTGAGTTGTTTCCGCTGTTTCCGAATACCATGGACTGAACATTTACAGCTGTTCCAAGTGAATCAGGAATGTCGTTGAGCTTTCTGTAGAGGATAGCTCTGTCATTGTTCCATGATCTGAATACTGCCTTGATAGCCTCGAGAAGCTGATCTTTAGGCTCCTGCGGGAACTCTCTTCCGAGCTCTCTTACAACTACTTCCTTATATCCCTTGATAACCTCTTTGAGATCATCTGTTGTGAGCTGAACATCGAATTCAGCACCGGCCTTTTTTTTCTGGCCTTCAAATACTGCGTCAAAATTGGATTTTTTGATCTCCATTACGACATCACCGAACATCTGGATGAATCTTCTGTAGCTGTCGTAAGCAAATCTGTCGTTTCCAGTCTTCTTAGCAAGACCTTCTACCGCAACATCATTGAGTCCGAGATTAAGAATCGTATCCATCATTCCAGGCATGGATACAGGAGCTCCGGATCTTACAGATACCAGAAGAGGATTCTCGTTATTCCCAAACTTTTTGCCCATTACTTCTTCAAGCTCAGCGATGTGCTCCCATACTTCATCGATAACAGCCTGATCAAGGACTCCGCCGTCTTCAGTGTACTTTCTGCAGACATCAGTTGTGATGGTGAATCCAAAAGGTACAGGAAGTCCGATATTGGTCATCTCTGCAAGATTGGCACCTTTTCCGCCGAGAAGAGCTCTCATATCTTTTGAGCCCTCATTGAATGAGTAAACATATTTCGCCATATAAACAATACTCCTTTTTTTGTATTTCTAATGCAGCCCCAATGCTGCATTATTTTGTAAATCAGTCAAATCAAAACCTGAGTCTCTCTTCAATATAAGAGCGAACTTCTTTGACAGGGATCCTTACCTGTTCCATAGTATCTCTGTCACGGATAGTAACACATCCGTCTTCTGCTGTATCAAAGTCTACGCAGATACAGAAAGGTGTACCGATCTCATCCTCTCTTCTGTATCTTTTGCCGATAGAGCCTGATGCGTCATACTCTACCATGAAGTACTTGCTGAGTTCTTCATATACAGGCACAGCTACATCCTCAAGCTTCTTGGAGAGAGGCAGCACGGCCGCTTTGTATGGTGCAAGAGCAGGATGAAGTCTGAGAACGGTTCTGATATCTTCTTTGCCTTTTCCGTCGACAAGCTTTTCCTCATCATATGCATCCACAAGGAATGCAAGGACAAGTCTCTCAACTCCTACAGAAGGCTCGATACAGTACGGAACATATCTCTCATTGGTCTCAGGATCGAGATAACTCATATCCTCTCCCGAATGTGTCTGATGAGCCATCAGGTCATAATCTGTTCTCGATGCTATCCCCCAGAGTTCTCCCCATCCGAACGGGAACAGATACTCTATATCAGAAGTGGCATTACTGTAGTGAGAAAGCTCTTCCTGGCTGTGGTCTCTGAGTCTTGTGAACTCTTCACTGAGGCCCAGTGCCTTAAGGAAATTGACACAATAGTCTTTCCAGTATGCGAACCAGTCAAGTTCAGTCCCCGGTTTGCAGAAGAATTCGAGTTCCATCTGTTCAAATTCTCTGACTCTGAAGATGAAATTGCCCGGTGTGATCTCGTTTCTGAAAGACTTTCCTACCTGAGCGATACCGAATGGGATCTTCTTTCTTGCAGTTCTCTGAACGTTCTTGAAGTTGACGAAGATACCCTGAGCAGTCTCAGGTCTCATATAGATCTCAGAACGTGAGTCTTCTGTAACACCCTGGAAGGTCTTGAACATGAGGTTGAACTGTCTGATACCGGTAAAATCGGACTTGCCGCATTCAGGGCAGCAGATCTTCTTCTCGGCAATGAAGTTCTCCATCTCTTCATTGGACCATCCGTCTACGATGACTTCCTCATCAGGTGCATTCTCTTTGAACCAGCCTTCAATAAGCTGATCTGCTCTGTATCTTGTCTTGCAACTTCTGCAATCGATCAGAGGATCGCTGAATCCGCCGACATGTCCAGATGCGACCCATGTCTGAGGATTCATCAGTATAGCAGCATCAAGTCCTACATTGTACTTGTTCTCGCGTACGAACTTGCTTCTCCATGCATCCTTGATGTTGTTCTTGAATTCTACGCCAAGAGGCCCGAAATCCCATGTGTTGGCCAGCCCTCCGTATATTTCCGATCCAGGAAAGATAAATCCTCTGTTCTTGCACAGAGCAATGATCTTCTCCATAGTAACGGATCTTTCAACATCAGGCATGCCGGTTTTATCGATCGCCATATAAACTAAATCTCCTATTCCGTAATATCATCAGCAGCTTCCTCAGCTTCGTCAGCTGCCTTGCCTGCTTTTTCAGAAGCTTCTTTTGCTATGTCCTTTGCAGTATCAGTTGCCTTCTTGGCCACCTTTTCTACTGTCTCCTTGACATCATCGAGCTTTCCGCTCTTCTCAAGCTTGTCCCACAGAGACATAAGCTTTGCAGTACCGTTTACGAAAGCTTCTTTAACGTCATCTAAAGTTCCGCTCTCTTCGATTTTCTCCCAGGTTTCTTCTACAACGGCAGTGCCCTTTTCTCCGAACTCCTGGAGTCTGTCGGATGTTTTGTATGCAAGATCTTCGATCTTATCTCCGAGTTTTTCCAAATCATCAGAAGCGTCATCGTTCTTGCCGAATGCACCCTGAACTGCATCCTTAGCCTTGTCGTATACGCCGACTGCTTTTCCGTTGATATCGATAACTTCACCTTTCTCATCGACGAACTCGATGTCACACTGTGCGCCCATAGCCGCAACGATGCCAAGTATAGCACCCCATGGTACGAGAACAGCACCTATAACACCTGCTGTAAGCGGGAAGTTTACGATAGTCTTGTTGCCCTTTCTGATGAGGATCCTTGTAACGCTGCCTTTGTCAACGATTTCTTTCATCTTTGCGAATACAGGGCTGTCTTTGAGGCTTCCGCCATCAACTGCATCGTGATCCTTGTTGAGCTTCTCTTCAATGTCGATAATAGCATCTACGACACTTCCGTCAGCCTTCTCAAGAGCTTCCTTAGCCTCTGCATATGTGGATCCTGTTCTGTCTTTAACTAGTTCAATTTTTTCGAGATTGATATCCATTTTCTATACCTCCAGTTCTGCTGATCCGCTTAGCACATCCGCATCAAGATATCTGCCGGTGTACTCAGAAAGCATTTTCTTAACTATATAAACCACATCTTCCCTGAGATTGACCTTCTCGAAGGTGCGAAGCGGTTTAGACTGAAAATATTTAAACACATCGATTATATCGAAAGAAGGCCGGTAAATCAATGAGCCTGATTCTGATTTCTCTATCTTCGCACAATGCTCACAAATAATGCCGCCTGATGTTACAGAAAAACGCCTGAAAGTACCCTGTCCTTCCTCTGCCGCCATCTCGCTCAGCGGTTTGCCGCAGTTTACGCAGCTTTTCAGTTCAGGACTCACGCCCAGAATGCGCAGTGATTTTACTATAAACGCAAGCAGGAGAGTATCTGCGCTCTTTCCTGCCCTTGCTGCCGATTCAAGGTATTCGATAGACAGATCGTAGAGGACGGGCATCGGCTCGCCCTCTGCTGTGACCTTGTCCAGATAGTCAATGAATGATGATGCGTTCACAAATCTGTCCAGGTCTTCTCCGATAGAATAGTAGCTCCTGCGTGCTGAAGCAGAATTGATGCTGTATGAATCTCTTCCTTTGAACAGTTCATATTCAGCAAAAGTAAACGGTCTCAGCGCCAGAGCTGATCTGCTGCGGCTCCTCTCATTGATGGATGTGCCTGCAGAGATCTTCCCGTACTGTCTTGTGAATATTACTATCATCCGCCTGTTTCCGGCGATCTTGCGCTGTCTGAGCACAATTCCTTCGGTGTTTATAATCATAGATCACCGCTCATCATTCATCCTTGTAGCCCCAGCTTCTTATAGTTCTCTCTGAGTCGCGCCAGTTTTCCTTGACTTTTACCCACAGATTCAGATACACCTTCGTGCCGAGGAGCTCTTCGATCTCTTTTCGTGCAGCCTTGCCTACGCCCTTGAGCTTGCTTCCGCCCTTTCCGATGATGATCGATTTATGGGATTTTTTCTCGCAGTATATCACTGCGCTGATCTCAGTGATGCTGCTTCCCTCAGTGAACGATTCTATCTCGACGAATACTCCGTGAGGAACTTCATCATCGAGATAGTTCATCAGTTTTTCTCTGATGATCTCGCTTACGATAAACCTTTCCGGATGGTCCGTTGCTATATCATCAGGATAGTACATCGGTCCTTCCTGCATATATCCCGCAAGCCTGTCTCTGAGCATAGCGACATTATCGCCTTTGAGCGCACTGACTCCGTAGATATCATCGAACATCCCGGTCTCTGAGTACTTATTGTAGAGAACCAGATAATCTTCAGGTCCCATCTGGTCCATCTTATTAATAGCAAGGAGCTTAGGTGTTTCAACGTCCTCAAGCAGCCTGAGGATGCTCTCGTCTCCTCTGCCGAAGCTTCTCGTACCGTCTATTATCAGAAGAACTGCATCCACACCGCGGAGAGTATTGATCGCTGTCTCATTGATAGCAGCCCCGAGTTTGTTGTGAGGCTTGTGAATGCCCGGCGTATCAAGAAAAACCATCTGGAGTCCACGGCCGTCATCATATGACTGGTCAGTGAAGATTCCTGTTATTCTGTTGAGGGTGGTCTGAGGCTTGTTCGATGTTATGGCTATTTTCTCCCCGAGCATGCTGTTCATCAGGGTGGATTTGCCTACATTTGGACGGCCTATGATACCTATAAATCCCGACTTCATCTGGTAACTCCTATCGAATGCATTATTTCTTCTTCGCGGGAGCGCATCTCCCTTTTTTCATCTTCCTGCATATGGTCGTATCCCAGCAGGTGCAGTATGCTGTGTGTAAAAAGATAAACGGCTTCACGTTTTTCACCTGTACCGAATTCTTCGGCCTGGCTCAGCACTCTGTCATAGCATATGACCACATCTCCGATCAGCACGCTGCCGTTTCCGGCGGACAGATCTTCAGCCAGTTCATCTGTGTCATCATACTGCGGAAAGCTCAGGACATCAGTGACACTGTCAACGCCTCTGTAGTCTCTGTTGAGTTCTCTTATCTCCTCTGAATCCACTACAGTTACACCGATCTCTGCATCTGTTTTCTCAGGGTCGAAACTACTCTCTCCATCACGGGAAAACTCCAGAGTCAGCGCTCTGACTGCCGCATCATGCATAAGCGACCGCATCTCTGCCGTCAGCCTGTTGTTATCATCGCTGAAATACAGTTCCATAATCTTTTATCTGTCTGCAGCTTTTGTTCCTCTGCCGGCAGCTTTTGCCTTGTTGCTGCTGTCATAGGATTCATAAGCCTTGATTATCCTCTTGACCAGTTCGTGGCGTACAACGTCCACTTCACTGAAATAGCTGAATTTTATACCTTCGACTCCGGAAAGCACTTTACGCGCTTCCTTGAGTCCGGATACAGTTCCTCCGGGCAGGTCTATCTGTGTGATATCACCTGTCACCACTACTTTGGAGTTGAATCCCATACGGGTGAGGAACATCTTCATCTGCTCTCTTGTCGTATTCTGCGCTTCATCAAGAATGATGAAGGCATTATCCAGAGTGCGTCCTCTCATATATGCAAGCGGCACGACCTCGATGACGCCTTTCTCTCTCAGCTTGGCAGATGCATCCATTCCGAGGACATCGTACAGAGCATCATAAAGAGGTCTGAGATAAGGATCCACCTTCTCCTGCATGTCGCCCGGAAGAAATCCGAGTCTTTCACCTGCTTCAACAGCCGGCCTTGTAAGTATGATCCTTTCGATCTCTCTGTTCTTATACGCGCTTACAGCCATGGCACAGGCAAGATATGTCTTGCCAGTTCCGGCAGGTCCTATACCGAATACCATATCAGTATTTCTGATATTATCTACGTATTCTTTCTGGGCCTGTGTCTTAGGTCTGAGCGGCTTGCCCATGTGCGTATAGCAGATGATATCCCTCGCGGTCTGGCCTGCATCAAAGCTCTTTCCGCCGGCTTCCATATCGATGATATAGTTGAGCCGCTGCTCCTCAAGACCCGGCTCGATCCTGAGAGCCTCGATAAGCCTGCCGATGATCCTCATGGCAAGCTCCGCGTCTTTTCCTTTTATTATGAGAGCACCGTCTCTTACAGTCATTTCGGTTCCCGTCAGCTTCTCAACTTTCCTGACATTGGAATCATAGTTGCCGAAGAGATCCTGGACGTTGATGTTTTCAGGTATATCAAGTTTCAGTTCCATATGCCCACTCCGAAGATCTGTGATTACTTGCCGCTGAGGAAGTCTTTTACAGCCTTGTTGACTGCAGATCCGTCAGCTGCATCTTTGAGTTCAGCCATGGCTGCTTTCATAAGAACGCCCATGTTCTTCATTCCGCCTTCGATGCCCATTTTCTCTGCGACCTCTATGACCTTCTCTTTGATCTGCTCAGCAGACATCTCCTCAGGAAGGTAGCTCTGAAGGATCTCGATCTCCTTTTTGTATCCTTCAACCATGTCATCTCTTCCGGCTTTTGCGAAGTCTTCAAGTGCATCAGCTCTCATCTTGACCTGCTTCTTGATGATCCTGACGATATCAGCATCATCTTCAAGCTCCACTCTCTGATCAACTTCGTGCTGCTTGATAGCTGCTCTTACCATATTTACTGTATTTTTTCTGAGTGTGTCTTTATCCTTCATGGCTTCTTTGTAATCAGCCACGAGCTGTTCCTTAAGTCCCATATGTGTCTCCTTTCTTTCAGAAAAGCAAAATGCGAACCGCCGTACATGGAGTTCGCATCTGAAATCAGCTTATTAGTACTTGCGTGCTTTCTTACGAGCAGCTTCAGACTTTTTCTTACGTCTTACGCTTGGCTTCTCGTAATGCTCTCTCTTACGCAGCTCTGCCATAACGCCATCGCGAGCGCAAGATCTCTTAAATCTCTTAAGAGCGCTTTCCAAGCTCTCGTTCTCTTTTACGATTACCTTTGCCATCTTCTTGTCTCACCTCCTGACGTCCGTAAAATCATATGCGGTGCAAACCGCAACGCTGAAATTTTACTACCCGGTATCCAAAAAGTCAACAGCAAAAGGAATTATGTGCGCATACCGCAGCGGGAGATGCGAAATCCCGCTCGATATACTGCGGTCTGTTTGGTTCTATGCTCTTGTCTGATACATTGTACCACAAGATTTATGTGTTGCAGCAGAAAACGAGCACAATATGTTTGAAAAAGCACTTATCATGTCATATTATTATATAAAAATCGGTATTGGAAATTCGAATCGGAGATACATCATGCAGCTTACAGATGCTGAAATCAAAGAAATACTCGCCCGTCAGAAACTAAGAAAACGGATGCAGCAGAAGAGAAAGCGCAGGAGAATGATCTTCTTTATTCTTCTTATTATTATAGTTGCGCTTATCGTCATTCTGAAGCCTGCTGTCCGCATATCCGAGCGGCTCGAAGAAAGGAACCGGAAAGCTGCACGCGAGGCCTCTTATACCGGACCTCCGCGCGGAACGATTTTTATTGATCCGGGACATGGCGGAATGGATTCAGGATCTGTGGGGGAAGAAAAAAGATACGAAAAGGACGATACTCTCAGGCTGTCCACCGAGATAAGAAGTTATCTCGAGTCTTATGGATTCACAGTCGTTATGTCGAGGACAGAGGATAAGGAGATAGACCGCGATGTAAGAGGAAAAATGGCTAACGATGCGGGTGCAAAGCTCTTCATATCCATTCACAGAAATAAAGCTGAAAGCGATGGTCAGGGCGTAGAAGCATATATCCCGAAACGCAACGACGAAGGTTCAAGACTGCTCGCTGACAACCTGCTGAATGCACTTGAAAAAGAAGGTTTTGTAAAGCGCAAGGTGACAGCAGGTACTCTGAACGATCCGGATTCAGACTATGAAGAGAACGCTGCGGCCACTATGCCTGCAGTCCTCCTTGAAGTCGGTTTTATCAGCAGTGATACAGACAATGCTCTTTTCGATGATAATCTCGGAAGAAATGCCAGGGCCATTTCTAAAGCGATCGATAAGACATTCATGACTCTCTACGAACCAGAAAAGGCTGCCGAAGCAGCCGAAGAAGAAGCACGTATGAAGAAACTCACAGATGAGATTCTCTATACAACTCTTGAAGGTATGTCAGGACTTGTCCCGACCCACTCCAAGGAGACAGAATTCCAGAAATAGCCGTCAGAGCCTGCTCCACCTGATCTCATTTTTGTCATAGACAGGACCATACATTATGGAAGAAGTATCTCCGGTATTGGTAGGAACGATAGCAGCTCCTTCCGGTTCAGACGTGCTGAGCATAAGATTGCTCAGGCTGAATTGCCCGTCTCTGCATTTCTGTGATAGCTCTTTGAGCATAGACAGCGATCCGCTTGCGCAGACATAATCAGCATCATATACAGCATCTGAAGGAAGTCCCTGTCTGCCATTACTGCCGTCATATGTCAGAACTTCTATCTCGCTGCAGATATTCCTGAAAGAGTCTGTCATATATATATCATTTTTTGAGTTGAATCCCAGAACCGCCTTAAAGCTCTTCCCTCTTGTAAGGAGAGCCCTTGCAAGTTCAAGCATCTCAGCAACACCAGGTCCGTTCGCGACGATATATGCCCCATCAGGCACCGCGTCAACATCAAACCCGTTTCCGAGTCCTGTTATCACTGACATCTCTGTCCCGAACTGCGTATAGATAAGTTTCTCTCCACCTTCCTTATCAGCCCTGAACACGACCGAAAAGCGTTTGCTGTCGTAATCACAGACCGGAAAAGGCCTTACGAATCCCTCATACTCGATCATGGCAAATTGTCCGGGTCTTGTAAATCTGCATTCATCAGATTCAAAAGTGATTTTATATATATCACTTGCAAGTTTCTCTTTGAGAGATACTCTGCATTTATTCATCGTTTTCACCTTCGCTTACTACATTAACGTCTTCAGGTACGGCATCTTTCACCTGCTCTGCAGCAGACTGTGCGTTGACTGTGACAACTTCTGCGATGTCGATCACGCTGCCGGCTGCCGAGTTTTCCGGTTCATCTGCAGTAACAACTGGTTCTGATTCAGCTGCAGTAACAACTGGTTCTGATTCTGGTTCCGGAGATACAGTAACGACTGGCTCCGGTTCCGGTTCCGGACGGGCAGGAATGATTGGCTCCGACTTAGGTTCCGGACGGGCAGGAATGATTGGCTCCGACTTAGGTTCCGGACGGGCAGGAGCATAGCTGCTCATTCTCTGCACAGAATCTGATTCCTTGATATCTATTACATAAGTGTCGAGTATCTTATCATGCCAGCCTCTGTTCTTTTCATCAATGATGATCCATATAAATCCAAGACCGAAAACACTTCCGGATGCACTTTTGACAAACCATTCTCTGAAGAGCATTTTCCAGAAGCCGACAGGCTTTCCGTCTTTTGACGATACGACCTGAAGTCCAAGCACTGCTTTGCCTATCGTTTTTGATCTGGAATAGAATACCATCTGGATCGCAATATAAGCGATGACCAGAAGTGTTGCGATTATCAGCGTTGCCGCTATACCGCCGGAAGATAACGCGCTGTTATGTCCGAAGCCATATCCATATCCGTAGCCATAGCCATAACCGAAGCCGAATGGTGAAATCATCGAATATGAAGCTATCAGTACGGCTATTACAATGCCATACATGATCGCTGCAACAACCGGAACTATGGCATCTATGCAATATGCACCGAATCTTTTGCCCTCAGAGGCAAGTTTCATGATTTTTTTCTCTTTCATCTTCTATTCTCTTCCGCAGGGAACAACCGCCCTCCAGAAGCCTTTCTGTTAATTTAAACAACATTATAGCACACTATTGACCGATTTTTTGTATAAAAGTCATACAATGTCTATCGCAGCAAACGCCCGCTTTATTATATAAGCGGGCGTCCTGATTATATATCGATTATTGTTATAGCAGATTACAGCTATATTGAAATTACTTAATCTTCATGAGGTTCGAAGCCGACAAGGCTCTCCGGCATCTCTCTTCCGCTTCTTGTATAGTAATCGACCAGAGCAGCTTTGATAGCATCCTCAGCAAGGACAGAACAGTGGATCTTTCTTGCCGGAAGACCGTCAAGTGCCTCAACTACCGCTTTATTGGTAAGCTCAAGAGCTTCCTCAAGGCTCTTTCCCTTGATCAGCTCAGTTGCCATTGAGCTTGTAGCGATAGCGCTTCCGCAGCCGAAAGTCTTGAACTTGACATCAGCGATTTTATCGTCTTCTACCTTGAGATACATCTTCATGATGTCTCCGCAGAGAGGATTTCCTACTTCGCCAATTCCGTCTGCATCCTCGATAACACCTACATTGCGAGGATGTTCAAAATGATCCATTACTTTATCTGTATAGAGTGACATGTTATATCTCCTTTCATTTCCCTGCTTATTTATTCTGAAGCTTTATATTACATATGCTCCGGTATGCAGTGTTCTCTCTTGCCGTTTTCCAGATCTTCCCAGTATGGTGACATCGATCTGTAATACTCGACTACGCTGTGTACTTTCTCAATGATGTAGTCGATCTGCTCTTCTGTATTGTCTATATCAAGGCTGAATCTGAGTGAGCCGTGTGCAGCCTCAACAGGCACTCCCATTCCCGTAAGTACATGTGAAGGATCGAGTGATTCACTGGTGCAGGCAGAGCCCGATGAGCATTCGATGCCATACATATCCAGATGAAGCAGGAGGCTCTCACCTTCAACTCCCTCGAAGGACCAGTTGACGTTTCCAGGAAGTCTGTGCACCGGATCTCCATTCAGCTGAGAATAAGGAATGTCCTTAAGACCTTCTATAAGTCTGTCTCTGAGCTTTCTTACATAGGACATATTAGTCTCGATATTGTCGCAGCCTTCCTTCAGAGCTGCAGCCATGGCAGCTATTCCAGGAACATTGACAGTGCCGGCTCTCTTGCCTCTCTCCTGTGCACCGCCTTCGATGACGTTGACAAGTCTGATTCCGTTTCTTGCATACAGGATACCGACGCCCTTAGGTCCGTGGAATTTGTGGCCGGACATTGAAAGCATGTCTATATTCATTGCCTGTACATCTATAGGAAGATGAGCTGCGGCCTGAACTGCATCAGTGTGAAAAAGAACTCCCTTCTCCTTGCAGATCGCGCCTATCTCAGGGATCGGCTGTATAGCACCCATCTCATTGTTGGCAAACATGACCGATACAAGTGCTGTATCTTCTCTGATAGCATCCTCAACGTCTTTAACATCTACGATACCGTTGCTCTGCGGCTTGAGATAAGTGACTTCAAAACCTTCTTTTTCAAGCTTGGCCATGGTATGCAGAATAGCGTGATGCTCGATGTTGAGAGTTATGAGATGTTTTTTGCCTTTTCTGGCAAGACCTCTGGCAGCACTCAGAAGCGCCTGGTTATCTGCTTCGGATCCGCCTGAAGTAAAATAGATCTCATTCGCATTCTTGGCATTGATGCATCCTGCAACGATAGCTCTGGCCTCGTCGAGCACCTCCTGTGTGCGCTGTCCGTCGCTGTGCAGACTGTTAGGGTTGCCGTTGTAATTGTCAAGACATTCGATCAGTTTGTCTCTTGCTGTCTTGCTGAGATAAGTAGTAGCTGCATTGTCCGCATAAACTTTCATCTTCTTCTATCCTCCGGATGGGTTTATTTACTGATCTGAATCACAATGATCACAGTAATCTCCAAGCATTTTCTTACGATTGCCGGTAATAATGTCCTGAAGCGTTATAGTGCTCAGATACTTGTCGATAACATAGTCAAGCCCGGCCCACAGCGGCAGAGTACTGCAGGTAGCTGCCTTCTCACACTGAACACCATCCTGCATGATGCAGTTGACCGGCGCCAGTGTTCCTTCAGTAAGAAGCAGTATCTCGCTGATATTGTAATCAGCCGGATCTCTTGCAAGCCGGTATCCTCCGTTCTTGCCTCTCAGGCTCTGAAGCATACCGCCCTTATTCAGAATGGATATGATGCTCTCCAGGTATTTCATCGAGAGGTGCTCTCTCTCAGCTATATCTGAAAGCGATACAAAACCTCCATCTGAAAGCTTTGCCAGATCCACCATTACCGTAAGGGCATATCTGCCCTTGGTCGAAACCATCATTTCAGATGCCCTCCTTTTGATCTCCTGTTAAACAGTAATTATCGGGTCTCTGACGGCCCAATAAATCCTACCACCAAGGTAGGAATATGTCAATATATCTGCGGATATATGTGAAAAATTGTATTTATCGCGTACAATCCACAAAAGTAAACCTATATGGCCAGATCTTCCTTTACTGACCGGAGGTCTTCTAATATAATATATTTGGTGTAAGTTCGGCAATTTCCGGTTTCATACAATCCTGATCAATGATCAGTCTGTTAAGGAGTTTTATATATGTCCATTTTTTACAGCATCATAGCTTTTCTGGGCGGTCTGTCCATGTTCCTCTACGGAATGAGAGTCATGGGAGACGGACTGAAAAGCTCTTCAGGCGGAGCGATGAAAAATGCTCTTGCGAAAGTCACCGGTAAGCCTGTTATGGGATTTATTCTGGGTATGCTTGTAGCCTGCATAATCCAGAGCTCAACAGCAACCATAGTCATCACTGTCGGTCTCGTAGGAGCTGGTTTTCTAACCTTTCACCAGTCCATCGGAATAGTTCTCGGTGCCAATGTAGGTACCGCAATTACAGCGCAGATAATAAGACTGATGGATGTCAGCTCAGGCACAGACAGCCCCCTGTATTTCTTTAAAGCGGACAACCTGGCTCCTCTTGCCCTTACTATAGGCATCACACTTATCATGTTTGTAGGGACCAGCAGAGCCCGCAACGCCGGATCGATCGCCTGCGGCTTCGGAATTCTGTTCATGGGCCTCATCTATATGAGCAACGTAGTATCCGGATACGGCGAAGCACTCAGCGGCCTTCTGACTGCTTTCCAGAACAACTATCCGCTTGGTTTTCTCGCCGGAGTCCTCGTTACCTGTGTGGTCCAGAGTTCATCAGCTGTAGTAGGTATAATCCAGTCTATCGCAAGCTCGATCGGAGTCTCATTCAATGCAGTCTTCGCAGTCATAATAGGTGTCAACATCGGCGACTGCCTCACAACGTATCTTGTAAGCCGTATCGGTGCAAAGCCTAATCAGAGAAGAACTGCAATGGTGCATGTTATCTACAACGTCTTCGCAGCTCTGCTCTGTATCCTCCTTGTCGTCATAGGAAGAACCACAGGACTGATCAATGATGAATTGTGGACAATGACTCTTAATTCAGGCGGAGTCGCCAATATTCACGGCTGTTTCAGACTCATACCTGCTGTTGCGCTTCTCCCGCTGACTTCGTTATTTGAGAAGATCGCATGCACTATCGTCAAAGATGAGCCAGTCAACGCCGAGGATCAGAGTGCAATTGCGGCACTTGATGCTCTCGATGAGCGTTTCTTCGATACTCCTGCCATCGCCCTCAGTCAGGTCGAAAGTGTAGTGTTAGAGATGAGCGATATAGCTCTGCACAATTATGACGCATGTGTAAGACAGATGTATGAGTATGATCCGAAACGCACTCAGAGGATCAATGAGAGAGAGAATCTTCTGGACAGCATGACAGACGCAGCCAACAAATACATAGTCTCTCTCTCACCTCATGTTATTTCGGAAAGTGATACCCGTATGCAGAATGCTCTGCTCAAGGCTCTCATCTGCTATGAGAGAATCGGCGATTTGGCTGTTAATATATCTGAAGAGATCGAACTCATACATGCAAGCAACTATCAGTTTTCGCCAAACGCCATGGCTGAGCTGCGTATTGCATTTGATGCCATATATGAGATCCTTGATATCACAACCAGAGCTTACAAAACCAAGGACGCTGCCCTGGCAGCTCAGGTAGAGCCTCTCGAAGAGGTCATTGACGATCTGATCGAAGACATGAACGCCAGACATGTCTACAGGATGGTCAACCAGCTGTGCGATGCAGTCAACGGCATCTATTATCAGGCAATTCTGACTAATATCGAGCATATATCGGACAAGTGCAGCGACATAGCAGTCTATATACTCGAAGATACCAATCCTGACATCTTCGGAAAAGAGCATTCATATGTCCATGAGCTTCATCATTCCAACAACAAGGAGTACATGCAGGCATATCAGAGAGACTACGACAAATACTTCAGCGCCCTCAATGCTGTATCCGTCACAGACAGAGTCCCGGAACAGGAAAGGCCTGACTACGGCGAAAAGACCGTCAGCAGATCCAGACCGGGCGTAAAGCTCAGATCATCACGCAGAAAGAATGAATCCCCGGATAAGCAATAGCAGACCATATACAAAAAGACGTGCTTCACACAGCACGTCTTTTCATATGAGCAGTTTAGAGTTATTGATTATTGGTTCATCGCGGATCTGCGATTATTTGGATTTTACTTCTTTCCAGTACTTGCTGTAGAGATCAGTGATCTCAGGTTCGAGCATTCTGAGCGACTCGCATCTTGAAAGAGTTTCCTCTGAAGGGAATATAGCTTCCTCTGCAGCTGCCTCCTCATCGATGAGCTCAAGGGCAGCTTCATTAGGTGTCGTGTAGTAGAGATAATCAAAGTTCTTGGCTGCAACCTCTGCCTTGCACAGGTAATTGATCCATGCCTCTGCGTTTTCTTTGTTGGCGGCTCCCTTAGGAACTACCCATGAATCTATGAAGAACTCAGTTCCTTCCTTAGGTACGACAAATTCAACATCTTCATTAAGATCCTTGGTGTACTGATATTCACCGTTCCAGACTACGCCTACAGCCGCTGAACCGTCAGCAAGAAGGTCTCTTGCTGAGTCGTTGGCATATTTATATACAAGCGGCTTCTGTGTGATAAGATCCTGCGAAGCTTTTTTGATCTCCTCTTCGTCTGTCGAATTGAGCGAGCTTCCGTTTTTTCTCAGGCTGATCATGAACGCATCTCTGACGCTGTCAGGCATGACTATCTGCTGAGAGAATTTCTCATTCCAGAGGTCTTCCCATGAATCGATCTTCTCGTCGCCTACCATCTTGGTATTGTACAGGATCCCGGCAACACCAGCCTGATAAGGCACTGAATACTCGTGTCCCGGGTCGAAAATGTCTGTCTTCTCAAGATATCCGGCTCCGATGTTCTTTATGTCAGGAATATTATCATAGTTGAGTTTATCGAGAAGTCCGTCTGCAATGAGGCGTTCTATCATATAGTCAGAAGTGCAGATGCAGTCATATTCTGTAGCTCCGTTCTCAAGAACAGTATACATCTCTTCTGCAGTATCATAAGTATCGATAACGACATGGATACCCGTCTCATTCTCAAAGTCTTCTGCTACCGACGGATCAAAATAATCGCCGTAGCTGTAGACATAGACCTCTCCATTCGAGCCTGCTCTGCAGGCAGTGAAAAGCATAAGTACCAGAGTTGTGCTCAGGACAAGGAACATAACTTTAGCAAATGTGTTTTTCTTCATTTTCAGTCCCTCCGTATCAGTTGCTATCTGCGTGTTACGCGTGCATTACCTTCTCTCAGAAGTCTTCTTTCCACTGAAATTCAGTCAGATCCACCCTGTAATCATCACTGACTCTGACGCCGTCTGCCTCAAGCCTTTCCTTCTGGACATTGATGCCGCCGAAAGCAAATCTTCCTGTCAGCCTGCCCTGTGAATTGACGACCTTGTAGCAGGGATAGCGTTCCGGATCAGGATTGATGTGAAGATAGTTACCGACTGCCCTGGCAAGGCCCGGATTTCCGATCCATCTGGCTATCTGGCCATATGTAACGACTTTGCCTTCAGGTATCATAACGAGATATTCGCATATAGCAGCCATCAGGTCTTCTTTCACATTCTCCCCCTGCAGATTATCAATCGTATCCTTTCAGAGTCGAAGTTAAGTATATCATATATAAGTCATGTAACAATGAATTATTTATATGAAAATCAAAACAAGAAAAAACCCCGCTCACAGCGAGGTGTTGAGTTGGAGGCGACACCCGGATTTGAACCGGGGATCAGAGTTTTGCAGACTCGTGCCTTACCACTTGGCTATGTCGCCGCATTACACATATCATGGTGTAAACATCGATAAAGGGATTCATAGAATCCCTTTATCGTCTTGGCTAGGGTAGCAGGATTCGAACCTGCGAATGACGGAATCAGAATCCGTTGCCTTACCGCTTGGCTATACCCCATCAGCAATGTTATTGTAACACAATGCGGTCTGTGTATCAAAGAAAATTTTGGGGTGGATGGTGGGATTCGAACCCACGAATACTGGAGCCACAACCCAGGGTCTTAACCACTTGACGACACCCACCACATATAATTTTCACTGACTGCTGAATTGCAGTCTGATCAGCTGATACATGAGCTGACATAAAAAATGGCGACCGGGAACGGGCTCGAACCGTCGACCTCCAGCGTGACAGGCTGGCATTCTAACCAGCTGAACTACCCGGCCGCGTATGGTGGGCGCAATAGGGCTCGAACCTATGACCCCCTGCTTGTAAGGCAGGTGCTCTCCCAGCTGAGCTATGCGCCCTGAATGGTAGCGGCGACTGGACTTGAACCAGTGACCTTCCGGGTATGAACCGGACGCTATAGCCAGCTAAGCTACGCCGCCACATTCGCACGTTTTTATCGCGCTTGATTATATTAGCAAAAACGTCTCTGCTTGTCAACAATTTATTCGTAATATGTTATACTGATACGAAAAGATTTTTGAACACATGGAGGAGTTATGGGACATCCGGATCCGATAGCATTTACAATTGCAGGCATAGAAATCAGATGGTATGGCATACTGATAGCGGCAGCAATGCTGCTTGCTGTTCTTATATCTTCAAAGCGCGCACCTGAGCACGGACTCCGTGACGAGGATGTTCTCGACATAGCTCTGTGGATGCTTCCGATAGGTGTTATAGGCGCCAGACTCTATTATGTGCTATTCAACCTCGATATGTACCATTCCCTTGGGGATATGCTCAACATCCGCAATGGAGGACTGGCCATACACGGAGGTCTCATATTCGGTCTGATAACTGTCATAATCATGTGCAGGCTCAAGAAAGTCAGCGTGCTTGATACTCTTGATCTGTTCATACCTACTGTTGCCCTCGCCCAGTCTATAGGCAGATGGGGAAACTATTTCAACGGTGAAGCTCACGGAGGCCCTACAGATCTCCCATGGGGCATACTTGTTGACGGAGTTAAAGTCCACCCGACTTTTCTCTATGAATCACTATGGTGCCTCTTCCTCTTCTTCTTCCTCAGCTGGTGGGACAGGCACAGACGCAAGGCATACGGCCAGACTTTTGCTCTGTATCTGATTCTGTATTCTGCAGAGCGATTCTGTGTCGAGGCGCTCCGCACCGACAGTCTTATGATAGGACCATTCAAGCAAGCTCAGGTGATAAGCTTATGCGCGATATCAGCCGGGATCTTCCTCTTCTTCTATTGCAGAAAGCACTTCCCTATCACACGCAGACCTAAGCAGGCTGAATAAGCATTTTTTATCCCGTCTTCATTCCGCAGCACATTCCGCCGTAACGGCGCTCAGAAGGCATAAAAAAAGGCTTCAGGGCAGGACCCTGAAGCCTTTTATGATGCTTAGATCTCAGATTATCTGTCGTGTTCGTTCATCCACTTGATGAGCTCTACACAGTAGTCATCATGTCTGTCTACGAAGCATGTATGTCTTGCTCTCTCCCAGAGGATCCACTTTGATCCCTTGATGCCGTCATGCATAGTCTTGGCAACAAGCGGTGAGCAGAGATCAGAGATTCCGCTCATGATGAGTGAAGGTACTTCGATCTCACCGAGTCTGTCTACATACTCAAAGTCCTTAAGTGTTCCTGTCGGAGCAAATTCATTAGGACCCCATCCGTACAGATATGATTCTCCGCCTGATTTCTTAGGCCTCTTGCAGCACTCAGGAGCATCTTCTCCGAGCCAGTAGTTGCAGTATCTGTCCATGTATTCCTGAACAGCTCTGTCATAAGCTTCGCCTGTGAAATCACCTGTCTCGAGGGCATGATTGATAGCATCCTGCATATCCTGAGGCATCATCTTGATCCTGCGGAGGCCTTCCTTCTCCCACAGGCTGCTTGACGGATGTCCGCTTGAAATGATGAAACTCTTAACACCATCAAGATGATCCTTATAGTCTATGCCGTAGCAGATCTGCATCATTCCGCCCCATGACTGTCCGATGATGTGGCATGTGTCGAGTCCGAGATACTCTCTCAGAGCAAAAAGCTCTTCCATCCATACTTCCTTGGTCCACATTTCAGGATGTCCGTCGAGGTAGGAATTGCCGCATCCGATCTGGTCATACATAACGATCATTCTCTGATCATCATCTGCAACATTGTCGAGGACCTCATAATAATTGTGAGTCGATCCAGGTCCGCCGTGGAGGCAGATCAGAGGAGCCTTGCCATTATCCTTATACTCTTCTCCAACGATCCTGTAATAAGTCTGATATCCTTTGAACGGCATATAGCCTTCGGTTATCTTTGCCATGATTGATTACCTTTCTGTGTCAAATGATTATTACTCTGCGTCTGGTACTACGATTATCTCATCCTTAGGATATACGTTGAGTCTCTCGCAGCCGTCCTCTGTGATAAGAACGATATCTTCGATACGAACACCGATACCCTCATCATACAGATAGATACCAGGCTCAACCGAGAAGCACTGTCCTACTTCGATGATCTCGTCATTGGCCAGTGAAACGTCGCCGACTTCGTGGTCTTCGAGTCCGATGGAGTGTCCTGTTCTGTGTGTGAAATATTCGCCGAAGCCCTTCTCTGTGATGTAGTCTCTGCATGCCTTGTCTACGTCGCTCATCTTAGCGCCCGGCTTAGCAGCAGCGATACCTCTCTTGTTAGCCTCAAGAACGATGTTGTAGATTTCCTTCTGTCTCTCGCTTACTTCGCCGATGAAGACTGTTCTTGTCATATCAGATGCATAGTTCTTCCACATTCCGCCGATATCGAGGATTACGCAGTCACCATGCTTGCCCTTGCTGTCATCAGTGATGTGATGAGGATCTGCAGCACCCTTTGCATAAGCAGTGATAGGATCGAATGACGGGCCGGAGAATCCTTCTTCTTTGAGGAGTTCAAGGCACTTAGCATTGAGTTCTCTCTCAGTCATGCCTTTTACAACGTAAGGGATCAGCTTGTCCATAACCTTGTCGAGCTTAGCTCCGGACTCTCTCATAGCCTGCTTCTCGCCCTCATCCTTGATCTGACGTACTTTGTCAACGATCAGGGAACCGTTGCGGTACTCACTTCCGCCGCCAAGCTCCTGAAGTCTCAGGAGGAATTTTGCCGGCCAGTTCTTATCTACTCCGATAGGAGCATTCTTGTCAACGAACTGAGCAAGAACTTCGCATCCATCTTCTATATCGTCATAATAAGTGATAGGAACTCCCAGGTCCTCAGTCTGCGGGAAAAGCTTGTTGATGACGAAATGATCGTCATTGTCCAGGTTGATATAGAGAGCATGGAATCTCTCACCCGGAAGGATCCACTTTCCTGTCAGATAGAAAATAGCTACAGGGTCTGAAATGACCATCTGCGGCATTCCCTGTTCCTTCATCTTCGCTTTGATTCTGTTAAGTTTACTGATGTCCATTTGTCTTACCTCTTAATTAAGATCAAAACTTGTAATATTTAGTGATAACTGTTATGTATTAGACCGCAGTATATGCTGCAGTATTACCAAATAGAATTATAACCCTCTTCACATGTAAAGTCACCATGTAATAACAAAAAATCAGAGGACGGCAAAAGATTCCGTCCTCTGTCTGTTATTTCTGTTTTTTCAGTCCCATGATCATCATAGGGAACATCTTTTTGCTGTATTCTCCGAGGTGGTAGTCCCCGTTGTTCATACACCAGTCTGTCACAAGAGCTCTCTCCTCGAGGCTGTAGTATTTGACAGATTCCGAGACACTCAGCTCATCAGTAAGCTCGCCTTTCATTCTGCCGTCTTCTATGATCTGTTCCAGAAGTCTGAAATAGAATCTGTTTCTGTCGAGAAGGCTCGAAGAATGATCCTTTACGATCTGTGTAGAATACAGATATGCCAGCAGTCTGTAATCGATATTATCATTGATGAATGAGTGCACCTTGTAGTTGAGCATAACGAGTTGGTCAAAAGCATCCATGTCATCAGTAAGCTCTGATGACAGCTTCTGATATTCAGAATCCAGGATGTCCGACAGCGTGTCCAGCATATTGTCCTTGCTTCGGAAATAATAGTAGAAGGTACCTTTCGATATCCCTGTCTCCCGTATTATGTCGTTGATAGTAGTATCGCCAAACCCTTTCTCGTGAAACAGCCTCCATGCAGTTTCAATGATCCTTGTTCTGATTTCAGATGCCATTTTTCTTTCCTTCTTTTATCCCTTTGAAAATACCCTTTATATAGCTCTGGTGTATTTCCTGAGCCACTCATTTTCTTCTTCTGTCATGAACGGTGACAGTTTCTCATAGCATTCTGCATGATAGCTGTTGAGCCATTCTCTTTCAGATCTTGTGAGTTCCTCAGGATCTATAGCATCAAGATCGATCGGTACAAAGTTCAGTGTTTCAAAGTGCATGAACTGTCCGTACTTGTTCTTTTCCCCCTTAACTGTGACTACGTTGTTCTCGATACGGATCCCGAATTCTCCCTCTTCATATATACCCGGCTCGATAGTTACGCACATACCCTCTTCGAACTGGTGATGCTCATTCTTGGATGGTACGATATACCATCTGAATCCTGTAGGAGGTTCGTGTATGCTTCCGAGATATCCGAATCCGTGACCTGTTCCGCACTGGAAATCCTTATTGAGATCCCATACAGGCTGACGGCAGAGCACATCGAGAGACCAGCCGTGGTTTCCATACAGGAAGTTAGCCGAGCTCAGATGCTGCATTGCGCGGAAGACTGCTGTATAGTATCTCTTCATCTCCGGCTCAATATGTCCGAGGACAGTCGTTCTTGTTATATCCGTAGATCCTTCATAGTAACCGCCGCCGGTATCCGAAAGGAGCATCTCTCCTTCCTTAAGCACGACATCTGTCTCAGGGCTCGGAGAATAGTGCATCATGGCTGCATGCTCGCCGAAAGCCTGGAGAGGCTCGAAGGAATCCCTGATATATCCTTCCTGCTGCTGGCGGAACCAAGTCAGTTTATCTGAAGCAGAAAGCTCTGTGATCTCCATCTTGTCATAATTATTCTTGACCCAGCAGATGAACTTGGTAAGTGCGATGCTGTCCTTGAGCTCAGCCTTTTTTATATTCTCGATCTCTACAGGATTCTTCATTGCCTTCATAAGGATAGTAGGATTCTGTCCTTCTACTACCTTGCACGGGAGGCTTTTGTAGAGAGCATAGTTCATCTTCATCGGATCTATGAGGACAGTCTCATCTGCGCCGATTTTCCTGACGTCTTCATATATATCATTATACGGATGAACGATGACGTTATCCTGAGCAAAGTGAGCTCTGATCTCGTCATTCAGCTTTCTCTCATCAACATACAGATCCACATGATCCTTCCACACTGTCGCATATGAAAGAACGAGCGGGAAGAAATCGATGTCATCTCCGCGGAAATTAAGAAGCCAGCATACGTCGTCAAGCGATGCGATAATATGGACGGAAGCTCCGTACTCGTCCATTTTCGCCCTTACTCTTTCGAGTTTGTGAGCTGTGCTCTCGCCTGTCCACTTTTCATCAAGATAGAAGCATGGCTTCTCTGAAAGAGCCGGTCTGTCTTCCCACACTTCGTTAACCAGATCGACCATGTACTCAATCTGTATGCCCTTAGCTCCGAGTACTTCTTCATATTCCTGGCCTTCTCCCATCGAAAGGACCCTGCCGTCAAAAGCGACTTTGCCGCCTTCAGGGATAACGTCTGCGAGCCACTCTGTCGTTGAAGGTGTATCGTCTACGAACATCTTCATAAGGCGGATACCGCTTCCATCAAGTTCATTGACTGCCTGAGTAAAATATCTGCCGTCCGTCCACAGGCCGCCGTCGTCCATAGAAACAGCAGCAGTACCGTATGAACCGGTAAACCCGGTAATGAACGCTCTTGCCTTGAAGTGTTCTCCTACATATTCACTCTGGTGAAAATCAGCTGTAGGCACGACATATGCGTCAATGCCCTTCTCAGCCATCAGCTTTCTCAGTTTCTTTATTCTTTCAGCAACTTCTTTCATTATTCTGACAACCTCCGTACAAGGAAATAAGTATAGTCTATAATCAATTTTATACCACAGTTCAAAACTGTCAAGTGCATGTCAAAACAAAAAAGAACAACCCCGCGTCAAACGCAGGGTTTCTGTTAAATCGAGTAGGGGCTAACTTGTAGCCCCTCTCACACCACCGTACGTGCCGTTCGGCATACGGCGGTTCAACCCAATAAGTAATAATCTACACAGCTGAG
>CADABZ010000018.1 GCA_902786355.1 uncultured Eubacteriales bacterium
TATCAGGAGGGAAGCGTAAGAAAGAGAGGAAGAAAATACTACTACAGATTCAGGATGGAAGAGCCTGACGGCACGATGAAGATGCACGAATTCGTCGGGACCGAGTCGAAGCGTGAGACAGAGAACATACTGAAGAAAGCGATCGATGAGTACAACGAGCTCGGTAAGCTCCTTGATCCCGGTGACATAACTGTTGAGGAACTGATGGACGAATGGTTCCGGACAGAGATAGAACCGAGCAGCCGTGCAACTACTACGCTTGACAGCTATCGTAATGTGATGGATCACGTAAGGGCTCACCGTATCGGTAAACTGAAGCTGAAAGAGGTGACTGTGGAGGTCCTGCAGGCGTATGTCGATGAAAAATACTTCGGCGAATACGATGAAAACGGCAAAGAAATCAAACATGCTTACTCTGAAAGCTCGATGAAGGAAGAATTCGTGGTCCTGAACGGGATCTTCAAATTCGCTGTCTATCCGAAGGAGTATCTGAAATCGAGCCCGATGCAGCATGTGAAGAAGCGCAAGAAACCAAAAGAGTCAGATCTTTTCGGCGATGATGCGGAGAAAGTGGAGACCATTACCCATGATGAATTTCTGAAGGTCGTCGAATTCCTCAGCACTCATAAGAACAGCTACGGAGACGGTTACGAGTATATGGTCCTGCCTGTGCAGATCTCATACTACACCGGGCTTCGCGCCGGCGAGATCGCAGGCCTTTGCTGGGACGATATCGATATCCCGGGGCGCAGGCTCATTGTAAGACGTTCGATGTTCAAGGATACCGGAACAAATTGCTGGGAACTCAAAGTGCCTAAGAACGGCAAGCAGAGAGTCGTTGACTTCGGCGAGACGCTTGCTGGCATCCTTACAGAAGCCAAGGAACAGCAGGAGCGTGACAGAAAGCTGTACGGTGAGCTTTATCAGAAGCATTACTGCCAGATCCAGAGCATCAAAGGCAGGCAGCACAACATGATATTCACGGATATCCATACGAAAAACGGCGTTATCGGCAGCAGGGTAGGACACGGCAGGCTCGTTGAGGAAGCGGATAAAAAGATAAGGCTCTTGCCTCTGGAATTCGTCTGCAGAAAGTCAGACGGCGAAATGGTCACGATCCAGACTCTCAAGAACTGCAACAAGGTCGTTCAAAAGAACCTGAATACCATCCCGTTCCATATGCACGGGCTTCGCCATACTTATGGATCGAACATGATAGCAAGCGGAGCGAATTACAAGGACGTACAGGAACTGATGGGACATTCAGATATAAGTATCACGCTGAACACCTATGCTCATGTGAACGAGAGGACCCGTAAGCGTGCGGTGGATCTGATGGAAAAAGAGCTTGCCCACTAACTTGTGGGCAAAAATGTGGGCAAACGGCATTTTTAGGCTGATTTTGAAGAAAAGGAAAATCCCCAACCGCTTGCAATCACTGAGGTTGGGGATTCGGTTTGGTGGGCGATCAGGGGTTCGAACCCTGGACACCCTGATTAAGAGTCAGGTGCTCTGCCAGCTGAGCTAATCGCCCTCAGCTATGTGTGGCTCTCTCAAGCCGCTCATGTATACTAACACCTGAAAGGGACTTAGTCAATAGGTAAATCAGAAATAATTCAGAAAAAATAAATAAGAAAAACCGAACGGATCTACCTTAACAAACCTATATATATAGAAATTATGTTCAAAACATTGAAATACAAGGCTAAATAGTGTAGTATTTCACTGAATAATTATAGAAAAGGCGTTTTTTCGTGTGCATATTTTGGCACGGAGAGATATATACACATGCAGGTACTAAGGCCTGCAAAGGACGCGAAAAACTGACAGCCCGTGAGGGCAATAGAAAAAAGCGGAGGTATTAGAGTGTTCTGTAGTAATTGCGGTAGCAAGCTTCCTGAAGGGGCAAGATTTTGCAGCACTTGTGGAGTAAGAGTTGCTGAAGTATTTGAGGTGCCGGAAGTTTCCGAAAAACCTGTTTCTGTACCTGAAACAGTAAAGCCGGAAGCGGCACCGGAAAAAACTTATGAGGCACCACTCAAGAAAAGAGTTACTTTTGACTGGAGCAATGTTATCGACGAGCCTCAGAAGAAAGTTGTTGCAGATATCAAATCGCCATGGGAATCATCCAGTAGCGTTGATGAAAAAGAACTTTATTCTGAAATGCCGGAGCCTTCCGGCCGCAGCCGTACGATGAGCTTCATCGATGTGCTCAAGGCAGAAAAGGAAGAGCTTGCGAAAGAGGCAGCTCCTGCAGCTGAACCAGTCAAGAGAGAAAGACCGATCGAGTATACAGAAGTGCTTGATCCTGGTTATCTTAATGGTGAGACAGCCGAAGAAAAGAAAGAAGAAATTCCTGAACTCCGCATAGCACCGCTTTATGAAGATATCGATGAGCCGGTTGTTACTCCGTTCGACATTCCAGAGGAAAAACCTGCTGAAGCAGAAGCAGCTCCTGCAGCAGAACCGGAAGTACCGACTGAGGAACCTGAAGCTCCTGCAGAAGAGCCTGCTGTAGCTACGGAAGAGCCTGCAGCACCTGCAGAAGAAGCAGCACCGGAAGCTGAGGCCCCGAAGCAGGATCTCAGTGAGTCCGAGAAAGAGCTCTTTGAATTACCAGACTTCCTGAAACCAAAGGCAGACGAGCGCAAAACCTTCGCTGAATTTACTTTCCCGGCCGTTGAGCCTCTGGTCCTCGAGGAAGAGCCTGCAGCACCTGCAGAGCCGGTATTCGAAGAACCTGTATATGAAGAAACCGAAGAAACACCTGCTGAAGAGCCTGTAGTTCTCACAGAGCCTGAATTCGCAGATGAAGAGCCTGTAGTTTTCACAGAGCCTGAATTCGCAGATGAAGAGCCTGTAGTTATCGCAGAGCCGAAGTTTGCAGATGAGGAGCCGGTCGTTCTCACCGAGCCTGAGTTTGCAGATGAGGAACCTGCCGCTGCACCTGAAGCAGAAGAAGCTCCTGCAGCAGAACCTGAAGTACCGGCAGAAGAGTCTGCAGCACCTGCAGAGGAACTCCTTTCTGCAGAGGATTACTACAGTTCTTCGTTCGTAAGCACAGAAGATGAATACCTCAACCTTGATACAGACAGAGCTGCTGAGTCTTCAAGAGCATCAGCAGAGCCTGAAGTATATGAAGAGGATGAGGAAGTAGACGAGGAAGAACTCTTCGAAGAGATGCAGGAGTCACAGCCTAAGCATTCAGGCATGACTATTGCAGCACCTGCAGACAAAGAGTCCGAGATCGAGGCTCTTAAGAGAAGACTTGCTGAGCTGATGGGAACATCCTGGGAAGAACCTGCCGCAGCACCTGCAGAAGAGGCACCTGCAGAAGAGGCACCTGCGGAGCCTGAAGAAGCACCTGCAGAGGCAGAAGAAGTTAAGCAGGATTACTATTATGTCGATCCACAGCCTTCTGCAGATGAAGTTTCTATCGAAGCACCTGCATATGAAGAATATGATCGTGCTGACCTGACCCAGTATGAGAATACTGAGCCTGCAGCACCATACCATGATGAATATATGATCCCTGTTTCAGAGACAGCGATCCCTGCAGCAGAGCCTGAAGCACCTGCTGAAGAGCCAGCTGCACAGGTTTCACTTGAACCAGCGCTGGTATTTGAGCCGGCAGCTGCACCGGAAGTGGCTGAAACTGTAACAGAAGAACCTGCGGCAGAGCCTGAGGTAATCGAAGAGGTTGCAGAGGCACCGGTACCTGAGGTAGTCGAAGATGTTGTCGTGGCAGCAGAGCCTGAAGTGATCGAAGAGGCCGCTCCTGCAGCAGAAATCAGTGTCGAGGATGCATACCTTGACATTCCGGAGTCTGCAGTATTTACAGAAGAGCCTGCAGCAGTCGAAGCAGCTGCTCCTGCAGCAGAGCATGAGGTAATCGAAGAGGCTGCAGAGGCACCTGAAGCAGTCGAAGAGACTGTCGTGGCAGCAGAGCCTGAGGTAATCGAAGAAGTTACCGTGGCAGCAGAGCCTGAGGTGATCGAAGAAGTTGCTGAGGCACCGGCACCTGAAGTAATCAAAGAAGTTGTTGAAACAGCAGAACCTGCACCAGTTGAGGAAGTAATCGAAGCAGAGCCTGCAGCAGTTGAAGAGGTTGCTCCTGCAGCAGAAGAAGCTCCTGCAAAAGCACCTTCCGCAGAAGCTCAGTCTATAGACGATTTCCTTAACGCATTCCTTGAGGATCAGCCTAAGCCAGTTGAGGCTGCACCTGCACCTGCACCTGCAGCAGCAGAAGCAGAGCCGGCAGCAGTCGAAGAGGCTGCACCGGAAGCAAAGCCTGAAGCACCTAAGTCAGTCGATGATTATCTGGCAGCTATACTCGCAGACGGCGCAGCAAAACCTGCTGAACCGGCGCCTGTAGTAGAGGCAGCACCTGTTGTCGAAGCAGAGCCTGTAGTAGAGGCAGTACCTGTTGTTGAAGCAGAGCCTGCAGCCGAGGCAGCACCTGTCGTTGAGGCAGCACCTGTTGTTGAAGTAACTCCTGCAACTGAGGCTGAACCGCAGTCGGTCAAGAAGGAATCGGATGCGCTCTCCCTTGAGGAGCTTGAAGCTGATCTGTTCGGTTCATCAACTCCGCAGGCAGAGACCGAAGCAACCAAGAAGATAGATAAGTTCTACACACTCTATCGTAAGAACGAGGAGTTCCAGAGACTGCTCGACGAAGAGTATAACAAGCTCAAGGCAGCCGGCGGTCCGGCACCTGAGCCGGCTATCCCTGATCCGGAACCTGTTTCCAACAAGAAGATCGAGGATGCCACTATATATCAGGATTTCGATCTTGAGAAGGAAGCTGCAAAGCTTAAAGCAGAGCAGGCTCAGGCTGAAGCCGCAGCCGCAGCAGTTTCTGAGACAGCTGAAGCACCACAGGAAGTATCCGGCGTCGCATCAGCAGCAGTTCCTGCCGCAGCAGCAACTGCGACAGCTGTAGCCACAGCAGCAGCTGCAGCCGCTGCTGACAAGGAAGAGCCTGAGGAAGAAGTTGTAGAAAAGGGCAGCGGATGTCTGACAGTAATTGCGGTAGTGATCGCACTTCTGCTGATCGTCCTGCTCGGAATAATCCTTGTTCTCAACTTCATGCCTGACAGTGCGATCGCATTCCAGATCGATTCGATCATCGAAAACATCACAAGCCATTTCACTGCTGTAGATGTAATGGGCAGAGAAGTATTGCTCTGATGCAGTTAATCTGACATGTAATTGCTTGCAGCGGCAGCCAGACGCTGTCGCTGCAATTCTTTTCTGATATATTGATCCATTGTTAACAGAAAGGGGTCTTAAAATTGGCATTCGGTAGAAAAAAACAACAGAATAGCGAAGAGTCTGAATTCAAGGGTAAACGCAAAAGACCGCGGAAAGGATTATCCATCATCATAATGCTGATAGCTATAGTCATCTGCGCAGTTATGATGCTGGTTAATTACATAACCGACTGGATGTGGTTCAAGGATCTGGGATACACAAGTGTATTCTGGAAGAAGCTCCTCACAGAATTTGAGATCGGCATACCGACATTCGTCGTTGTGACACTGCTGACCAGGTTCTATTTAAGGACACTCAGAAACGGATATTTCCGCAAGATAGAATCACACGAGATACCTAATGCAAAACGCATGAACTCCATGGCGTGGACACTGTCGCTCCTGTTCGGAGCAGGCGTCGGTCTGTACGCATCATGGGGCACATGGCTGATTTTCCTGAAATCAGCAAATTCGACAGCTTTCGATCTGAAAGATCCGCTGTTCAATCTGGATATAGGGTTCTATATATTCCAGCTTGACTGGCTGGATACTCTAAACGAGATAATCCTCGGTGCCATCATCGGACTGGTAGTGGTGACTATTATCTACTATCTGTATCTGCTTTCTGTGCGGACACCGGATTTATTCATCCACGAGGCTCCGCCGGTAGAGGAAGAGCCTGAACCTGAACCGGCCGAAGAGGACGAGGAACCTAAGGTCATATATCGTACTCCGATCGATCATTCCGTTATCGGAAGGATGTTCAGAGCCAGCAAGAAAGCTGTTGACACTGCTTTTGACAAGGATCATAAACGGAAACAGGGCAGAAGAGTTGATGTCAACAACAGCAACCTCGAGCACCTTATGGACATAGCAAGCGGCAAGCTTATCGTGCTCGGTGTCCTGTTCTATCTGATGCTCGGAGTAGATTTCTTCCTCAAGCAGTTCGATCTTCTGCATACACATACCGGTGCGGTATATGGTGCCGGATTCGTTGATGTCAATATCACACTGTGGGTATACAGAATAATAATACTGCTTTCACTTATTGGTGCAATTACTCTGGCTGTACACATCAGGAAGGGAGAGATAACCAAGCTCCTCAAAGTTCCTGTGATCATGGTAGTTGTATTTGCGCTTGGTTCAGGTGCAGCGAGCCTGGTACAGTCACTCGTAGTCAGCCCTGATGAAATCAACAAAGAGACCAAGTACCTTGAGAACAATATCGAGTATACGAGACATGCGTATGCTATTGATGATGTAAGAGTAGCTCCTTATTCTGCTGACGATACTATAACGGCGGATACGATCAAGAACAATGAGGAGACTATCGGAAACATCAGGATCAATGACTATGAGCCTGTTAAGGACTTCTATAATCAGACTCAGTCGATCCGTCAGTACTACAGATTCAACGATACAGATATTGACAGATATATTATCAACGATCAGATCACTCAGACATACCTCTCAGCAAGAGAGATCGATGAGGATAAGATCAGTGATACATGGATCAACAGACATCTCAAGTACACACACGGTTACGGAGTTGCAGTATCTCAGGTAGATACCGTCACCGCATCCGGACAGCCGGATGTCATCGAGGGCAACATCCCGCCGGAGACAAATGTAGATGTACTCAAGATCGACAGACCTGAGATCTATTTCGGCGAACTGTCCAAAGACTATATCATCGTAAACACCAAGGAAGCCGAGTTCGACTATCCTGACGGCAGCGAGAACAAGTACACTGAATACAAGGGAAGCACCGGAATAAAGCTCAATCTGCTCAACAGATGCCTGTTCGCTCTCAGAGAAGGAAACATCAAGATCCTCGTTTCTTCGAACATCACTTCGAATTCGAAGATGATATACTTCAGAAGCGTAGTAGACAGAGTCGAGAAGATAATGCCTTACCTCTCATATGAGGAAGATCCTTATATGACTGTTATTGACGGCAAGCTGTACTGGATACTCGATGCTTACACAACAAGCAGCAAATATCCGTATTCAGAGCCATATACCGGACAGGTCAATTCAACCAATTACATCAGAAACTCTGTCAAAGTAGTTGTGGATGCATACAACGGAACTGTTGACTTCTACGTTGTGGATGAAGCGGATCCTATTGCTCAGACATTCAGAAAGATCTATCCGAAGCTGTTCAAGACAGCTGATCAGATGCCTGAGAACATGAAGGCTCACCTGAGATATCCTAATGCTCTGTTCAAGATCCAGGCAGGTGTCTACACCAAGTACCACATGAACGAAGTCAAGGTGTTCTATCAGAGAGAGGACCTGTGGGATATAGCGCATCAGATCTACGGAACAGAAGATGTCCAGATGGATCCAAGCTACTACATCTTCAATCTGCCTGACACAGAGGAAAGTGCGGAATTCATCAACATGGTTCCGTTCACACCTAAGTCAAAACAGAACATGACAGCGATCATGATGGCTCGTAACGACGGCGACAATTACGGACAGCTCATCGTATATACGATGCCTAAGAACAAGACGGTCTACGGTCCGATGCAGATAGAAGCACAGATCGACCAGAACACAGAGATATCCAAGGAATTCTCACTGTGGGCATCATCAGGATCAAAATATAAGAGAGGCGATCTGTTCGTAATACCTATCGGTACATCACTGATGTACGTTGAGCCGGTATACCTCGAGGCGTCTAACCAGGCTATCCCTGAGGTAAAACGAGTTATCGTAGCTTATCAGGACAAGATCGCTTATGAGCCGACGCTTTCTGAAGCGCTTATGAGCCTGTTCGGAGGCACGATCGAAGGACGAAAGGCCGACAGCGTGACAGATACAGGAAGCGATGAGGCAGGGACAAGCAATGATGTACAGTCTCTGATCAGCATGGCTCAGAATGCATATGACAAGGCTATTGAGGCACAGAAGAATGGTGACTGGGCTGAATACGGCAAGTATATAGGCCAGCTGGAGAAATACCTGAACAGGCTCAGCAATATGAGCCAGGGCTCAGCATCAGGTGAACAGGCAGCTGCAGCCGAAACACCGGCAGCAGAAACACCCGCAGAAGAGCCTGCAGCCGATGAGGCTGCGGCCGCGGCCGAATAGCCAGTTAATTCTCAGGATATAAGATAGAGATCAGCGGCAGAGCGGGAGACTGATCCCGCTCTTCTGCATGAATTATGGGGGAATAATGATCAGATTTGATTTAAACAGGATGCTGTATACACTGACTCCGGATGAACACGATCCGGAAACAGTGAAGACGAGACTTTTCGCTCACCCGGAGGTAAAATTCGTTTCGTTCACGGGCGTAGATATGGGCGGCCATAACACTGATGAGAAGATACCTGTACTGGCATTTATCGATGACATGGAGAATCTTCTTGCCAACGGTGTTCAGACTGACGGATCATCCGTAGCCCTGCCTACTATAGCAGATCTTTCCAATGCCCGTGTGGATATCATGCCGGACCCCGATGTAAACTGGTATGTTGAATACAATTTTACCAATATCGACTACGGCACAGGTCTTCCGACAGGGACGCTAAGGATACCATCATTCCTCCGCCACAACGGAGACACCATGGTAGGCTCGAGGACATTCCTCAAAGATTCCGTTGAAAGATTCAGCGGTGAATTCAGCCGTATCCTGAGAGAGAATCCTTATGTATTTGAACATATCGGAGGGATCAGCGGACCTGATGATATCGAAGAGCTGAGACTTACCAATGCGACAGAGCTGGAGTTCTGGGTCAAGACACCTGATGACAGAGCTGACAGGAACCAGCTCTCTATAGCTCAGGAGCTCAAGGAACAGTACTGGAAGAGAGTTACCGGGCCGGTAGGAACCGCGATGGAGCAGACCCTCGAGATACTTGATCACTATGGCTTCGGCGTTGAGATGGGACACAAAGAGGTCGGCGGCGTCAAGGCCAAGATGGGTAATTCCGGTGCTTTTGACCACATCATGGAGCAGCTTGAGATCGACTGGAAGTATGCCGATCCTATGCAGGCTGCAGACAACGAGAGCCAGGTAAGAAATATCATCCGCGATGTGTTCAGGATGAACAATCTGGAAGTATCTTTCAGGGCAAAGCCGATGTTCGGCGTTGCAGGCTCAGGAGAGCACACGCATTTCGGACTGGCTGCTAAGCTGAAGGACGGAAGCATAGTAAATCTGTTCGAACCGGTCCACAAGGAATCTGAGTTCATGAGTCCTGTCGGATTCGGAGCGCTTATGGGCATGCTCAGACACTACGAACTGCTCAACCCTATCGTCGCACCGACGCATGATGCATTCCAGAGACTCAAGCCTGGATACGAAGCGCCTGTATGTATAGTTACATCACTGGGTGTTGATCACAGGACACCGTCCCGTAACAGAACCATTCTGGTGGGACTGGTGCGCGACCTGAAAAACCCGCTTTCCACGAGATTCGAGCTCAGATCGCCGAACCCGCATACCAATACATATCTTGTAATAGGTGCGGCATATCTGCTTATGCTCGACGGCATCAGAGCGGCACTTGAAGCCGGTAAGACACCGGCAGAGCTCGAGCAGTCGATCAGCAAGAAATACGGCGAAGAAGATTTCTACCTCGAGAAAAACAGAGAGTACAGATCAGAACGCAATATCTACACTGACTACACTCGTGAGGAACGCGAGAAGCTGTTCGGAGTACCGCCTGCTAACGTATGGCAGTGCTTCGCTGCATGGGGAGATCAGGAGGACCCGATGAAAAATGTCGGACTGATCACCTGCGGCGATGAGACGATGAAGATGATCCTTCGCTCCTACAGAGAGCAGATGATCCTCAAATGGTCCATGGAATACCATGACAGATATATTGAGAATACCATGGATTATCTCAGGAGCTGCGTCAGACTGCATGATGATGACAGCAATGAGTACGACCGCAGCAACTGGCAGACAGTAGCAGACCTCAAGGATCTGATCGGTCATGAGGTCAATGGCAGAGCATCCCTTCTGATGATGGCAAGGATCGCTATTGACACAGCAGATTATGAAGAACTGAGCAGACTTGAGATAATGATAGAGGAGAAGCTCGAAGAGCTGAGGACTGTATATAATAAATACCGCAGAAATATTTTTTAGAAATCAAAGAGGCTAGGATATGCTGGATATTAAGAGAATAAGAGAGAATTTTGAAGAGGTAAAAGCCGGAGTCGAGAAGAGAGGCAAGGGAGACTTCGGGATTGACAGAGTAAGAGAGCTTGACATCAGAAGAAGAGAGATGCTTGCTGAAGTTGAGGCGCTCAAGAACAAACAGAACGTCACTTCACGCGAAGTTCCGAAGCTCAAGAAAGCAGGCGAGGACACCACAGCTCTTTTCGCAGAGATGAAGCAGCTTTCTGCTCGTATCAAGGAGCTTGACGGAGAGGTCGCTGATGTTGAAGAGGAACTCAGAAATGTTCTGCTCGGCATTCCTAATACCCCATATAAAGATGTACAGATCGGAGCTGATGACAGTGACAATGTCGAGCTTCGCAAGTGGGGCGAGCCTCGTGAATTCGGTTTTGAGGCCAAGGCTCACTGGGATATAGGTGAAGACCTCGATATCCTCGACTTCGAGAGAGCAGGAAAGATCTCCGGAGCAAGATTCACAGTATACAAAGGCCTGGGCGCTAAGCTCGAGAGGGCCGTGATCAATTTCATGCTCGACCTTCACACAGAAGAACAGGGCTACACCGAGATCCTTCCTCCGTTCATGGCCAACAGAGAGGCTATGACAGGAACAGGACAGCTGCCGAAGTTCGAAGATGATATGTTCTATCTTCCGGCCAAGGATTTCTTCCTTATTCCTACAGCTGAAGTTCCGGTCACCAATCTCAGATCCAAGGAGATAATCCCAGGCGATGAGCTTCCTGTATACTATACAGCATATACACCATGCTTCCGTAAGGAAGCCGGATCTGCGGGAAGAGATACACGCGGACTCATCCGTCAGCATCAGTTCAACAAGGTCGAGATGGTCAAGCTGACCACCCCTGAGACTTCATATGAAGAGCTCGAGAAGCTCACCAATGATGCAGAGGAAGTGCTGAAGAGACTCGGCATCCCGTACAGAGTCGTAAGACTTTCGAGCGGAGACCTCGGCTTCAGCTCGGCGATGACCTATGATATCGAGGTCTGGATGCCAAGCTATGGCAGATATGTAGAGATCTCAAGCTGCTCGGACTTTGAGGACTTCCAGGCAAGAAGAGCCAATATCAGGTTCAAGAGAGACAAAGACACTAAGCCTGAATTCGTTCATACACTCAACGGCTCGGGACTCGCGGTAGGCAGAACTGTCGCAGCTATCCTCGAAAACTATCAGCAGGAAGACGGCAACGTAGTCATACCTGAAGTTCTCAGACCATATATGGGCGGCAGGGAAGTCATTAAATAGTAAGAACATCAATAATAAGAACCCTGCTCAATGGAGCGGACAACAAAAAGCCTCAGGAGATATCTCCTGAGGTTTGCTTTTATATACTGGAAACTCTTCATCTCAGCGGCTCGGCTCTTATCATGCCTTCTTCATCTACGCCGCTGACTTTTTCACCCTTGCTGATAGCATCAGATATATAGCTTATGACTTCCAGATTCAGGATCTCACCCGGGCATGCTATAGGTGTGCCCGGCGGATATACGATGAGCGGGTCGTACAGAACCATACCGTCTGCGCTGTAGAGAGGGACAGACACAGCTTCAAATGGAACTGATGTGCAGTCCAGACAGAACTCCGCTGCCGGATGAGGCTTGCGGTTCTGGATCCTCGATAAGCCGTAATTGTCAGCGATGTCGCTGAGAGCATCGAGGAGTCTGTCATAGTCGGAGCTGACGGTCCCGGCTCCTGTCATCAGCATCACATATTCACCGTGTATCATCTCGCTTATGATCCCGCGATGCCTGAGCTCTCTGTCAAGCTGCTCTCCGCTCATCCCGAGACCTGCCATGCTGATGTTGATCTTGGTAAGATCCAGACCGGTGCGCGCACGGTACATAGGAAAAACAGATCCGGCATCTTCGCTGCTCCTTGGCTGGCCGACGATGCTGAGGCCGTGGATCCTTCCGGCTTTTCTGTAAAATCTTGCCAGCTCATCTCTCCAGACTGAGATCAGAGCCTGCCCGTGTCTTCTCATTATCCTTTCGTTGATATCCAGGCTTGCCATAAGCAGGTAGGACGGACTGGTCGTCTGAAACATCCGGAGCGCGTCGGCTACCTGAGTTATGTCCACTCTGTCAGAGCATATGTTGAGGACTCCGGTTCCGGTGAAGCTCAGAAGGGTCTTGTGGGTGCTGTTTATGACTATATCAGCACCGAGCGATTCCGCACTGTGATACGGGAATGGCACGTATGCTCCTTCATCGCGCAGCGCTGCGGCGTCATTATCGAAAAATTTAAGATGAGCGCCGTGTGCCTGATCGACTATCAGGATCATACCGTGCTCGTGTGCGATCGAAGCAAGTGATGCAATGTCTGAAAGCATCCCGTAATAATTAGGACTGGTTATCAGTACAGCTTCGGCATCCGGATTAGCCTGACAGGCTTCTCTCAGAGCGGCAGCTGATATCTCGCTTACAAGGCCGGAGTGCGGATCTGTTTCAGGCCTTACATATACAGGATTGATGCCGCCGAGCCTGAGCGCACTGAAGGCAGAGTGGTGAGAATTCCGCCCGAGTATGAGCTTGCCCCCGACAGGGACGCAGCCCGTTACAGCAGCCATGACACCCGCGCTCGAACCATTGACAAGAAGCTCGGAGTGAAGTACGCCGTACTGCTCTGCATAATTGTCCATTACTGCGCGGATCGTCGTCTCCGGGCAGAACAGAGCATCGGCTCCCGGGATCTCTGTTATGTCGCATGTGACGATATTCTGCAGAAAATCGCCATATCCTGCTTTTGCATAGAGATCGCGCCGTCCTTTGTGGCCCGGCATATGAAACGATACTGGCGGAGCCTTGGCATATTCATAAAGAAAATCGATTATTGTTTTGTTGTTCATACAAATATTATATGTAGAGAAACATGTGTGTGCAAGCACGCGGACAGCAGACGTGTGCGGAATTGATGGTCATGTATTCAAAAATAGACACTGTAAGCCAAGTTGCTTTTTTCACAAATGTGTTTTTTTGATGAAAGTATTATATAATGACGAAGTTAAAGCGGCAGAGCTGCTCTGGTATTATTGTGCTCTGATGAAGCACCGGGCTGCAGCCAGTAATACGGGAAATAATTCCCGTGCCATGTAAGATATTGGTAGTATATGAAAGGAGTTTCTAAAAGGGATGAGCCAAAGGAAACATTTGCCAAGCATCCACGTACCTCATCACAAGAACACGGCAGCATGTGAGACCGTGACGATGCCGGTACCGGATGAAGTCAGCATCAGCATGTCCCAGAATATCGGCGCTCCTTGTAAGCCTCTTGTTGCAAAAGGGGATTACGTCAAGGTAGGACAGAGGATCGGCGACGTCGAAGCCTTTGTAAGCGCACCTATCTTCTCAAGCGTCAGCGGGACTGTTAAAGCTATCGAGCAGGTCCGTGGTTCGATGGGTGGTTTTGAGACACACATCGTCATCGAAACGGACAAGAAGCAGGAAGTCAGCGAAGAGGTCAAAGTTCCTGAGATCAACAGCTTTGAGGATTTCGTCAAGGCTGCAAGAGACAGCGGAATGGTAGGTCTCGGCGGTGCGTCATTCCCGACACACGTCAAGCTGAATCCTAAGAATCTTGATGAGTGCAAGTACCTCGTAGTCAACGCTGCAGAGTGCGAGCCGTTCATCACAACAGACAACAGAGAAATGGTCGAGAATGGTCAGGATGTCATCGACGGCATGAAGATGATCATGCACTGGCTTGGTCTTGAGAGAGGATACATCGGTATCGAGACCAACAAGCCTGATGCTATCGCCAACATGAAGAGACTGATCGAGCAGAACGAGATCAAGGACATGGAAGTAGTTCCGCTGCCATCAAGCTATCCTAAGGGAGCTGAGCGTGTACTCGTTTACGAAGTCACAGGCAAGACTATGAATGCAGGTGTCCTCCCGGCACAGCTCGGAGTAATTCTTGATAACGTTTCAACTATCGGCGTCATGGCTGAATACATGAAGACAGGAATGCCGATCGTAAGAAGAAGAGTTACAGTCGACGGAGATGCAGTCACTGAGCCTAAGAACGTATTCGTTCCTATCGGAACAAGGATCGCTGATGTAGTTGAATTCTGCGGCGGCTACAAGAAGGAGCCTCGCAAGATCATCATGGGCGGACCTATGATGGGAAGAGCAACCAAGGGCGACGATTCCCCGACTATGAAGAACACTTCTTCGATCCTCTGCTTCAGCCAGGAGATGGCAGAAGTCAAGGAAGAGACAGCCTGCCTTAACTGCCAGCGCTGCCACACAGCTTGTCCGTTCGGACTCATGCCAAGCATTTTCGCAGATGCGTATGAGAGAAAGGACGTAGACACACTTAACAGATTCAATGTCATGCAGTGCATGGAGTGCGGAAGCTGCTCATACACATGCCCGGCTAGACGTCCTCTGAGCATGACCAACAAGCTCGCTAAGATGATGGTAAAGGAGGCATCGAAGTAATATGGATAAAAAGTTTCATACTAATTTGATAGTATCCTCCGCACCTCATATCGTAACGGAATCGGATACAACCAGACTCATGGGAACAGTCATCCTTGCACTCGTTCCTGCATGGGCAGCAAGTATCTATATTTTCGGATTCAGAGCCCTGCTTCTGTCTGTAGTATGTGTTTTTTCAAGCGTGCTCTTCGAGTACCTGTATAACAAATTCATGAACAGACCTCAGACTGTAGGAGATCTCTCCGCAGCACTGACAGGACTTCTGATCGCATTCAATGTTCCTTCAAACTTCCCGTTCTGGCAGGCAGTAATCGGATGCCTTTTCGCCATCGTGGTAGTAAAGCAGCTCTTCGGAGGCATAGGAAGGAACTTCAGTAACCCTGCTATCACAGCAAGAATCTTCCTGTTCATCTCTTTCTCAGCAAGCATGTCAACATGGCCGCTGACAAGACTTGAGACAGCAACAGATGCTATAACAGGACCGACACCTCTTGCGATCCTCGCAGAGGGAAGCACAGATCAGCTCCCTGGACTCGGAACACTGTTCCTTGGTTTCCACGGCGGATCTACCGGAGAAGTCTGTGCACTGGCACTGATCATCGGCGGCGTATTCCTGATCGTCCGCAAGGTCATCAGCCCTGTCATTCCTTGCGCATTCATCGGCACAGTATTCGTATTCGCGCTGATCGCTACAGGAAGCCTTCACATGGCACTTTTCCATGTACTCGCAGGCGGCGTGCTCCTCGGAGCATTCTTCATGGCTACAGACTATGTCACATCGCCTAAGCTGCCTCTCGGACAGCTGATCTTCGGTATCGGCTGCGGAATCATCACTATGAGCATCAGACTCTTCGGATCATATCCTGAAGGTGTATCCTTCTCGATCCTCCTGATGAACATCTGCACACCGCTGATCAACAACCTGTCATACAAGTTCTACCTGAAGGAGGGAGGTGCTAAGAATGGAAAATAAAAACAGCACATTCAAGGAATTCATCTCGCCTATTCTGGTACTCGTCATCATATGCTTTGTAGTAACATTCCTGCTGGCATTCGTATACGGCATCACTAAGCCGATCATTGATGAGAATACAGCTAAAGCTGCAAGTGAAGCAAGAATGGAGCTGCTGCCTGACGCAGACAACTTCACAGACAGCGGCGCTGACCTCTTTGTACTCGAGGAAGGCAAAGTATACGCAGTCGATGCTTATACGGCAGATAACGGAGCAGGTATGGTCGTTACTGTCAAGTCCAATTCCTACGGCGGTCTCCTGACAGCTATGGTAGGTATAGACAAAGACGGTGCTATCACAGGTGTCAAGGTAACTGAGCATGCAGATACTCCTGGTGTAGGAACCAAGGCACATGATGCAGGCCACCTGGCACAGTATGCAGGCCATACAGAACTCGGAAGTGATACCATCAAGGCACATGCAGATGATATCGTCGAAGTCACAGGTGCTTCCGTATCATCCGGAGCTGTCCACAAAGCTGTATACTGCGCACTCGAACAGTATAAGCAGATGGGAGGTGTGAAGTAATGGAAAAGAAAAGCAAACTCGCGATTCTGACTAACGGAATCATCAAGGAGAACCCTACACTCGTACTTCTCCTCGGAACATGCCCGTTCCTGGCTACATCTTCATCACTGATCAATGCGCTCGGAATGGGACTCTCTGCAACAGCAGTACTGATCTGTTCCAACATCGTTATCTCGATGCTTCGTAAGGTAATTCCTGATAAGGTCAGGATCCCTTGCTACATCGTAGTAATCGCCGGCTTCGTAACACTGGTACAGTTCGTGCTCCAGGCTTACGCACCGGACATCAACAAGGCACTCGGAGTATTCATTCCTCTTATCGTAGTTAACTGCATCATCCTCGGAAGAGCTGAGGCATTCGCTAACAAGAACACCGTTATAGACTCCGCTCTCGACGGAATCGGAATGGGACTCGGATTCACTCTCGCTCTTGCTGCTATGGGAGCTATCAGAGAGTTCTTTGGTACTGGATGCCTCCTCGGCTTCACTATCATCCCGAACTTCTCGATCGGTTTCTTCAACCTGCCTCCAGGCGGATTCTTCGTGTTCGGAGTGCTGATCGCGATCATCCAGGCAGCTACAAAGGGCAAGGCTCTCAAGGCAAAGGGATTCAGCTGCGGACTGTGCCCTATGTACAATTCATGCAACACTGCTGAAGCCAACGAAGAGCTTGAAGCAAAGAAGGCAGCTAAGGCTGCACCGGCAGTATAGAAAGGAGGACGCTCATAATGGTAAACCTTATCGTAATCTTTATGGCGATAGTCCTCGTTAACAACTTCGTACTGTCGCAGTTCCTGGGAATCTGTTCATTCCTCGGAGTATCCAACAAGATGAGCTCAGCAGTAGGTATGGGCGGCGCGGTAGTCTTCGTAATGGTTATCGCCGAGCTCGTAACATGGCCTGTAATGCAGCTCCTCAACAAATTCGAGATCGGATATCTGCAGACTGTAGTATTCATTCTCGTAATCGCAGCACTCGTACAGTTCGTAGAGATGTTTATGAAGAAATACCTGCCTGCTCTTCAGAAGGCACTCGGTATCTTCCTCCCACTGATCACTACTAACTGCGCTATCCTCGGTGCTACGATCAACGCAATCAGTTTTGGCTACACATACATTCAGTCCATCGTGTATGCTTTCGGAGCCGGCGTCGGCTACATGCTGGCAATGGTACTCTTTGCAGGCATCCGCGAAGAGAAGCTTGTGAACATGGACGGTATCCCGACACCTTTCAAGGGCGTAGGTATCATCCTCGTAAGTGCTTCTATCATGGCACTTTCATTCATGGGCTTCACAGGAATGTTCCAGTAAGGAGGTGGAGATATGAGTAATGTTATGACACCTGTACTGCTTGTAGCAGTTATCGGTTTTGTCTGTGCAGGACTTCTTGTTTTCGCTTCCAAGGTATTCCATGTAGCAGTAGACGAGAGAGTCACACAGGTAAGAGAAGTCCTTCCGGGCGCTAACTGCGGTGGATGCGGATTCGCCGGATGCGATGACTATGCATCTAACCTGGTAGCTGATGAAGAGCTACCTTGCACAAAATGCTCACCTGGCGGTGCGGCTGTTGCAGCTCAGATCGCTGAGATCCTCGGCAGAGCTGCCGGTGCTGCAGAGCCTCAGTCTGCACAGGTAATGTGCAATGGAAACTGCAATGCGAGACGTACTGTTCTCGAGTGGCAGGGACTCCAGTCCTGCAAGGGCGCAAAGGGATGGTTCTCATCTCCTAATGCCTGCATGTACGGATGTATCGGCCTCGGAGACTGTGTCAAGGCTTGTCAGTTTGATGCCATCGGTATCGTAGACGGCATTGCTAATGTCAACAGAGAGAACTGCGTGGCATGTGGCGCATGCGCAAGCGTCTGCCCGCAGAAGATCATTGATCTCGTTCCTAAGAAAAACATGGTACACGTTCTGTGCTCATCCACAGACAAGGGCGCAGTTGCACGCAAGAACTGTGACAACGCATGCATCGGCTGCATGAAGTGCACAACAGTCTGCAACTTCGACGCTATCCATGTTGAGAACAATCTCGCCAAGATCGATCCTGCAAAGTGCAAGTCCTGCGGACTGTGTGCTGCAGTATGCCCGACAGGAGCTATCAACAGCTTCAAGAAGCTTCCTTCCAAAGAGCAGGCTGAAAAAGTCGCTGCTGCAAAGAAGGCTAAGGCTGCTGCTGCTCCTAAGCTGACACCGGAGCAGATCGAAGCACTCAAGGCTAAGAAGGCTGCTGAAAAGGCTGCCCAGGCATAGTCTTACAGTAAGATCACATAAGAGAGTCGCAGAATGAACTGCGGCTCTCTTTTTTCGTGTTGACTTTCATATCCCAAAAGGTCTAACATACAACAGGTCAAAAAACGAAACCTCAAGGGGAAACACTATATGATAGATGAATATATCAAAGCCAGGAAAACAGGCGAGAAGGAATATAAAGCAGCACAGGCAGCGGGACATTACCCGTTTCTGCCTGCTCTTGACTATATGCTTCCGGGCAATGACACAATGTCGAGGCAGAAGCTCGGCCTGATCGAGATACCTGTAGAACAGATAGCAGGCACAAAGACGCAGGCAAGGCAGAATTCATTCTCGCCCGGTTTCATGCCGCTTCTCGATGCGGATACAGAATTCGCAGCGAAGTGGAGCAACCTCTATCAGGCGCAGATGTCAGAGGGCTTCAACTGCCCAATCAAGGTATATGAATATCTTCACAGGTTCTACGTACAGGAAGGCAACAAGAGAGTTTCTGTAAGCAGGTTCCTTGAGATGCCTTCGATCACTGCAGATGTCACGAGGATAATTCCGGACAGCGCAGTTCTTGAGAAAAACCCGGTATATGCTGAATTCCTAGATTTCTACAGGGTAGCACCACTGTATGATATCGAGTGCCTTCATGCCGGTTCATACACAGATATTGCAGATGCCCTGGGTATGCAGATCGGAAGAAATGCAGATAAGTGGCCGGAGGAGCTCGTTATGTCGCTGAAGTCGGCATACTGGCGGTTCTGTGAGACCGTGAGAGGCATGCAGGAGAGCAAAATCTCTGACAAGCCGCTGGGAGATGCTTTTGCGACATATCTCAGGATATATTCCGGGGATGCTCTCGATGTGCGGCCGGGCAAAGAGCTTGAAAAGAGGATACGCAGCATCAGAAAAGAGCTGCTTACCGTGTATAACATCGATAACGTCTCTCTGGTGGAGACCTCAGAGGATGCCATCAATGCCGGCAGTCTGATCACGAAGACAGGCGGATTCATCACAAGACCGGGATCGCTCATCGGCAAGGTGATACCGCAGATCTCGTATTCACAGAAGCATCCGCTCAGGGCTGCATTCATATATGACTGGCTCCCGGTAGATTCAGACTGGATATACAATCATGAAGCCGGAAGGCTCAGGCTTGAACGTACATATGGCGGTATCGTCAGGACTGCAGCTTTTGTAGGCAACAAGGAGTACATGAGATCAGAAGCTCCATGCAGGGAAACCGATGGTGCGGAAGGCCGCAGAAGAAGCAGTGAGAAAGAGCACTCATGCCAGGTATACGGCGATATCAGGGCAGCTATTGATGCCGCTGCAGAATGGGGAGCTGATGTGATATTCACCACATCTCCGAGGCAGATGCAGGACGCACTCCGCGCAGCGATACAGTATAAAGATGTGCATTTTCTCAACTGCTCTGTCAATCTGGCACATCAGGCGGTCCGCACATATTACGCTAAGCTCTATGAGGCAAAATTCCTCGCAGGTGTCATAGCGGGTGTATACTCCGCGGGCGACGGCAGCCATATGATAGGATACTGCTCGGACTACCCGATATACGGTACGATCGCGGGGATCAATGCTTTTGCCATAGGCGCGGCAATGACAGATCCTAAGGCTAAGATATATCTCGAATGGTCGACACGCCAGAATGCAAACTGGTGGTGGGATATGCAGGACCGAGGGATCCATGTAGTCTCTGCTATCGACTCAACTCACAACAGAGACGGAAGCAATGCCTACGGACTGTGCTATGTGGAGAAAGCAGCACCGGGAGAGGGCACGGATCTTTCGGGAGAGTTCAGAGTCTCCAATCTCGCTCAGCCTATATGGAAGTGGGGAAAACTATACGAGACGATCGTAAAGACTATGCTTGACGGTACATATCATGCGAGCAGGGTCGACCGCAAGGATCAGGCTACCAATTACTGGTGGGGAATGATCTCCGGAGCAGTCGACATCAAGCTAAGTGATATACTTCCGTCCGGAACACGTCAGATGATCGATGTTCTGAGATCAAGCATTATGTCCGGCTCGTTCAATCCTTTCGACGGAGAGCTGAAAAGCCAGAGCGGACTTGTAAGGAGCGTCTTTGACAGACCGCTTACGAGCAAGGATGTCATAACGATGGACTGGCTCAATGAGAATATTATCGGGGAGATCCCGGATGCGGATTCTCTCAATGATGAAGCGCGAGAGACCGTGAGTGTCAGTGGAATAAAAAAATAAAAACAATGAAGATCCTTTGTGTAGCGGATAATGAATCAAGAGAGTTGTGGGATCACTGGAAGAGCGCAGGCAGCAGGATAACCGAGGGCGTTGAGCTCATTCTTTCTGCGGGCGATATCAGACCTGAGTATCTGGAGTTCCTTGTGACGATGCTGAATGTTCCGTGCATGTATGTCAGAGGCAACCATGACGGTATGTATGATGAGCGGCCGCCGCAGGGCTGCGTATGCATTGAGGACAGAGTCGTGAGCCTTTATGACGGATCAGGCACCAGATGCATCAGAGTCGCCGGACTCGGAGGCTCGATGCGCTACCACGACGGGCCGGACATGTATACGGAGCGTGAGATGTCGCGGCGCGTCAGAAAGCTCAGCCGCAGGCTTCTGTTAAGAAGGGCTGCCGGCGGACTCAGCGGAAGCAGACGGACAAGTGACGGATGCGAGGAAATCAGCATACTTCTCACCCATGCGCCGAGCCTTGGGCATGGCGATCTTGAGGATCTGCCGCACAGAGGTTTTGCGTGCTTCAATGATCTGATGGATCGGTGGCAGCCGGATTATCATCTGTACGGCCATGTACATATGGAGTACGGTAATTTTACCCGCGAACATACGCACCCGGCAGTGACCAGGCTCATCAATGTAAGCGGGATGTATATTCTGGAGGTATAACAAGTGAATACTTTTGCAATCACGATGATCGTAGCTATGATCGTCAGCTCGATAGGTTTCAGGAAATATGTATGGTTCATATCCATTGGTTACGGATTTGCGATATGTGCTATCGGTATCACACTGACAGTGATGTATCGTGGCAGCCTGGATGCCGGACTCCTGATCCAGTGCATACTGCTGATCCTCTACGGGCTCAGGCTCGGAGGCTATCTGGCGCTGAGAGAAGGCAGGAAAGGCACATACAACCGGAAGATGCAGGGCGAGATCAAGGACGGCAAGAGCATGAGCCTGGGCGCAAAGTGCGCTATATGGATATCGGCATCGCTTCTCTATGCATGCCAGACATCTCCTGTATCATTCAGACTGGAAAACGGTGATTTCACGGACGGCTGGGTCATAGCCGGCGCTGTACTCATGGCTGCAGGACTGGCTCTGGAGACAGCTGCCGATGTGCAGAAGAGCAGAGCCAAGAAAATAGCACCTTACAGATTCGTAGACACAGGTCTCTACAGGATAGTCAGATGTCCTAATTATTTCGGAGAGATGACATTCTGGACTGGCGTCATGCTGAGCGGAATAGGATCGGTAAGCGGATTCTGGCAGATACTTGCTGTATTCACCGGATATGCCGGCATCATATATGTTATGTTCAGCGGAGCAAGGCGTCTTGAGATGCGCCAGAACAGGACTTACGGAGATGATCCGGAGTATCAGGCTTACGTGAAAAAGACTCCGATCATGATCCCGCTCATCCCTCTGTACAGCGTTGAAAAACACAAATGGCTCGTTGGTTAGCGAAGCTGCCCGGACTGAAGCGAAAATAACTGATGTTTAAACTGTATTTAAGGATGCTCATGTTATAGTATCATTATGGATAATAATGAACAGTATGGAGGATGACACATGAGGATACTGCTGGCTGAGGATGAAAAAGCTCTGTCGAGAGCTGTAGTCAAGATATTCGAAAGGAATAACTATTCGATCGATGCAGTGTATGACGGCGAAGAAGCTCTTGATTATCTCGAAGCCGGCAATTATGACTGCGCCGTTCTGGATATTATGATGCCTAAGATGGACGGCATCACCGTACTGAAGAAGCTCCGTGAAAGCGGAAGCACTCTTCCTGTTCTGATCCTTACGGCCAAGGCAGAGATAGATGACAAGGTGCTCGGGCTTGACAGCGGAGCTAACTATTACCTGACCAAGCCTTTCGATGCCAAAGAGCTCCTGGCAGCGGTCCGCGCGATCACGCGCAAGAACCCTGAGGCAGGCACAAAGCTGTCTTTTGGCAATATCACACTCGACCGCTCTACCTTCGAGCTTGAATCGCCTTCCGGCAGTGTGAAGCTTGCCAATAAGGAGTTCCAGATGCTCGAGATGCTGATGGCCTCACCTAAGAATATAATCTCGGTGGATACGTTCATGGACCACATCTGGGGCTATGATACAGATACAGAGAGCAATGTTGTATGGGTGTATATCTCATACATCCGCAAGAAGCTCACTTCGCTGAAGGCTAATGTGAAGATAAAAGCATCAAGGAATGCAGGCTATTCGCTGGAGATCGCAGACGATGATCAATAGACTCAAACGCAGATTCATAGTTCTCGCCATGATGTCGCTGAGCGTGCTTCTTGCAGCGATAGTCGCGGGAATGAATATCATGAACTACAATACAGTAGTCAATAAAGCGGACAAGACTCTTGAAATGCTGTCGGAGAACAAGGGGCGGATGCCGCTCCTTTTCGGCGACAAATCTGACAAAACGTATGATGACGATGATTCCGCAGATCAGGCTGCCCGGAAGCAAGAATACGATGACATAGACGCTGAGACCGGAGATTATAACGGATCAGACGGAGCAGCTTCCGGAATGAACGGCAGAGGCGGAATGGCGCCCGGAGATATTTCCAGGGATGAGGCAGAGGAGATCAGGTTCTTTTCAGTTCTTGTAGATAAGGACGGAAAAGCAGTCTGGTCAGATACCGGCAGGATATACGCAGTAGACAGTGAGCAGGCTGAGGAATATGCAGAGGAAGCAGCAGCTTCGGGCAAGGACAAAGGCTTCAGGAACGAATACAGATATGCAGTATCTGAGGAGGGGGATAAGACAAGAGTCACATTTCTTGACTGCGGCAGGACGCTCAAGTCTTTCAGAGAGTTCCTGAGAGCGAGCATCATCATGTCTCTTGCAGGACTTCTCGCGGTCTTTGCGGTCATATGTTATTTTGCCGGGAAGATCGTCAGACCGGTAGCTGAGAGCTATGAGAAGCAGAAGCGCTTCATCACTGATGCCGGACATGAGATCAAGACTCCGCTTGCTATCGTAAAGGCCAATATCGATGTGATGCGAATGGACCTCGATGATATAAGGGAGGAAGAATCCGTCCGGGGAGACGGTGCCGGGGCAGAGCACGGAGATAAGGTAATGGAAGCCGTTGACAGCCTCGGTGAAAGCCTTTCAGATATAGACGGACAGGTGGACAGGCTGACTTCACTGACCAATGACCTTGTATATCTGTCAAGGATGGAGGAATCCGGCAGTCAGCTGACGATGACAGAGATACCGGTATCGGATATTGTATCAGAGACAGCCGACTCGTTCAGAACACTGGCAGCTGAGAGGAACAAATCTATCTCAGCGGATATCACTCCGATGCTTACGATGACGGGAAGCAGCAAGGAGATCGAAAAGCTCGTATCCATACTCATGGAAAATGCTGTCAAGTATTCGCCTGAGGGAGGAAACATCAGTATTAAACTTTCAAGAGAAGGTAAGAATGTTGTGCTCGAGGTGGGAAACAAAGCCATCACACCTCTTTCGGATGAGGATCTCGGGCATGTATTCGACAGATTCTACCGAACAGATAAATCCAGAAATTCCGAAGCCGGCGGGCATGGCATCGGGCTCTCGATGGCGAGCGCGATCGTAAATGCCCATGGCGGAAAGATCCGCGCCCGCAGCGGTGACGGATCGGAATTCATAGTCACCGCAGCCATGCCGGCGGTATGATCTGCAACAGCTACACGGCAGCAGCGTTTCACAAAAGAAACAGCTGCTGCTTTTTTATTTTCTTTAAGTTTTGTTTTAGTTTGCGGTTTTATCATTCACATATCAAAGGAGGACAGAAATATGGCATACCAGAAAGTCTTCAAAAGATATGAACTCAAATATATGCTGACAAAGGAGCAGAAGGACAAAGTCGTCAGAGCCCTTCAGCCATATATGTCTATAGATCAGTACGGAAAGACTACAATCAGAAATATATATTTTGACACACCGGATTATATCCTTGCGCGTCATTCTATCGTCAAACCTGACTTTAAGGAGAAGCTTCGCGTGAGAAGCTACACCCAGGTCTCATCTGACGAGAAGGTATTCGTAGAGCTCAAGCGCAAATTCGATCACGTAGTATACAAGAGGAGGGTCGCTATCGCTGAGAAGGCTGCTATGGAATGGACTACAGGAGCCAAAGCATACGGTCATCAGGATGGACGCACCAATCAGCTCTGCAGCGAGATCAACTACTTCCTTGATTATTATAAAGATCTGCAGCCGGTCATGTTCTTAAGCTATGACCGCGAGGCGTACAAAATGAGACCGGGACTGGATGATCAGGATTTCAGAGTGACTTTCGACGAGAACGTTCTGTGCAGAGATCACGATATGTCGCTTTGCTCTGAAGCATACGGAACGCCGATACTCGAAAGCGGCAAGGTACTGATGGAGCTGAAGTGCTCAGGAGGTATCCCGCTCTGGATGGTCAGCATCCTTTCAGAAGAGAAGCTGTACAAGACATCCTTCTCAAAATACGGAACAGCATATACTCAGCTTGTAATCCCTGAGATGGCAGAAGCGGCTGCTGCATCTGTGCTGCAGAGGCAGGCTGCCGGCGAGACAGAAGCAGAGACAGCAGAGAAAAGAAGCCCGCATACCGCTCCGGAAGTCAGAAAAAGAGCATTCAGGCAGCGCATGTTTCCGCACTGGACAGGATTTATGCAGGCTGCAGGCAAGACTGCCTGATCAGGAAACTGATCATTTTCCATACTTTTCCTTAGAGGAAACACACCGCATAACGGATAAACAATATGCGGTGTGTTTTCATTTGCTCCGAAAAAGGATATAATCTGCTGTGAAAACAGACCGGCGGTCAGGATCGCAGGAGTATCCGGATGTTCTGAGGAGCCGGCTAAAATTACAGGAGGAAGAGAAAATGAAAAAAGATCTTGGGATCCAGCAGGCAGTATTTCCTATGCCGGTGCTGATGGTCGCAGCTTATGATGCAAATGGTAAGGTCAATGCTATGAATGTAGCCTGGGGACAGATCGCAGGTTCAGATAAGATCTATCTGTGTATCGGCAAGGGCAAGAAGACTCTGGCAAATATCAGAGAGAGCAAGGCATTTACTGTAGGACTTGCAGACCTGGCTCACATGAAGGAAGCAGACTTCCTCGGTATCGCTTCTGGCAATACTATGGAAGATAAATTCGAAAGATCCGGACTTACCGCAGTTAAGAGCAACAAGGTGAATGCACCTGTTATTGAGGAGTTTCCTGTCGTGATCGAGTGCGAGTTCCTTGAGGAGCTTGATACCGGGAACATACACGGAGCTGTAGGAAAGATCGTCAATGTCAAGGCAGAAGAATCCGCGCTTGATGAAGACGGCAAGCTTGATGTGACTAAGCTGAACATCCTTATGTTCGATAATTCAAAGCATGGCTACTTCACAGTAGGTGACCAGGTCGGTACAGCATGGACAGAAGGCGTTGAGCTCATGAAATAACGTGCGAAGGTGTCCTCCGGCATCTGTCAGAGGCGATCATAACATAATTAAATTAATCGCAATATGTTTACAGGACTGATAATTTCAAAATCAGTCCTGTTTTCTTTTTTTATTTAATTTTGGTTTAAGTTCCTGCCCTTATCATTTAGCTGCAAACGAAAAAGGAGGAAAAAGATATGGATAACATTCTTACAGGACTTACACAGACACAGGCGGCAGACATAAGCATGTCACAGTTTGCACTCTCGGGCGCAGCAGCGCTTCTGCTCGGACTGGTAATAGCTTTTACATATATGTACAACACAAGATATACCAAGAGCTTCGTAGTGACGCTCGCACTTCTTCCGGCGATCATCTGCGTGATCATAATCATGGTCAACGGAAGCGTCGGTACAGGTATCGCGGTCGCAGGCGCATTCAGCCTGGTCAGATTCCGCTCAGTGCCGGGAACAGCCAAGGAGATATGTGCTCTCTTCCTGGCGATGGCATCAGGCCTCGTAGCCGGAACGGGCTACCTCGGGATCGCGGCAGTGTTCACAGCAGTGATGTGCCTGGCATTCATAATACTCAACAAGCTCGACCTCGGTTCGAAGAAGAACTCAGACAAATACAAGAGCTTCAGGATCATGGTCCCGGAAGATCTTGACTATACAGGTGTGTTCGAGAATGTGTTCGAAGAATACACAAGCTCATACGAACTGGTACAGGTAAGGACAACGAATATGGGCAGCATGTTCAGACTGACATATGACGTAGTGCTCAGAGATCCTTCAAAAGAGAAGGAACTTATAGATAGGATCCGCTGCCGTAACGGCAACCTCGAGATCAATGTTTCAAGACAGGCAACATCGGCAACAGAACTCTAGCATCGCAGAAGGAGACAGATAATCATGAATAATACAGAAATGAAAAAGAACGGAAGGAGCAACTGGAGGATCACCAGAAAGATGACTGCAGCAGCTATTGCAGCAATGCTGCTCTTCACAGGCTGCGCAGGCACAACCGCAGCTGCCGGATCAGATGTTTCAGCAGAAAAAACAAGTGCTGTCACAGAAACTGCAGCCGCATCAGAATCAGAACAGTTTACAGAACGCGACCTTTCCGGAGAATATGACGAAAGCAGTTCGGCCCGGATCACTCTCAGCGGCAGCAGCGCTTCAGCTGATTCATCCGCATCCGGAGTAAGCATAGACGGCAGCACGATCACACTGAGCGCTGAGGGAACATATATCTTCAGCGGTACTCTGACAGACGGGCAGATAATCGTCGATGCAGATGATACAGCTAAGGTTCAGATAGTCCTGAACGGTGCGGACATCACCAGCAGCACTTCAGCAGCTGTATACGTCAGATCCGCAGACAAGGTCTTCGTGACTACAGCAGCCGGCAGTGAGAATACTCTGGCTAACGGCGGAACTTTTACAGCCATCGATGACAGCAATATAGATGGAGCTGTTTTCGCCAAGGACGACATCACATTCAACGGAAGCGGAAGCCTTACAGTCACTTCACCTGCAGGTCACGGTATCGTCGGCAAGGATGATGTCAAGATCGCAGGCGGCACCCTGAAGATAAGTGCGGCAAAGCACGGAGTGCAGGCCAATGACAGCGCAAGGTTCGCTGCAGCAGATGTGACCATAGAAGCCGGCACTGACGGAGTCCATGTTTCAGATAATGCTGATGAAGAGGAAGGTACAGCATCAGACAGTTACTTCTACATATCAGATGCTGATCTTAAGATCGATGCCGGAGATGACGGTGTCCACGCAGATGCTCAGGCACTTATAGAAGGCGGCAGCATCACGGTCAGCAGTTCATACGAGGGCATCGAAGCTCTGGAGATATCCGTAAGCGGCGGTGACATAGATGTGACAGCCTCTGATGACGGATTCAATGCAGCAGGCGGAAATTCATCATCAACAGATACATCTTCCTTCGGTGAAGATGACTGGATGGGAGGCAAGGGAGGATTCCCGGGCGGCGGCGGATTCTCAGACGGAGGATCTGACGGAAGCATCAGCATCAGCGGAGGCAATATCAGGATCACAGCCGGAGGCGACGGCGTGGATTCCAATGGATCAGTACAGATCAGCGGAGGTACGACTGTAGTACAGGGACCTTCGCAGGGAGATACATCGATCCTGGATCACAATGTCTCAGCTACGATAACCGGCGGAACATTCATCGGCACAGGCGGAGCAGGCATGGGTGAGACATTCACAAGTGTGGAGAATCAGGGTCTGATCACAGTCAGCACAGGCAGTCAGTCGGCCGGAAGCACAGTGAAACTCACGGATTCTGACGGAAATGTGATCGCAGAAACAACTCCTGAGCTTGACTATACAGCTGTATATATCAGCACAGCAGATATGGATGCGAACGGAACTTACACACTTACAGCAGGCTCGTACAGTGAGACGATCCAGCTGACAGACGGAGTATACAGCAGCATGGGCGGCGGCGCAGGCATGGGCGGCAAAGGCGGCATGGCCGGCGGACAGCAGAACTCTGGCGGCGAAGAAATGAGAGGCGGCGGTCCGGGAGGCCACTCAGGAATGGGACCTGGCGGCATGGACGGCGGCAGTCAGATGCAGTAACTGCAGAGAAGGGAGATAAGCAATGACAACAGCATACATAGCATTGATACCGGCGTATGAGCCGGACAGGAAGCTGCTCGGTGTCATTGCAGGCCTCGGCAAAGCGGGTATGGATATAGTTCTGGTCGATGACGGAAGCGGGACTGAGTATTCAGAATTGTTTGAACAGGCCTGCGAGAGACTTCCGGGACGCTCCGGAGGCAGCGTGACCCTGCTCATACATGAGGAAAACCAGGGCAAGGGTGCAGCGATCAAGACCGGACTGAGGCATATCAGCAGCATAACAGCCGGTGATCCTTCAGACACCGTGATCGTGACAGTTGATGCAGACGGACAGCATCTGACGGGCGATGTGATCAATACAGCACGTGCAGCAGCTTCAAGACCGGGTACGCTCGTTCTGGGGAGCAGGAGCTTTGCGGGTGATGTCCCTGCAAGGAGCCGCTTCGGCAACTCCGTGACAAGAGGAGTGTTCAGGCTGGCTTCAGGCAGGAAGATATACGACACACAGACAGGTCTGAGAGCTTTTACCGCTGACATGATACCAATGATGCTCAGCATCAGCGGCAACAGATATGAATATGAGATCAATGTGTTGCTGGAGCTCGCACATAACGCATCTGCGATCACAGAAGTGCCGGCTGAAACAGTCTACCTTGACGGTAACAGTTCATCACATTTCAGCACACTCAAAGATTCATACAGGATCTACAGAGAGATAGGACGGTATTTTGCATCGCATACGCTGAAGCAGATGATAGGTTTTTCGGCCTCATCGTTCGTCTCATTCCTGATAGACTATGCCCTGTACGCTCTGATACTCTTCTGCGGCGCAGGGATAATCACAGCCAATATAGGCGCCAGAGTGATCAGCGCTGCAGCTAACTATACGATCAACCGCAGGATGGTCTTCAGGAGCAAAACAAGTGTTACGCAGTCTGCTGCAAAATACTTCCTCCTCGCTGTGATGATCCTCGCGGGAAATACCATAGTTCTCAGTACGCTATGCGGCGCCGGTATGGGAAAGATGACGGCAAAGATCATCACTGAGATAACATTCTTCCTGATCAGCTGGATAGTTCAGAGATATGTCATCTTCTACCGCGATGAGATGAATACAGAAGCAGCTGAAGAGGCTGCCATCAGCACACAGGCAGAACCGGCAGCCGGCAGCAGAAGATTCACTATGGAATACAGGGCGGTCAGGCCTAAGAGACTGCGCGAAATGTACTGCAGAAGCAGCCTGCAGATGAGCGCAGGTCTGCGTGAGGCCGCAGACTGAACGGAAAGGACGGCGCGGATATGATCAGAAAACACAAACTGATGACCATAAGCATGATACTGCTTATGAGCTTCACGATATACGTGATAATGGATACATTCTTCATTGCAAGAGTTTACGGAGACGAGACGTCCCGGGCGGCAGAAACGGCTGCAGCAGAAACTGCATCATCTGAGACCGTCAGAAATGAGGCGGCTTCAGAGGCTGCAGTGACAGAAGACAGCTATTCTGACGGGAACATCAATGTGACTCTCTCAGAATACAGACAGAATGATACGACCATATATGTCGCAGATGTTACGGTCTCATCGCCTGAATATCTTAAAACAGCTCTGGCTGAAGGAACTTATGGCAGGAATATCACACAGACGACTTCAGATATAGCGGAGGATGCGGGTGCCGTTCTGGCAGTAAACGGCGATTATTACGGGGCGCAGGAGAACGGATATGTCATAAGGAACGGAGTCCTGTACAGAGATAAGGGCGAAAGCGGACAGGAGGACCTTGTCATATACAGCGACGGCTCTATGAAAGTGATCGATGAAGGAGAGGTAAGTGCACAGGAACTTCTCGAAGACGGCGCTCAGCAGACCTTGTCGTTCGGACCTGCTCTGGTTGAAGACGGCAGCATAAGTGTCAGTGAGGGAGAAGAAGTCGGCAGAGCAATGGCAAGCAATCCGCGGACAGCGATCGGAATGATCGACGAGAACCACTACATATTCGTAGTGTCCGACGGCAGAAGCGATGAAAGTGAAGGGCTTTCACTGTATGAGCTTGCTGAATTCATGCAGTCAATGGGGGCTGAGACTGCATACAATCTCGACGGAGGCGGCTCATCGACTATGTACTTCAATGGCGAGATAGTCAACAACCCGACCGGCGGAAGAGGAGAGAGCGAAAGGAAGGTGAGTGACATTGTTTACATCGGATAGAAATGATCTGAGGACAGCTTTCAGATATCTGATCATTTCAGTTCTGCTTGCCTTCGGAGGCGCTGTGTATGAAATGTTCAGCTTCGGAGTCTATTCCTACTTCATGATATATGCATTTGCAGTGCCGCTGTGCATGGGAGCTATCCCGTTTATGACAAAATACATGCTCGGTCTCCGGAAGGATGAAACCGCGGGCGAAAGGTACAGCGCAGTGAGAAAATGGTCAGGAGAGCTGTATCACTCGGCTGTAGCAGCACTGACTATAGGAAGCATAGTTCAGGGAGCTCTGGAAATATGCGGAAGGCCAAATCATCTGGTAGCCGTATATCCTATGGCAGCCATAGTGCTTCTGCTGATGAGCCTCCTGCTTATGATCCCGGTTCACCTGAGGACACGCAGTATCATCTGAGATGTGATACCGACGAATATGCCTGCGGCAATACCGCTGAAAAGCAGGACAGGAAAATAGAAGAATATGCGAAGATCTTCGATAAGGGCAGCTGCGACGAGCAACTGCCCTAAGTTGTGGAGGACACCTGCGGCCATGCTGACTCCGGTAACAGAGAAGAGACCTGTCTTCTTAAGACCTATCATGCCCAGAAGACTCAGCACAGCACCGGCAAGTGAATAAAGCATGCCGAATACTCCGTTGAACAGAAGGCCGGCAATGACTATTCTTATGACACTGACACATGCAGCTTCTTTCCATCCGTATCTGTACAGCGCGATGACTGTCACGATGTTGGCCACGCCAAGTTTGATCCCCGGTATGCCCGGGTTGTATGGTATAATAGCCTCAATATATGAGAAGATAAGAGCAAGCGAAGCGAGCAGAGCGACTCTGGCTACGAACTGAGCAGAGCTTTTACGAGGTGACTGAGTCATAGCCGCCTCCTTCCTCAGATCCGCCTGCTTCTATACGGACGATCAGTCTGTTGGGCAGACATACGATGCTCTCGCCGCCGCGGGATATACTGCCGTGGTGCACGCATACCTGGTTTTTGCATGTAGCTTCGCTCACACAGACCTCGCCGTTCTCTATAGTGACGGTATTGCTGCCTTTGTTTCCATACGCAGGCACTTCAACAGTGCGGTCCTCGGAGAGCGGATAGGTTGCATACAGCTCTCCTCCGGACTCGATCACGACTTTCGCATCAGCACCGGCGTCGGCATGCGAGAAGCTCAGTGCAGCGGATACTGCGAGACCTGTCAGGACCAGTACTATGAAAAGTATTATGTCTGCCTTGCGGATGTATTGCTTCATTAATCTTCAGATATTAGTATCAGAATCAATGCGTAACATTAACATTTCAGCTCAAAACGATAAATATCCGGTCGGACCGAAGCTGCCGGCCTGCTTCAGGCTGTCCGCCCTGCGAAAAGCCGTGTGCCTTACCGTTCTGGTTCTGCTCATTATAACACAGACGGGCTGCAGCAGCGACAGCGCGAAACCTGTTACAGGAGAAAACTACCTTCTGGACACTGTCTGCACCATCAGCATTTATGAAATGAAAGCAGCTGATGGAAACGGAAGCGATGTGGTCCTGGCTTCCGCTGATGAGGAGAGGGCGAATGCCGCGATCGACGGGGCGTTCAGCCTGTGTGCTGAACTTGACAAGACCCTGAGCAGGACGGTTGAGGTTTCGGATGTCAGCAGGATCAACAGCGCTAAAGGCAGCTGGACAGAGGTGTCGGATGACACGGTCAGACTGATCACAGAAGGCAGGAAGTATTCAGAGCTTGCGGATGGTGCTTTTGACATAACCGTCGGGGGCGTCACTTCCCTGTGGGACTTTCATGCAGATGCTGACGACGCAAAGCTTCCGGATGCAGATAAGCTTGCTGAAGCTGTGACTCATGTCGGATATGAAGGAATAGAGATCGACGGGAACAAGGTCAGATTAACTGATCCGGAAACCCGCATCGACCTGGGTGGTATAGCCAAGGGCTATATCGGCGACAGGATGGCAGATTATCTGGAAGGCGAAGGAGTCAGCTCCGGGATCGTCAATCTCGGCGGCAATGTCATATGTATAGGCAGCAAACCGGGAGATGAGGATTTTGTTATAGGTGTCGAAGCGCCTTTCTCTGACCGCACACAGATAGTGGGGACTATCAGGGCCAGAGATCTGACGCTGGTCACTTCGGGCGTATATGAGCGCAAGATAGAAGTAGACGGAAAGCTGTATCATCACATACTTGATACAGAGACAGGATGGCCGGCGGAGACAGACCTGAGTGCTGTAACTCTTACAGCGGCAAAAGGCAAGTCGATGGATATCGATGCACTCAGCACTATATGTCTCATCAAGGGACATGAAGAGGCGAAAAAGCTTATTGAAGCTACCGACGGAGTAGAAGCAGTCTTTATACTCAGCGACGGCAGTACGGATCAGACCTCCGGGATGGAATTTGATCCGGAAAAGTGACAGGACGGGGGACAGACATGAAGAGGATTCTTATTACGAATGATGACGGGATCAGTGCTTCCGGACTTCTTGCGCTTGCAGAATACCTGGGCAAAAAACACGAGGTATATGTCGCAGCTCCTGCAGAGCAGCAGAGTGCTAAGAGCATGGCGCTGACTTTCATGAGAGAAGTGAAGATAGAAAAAGCTGAAGTGCCCGGCGCCGCCGAAGCATATGCACTTGACGGCACACCTGTTGACTGCATCAACTGGGCCGTGGAGTGGTTCTCGGAGCGCGGCATCACATTCGACTATATTTTCAGCGGCATCAACCTCGGAGCCAATGTCGGCATAGCAGCATACTACTCCGGGACGATAGGAGCAGCCAGGGAAGGCGCTCTGCACGGGATAAGATCTGTTGCTTTGTCTGTAGGAACATTCAGATCCACACATTTTAAATATATATGCAGCATACTGCCTCGCGTTATGGAGATGGCAGATACACTGAGCCCTCAGATCATGCTCAGTGTCAATGCGCCAGATCTGCCGCCTTGGGAAGTAAGGGGACTTCGCATTGCCGAAGTCGCTCCATACGGATATGCCGAAAAATACAGTTTCCATCCTGCCGGGGATGCTGCGGGGCTGAGCGCAGATGAGATAAGCTGGGACGGTCCTGTAAACTTCCAGATGGGTCAGGTGGCACTCGATGACAAGGGCACTGCAGGCCAGTCATCACTTATAGGCCCGGGAATGACAGTTTCCAGGGGAGGGATGCTTTCTGACGAAGATCTCAGATATGATCTTGACTGCATGAGATATGGATTCGCTGCTGTCACACCGCTTTCATCCTCAGTCGGGGATGATGTTGCGTTGCGCAAGCTTCAGGGCAGGTACTCTTCTGATCTTGTCGCGGCGGTCATAATAGATCCGCAGGAGAATCTGGCATCAGGGATCGAGATGCGCAACAGATACACCGGCAATCTTTCCCGTTATGCCGCATGCATCAGAAGGCTTGGGATCCCTGCGGCAGTCACTGAGATGATAGGCTGCGGACGCATTATAAAGGAGGCAGAAGAAAGCCTCAGAGGAGGCAGAGTAGAGAGCATAGTCAGGCGCGAGTTTTCTGCGTGGGGTTCAGCAGATTTTGAGAGGATCATGAATTCCATGCCTGCACGCAAGGTCCTCATTGCCGGCCTTGAGACTCATGCCGCTGTCATGCAGACTGCACTCGATTTCAGACGCCTGGACTACGAAGTCACGATCGTCGAAGACTGCTGCGCTTCAAGAGAAGGGCATGATCATAAAATAGCGATAGAGAGACTCAGAGACAGCGGATGCACGGTTACGACAAGCAGAGCTGCAGTCATGGAGCTTATAAGTGTGCTGAATCACCCGGCTGCAGACGCTGTTCGCAGGATCCTCGGATAAGATTCATCTGCCTTTCTGAGGCAGATGATTTCTGCCTGAAAAGGCTGGCTGCATTAACAGAGAAACAACCTGAATCCTTGACACAAGCAAGGGGTTAAGGTATTATTGTTAATGCTATGCGCTGTTGTAGCTCAGGTGGTAGAGCGCATCCTTGGTAAGGATGAGGTTCGGCAGTTCGAGTCTGCTCAACAGCTCCAGCGAAACCCGCATTAGGGACAGGGACGCTTGTCCCTAACTTTTTTTAAAAATAAGGTTATCGATGATCGTAGGGCGCTGCCGTTATGTAGATAACCTTGACCTCCGGAGGCAAGCTCCTCCGGCAAAACGTTCTAGAACAAAGGAGGAAGTTCAATGGCAAAGCAGAAGTACGAGAGAACGAAGCCGCATATCAACATCGGAACAATCGGACACGTTGACCACGGCAAGACAACTCTTACAGCAGCTATCACATCCGTACTTAACAGAAAGTATGGACTTGGCGGAGACGTAGCATTCGATCAGATCGAT